>NZ_CP109000.1:5515647-6146171 GCF_036226605.1 Streptomyces sp. NBC_00704
CACGGACCGAACGGGTCACGCGCTCCTTACTTTCGGCTTGTGCGGACCGGATGCCCCGTGGAGACGCCGTCATGTCGACGGATCGTCAGATGCACGACACCGGAGTCCTGATGAGCCCGATCCCCGGCCGTCGACCTGTTCCGGGACGGATGCGCCCCGCCCCCCGCCGCCAGGCACTACAGTCGTTCGCTGTGCCGTGCGTCACATGGGGGTGACGCCCGGCGGGCGGCGGGCCGATGGCCCGGACGCCCGGAACGGCGGTGCCGGTGGCGCCGTGAGCTCTGGGGGGCTTCATGCACGAGATGGTCAAAGGCTCGAACGTGGCGCTCGCCGCGCTGAGCGACGACGCGGGTTCGCTGATCGCCGGCCTGAGCTGGGTCAGTCCGACCGGCGAGGGCGACGCCGACGTGTCGGTGCTCCTGCTGGACGCCGACGGCAAGGTCCGCAGCGACGCCGACTTCTGCTTCTACAACAACCCGGTCGCCGCCGACGGCAGCGTGCAACTGCTGGGCAAGACGCCGACGGACAGCGGTGACGAGGACCGCATCGGCTTCGACCTGACCGCGGTCCCCGCCGCCGTCGACCGCATCGTCGTGGCGGCGAGCCGCTACGAGGGGGCCGGCTTCGGCGAGCTGGAGGACCTGAAGGTCACGCTGTCCGACGCGAGCGGCGAGAGCCTCGTCGTGTTCGCCGTCGAGGATCCCGGCACGGTCAGCGCGATCATCTTCGGCGAGCTGTACCGACGCGGCGACGACTGGAAGTTCCGCGCCGTCGGACAGGGCTACGACACCGGCCTCGTCGGTCTGGCGACGGACTTCGGCGTGAACATCGACGACGACGGGGGAGACGAGCAGGCGCGGGCCGACGGGCCCGCCGACACAACCGAAAGCCCCGAACCGGCCGAGAGCGGCGGGCCGGATGGGGGCGGCGGGCCGAGCGGGGGCGGTGCGTGGGCCGGGAGAGGGCTGTCGGCCGGAAACGGTGCGCAGGCCGGTCAGGCCGGTCAGGCCGTAGGGGCGCCGGCCGTCGAGCAGGACCCGAGGTTCACGCCGGGCGGCCTGGTGCCGGCCCCGCGCTCACCCGCGGGCGAGCCGGAAGCGGAACGGCCCGGGAACGCCGGGATTCCCGAACAGTCCGAACGGCCCGAACGGCCCGAACGGCCCGAACAGCTCGGACAGCCTGGGCAAGCCGGGAGGCCCGGTAGGTCAGGGAGGGCGGCACGGCCGCGCACCGCGAAGAAGAAGGTCACCGTGCCCAGGGCGGCGAGGAAGTCCCTGGCCGACAACGACTCCTGGAAGCAGGCCAGACTCTTCCCGGTGTCGGCGCTCAAGAGCGACCGGGACCGCGAGACGCGGGCCACTTCGGTACTCCTGTCGGTGATGGCGCAGGTGCCGGAGTTCGGCCGCAGGCTCACGGCCGCGTTCGGAGCGCCGGCGGGCCGTATGGAGACGTTCACGGAGGTCTCCCTCCCGCACGGCGACACCCCGCGACGCCCCGACGGGATCATCCGCGTCGAACGCGCCGGGAAACTCTGGACCGCGCTGGTCGAGACCAAGACCAACGGCAACGGCCTCAAGCCCGAACAGGTGCAGGCGTACGCGGACATCGCCGCCCGCCGCGGCTACGAGGCCGTGATCACGCTGTCGAACGACGTCGCGCTGGAGGGCAGCCCGCTCGTCGACGTCAAGACCGACGGCCGGCGCAAGCACAAGGTCGCCCTGCGCCACCTGTCCTGGGCCGAGGTCACCCACGTGGCGCAGATGCTCATCCGCCACGAGGGCGTCGGGGACCGGACCCATGCGTGGCTGCTCCAGGAACTCCTGCACTATCTGCGGCACGAGAACTCCGGCTGCCACGGCTTCCAGAACATGGGGGCGGCCTGGGTGCCCGTCCGCAACGGGATCGACGACGAGACCCTGTGCCAGGGCGACCCGCGCGCCCTGGAGGTCGTCGAAAGCTGGGAACGGCTCATCCGGCAGATCTGCCTCAGCCTCGGCGGCGAACTCGGACAGAAGGTACTGCCCGTCCAGCGGGCCAGACGCGGAGCCGATCCGCGAACCCGCCGGGCCCGCCTGGCCGACCAGCTCTGCCTCGACGGGCGACTCCAGGCCGAACTCCGGATCGAGGGCGCACCCGGAATCCTGGGAGTCACCGCCGACCTGCGCACCGGCAGGCTGCGGACCTCCGTCGAGATCCCCGCCCCCGAGCAGGGCTACCCGTTGACCTGGGCCAAACGCCTCGTCCGCCATCTGGCGGAGGCGCCCGCGGACCTGCACGTCGAAACCCTCGTCGAAGGAGAGACCGGCGGACCGCGGGGAACGCTGGAACGACTGCGCCCCGAACCGGCGGACATGCTCCCCAAGCAGCCCGACACCCGCATCACCGGCTTCCGCCTGTCCCTGTTGAAGAGCATGGGAAGCAGCCGCGGCAACGCCGAATCCGGCTTCATCCGCAGCGTCGACGACGCGGTGCACCGCTTCCACAGCACCGTCGTCGTCCCCCTGGACCGCCTGACGCCCCGCCAGACACCGGCGGAGGACCGCGTCACAACCGCATGACCCGCGACAAGATCCGGCGTTCTGCGTTCTTCGTCCTGCGCACGACGATCAGGCGTGCGGCATAGCGTGCGGCATGAAGGGGCGGGCGCGAGGCGCGCGACATGAGGGGGGAAGCGGCCGTTGTGGGAGCAGGTCCCGGCGTTGCTGGGCGTGGTGGTCGGAGCGGCGAGTTCGTACGTGGCGACGAACATCGTGGAACGGAACCGCTGGCGACGCGGCCGGGCCGAGCGCTGGGACGCGAAACGGCTGGAGGCCTACGCGTCCTACGCCAACATCCTGAAGCAGCAGCTGAGCATCGCGCAGCGCATGGGCGCGGCGAGGGGCTTTCCGCACGCGGCGGACCCGCTGGACCTCGACGCGGGCCTGGCGCAGCTCGCGGAGAACGAGGCGCGGCGGGCGGCCGACTGGGAGTCCGTGCTGCTGATCGGGGACGCGGAGACGATAGGCGCGGCGCGCAAGTGGCACGAGGCGGTGTGGAACGTCGAGCTGTACGCGCGCGGCCTCAAGGACGACCATGCGGGCTGGACCAGGGCCGTGCAGCAGGTGAGCCGGGCGCGGGACGCCTTCTACGCCCTGGCCCGACGCGACCTGGACATCGCGGGCCCGCCCCCGCCGTCCGGCAACTGGCCCCGAGCCTGGCAGCAGGAGGGCGGGCCCACCTGACGGGGAGCGCCCACCAGCTGGGCCAGCCCCGGAACGTGACCGCATGACCGCATGACCGCATGACCGCATGACCGCATGACCGCATGACCGCATGACCGCGTGGGGTGTCGGGCCTGGCCTTCGCGAACCCGCAAACAGGGAAGGAGAGTGTACGGATCGCCGCTCAAGGGAACGTCGGCGGCGCTCCCGCGCCGATCAGGGCAGGTCGTCACACAGGGCGTGCACCAGCTCCTCGAGGCTGCCGACTTCCTCTTCGGCCGTTTCGAGGACTCTGCGGTCGAGTGCCACCACCCGCTCCTGAGCCTCGATCGCCGCGGTGTCCGGATGCGCCTGTGCCCTCATGTGGGCGAGCTTCGCCTCGTCCTCCGTCAACTCCCTGAGAAGCCCCTGCCGTCGCTGCTTGGCCCGCTCCAGCTTGGCCCTGGCCGCCTTGCACTGTTCCGGAGGCATGCCGACTCCCATCCGTGAGACGTCACTTCAGCCTCCCGGACCACCGGCGGCCCCGCACGCCGGCCTGGCCCGAGCGGGCGGGAGGCGTGCGGACAGGCATCACGGCGACAAGGAACACCCAAGTCCCCCAGAACTCGGAGCCCGAAGCCGGATCCCGAAGCCGGATCCCGAAGCCGGATTTCGAATCTGGGGCCGGAAGCCGGAGCCGGAAGCCGGAGCCCGAAGCTGGAGCCCGGGACAAGGTCACAACTGAGTCACTCTCTTCACGAATCCCTCACATGTCACGTGCCCCCGTAGGTAGTTTCACCCCTCACGTACTTCGACAGGGGGCCCCGTGAGCTACTACCAGCCTCAACCGCCGTTCCAGCCTCCGCCGGGACCGCCGCCCGTCCGCCCCGCCCCCAAATGGGCCCGCAAGCGCTTCGTCCTCCCCGCCCTGGGCCTCGCGTTCGTCATCGGCCTGGCAGGCGCGGGCGGCGACGACCAGAACCCGAACGTGACGAAGACGGCCGCCAACGACAGGGCGCAGCCGACGGTCACGACCACGGCGACGGCGACGGTCACCGCGACCGCCACGGCGACGGAGACCGCGAAGCCGAAGCCGGCGCCGACCGTCACGGAAACGGTCAAGGTCAAGGTGACCGTCACCGCCCACGCCGCAGGGGCGGGCACGGGATCGGGCGGGGGTTCGACGTCCGGCGGCTCGTCGTCCGGCGGCGGCTCCGGCTCGTCGGGCGGCTCCAGCTCCGACGGCAACGGCGCCACGGCCCTCTGCAGGGACGGCACTTACTCCTACGCCGCCCACCACCAGGGAGCCTGCTCCCACCACGGCGGCGTGTCCGTCTTCTACCGGTAGGAAAAGCACGCCAGGTGCGGGCCGCCCCCCGTGGCCCGCACCGCACCGAGACCCGGACGGGCACCACCGGCACCGCGAAGCTCAGGCCACGGACGCCCTGAAGGGATCGGTGGGGACGATCGCCACCTCGTCGAAGAGCTGTTCCAGGGCCTCGTGTCCGTGTTCCCGCCGGAACGCGATCTCGGCGCCGGTCACGGGCAGCGCCCACAGGATGCGAGCACGTCCGCCGGGCAGCGGGCAGTGCTCGAGGTCGGGACCGTGGAGATAGGGCAGGCTGATCAGCAGATGGTCACAGGCCGAGCCCGGAACCCACGGTTCACCGATCGGCATGCTGTGCTCCACGTCCAGCGGATGCCCTGTGCAGTGGTAGTACGCGATCATCGCCAGCAGCTCGACGAACCGCTCGTCACGGACATGCGCGGTCATGACGAACTCAAGGCCGTCCCCGTCCCGTTGCATCGCGCCCCAGCACCCGGCGGTCACATAGGCCCAGCAGTCGCTCCGGGGACCGGGCGCCACGACGAACACACGCAGCCCGGGCACCGCCGCCCGCCGCTCCGGCCCGAGGTCGCAGCCGACGGCCTCCACGGCATGCCCCACGAAAAACGCCCGCACATGCGACTCGAAGACCCCTGCGGCCACCTGCCTCGACTCAGTCACCGCCACATCATCCCAAGGGCGCCCACCCGCCCGGTTCGAAGCCCTTGCTGACAGGCGGTATCCACAGAACCATGGTGCGGTCGCCCTGCGGAGGAGAGGATGCAAGCGAGTGCCGACGATCCAGAGCACGATGGGGCGGAAATGAAGCAGGGGGAAGCACGCGAAGCCTGGGGGGCGGAGGCGTATTCGATCCTCGTAGGCGTAGCGCGGACGTACCACGCGGTGATCACCTACAAGCAGCTGGGGGAGGAGGTCCAGACCCGGACCGGCATCCGGACCAAGAGCCTCCTGCAGAACTGGATCGGCCCGGTTCTGGGATCGGTGGTGCGTGAAGCCCACCGTCGCGGCGACCCGCCCCTGACAGCCCTCGTCGTGCACACGGACGACGGCAAGGTGGGAAGCGGCTACAAGGAAGTCCTGGCGGTCGCCGGACAAGCGCCGGTGGACGACGAACTGGAACGTGAGCACCACGCCGCCAACGCCCGCCTCGCCTGCTACCGCCACTTCGGGGCGACCATGCCCCCGGACGGCGGCGCACCGGCCCTCGCCCCAAGACTGCAAGCCGCCGTCGAGCGCCGCCGCGAACGCACGGAGAAGCCGCCCCGCATATGCGAGCACTGCTTCGTCCAACTGCCCTCAACGGGCCTCTGCGACGCATGCGGATAACCGACGAACGCGCTTCCTCCCGAAGCGACGCGACTACGAACTCGGAAGAGCTGGTGCCGACTTGGACGCAAGCCCCCCACTGGTGAAATATCCCTCAATCCACCTCAAGGGCCTCGCGCTCGGCGGCGAGAAGCCGCTCCAGGTGTTTCCGCGAGCTGTCGAGCGTGGCGAGCATCTGCGTACGAGCCTGTCCGAAGTTCGCGTCGACCTCCACGCCGAGGTCATGTCGCAGCGCCACCCTCAAGAGGTAGACGCCATCGGACATGGAGCCACTGAACCACGTCCTCGCCCGCGCGTAGGCCGCGTTCGGGTCAGGGCTGTGCGGCAACTGCTTGACGACTGAGTACCCGACTCCCAGGCCCCTGTTCAAGGCGGAGGCAACTTCCAGAACGTCCTTCGGCAACGCCATCTGCGCCTGTGCGTACTGGTCGGCCCAAGCGTCCTTTGCGGCGTCCAGGACCGCCGGCTCGCTGCTCTCACCCCGCTCGGCTGCCCGGACGGCGTCTCGGGCGGCGATCCGGTACGCGCGAGCCGTGGTGTTCAGCAGGGCATAGAGATCGCGCTTGGCTTGCAATGCCTGATCGGCGCGCAGCTCAGCCCGTTCAAGATCGGCGCGCTGATTCTGCTCCGCGGCCTGGGCCCGGCTCGCGCGCTGACTGAGCACCGCCCCACCCAGAGTCCCGCCCAGCGTCCCCCCGACGCTGATGAGCGCGACAGCAAGAGTGGTGACATCCACGTGATCCCCCAACCCGTCGATTCCGACTGCCCAGGGAACATCCTGCCCGGCGGCGTGAGCATCGCCAGCGGCAATACTCCAAGATCCCGCCCACGAACCCCGACATACGCCCTCTCCGGGCTGCGCTGCATCAGCCTGCACATACGCGAAGACCCCGGCCTCAGCGTTTCCGCTGGTGACGGGGTCTTTGGGCACCTAATTCAAGGTGCCCCCGGCAGGATTCGAACCTGCGCACACGGCTCCGGAGGCCGCTTGGGTATCAGGCAACGTTGCTGGTCACAGTCTTCTAGATGCTTTGTTGGCTGCGGCTTGTCCACAGATAGTCCACGGCGTCCTGACCGTTGTTCTGCGGGCCCGCTCGTTGTTGGAGCGGCTGCGGGGGCGCGGGCGCGGGCCTTGCGAGCTGGCAAGCGGACGAGGGTCGTGGCTTCCGATGCTAATCATTGAGCGTTTTCAGTGTGGCCACCGATCGGGTGACGGAGCGGTGTGAAGGTCGGGGTGCGCAACGGACAGGGCTCCCGTGCCGTTGAGAGAGGTGTTCAACGTCTCAACTCAGCAGCACAGGAGCCCTGTTGGTTCCGTATCCTGCCGCACTCGACCTGCCTCACGCCCTGGTCGAGTGGGTCACGATGCTCATCGTCACCCGCGAGGGTGACCGGCGGTGCAAACTCCCGCCGCACCGCCGTGCGCTCGTCGCACTCGTGTACCTGCGCCGGCATGACACCCTCGCCCGCATCGCCGCGGCCTTCGGGATATCCGTCGGCACCGCCCACGCCTACATCACCTCCGTCACCGGCTTGCTCGCCGAGCAGGCACCGGGCCTGCTGAAGACGCTGCGCGAGCACGACCCGGACTTCGCCCTCCTGGACGGCACGCTCGCCGAGTGCGACCGCGTCGGCGACGGCCGGGCCGACTACTCGGCGAAACACAAACGGCACGGGGTGAACGTGCAGGTCGTCACCGATCCGGCCGGCGAGATCCTGTGGCTGTCCCCAGCGCTGCCGGGCCGGACCCACGACCTGACCGCCGCCCGCACCCACAAGATCCTCCGGATCTGCGAGCGGCAGGGCGTCCCGGTCCTCGCCGACATGGCCTACATCGGCGCCGGTGACTGGGTCACCACCGCCAAGCGCCGCCCGCCCCACGGTGAACTCACCTTCACCGACCGGACCAGGAACCGGGCCCTCTCCGCCGCCAGGGCACCCGTCGAACGCGGCATGGCCCGGCTCAAGTCCTGGCAGATCTTCCGCAGATCCCGCATCAGCCCCAACCGCATGACCGTCATCGCCAAAGCCGTCCTCACCCTGGAGAGGCAACGCTGAAAAGGTTCATTCATGCCCGGGCTGGAGGCTGCCCCCGCGCCACCCGCCAGCTCGGCGATGGCGCAGCTAAGCCCGGAAAAGCTCAAATGCTAGCTAGTCCCGCAGCGCGCGCACCGTTCCCCAGTCGGCCCCGAACCCGATCTGTGTGGGATGCACAAAGCTTGCACCCGTGGAAAAGGTGTTGATGACTGTCTTCTCGCGTGCTTCGGCCAAACCTTCGTGGTCGCGCAGTTCGGCATCCTGCTCATATTCAGATAGGAAGCCTTCGGCGATGGGGTAGCCATCCATGTGCGCGTACCCAAGATCTCCCACACCCGCGTTGGTGTGCGCGAAGATGAAGTGTTGGTAGTTGCCAGGGTTTCCAAGGTAGTGAGACTCGGCATACAGGAAGTTGTTCGCTCCAACACGGACGATCCGACCGTCTGGCTCAGTTGGCAGATCCCGGAAAGTACTTTTACCCAGCTTCACTGGAAGGCCATCCCAGGTGAGGTGTTTTGTGCTGTAGCGGAACCATTTATGCGTCACGGTGATAGCGAACGCCTCGATGCCTTTGGCGGCACTGTGTCGTACCTGGACCCAGGCGTACGCTGTCGTGTAAACGTAGGTGTTGGTGCTTGTACCTATCTGTTGCTCAAAGACTGGTGCGCCAAACAGGCTCTCGACGTGAGCTAGTGTGCTACCAACGGCCAGCCGGTTCAGCTGCTTTCTGACGCTGCGTCTCTTCCCAAGCGTTGCGGTATAGCGGCTCTTGCAGAACTTCCCAGACGTGACAAGGAAGCCCCATACGCCGGCGGCAGATGCGCCGATCTTGATGGCGTCCGCGGTGCCAAGGCTGTGCCAGTTCAAAGCTGTTCCTCACCCAGTTCTATGAAGCGATGTCTAGGTCGTGTCGCATGGCGGCCCTCATTTCGCCCAGCAGATCCCAGGACCTCAAGCGCCGAGACTCAGCTGCTTCAACCGTGTCACTTGGAGTTGCAGTGCCAGCATCAATAGCCTTCAGA
This sequence comes from Streptomyces sp. NBC_00704, assembly GCF_036226605.1. NCBI lineage: Bacteria > Bacillati > Actinomycetota > Actinomycetes > Kitasatosporales > Streptomycetaceae > Streptomyces > Streptomyces sp. NBC_00704. Next base: position 5,524,560 of record NZ_CP109000.1, read on the forward strand.
ATCCCGTAAAACTGACTGAGGTTACCGTTTACGGCACCAGCCTTTTCGAGCACCGAGTCGGGTACCACCATCTGAGCCTCAGCGTGACGTGACCGGTGCTCTCGTCGCATTTCGTCGACACTGGTCCGTAGCTCATCGGTTACGTTGCCAGCAATAATCGTGGCGAGGTAGTTAGTCAGTTCTGTCTGATACAGGCGGGCGGCGATGTTGAGCGCAACATAGCAGGAGCGTCGCGCTTCTAGCACTGCTTGCTGCGCTTGGTAGGCACGATCTTCTAAGCGCTGCTGATCGGCTCGCTCAAGTTCTCGTAGCTTATTGTGGTTCGCACTGCGTTGGGTGAGGAGTGCCGATGCGAGCGTGCCCGCGATACCCACCAGCGCGATGACTAAAGCGCTTGCAGACGGACTCACGGTCCCCCTAAGTTATACCCGCCGCGCGAACGGATCGGCATTGGTCGGCGGCAGTGGCTCGTAGTCTCGCCTAATCTTGAACGTACGTGGTGACGAAGCATCCATCTTCAAGTGGAGCTTGTCGTCTGCGAAGCGTTCGATCTCTTCGTCCCGGTCGATGCACCGCTTGTTAGATACATCCAGTACGGCGCACGTTTTCCCCGTGACTGCCGAGGTGTACATCAGACCGTCGATGCGATGTCCACTTTTAGGGTGGTGCACCTTGAGGAGGTACTCCGTCAAAATCTGTGTTGGGACATAGTCGATCTGCTCGTAACTTTCCCGGATTGGCTGAGTCAGCTCTTTGACGAAGTCTCTGAGGAACAGGATTCGATGTCGCTCAGCAAACCGTTCAATATCGAACTCGGAGGGCTCCAGAGGGATCTTGCTGCCAGTCAGGTCAACAACGGTGAACGGTTGCGTTGCCTGGAAGGAGGCAACGGTAACGTGTGTGTCGGAAGTCCGCACGAGACTTTCCCTCACGGCCGTGTCCGCGTCCTCGGCACCGTAGAACATGGGGATACCGGCAGGACTCATGCGGTTCGCTTGCTTCGCGTGCTCGCGTCCAGCCGTCCCCAGTTCCTTTGCTCCCCAGGAAACTTCAGCCTCCGTATGGGTACGGGCTCGCCAGAAGCTTTTCCCCGGCTCAATCGTGCGGTACAGGTCATGCTTTTCGACGTAGTCGCTTAGCGCCTGCATGACTTTAGCCGGGTGAATGCCGTCCGCGTCATAGTCCTGGCCTTGCCAGTCCTCGCGCAGCCAGAAGACATACCGGGACTCAAACATCACTGCGTGGCGAAATCGTTCCCAACCACTACTGAGCGCTTCGCTTGGCGTGTAGTACCAGAAGTCGTTATCGGTCCATGTCTTGTCAACGATCGAGGCACGTACGGCTTCTAGCAAGTCGTGATTGGCAAAGACGTGCTCGTATTCCCAGACCAGTTCGTCAGTGTCGAAGATGTTGCCTAGATACTCGCCAGTCTCGGAGTCGCAGCGATGCTCATTGTCTGCATCTTCGTAGCGGCGCGTGACGCCATTCATGAACGCTTCCATGAAGACGTCTAGTTCGGCGGCCGGACTTTCATCACAGAAGATACAGGTGTGCTCGGGTGATGATGCCTCGCGAACCTTGCTTGCAAGGAAGGGCTCGTCAACGCACTGCTCACACACCCATTGGTTCCCCGTGGGGTACCAGCCCTGGGCTTCCACTTCTTCCATGTACCGCTTCGCGAGCCCCATATGTTCCCCCGATGGCCTGCAATGTCGTGCGCTACTTCGCGGTGGTGGCTTCGGCCTCTGGGGCGGAGAGCCCGCGTATGAGCTCGGCCGGGTCGAGCTGCAAGGCGTCGGCGATCTTGAGGATGTTGTGTAGCGAGACGTTGCGTTGTCCGCGCTCCACCTGACCGATGAACGTCCAGTGCATCCCGCTGTCGTCGGCTAGTCCCTCTTGGCTCTTGCCGAGCTCGTTGCGCCGGCTCCGGACCCGGGCGCCGAAGGTTGCTGCTGCGTCTGAGATGGGCTGCTTTGGCATGTCGTGCCCTAGCTCATACGTCCCATGCCTCAACATCCAGAGACGATGTATCCCGACTATATATGTCCCATGACTATGTGTCCTATGGGCTGGCCGTGCAGCACCTCGGTTGGTGGAGGAGGTGACACAGCTATGCGCGGATACATGAACGGCGGTGGAGGCGGCACTGACGTCGGCACCCAGAGCATCAGAGGAAGCCCCGAATTCGGACGGCGGATTCGGGGCTTCATGCTGTGTGCATTGACCTGACCTGTACGCCTCTACCGCAACAGACTCGTCCTCTCTGCGTCCAATACCCACGTCCGCATCGTAGGCCCGATAGCGCAGCGTTGAGGCTGAGTTGCCTCGGTAGGGACCTGAGCCTGGGAAGCTCGGGTTCTTTGCCAACAATTGCTGCGCTGACCTGCGGCGCAGCGGTTTCGAAGACTGGGACACCTGCGCTGCCAGTCTCCACTGTTCCCCGTGGTTCCCCGCACGATATGGCACGCGTATGGCACGCGGCTCACCGTGGCTTTGGTGGCCTAGGGACATCCTTGTCGATCAGCCCGTTGATGAACTCGACTGCGAACCGGTGCGATTCGGGTGATACATCTGCGGGTTCGCCGGCGTACCAGCGGAAGGTGCCCAGCTCTCGTTCGGCCGAGTTCAGCCAGTGGGCCAGACGGTGAAGCTGCCCTCCGCTCAGCCTGATGGCGGCCTGGTGGACCCACGCCTCATCTGGCCCGGCGTAGGTCTCCAGAGCCATGACGGCCAGCTCGACCTGGCCCGGCTCGAAGACGGACCGGCAGAGGTCACGGGCGTCGGGAGAAATCGGCGTACGCCGAGGATGCGGCGTCCAGGGCTGTAGGACAACGAAGCGTTGTCGCCGGCCGGCGAAACCCGGACTGTGACACGTGACCTCTTCGTCCCGAACTCTCGGCTGGACGGTCACCGAGGTGCCGGTGTGTTGGTCGGTGGTCATCGACAGCTTCTGACGGTCGGCTGCGGTCGCGGTGGTTGCTGTACTCCGCTGCTGTACTGCAACAGATCCGGAGTGTTCGCGTCGATCAGACCCAGACCTCCTTGACCTGCGACGAGTAGGTGAGGCAGCGACGGCGGCACTCACTGTGTCGGAGGTGCGGCGAAGCAGACCGGCTGGACGGTGTGTCTTACACGCTCCGAAGGCCTCACGACGGACCCCTCGGGCATGTGTAGCCCGGCATTGGTCAAGCTGTCGAGCAGCAGAGCGTGCAAGCGGCAGGCCCCACAGCTGGCTGCACTGGACAGTTGGGCCGAACCCGTCCCCAACTACTCGCGGTGTCCGTAAGATCCACTCTATGTCTGATGGTCTGACTCGACTGATAGGCCACGAGAGGCAGGGGGCTCGGAATTGCCTGTTCTTTGCAAATGGGCTGGCTCATAGCGACGGGGCGTGAGATGACGCAACCATTGAGCCAATCTAACGGTGCGACGACGACGGACGTATTGATCGAGCATCGTCGTAAGATTGCGGATCTCGAAGAACGCATCAAGAATCGCCGCCTGCAGGCTATCGGGCTACACGGGACGCCGATTGTCGTCATTGCCGCACTTCTGTTGTGGGAGTTCTGAAGATTTCCTTTTGGCTGCACTCGAACACTCCTAGCGTGATTGACAACGTCTGTTCCTTCTTTGCGTTCGTCTCGGGTGTTGCTGTCGTCGCCCAGCTGGCGGCGGAGTTCAACAATTTTTGGACAGACGCGCGAACTCCAGTCAGGAAGCTCAAGCTCGAACTTTCTCGGGCTACGGAGAAGCATATCCTTGATGCCCTCCGGCACACTCCTCCGCCTATGGATCGACAAGCGTCTTATAGAGAAAGACTGCCGGCGGAGATGAGCCGGTTGCGTAAGGAATCGCGACATTACAGACGCATGCACTTGCTGATGCAGTGGATGCTATTTGTCACCTCGGCAGCGATTTCCGCAGTAACTGCTTGGTATGATCCGCCCCAGCCGGCTAAGGGGATCCTTATTTGTTTGGGCTTCACCGTTACGGTTATCACCGCTGCGGCTGGGTACTTCAAGCCCCGCGAGAGAGTGTTTAATCTCCAGCAGACAGCCGACAGTATCGAACAGCATTCAACTGCCCTAAAATTGGGCATTGCTCCATATAGCGAAAGTGATCAATCGCGGAATCTTGAACTATTCGCTACCACTGTTGAGGGCTTGCGTGCTGAGCAGCGCATGCGGGAGCAGCAGCTTGACCAGCCGCAGCAGGGTCAGCAACAAGTGATCTAGCCTCGATCTTTCTTGATGGGCCGCCGACGGAGTCGGCGGCTCTTCTTGTTGCCGGTGGCGGAGGCTGGGCAGGCTGAGGGCCCGAGTGTCGTCTCGGGTGGACGCCGGGTTCCACTGCTCCGGTCTGGGGGTTCTCTCACAGGGACGGGTGGATCTGCTGGTCAGCCGGGGTTCGGCAGGAGTGCGAGCCGTTCGAGGGCAGCGGTGATGTGGCTGGACCAGGGCCAGTGCCCGGCAAGGCGGAGGAAACGCCGACGACCGGTGGTCACGAGCTGTCCGGCCGTGGTGAAGAGGCGGAGCCGCAAACGGCGGGGTTCCCAGAGGCGGGCCTTGCCGGTCAGCGCGAGCATCGGCATCCAGGCCAGCAGGTCCAGGGCGATCTGCACGATCTCCAGCCAGATGCGGTTCTGCGCGGTGTCGTGCAGGGGAAGGTTCCGCAGTCCGGTCGAGCGGGCGGCCCGGATGCGGTCCTCGGCCCTCGCCCGCAGCCGGTGACGGAGCTCGAGCTCGGCGATCGGACGGCCCGGCGTGTTGGTGGCGAAACACGTCAGCCGCATGCCGTCCGCGTCCGTGAGCCGCAACTGAGCCCCGGGATGGGGTCGTTCCTTCCGGACGATCAGCCGTATCCCCTTCGGCCAGCCGTCCAGGACATCGCCGGCCAGTTCGGCGACCCAGGCCCCGTCCCTGATCTCGCCGCCGGGCTCGACGGCCGGCGTCCAGGCCGACGCGGGGACCTTGAGCACGTGCTGGTGGATCGCGTCGGTGATCACCATCCCGACCGAGTAGGACAGCCACCGCCCCCGCCGGGCGAGCCAGGACACGAAGTCGTGGGTGCCGCCCGCGGAGTCCGTGCGGATCAAGGAACCTTTTCAGCGTTGCCTCTCCAGGGTGAGGACGGCTTTGGCGATGACGGTCATGCGGTTGGGGCTGATGCGGGATCTGCGGAAGATCTGCCAGGACTTGAGCCGGGCCATGCCGCGTTCGACGGGTGCCCTGGCGGCGGAGAGGGCCCGGTTCCTGGTCCGGTCGGTGAAGGTGAGTTCACCGTGGGGCGGGCGGCGCTTGGCGGTGGTGACCCAGTCACCGGCGCCGATGTAGGCCATGTCGGCGAGGACCGGGACGCCCTGCCGCTCGCAGATCCGGAGGATCTTGTGGGTGCGGGCGGCGGTCAGGTCGTGGGTCCGGCCCGGCAGCGCTGGGGACAGCCACAGGATCTCGCCGGCCGGATCGGTGACGACCTGCACGTTCACCCCGTGCCGTTTGTGTTTCGCCGAGTAGTCGGCCCGGCCGTCGCCGACGCGGTCGCACTCGGCGAGCGTGCCGTCCAGGAGGGCGAAGTCCGGGTCGTGCTCGCGCAGCGTCTTCAGCAGGCCCGGTGCCTGCTCGGCGAGCAAGCCGGTGACGGAGGTGATGTAGGCGTGGGCGGTGCCGACGGATATCCCGAAGGCCGCGGCGATGCGGGCGAGGGTGTCATGCCGGCGCAGGTACACGAGTGCGACGAGCGCACGGCGGTGCGGCGGGAGTTTGCACCGCCGGTCACCCTCGCGGGTGACGATGAGCATCGTGACCCACTCGACCAGGGCGTGAGGCAGGTCGAGTGCGGCAGGATACGGAACCAACAGGGCTCCTGTGCTGCTGAGTTGAGACGTTGAACACCTCTCTCAACGGCACGGGAGCCCTGTCCGTTGCGCACCCCGACCTTCACACCGCTCCGTCACCCGATCGGTGGCCACACTGAAAACGCTCAAGGTCTGGCGCCCGCGCCGGTACTTCTTCGGCAACTGGGCCAGCGCCAGACGGGTGGCGGTGATGTGGTCGGCGGCAGTGTTCGATCCCGCGTTCCCCGGCCTGAGCAGGGCCGCGACCGGCTCACCGGTGCCGCCCGGCCCGTGGTCGACGTACCCCATCAGAGGGTGATGCCCGTAGGTCCGCTTCCAGGTCGGGGCTGCATCCTCCTTGTCGGAGTGCGCGATCACCAGCACCCCGTCGAGGTCGACGGTCACCGTTCCACCCGCCTCGGGCGCTTCCTCGCCGGCCAACCGCCAGACCAGTTCGCGGACTTCGGCCCGCGCGGAACGAATCGTCGCCAGAGCTTCCTCGCCGGAGGCGGCGAGGGCGTCGACGAGGCGGGAGACCGTCGGGTCGGAGGCCACCGGCCCGAACACGGCCGGCTCCGCCCGCAGCATGCCGACATCCGCGAGGCAGTCCCCGCCCAACGCGACCGCCAGGGCCACATCCAGCAGGACCTTGCCCGGATCGTGCACCGCCCGAGCCTTCCGCCACGGTGCCAGCGCCACTGATATCGCGGTGTCGAGACCGGCCTTGCGGACGGTCTCGACCAGCAGCACGCTCCCGGCCTGCGAGACCACCGCCCGGCCGCCGCCCTCGATGCGGACACGCGGGTAGAACCCGATACGCTTCTTCACCTGAAGAGTGCTTCTTCCCATGCAGCCAACAGGACCCTAGACAAGTCCCATCGTTGCAGGTCAGGAGCACTCTCCGCTTATTTGATCAAGCTTCGGACAGCCCACCTCGTGAAAGCGCGAGGCTAGGGCCTGTTCGATGTTTGTGATCAATCGGCTCCAAAGGGGGAGGCTCCACGGTGCATTTTTCGCGCCTCCTCCTGAGCTACTGAGGGGCTTCGTTCGACTGACGGCCGGCACCGTTGCGGTCCGTCTCAGCCTCAGCCCACGAAAGTCCGCCACGAGGGTGCGTCAGTCGACCGAGCGGGCGCGCGTGTGCCTCGCTGCACCGCCACCGGCCCCAGCCACGCTATCGGTGCCATCGATCGGGGCAAGCTTCGACGGCAGGACCGAGAAGGAGGCCCGGAGGGATGCCACCCTCGAAGCTCTCAGCTTAGGAACTTGTTCGCCGTTGGGCGTAGGCGCGGCTTGCAGCCGCCGGTATCGCTTGACGCGATGCTCCCCAACAGGGTCGGGGATACCGTGGCCAATCGTCGCGCTCGATGGACCGGCCGCCCGCGTCGCTGACTGATGCTGTCCCGAACTGGCCTGCCAGCCCAAACACGCCTATCTGTCATGGTTTGATCCAGTAGGGGGCGTGGTACGAACGTGGTACGGTCCCCGTCGTGCGGGTCGATGAGCTCATCTGGGACGACTGGAACGAGCAACACATTGCGGAACACAATGTGACGCCCGACGAGGTTGAGGAGGCCTGCCAGACGAAACCGATTCAAGCCCGGCGCACGCGCGACGATAAATATGCAGTCTTTGGAACAACTGATAGCGGCCGGTATCTGACGGTAATCCTGTCCTCTCGGGGAAGGAATTCCTACTATGTGGTGACGGCTCGCGATATGGACGTAAGGGAGCGCGCAACCTACAGGAAGGCAGGGAAATGACCGGAGAAGAGCTTCGCCCACAGGCGGAAAGCCCTCAGGAACTCAACGAATTGGCGCTGCGCTACCAGTCGACAAGCATCGTTGACATGGAGAGCGAAGAGGTTCCGATTGAATCTTCACGGATGCCGATGGTATCCCGCTCCATTCGCATGGAGCAGTCGGTCATGTCTGAAATTCGCAAGGTTGCCGCGCGCCGTGGAATTCCGGTCACGCAGTTGATGCGTCAATGGGTACAGCAAGGACTCGAGCAGGCCCAAGCCGAGGAATCGGCATCGAACGTGCATCCTGCCCACTGGGCTGCGTCGGTGGTTATTACTTCTGCCGCTGAAGAGTCGACCCAAGTTTCACCAGAGCAAGTTAGGTTGTTCACCAGAACCGTTCGAGGTCGGTACGAATTGGGTGCGGTCCGCACTGCACTGACTTCGGGAACGCGTACGCGGGACGCACTCAACACGCTCATGCATCGGCACGCGGACGGCAAGTAGAATTCCGCGACTAGGCCCGCGAATAGAAATGGACGGCAATGTCTGCCTTGGATGACGTGGACCACTCCCTGGTGGCACTAGTTAACGTGATCAACAGCGCCAATGAGGACCCCGGAGGTCCCTGGCTAGTATTGACCACCGGAGGGCTGGTTGTCAGTGGCCAGCTAATTCCGAACTGGCTATGGTTTGAGTCGTATGAGAGCGAGATTTCCGCTCAGGATGAAGACAATGCTTGGACGGTCTACTTTTCTTCCATCAAGGATTCCATTAAAGAGCAGTTCGAGGAACAGCGAAAAGCTGAGGTGGCCGCCGAATCCCTGGGGGTGAGGTACCAGCAGGCGATTCTAGATGTGCAGGACACGGCATTCATCCATCTCAGAGAAGCGAAAGTCTTCAGTCCGGGCCAGAAACCGATGCCTGCTAATGGGATGCGTTGGCGGGGGCGGCTAGTCGACATCGCGGGTTGGTCCTTCGGTAAGTTGGGGGCGGACTGACACGGATCAGTCGCCCCGGCACCGATGTACTCCCTACCGGGCCTCAAGCACCTGATCGCTGTATGCGCGGCCTGGCCGCCGGCCGGGCTGGAGCGGGACGGAGGCAGGAGCGCAGGCCCGGCCGGGGGCCGGGCCGCGCGCGGGGAGCGGAGCGAGCCGCCTTGAACCAGTAGAGAAATTTTGAATCATGGCCTGGGTGCTCGGTCGTGACCGCCATCGCTTGCGGGGCAGGCTCTCGTTGTCATGTGGTGTAGAACCCTCGGTATGGGGAGTGAGCGACGGGAGCTGATGAAGGCGCTTGGTGCACGCCTTCGAGGGCTTCGCACAGAGGCCGGCCTGACTGGTGCTGTTCTGGCGCAGCGTGCCGGCGTGGGGCAACCGACCGTGTCCAAGGTGGAGAACGGACGCATGGTCCCCAGCCTCGATGTGCTGGGGCGTCTGTTGCTCGCTCTCGATCTCGACGGGTCGACGTCTCGCGAAGTGCGGGAGCTCTTGGTAGCCGTGGAAGCTGCGCCTGACGCAGTCGAGGCCGACGAGGTGGCTCCACCCGGGACGGTCCTCGATGACGCGGTGCGGTCTGCTCGGCTGGTCCGGTCGTTTCAGTGTGTCGTTCTGCCGGCCATGCTTCAGAGCGCCGAGTACGCCAGGCACGTCTTCGCGAGTGCGCCGTACTCGACGCCGGAATCCGTCGGTCGCGCTGTCGCTGCTCGTGTCGAGCGGCAGAGCCTCTTGTACGAGCCGGGTCGGGAGTCGGTGTTCGTGCTGACCGAAGGGGTGTTGCGTACCTGGCCGGGGGATCCTTCGCTCATGCTCGCCCAGTTTGACCGGCTGCTGGCTGTCGAGAGTCTGAGCACTGTGCGCCTGGGGGTGATCCCGTGGCGTCGTGCGGTGCCGGTCATGCCCCGGCACGGGTTCACCTTGTGCGACCGGCGGGCGGTCGTTGTCGAAGCCTTCCGCGGTGAGCGAGTCGTCGAGGACTCCGACGAGGTTGCCGCGTATGAGGAGATCTTCCGGCGCTTCGAGGAGGCGGCCGTCTTCGGCCGCGAGGCGCGCGAGCTCCTGGTTCGTGTGATGCGGGAGTTCCAGGAGTTGGAGGACTCCGCCACCCGTTAGAGGAATAATTCCTCAAGATGCCTGGCCTGGTGGTCACACGTGGGAATACTCTGCTCGCTGAGCCGTCTAGCCCCCTAGACGAGGAGGAGTGTTTCTCATGCCCAAAAGCTGGTGCCGGATGTTCCCCGGCCTGACCTGGCAGGTTGCCCAGGCCCGTCACTTCGTCGCCGCGTTGCTGGAGGACGAGACCGCAGAGCTGGTCGACGACGCCGTCATGGTCGTCGGCGAGCTGGCGGCCAACGCCGTCAAGCACACGCGGAGCGGCTGGTACCGAGGATGGTTCCTCGTGCTCGTCCACTTCGCGGATGACCTGGTTCGTATCGAGGTCGTCGACCAGGGCGGCGACGAGGAACCTATGGTTCGGAGCGTCACCAGGCACGTGGAAGAGGACGGCCGCGGGCTGATGCCGATTGCGGCCTGCGCCAAGAACTGGGGTGTGAAGGACCGGCCTTCGGGTGCCCGCTGCGTCTGGGCCGAGCTGGTGCGGACCGGCTCGTGATGGGCGGCTTTCCGGCGGTGATGTGTGGTGGCCTCGCGGGCAGTGGAGTGTGAGTCCCCGGGGAGTGCCTGGGCGTCGGGCCGGCTTCTACGTGATCGGAGTTCATTCGGGCAGGCGACTCCCGCCCATTCCGTCTAGGGCCCTAGACTCCTGGTTACTTCTAGGAGGTGTGGTCATGTCGGACGAGTTGCAGCGGATCATGGCGATCGATGATCCGTACCTGCTTCTGCGTGAGGTCACGACACGGTTGGCCGACGCGCAGCAGGAGGTGACCGAACTCGCCCGGCTCCGCCGTCGTGTCGTTCAAGACCTCCATTCGCAGGGGTTGTCGTACGCGCAGATCGCCGAGAAGGCCGGCCTGAGCCGCGGGCGGATTCACCAGATCCGTCACACGGGCCCGGCGCCCGAGGGTGCGTTCCTCGGCGCGGGCGCCGTCACGGTCGTGACTCCGCTGCGGTGGGACGACGAGAAGAAGCGCCCGGTCGTCGCCATGGCGGACGTGAACTCCGGCAGGCGGCTCGAAGAGCTGGCCAAGTCGTACGGGCTCGACGTCAGCTCTGGTCACGTCCTGGTGAGCGGTGAAGTCGACCTCAACCGTGACGGCCTGGTCGTCGTCTGCGGACCGGGCATGTCCCAGACCATGAGTGACCTCTACGCGCAGGATCCCGTACTTAGCTGGGAACACCCCAAAGGCGAGCCGTGGGCCCTACTGGACCGACGTACCGGCACGGCATACCGAGCAGGAGCGGACACCGAGCAGCAGCGCCCGCACGACGTCGGATACCTCGGCAGGCTGCCCCGCCCGGACGGCAACGGCTCGGTACTCGCGATCGCCGGTATCCACACCGCAGGCTCCCTCGGCGTCGTCCAGCTGCTCGCCTCCGACCTGAACACGCTATGGGGCCAGGTGGGAGAGCATCACTTCTCCACGCTCGTAAGCGTCGAGTACGACCCCGAGACGGACGAACCACAATCCGTCGAACTGCTCACCCCCCTCTACCGACACGACGAGGAGACGACGGCGTGAACGTCGCCATCGCCTCACTGCCCGCCGAACCCGGCCAGGCGAACGAGGACTTCGCGGCCGCCGCTGCCGGGGCGGCTGTACTGCTGGACGGGGCCGGCGTCGCTGGGGCAGATACCGGGTGCACGCACGGCATCGCCTGGTTCTCCTCAACGCTGGGGGGCCTGCTGCTGAGCACCATCACCGCACACCCTGCCCGGCCGCTCGCCGACTGCCTGGCCGACTCAATCCGGGCTGTTCGGTCCTTGCACGAGGACAGCTGCGATCTGTCCTATCGCGCGAGTCCAACCAGCACGGTGGTCGCCGTCCGGGCCGGCGCGGAAGCTCTGGAATACCTAGTGCTCGGCGATTCGACGCTTCTCCTCGCCAACCAGGACGGGAAGACAACCGCGATTACCGACCAGCGCCTGGACGAGGTCGGGAAACGACTTCGCGGCCCGGTCGACGAACTGCCTACCGGCTCACCCGAGCATGCCGCCGCCTTGGCCGATTACCGCGACGCTCTGACGGGGCTCCGTAATCGGCCCGGCGGCTTCTGGATCGCTGGACCTGATCCGCGAGCGGCCGATCACGTCCTCACAGGGACGGTTCCAGTGGCGTCGCTGGCGTCTGCCACGCTGCTCAGCGACGGTGCGACACGGCTCGTCGACTCCTTCGACCTGGACACCTGGGAAGAGACGCTGACTGTTCTCGGTTCATCCGGGCCGGCTGAACTCATCCGCCGCGTCCGGGCGGCAGAGCTCGACGACCCCGATGGCCGGCGCTGGCCCCGCGGCAAAACACAGGATGACGCCACGGTGCTGCACTGGACGTTGTCGTAGCGCTCGGCTGCTACTGCTTGGGCTGGGCGCGTTCCCCCAACTCGCTGATCAGCACTCCGTCGAGTGGTTGGAACGGTGGCAGCCTCAGGCTTCGCCGACATGCGGCGATCCGTTCCAGAGCCCAGGACTGGACTGCGCTCCTGTCCTGAACGATCTGCAGGAGCTCCCGCACCGATCGTTGAGCGTCGTCCATCCAGGGGGCGACAGGCTCCTCCTTGAGCGCTGCCGCGAACCGATTTCGCGCCACGGGGGCATCGCCCACGAGTGCCGCAGCGACTCCGGCATGCCATGACTCCCAGAACCATCCGAGCCTGACCGGCTGGGCGATCAAGTGATTCGCTACGGCCTGCAAGTCGGCGAACCTACTGCGGAGCTCCTGCACTTGTGCCCCAGCGCGTGAGGCAAGGTGCTCTGCTTCTCGCGAGAACTGCTCATCGTTGCGGTAGTGCTCGGTCGCTCCCACCCGCTCACTGACGTTGAACGTGAAGTGGTCCGAGTCTTGCCATAGCCACATGGCCCCGACGTGCAGTCCGCTGCCCTGACTCCATTGAGACGAGGGGTACTCGACGAGCCCGAGCCACCAGCCATGATCGTCTAGCCACAGGCGAGAGCGGCCATGCTGGCGAAGCCCAACGGGTCGGAGCCGAGCCTTAGCGGCCGCAGCCACGAGCCGCGATGCGGGAGAGGTGGACGCCATGACGGCATTCTCCTCGCCGGCCGTCGCGATCCGCCATGACCCAACCACCTCGTATACCCCCCTAGACAGTTGACGGTCCGTCGGTCTACTGTGGTCGTCAACCCCCCTAGACAGTTAGGGCGGGTCACCCCTCTGCTGTCTAGGGGGATATTCAGGCCCGAGCGGTGCGGCTTGGTCGCATCACCAACCAAGTGAGGTTCAGGAAATGCGTGTCATCCCCGTAGACGTTTCGGCCGCGACGCTCCTCGTCACCAAGCTCCCCGAGGTCAAGGTGAAGGACCGTCAGACCGGTGAGATCGCCATCGATCCGGTCACCAGCGACCGGCTGATGGTGCTGGAGCTGGTGTTCATCGCGGCGGGCGGTTCGGACATGATCAAGGTCACCGTTCCCGAGAAGGGCATCGGTGAGGGCCTGGTGATGGGAGCTCCGGTCATCCTGCCCGGCCTCATCGCCCGGCCGTGGGAGAGCGAGTTCGGCGGGCGGATGCGTCACGGCATCGCCTACCGGGCGGACGCGGTCATGGTCAACGCCCCGGCTTCGGTGCAGGGCTGAACGCCATGACCGACACCGTCTGGACGCTGACGCTGTGCCTGCTGGCACTCGCCGCCCTGTTGGTCCTGCGCCGCCGCGCACCGGTCGCGTTCTGGTGGCTGGTCGGCTACCCGCTCGTTGCGCTGCGCGTGCTCACCACCTATCGGACCACGATGGACGCGTGCGGCCTGACGGTCCCGGCCTCGGCCGTCCGTCGGGCCACGGCCCGGATGATCGGGCGGGAAGCCGCCCCCGTCCCGCCTCGGCGGTCGCTGCCGTGGCCGACCGAGTCCGGGCTTGTGATGCGGCTGCGCATGGCGACCGGGCAGGCTCCTGAGGACTTCATGGCCTCGGCCGACCGGTTGCGCCATGCCTGGGCCGCGCACGCCGTACACATCCGCCCGACTAAGCCTGGCTGGCTCGAATTGCGGCTGATCGGCTGGGACGTTCTCTCCGACGTGCAGCCCGTACGGCGGTGGAAGCAGCGCGGGCCGCTCACCCTTCCGCTGGCGCTTCGGGACGACGGACGTTGGCACGTACGCGACTTCCGCGCCGTGCCGCATGAACTCATCCTCGGAGCGACGCAGTCCGGCAAGTCCGTCTACCTGCGGAACCTGGTGTGCGGCCTGGCCCGGCAACGGGTCGTGCTCGTCGGGGTCGACTGCAAATGGGGCGTCGAACTCGCGCCGTTCGCACCCCGGTTGTCCGCTCTCGCCGACACTCCGGACCGGGCGAACGAACTCCTTGACGTCCTGGTGGAAGAGATGGAGGCACGGTTCCGTCTGATCGGTCTGTCGTCCGCCGCGGGCCCGAACGCCGTGCTCACCTCGGACGTTTGGGGGCTGCCGGACGCGGTGCGGCCGGTGCCGGTCGTGGTCGTCGTCGACGAGGTCGCGGAACTCTTCCTCGCCGCGAGCCGCGACGACGAGAAGCGACGCGACGCGATGGTCACCAAGTTGATCCGCATCGCCCAGCTCGGCCGTGCGGCCGGCATCTACCTCGAAGTCTGCGGGCAGTGCTTCGGCTCCGAACTCGGCAAGGGCGCGACCATGCTCCGCGCCCAGCTCACCGGCCGCATCTGCCACCGGGTCAATGACGAGTCCTCGGCGAACATGGCGCTGGCCGATATCTCTCCGGAAGCGGCGCTTGCCGCCACCTCCATCCCGGCCGAACGCCCCGGCGTCGCGATCGTCGGCGACTCCTCCGGCGGCTGGTCCCGCGCCCGCTCACCGCACCTGACCCTCGACGAGGCAGCGGCCATCTGCCGCGACACGGCCGCCCTGGTGCCGGAACTGCCCCGCCTCGACTCCTTCCGGCCCGCCGTCGCCGTCGAGTCCTCCAAGGCGTTCGCCCCGGCCGCTGTGCCCACCGCCCGCCCGGTGACCGAGTAGCCGCACCACCCTCCCCACGGCTGGCGTGACCGCCTCGCGCCGCGTCCCTACCCCTCCCATGCCTCGAACCGGAAGGAACCCGAGCCGATGCGCGCCCAGCTGGCCCGTGTGGACGCCGTGATCGTCCAAGCCGTCATCGCGGGCGCCCTGTCCTTCTCGCACCTTCACGACCTCGCCGACGCGGCCGGACAGGGCGGCTGGAAGGCCTGGGCCTACCCCGTCTCTGTCGACCTGCTGCTCGTCGCCGCCTGGCGCCGGATGCGCGAACAGCAGCGCGCCGGGCAGCCGGCCGGGGGGCCGCGACTGTGGTTCCTCATCGCCCTGGCCGCATCCCTCGGGGCCAACATCGCCACCGCCGGGCTCCTCGACCTGGACGACGTTCCGGCGTCGCTCCGCGTCGTGGTGGCCGGCTGGCCCGCCGTCGCCTTCTTCGGCGGAACCCTGCTCGCCCACACACCACGCACCCCGGACGCGCCGACAGCCATCGCGACGCCCGAGACGGACACCGAAACGGCCCACGTTCCGGCTGCGGTCGATGCGCCCGAACGTGACGCGCTTCCGGCTCTGGCCACCGGCCCGGACGCCGATTCGGAGCTGGCCGCAACCCCCGAACCGGTCGCTGCTGTCCCCGCCCCGACACCTGCCCCGGCGGTCACCCTCCCGCCCGCTCTCGTCGACCGAGTCCAGGTCTTGGCCCAGGAACACCACGCCACCACCGGCAGGCCTGCCGACCCCGACGCCGTACGCGCCCGGCTCGGCCTGCCGCCATCCATGACGCAATCCGTAGCCGCCTACCTCTGAGAAAGGGCCACACACCATGCGCCCCGCCATCCGCTCAGCGCTGGAGCACGCCGCAGAGCTGACCCGCCGTAACCGGCTCGTCGATGCCCTCGCCCTCGGTGAGGCCGCGATCAATCAGGCCACCGACGACGAACAGCCCGAGATCCGCCAGTGGCTCGCCGACCACGCCCACGACTTCACCGGAGAGGACATCCCGCGATGACAGGCCCCAGGTTCCGCAACGTCCGCCGCATCGGTCCCGTGCAGGTCGCCTCCTACATCGCCCGCGGCCGCGACCGGCATCTCGCCGCCTGCACCGCACCCCGCTGCGACTTCTCCACCGAGTACGACAGCCGCGCCGCCGCCGAACTCGCCGCCCGCACCCACCGCTGCAAGGCCTGACAGGAGACCGCTGCCGTGACCGTCCCGCTCTGGTTCGCCGTCCTCGTCGTCGCCGTCCTCGGCATCCAGCTCGCCCGACCGCCGTGGTGGCTGGTCGCCCTGCTCCTCCTCGGCGGCTACCTCGTCGCCAACAGCGTCCTCGCCCCCGCCGTCGCCACCCTCCTCGACTGACTACAGAAGGGACCGCCCCGTGTTCACCCCCAAGTACCCCCGCCCGGACACCGCCCCGATACCCGCTCCCATGCCCCCGGCCACCTACAGCCCGTCGGTCTACCACCCCACCGCCTATGCCCCGGCCCCGGTTCCGGCGGCCCCCGCCACCAACCGGCCGGCGGTCCGGCTCACCCCGGGCAGCGTGCTCACCCTCGCCGCCGGTGGGGGAGCCCTGGTCCTGGTCGTCGGCGCGGTCCTGGTCTCCATGCTCCTCGCGGTCGCCATCACTGCCGCTTCCGTGGCCGTCTGCGCGGTCGTCATCCGCTCGATCCTCAAGAACGACCGCCGCTGACCTCATCTGCGCCGCATCCCGGCCTGCCCACACTGTCTAGCCCCCTACGCAGGCCGGGGTGCCCGTCCCGAACTTTCGCCCCTCCAAGGAGGCACCCGCACATGCGCCCCGAGGCTCCCACCGGAGCCATTCGCCAACTGGCAGCCCTCGCCCAGTACGGCGACCTCAGCACTTATGCACACCAGGTTCAGCGGCTCGGCGGTTGCGAGCGGCCCGTACGGATGGAGGGCCACCGCCTCGACGTCCACGCCGCGACCGGCGAAATCGTCCGCGAGATCTTCGACCGCGACCTTCCCGCCGGACAGCTCCTCATCCGCTGCAACAACCGCCGCGCGACACGCTGCGCCGCCTGCGCCGAGGTCTACCGCAAGGACACGTACCACCTCGTCACGGCCGGCCTGAGCGGCGGCAAGGGAATCGGCCCGGCCGTCGCCCAACACCCCCGCGTCTTCGCCACCTTCACCGCTCCGTCCTTCGGGCCCGTCCACAACCGGCCTGGTGGTGGTCGCTGCCGCTGCGGACGCCTCCACCCGGACGACGACCCCGCCCTCGGCACCCCGCTGAACCCGGAGCGCTACGACTACCGCGACGCCGTCCTCTGGAACGCACACGCCGGTGCCCTGTGGGCCCGCTTCACCACCTACCTACGCCAACAGCTCGCCTCCCGCGCGGACATCACCCGCTCCGAACTGCGCCACTGCCTCAAGCTCTCGTACGCCAAGGTCGCCGAGTACCAGCGGCGCGGGGCCGTGCACTTCCATGCCGTGATCCGCCTCGACGGTCCCGAGGGTGCCGAGGACTCCCCTCCGGTCTGGGCCACGACGGAACTTCTCAGCGACGCGATCCGCTCGGCCGTCCGGCTCGCCGAGACCCCCGGCCCGACCCTCGACGGGCGCGCCCACACGTTCCGCTTCGGCGAACAGCTCGACATCCGCCCGATCCGCTCGGCTGACTTCGCCGGAACCACCGACCTGAGCAGCCGGGCCGTCGCCGCCTACATCGCCAAGTACGCCACCAAGGGAGCGGAGAGCGCGACCGGCACCATCGACCGACCGATCCGCAACCCCATCACCGACCTGATCGGCACCGACGTCACCGACCACGCCCGCCGGATGATCCTCACCTGCTGGCATCTCGGAGGACTGCCCGAACTCGAAGAACTCCGGTTGCGCAAGTGGGCTCACATGCTCGGCTTCCGCGGCCACTTCTCGACCAAGTCCCGCGCGTACTCCGTCACCCTCGGCGCCCTCCGCCAGGAACGCGCCGACCACAACGAAGCACTCACCCGCGAACGCGCGGCCCTGGTCGGCCACCCCCTCCCGGACCCGGACACCGTCCTCGTCCTCTCCCACTGGCGCTTCGCCGGTACCGGGCTCACGGCCGCCGAATCCTGGCTCGCCGCCTCGCGCCGATCCGACACCCCAGACATGGAAGGAGACTCGTCGTGGACCGCCGACGAGACGAACTGATGACCGTCCCGCAGATCCTCGCCGAGCTGGGCGGAGTCTCCCGGCGCACCTTCTATCGCTGGCGCGAGCTGGGACAGGCTCCGGAAGCGATCAAGCTCCCGAACGGTGAACTCCGCTTCTGGCGCAGTGACTTCACCTCTTGGCTTCACGGGCTCGGGGAGGCGGCGTGAAGTCCCATGACGTGAAGGTGTGGAGCATTCGCAAGCGGCCGTACAAGACACCTTCGTATGACGTGCGGTGGAAGGTCGGCGACGCCCCGCCGTTCTCCGAGACCTTCCGGACCAAGGCTCTCGCAGAAACTTTCGCGCGAAGCTGCTCCGGGCTGCGCAAAAGGGCGAGGCATTCAACACGGAAACGGGCCTGCCGGACTCTATGGCGCCGATCAAAGAGTCCCTCACCTGGTACGAGTTCGCGCGGGCGTACGTCGCCATGAAATGGCCGCATGCCGCTCCGAACTCCCGCGACAGCCTGAACGAGACGATGACGCTCGTCACGACTCACCTCCTGGGCGACCGCGCCGGCCGTCCGGCAGATGAGGTGTTGCGGCGGGCCCTGCGCGGCTGGGCCTTCGTCGTCCAGGCCCCGGACGAGGAGGCCCCGCCGGTGGACATCGCCAACGCCCTCCGATGGGTCGCCAAAGCCTCGCTGCCGCTGACGACGCTCAAGAACCCGGCAGACATCCGCAGTGTCCTCGACTCACTCAAGCTCACCCTTGCTGGTGCTCCGGCCGCCGCCGAGACGGTGCGGCGCAAGCGGGCTGTCCTATTCAACGCCCTGGCCTACGCGGTCGAGCTGGGGGAGCTCCCGGAGAATCCGGTCACGCTCGTGAAGTGGAAGCTGCCCAAAGTCACCAAGGAAGTAGACCGCCGAGTCGTGGTGAACCCCCGGCAGGCGGCTGAGCTTTTGGGCGCAGTCTCGTACGTCGGTGGGTACCGCCGGGCCCGTGGGCGCCGACTCGTCGCACTCTTCGCCTGCATGTACTTCGGTGGGCTACGGCCGGCGGAAGCCGTGGCTCTGCGCCGTCCGGACTGCACGCTGCCGGACAAAGGGTGGGGCTCGTTGATCCTGGAGAAGAGCCGGCCGACCGTCGGGAAGCGCTGGACCGGAACGGGGGAGGTGCACGACAACCGCGGCCTCAAGAATCGACCCGCCAACGAGACCCGCATCGTTCCCGTTCCGCCCCGCCTGGTGCGCATGCTCCGGGCTCACATCGAGGAGTTCGGCACGGCCAAGGACGGTCGGCTGTTCGCCAACGAACGTGGGGGAGTGGTCGCCTCGACGACGTACTGGCGTGTCTGGGACGAGGCGCGGCACCTGGCGCTCACGCCGGAACAGGTGGCCTCGCCGCTGGCGGCTCGACCGTACGACCTGCGGCACGCGGCGCTCTCCTCGTGGCTCAACGCCGGCTTGGACCCGACCGAGGTTGCGGAGCGCGCGGGCAACAGCGTCGAAGTGCTGCTGAGCCGATACGCCAAATGCCTCGACGGTCGGCAGGACGTCGCCAATCGCCGGATTGCTGAGCTGTTGGACGATGTCCCTCCGGAATGAGGAGACGGCACAGCCCGGTCTACATCGAGCGCAGACTACTCACGTGAGTAGTCTGCGCTCCTCTGTATGCATCATCGGGCCTTCCGCACCCAGATGTTCAGAGGAAACAGAGCTCGACGCCTTTGTCTATGCACAGTCGCAGGACCACTGTCAGCTGCCGAGCGTCCTCGATGTGCTGCTGGAGAAGTGGTTCGGCGGGCTCCAGTAGCCATTCGTCGATGACTGCTTCCAATCGGGGAAGGATGCCGGCGCACTCTGCTGCCGAAAGGGGGTCGCCGCCGTCGTCCGGGTGATCGAGGAGCGGCTCCAGGCAGGTGGAGAGGTCGCTCCAGGGACGGTCTCCGCCGAAGCCCCACATCGCGGAGAGCACGAATCCCTCGGCCCGTGCCAGCCGTTCCCGGAAAGCGTTGAAGCCGGTGTAGGACCAGGCGACGTCTGGGCTCCTGGTGTTCCCATCTCCTGGGAACAAGGTCAAACCC
Organism: Streptomyces sp. NBC_00704; assembly: GCF_036226605.1. Classification (NCBI taxonomy): domain Bacteria; kingdom Bacillati; phylum Actinomycetota; class Actinomycetes; order Kitasatosporales; family Streptomycetaceae; genus Streptomyces; species Streptomyces sp. NBC_00704. The sequence continues at coordinate 5,544,395 of NZ_CP109000.1, forward strand.
ACGCTGTCCTCCTCGCTCGCCGAGCGGACAGGATCGGCCAGAACAAGGGGAGCCAGCAAGCGAAATGATCGCTGGACGGCTGGTGGGATCATGGGGTCGGAGTCGTCCTGGATATCCCCGTTCCCAGGGCCCACCCCACGCCAGCGGTGGGTCTGCGTCGTGCACTCTTGAGCGTCAGACTCCCGCGTGCGCAACGAGGGCCCGACCTGCGGATTTCTTCCCTGCGGCCAGTCCACGCATAGTCCACAGCACGCGACATACGGCCGCTTCGAGCGGCATACGGCTGCACATACGCCAAGACCCCGTCCTCAGCGAAAGTGCTGGTGGCGGGGTCTTTGGGCACCTCGTGCAAGGTGCCCCCGGCAGGATTCGAACCTGCGCACACGGCTCCGGAGGCCGTTGCTCTATCCCCTGAGCTACGGGGGCGTGTCGGTCGGGAGGTGTTGCTCGCGGCGACGGGTAGAACACTACCAGCTCGCTCGGGGTGATCAGGAACGGGTTTGCGGGGCTTGCGGGAGGGCGGGTCGCTCGCACGGGGTGGAAGTGGGGAAAACCCGGACGCGGTGGCCGGTCCCGACCTACTCTCGAGTTGTGTCAGGCACGTCGGGCCGGGTGCTTGTGGTGGACGACAACAAGGTCATCCGGCAGCTGATCAGGGTCAATCTCGAGCTGGAGGGCATCGAGGTCGTGACCGCGTCCGACGGTGCCGAGTGTCTGGATGTCGTTCATCAGGTCCGGCCCGATCTTGTGACCCTCGATGTCGTCATGCCCCGGTTGGACGGGTTGGGCACCGCCGCTCGGTTGCGGGCCGATCCTCGGACTCGGGACCTTCCGCTGGTCATCATCAGCGCCTGTACGCAGTACGAGGTCGAGTCCGGCCTTGATGTCGGCGTCGACGCGTTTCTCCCCAAGCCTTTTGATCCCGCCGAACTCGTCTCCGTCGTACGGACGTTGGTGGAGCGGGAGCGGGAGCGGGGGAGGGAGGCGGAGACGGACGCGGAGCGGGAGAGGGGCGGTGGCGGCGAGGACGACCATGGGGGAGAGGGTGGGGATGGGGTGCGGTCCGGGTCGGGGTCGGCGTCGGGGATGACGGCCGGGTTGGAGGGGGAGCTGGGGGCGGGGGCCGCCGCCATCGGGGTCGGGAAGAGCCGTTCGCCCGGCGGGGGAGCTGCGGACGGGGAGTGAGGTTCCGCGCTCGAGGTCGAGCCCTCTCTTCCTGCCACGTCCTCCCCTTCCCCTTCCCCTTCTCTTTCCCTTCTCCCTCAGCTCCGTGCTTCCCTTCTTCTCTCTCCGTCCCGCGCTCCTGCCGCTCCCCGGTCAGGGGTTCCTGTCGTTGTTGCCTTCGCCGTCGGCCGGTCTCTCGTCCTGTTCGGCGTCCACATCTCGGGACCCCGTCGAACCGGCTCGCCTACCCACCCCCCTCCTCCCCTACGCTTGTGCCGTGACTCCCGTCGAGCTGTCTCGTGCCGTGCTGTGCGCGGTGCGTCGTGCTGTCGACGACGGGGAGCTGAGCGTGGCCGTTCCCGAGCGGGCTGTCGTCACGCCGCCGGGGCCCGGAGGGCGGGGGGACTACGCCACCAACATCGCCTTGCAGCTCGCCCGGCCCGCCGGGCAGACGCCTCTTCGGGTGGCCGAGGTTCTGCGGCCGTATCTGATGGGGGCCGAGGGCGTCTGCGGGGTGGAGATCACCGGGCCCGGGTTCCTCAACCTCAGCCTCGACGGTTCCGCCGTCGTCGATCTGGTCCGGCGGATCAGGGTGGACGGCTCGCGGTACGGGCACAGTGACGACCTCGCCGGGCAGGTGTTCGAGGTGCGGGTGCCGTACGAGGTGCGGGCCGAGGTGCTCGCCGACGTGCTCGCGCGGATCATCGGAGCACAGGGCGGCCTCGTCGACGTCCGTCATGACCTGCGGGACATGCGTCATGACCTCCGTCCTCGCGGCGGTGGTCGCCCCCGCGGCGTCCGTCTTGACGGTGGGCATGTTGACCGTGATGTGGGGGGCGGCAGCGTGTTGCGGCCGGTTCCCGCTCCGGAGGATCCCGCTCCGCTCGGTCTCGACGCCGCTCGCTGGGCCCTGGTCCATCCCGCCCCGCACGACCGGCCCCGCATCACCGCCGACCATCTGGTCCAGCGTGAGGGCAATCCCCTCTTCCGCGTCCGCTACGCCCATGCCCGTACCCGGGCCGTGGGCCGCAACGCCGCCGACCTGGGCTTCGCCGCCGAGGCCGGTCCTCTGGACGCCGCCGACCTCGTCGGCCTTCTCGCGGACTATCCCCGCGTTCTCGCCACGGCCACCGCCACGGCCACCGCCACTGTCGCGGCCACTGCCCTCGCCGTCGCCCCTGCTCCGTCGAACCGGCCGCCGTCCAGGCCCTCCAGGACGTCGTCCGAGCCGCGGGCCGTTCCTGATTTCTCCGTGCCGTCGCGGCTGGCCCGGCATCTGGTCGGGGTGGCCGACGCCACGCTCGTCCTGCTGCCCTCCGTGCTGCCGCGCGGTGCGGAGAAACCCTCGGCCGCCCATCGTGCCCGGCTCGCGCTCGCCGAAGCGGCCGGGGCGGTGCTGGCCGGCGGCCTGTCCCTGCTCGGCATCGACGCACCCGACCACCTCTGAGAGAGCACGCCCAGATGAGCCGATCCGCCCACCCCGCCGGGCCCCGTCACGCCGACGTCCTTCCCGAGGGCCACTACTCCGCTCCGCCCGCCGACCTCAACGCCCTCGACCCCAAGGTGTGGGCGCGGACCGTCGCGCGTGACGACGACGGTGTCGTGACCGTCGGCGGCGTCGACGTCGTCACCCTCGCCGAGCGGCACGGCACACCCGCCTACATCCTCGACGAGGCCGACTTCCGCGACCGGGCCCGCGCCTGGCGCACCGCGTTCGGGGCCGACGCCGACGTCTTCTACGCGGGCAAGGCCTTCCTGTCCCGGGCCGTCGTGCGGTGGCTGCACGAGGAGGGGCTGAACCTCGACGTCTGCTCCGGGGGCGAACTCGCCACCGCGCTGTCCGCCGGGATGCCCGCCGACCGGATCGCCTTCCACGGCAACAACAAGTCGACGGACGAGATCGAGCGGGCCGTCGACGCCGGCGTCGGACGGATCGTGCTCGACTCGTTCCAGGAGATCGTGCGGGTCGCGCACATCGCGCAGTCGCGGGGCATGCGGCAGCGGGTGCAGATCCGGGTCACCGTCGGCGTCGAGGCGCACACGCACGAGTTCATCGCCACCGCCCACGAGGACCAGAAGTTCGGGATCCCGCTCGCCGGCGGGCAGGCCGCCGAGGCCGTGCGGCGGGCGCTCCAGCTCGACGGGCTGGAGCTGATCGGGATCCACTCGCACATCGGGTCGCAGATCTTCGACATGTCCGGCTTCGAGGTCGCCGCCCACCGGGTCGTCGGGCTGCTCAAGGACATCCGTGACGAGCACGGGGTCGAGCTGCCGGAGATCGACCTCGGCGGCGGGCTGGGCATCGCCTACACCAGCGACGACGATCCGCGTGAGCCGCACGAGATCGCCAAGGCGCTGACGGAGATCGTCACCCGTGAGTGCGAGTCGGCCCGGCTGCGGACGCCCCGCATCTCGGTGGAGCCGGGGCGCGCCATCGTCGGGCCCACGGCCTTCACCCTGTACGAGGTGGGCACCGTCAAGCCGCTCGACGGGCTGCGGACGTACGTCTCCGTCGACGGCGGCATGTCGGACAACATCCGTACCGCGCTGTACGACGCCGAGTACAGCGTCGCGCTCGTCTCCCGCGTCTCGGACGCCGCGCCCATGCCGGCGCGGGTCGTGGGCAAGCACTGCGAGAGCGGGGACATCGTGGTCAAGGACGCGTTCCTGCCGGCCGACCTGGCGCCGGGCGACCTCATCGCCGTCCCGGCCACCGGCGCGTACTGCCGGTCCATGGCCAGCAACTACAACCACGTGCTGCGGCCGCCGGTCGTCGTCGTGCACGAGGGCGAGTCGCGGGTGGTCGTGCGGCGGGAGACGGAGGAGGATCTGCTGCGGCTCGACGTCGGCTGAGACCGACGCCCCGACGCCCGACCCTCCGGCAGCCACCGGCGGGACGGCCACCTCGCAGGGGTTCCGTACCCCTGCCGGAACGGTCGCCGGAACGGTCGTCGGGACCGTCGTCGGACAGACGTCGGGGCGGTCCCGTGGGCGGTGGAAGATCTCCTGTCTGCCGGGCGCTGGAAATGAAATAGATGTCTCACGATCCGGACTATGGGCAGAAAGTCCGGTCCGGTGAGTGAGACTGGGTCAACCGGAAACATCCGTAGACGGTATGAGGAAACGAGGTCGGATGATGCGTACGCGTCCGCTGAAGGTGGCGCTGCTGGGCTGTGGAGTGGTCGGCTCAGAGGTGGCGCGCATCATGACGACGCATGCCGACGACCTCGCCGCGCGGATCGGTGCTCCCGTGGAGCTCGCCGGCGTCGCCGTGCGGCGGCCGTCCCGGGTGCGCGAGGGCATCGACCCGGCCCTGGTCACCACCGACGCCACCGCGCTCGTCAAACGCGGGGACCTCGACGTCGTCGTCGAGGTCATCGGCGGCATCGAGCCCGCCCGTACGCTCATCACCACCGCCTTCGAGCACGGCGCCTCCGTCGTCTCCGCCAACAAGGCGCTGCTCGCGCAGGACGGTGCCGCGCTGCACGCCGCCGCCGACGAACACGGCAGGGACCTCTACTACGAGGCCGCCGTCGCCGGCGCGATCCCGCTGATCCGGCCGCTGCGCGAGTCTCTCGCCGGGGACAAGGTGAACCGGGTGCTGGGCATCGTCAACGGCACCACCAACTTCATCCTCGACAAGATGGACTCCACGGGCGCCGGATACCAGGAGGCCCTCGACGAGGCCACCGCCCTGGGGTACGCGGAGGCCGATCCGACGGCCGACGTGGAGGCGTTCGACGCCGCCGCCAAGGCCGCCATCCTCGCGGGCATCGCGTTCCACACGCGTGTGCGCCTCGACGACGTCTACCGCGAGGGCATGACCGAGGTGACGTCGGCCGACTTCGCCTCCGCCCGGGAGATGGGCTGCACCATCAAGCTGCTCGCCATCTGCGAGCGGGCCGCCGACGGAGCGTCGGTCACCGCGCGGGTGCACCCCGCCATGATTCCGCTGAGCCACCCGCTCGCCTCGGTGCGCGGCGCCTACAACGCCGTGTTCGTCGAGTCGGACGCGGCCGGGCAGCTCATGTTCTACGGTCCCGGCGCCGGCGGTGCTCCCACCGCCTCCGCCGTACTCGGCGACCTGGTCGCCGTCTGCCGCAACCGGCTCAGCGGGGCGACGGGGCCCGGCGAGTCGGCCTACGCCGCGCTGCCGGTGTCGCCCATGGGCGACGTCGTCACCCGGTATCACATCAGTCTCGACGTCGCGGACAAGCCTGGCGTTCTCGCCCAGGTCGCCACCGTCTTCGCCGAGCACGGAGTCTCCATCGACACCGTGCGGCAGCAGGGCCGACTGGACGGAAGCGGCGAGGCCTCCCTCGTCGTCGTCACCCATCGCGCGTCCGACGCCTCCCTCACCGGGACCGTCGAGGCGCTGCGCAAGCTCGACACCGTGCGGGGTGTCGCCAGCATCATGCGGGTTGAAGGAGAGTAACCAGCAATGACCCACCAGTGGCGCGGAATCATCGAGGAGTACCGGGACCGGCTGCCGGTTTCCGACAGCACGCCCGTAGTGACGCTCCGTGAGGGCGGCACGCCCCTCGTGCCCGCGCAGGTGCTCTCCGAGCGCACGGGCTGCGAGGTCCACCTCAAGGTGGAGGGCGCGAACCCCACCGGCTCCTTCAAGGACCGGGGCATGACCATGGCCATCACGCGGGCCAAGGAGGAGGGCGCGCAGGCCGTCATCTGCGCCTCCACCGGCAACACCTCCGCCTCCGCCGCCGCGTACGCCGTGCGCGCGGGCATGGTCTCGGCCGTCCTCGTCCCGCAGGGCAAGATCGCGCTCGGCAAGATGGGCCAGGCGCTCATCCACGGCGCGAAGATCCTCCAGGTCGACGGCAACTTCGACGACTGCCTCACGCTGGCGCGTGCGCTGAGCGACAACTACCCGGTGGCGCTGGTCAATTCGGTGAACCCGGTGCGTATCGAGGGGCAGAAGACGGCCGCCTTCGAGATCGTCGACATGCTCGGCGACGCTCCCGACATCCACGTCCTGCCGGTCGGCAACGCGGGCAACATCACCGCGTACTGGAAGGGGTACCGGGAGTACGCCGCCGACAAGGTCGCCACGCGCACGCCCCGCATGTGGGGCTTCCAGGCGTCCGGCAGCGCCCCGATCGTGCGCGGCGAGGTCGTCAAGGACCCGTCGACGATCGCCACCGCGATCCGCATCGGAAACCCGGCCTCCTGGCAGTTCGCGCTGGCCGCGCGGGAGGAGTCCGGCGGCTTCATCGACGAGGTGACGGACCGTGAGATCCTGCGCGCCTACCGGCTGTTGGCCGCGCAGGAGGGCGTCTTCGTGGAGCCCGCGTCCGCCGCGTCCGTGGCCGGTCTGCTGAAGGCGGCCGAGCAGGGCAAGGTCGACCCGGGGCAGAAGATCGTGTGCACCGTCACCGGCAACGGTCTGAAGGACCCCGACTGGGCCGTCGCGGGCGCACCGCAGCCGGTCACCGTCCCGGTCGACGCGGCGACGGCCGCGGAGCGCCTCGGGCTCGCGTAGCGACACCGGAAGGGCCGCGTCCTTCCGGGTGACGTCCCGGGGACGTCCGGGTGGCCCCTCGGGGCCCCTCGGGGGCCCTCGGTCTTCCGGGTCGTCCCGGTCGTCTCGGTGGCCCGGCTCGTCCCGGTCGCCTGGGGGTCGTCGCCTCGGCCCTCCGGTCGGCCGAGCGGGCCTCCCACCGGGGCCCGAAGCGGCCCGACACGGCCCACGCCGGGCCCGGTCTCGAGCCCGGTCCAGGTCCCTAGGGGGCTTCGGGCCCGTCGACCGGCGTCCCACCAGGCGCCGTACCAGGCGTCCAGCCGGGCGCCCGGGATCCGGTGCCGTCCTGGGGGCGACCTGCGGGCGAACCGACGGAAGTCCCTCCCGGAAGTCCGGCATCGCGGTCGGCCGGTGGATGTCCCTGACAGGGGTGCACGAGGGGCTTACGACACGCATCGTGCGCCTCCTGTGCGCCCTATGTCGCCGCAGAACCTTCCTTCGATAGGCTGTACCTAACCCGCCCGCCGCATATGCCGCAGTGACGCGTCGCCGTCGCGGTCCCGGGTCCTCACTCACGCATCGCAGCTCATTCGACAGCCCCGCAGCTCAAGGAGAGTCATCGCGAGATGGCCGGTCCCGCCTTCCGTGCCGCCCCCGTCCGGGTGCGCGTCCCCGCCACCAGCGCCAACCTCGGCCCGGGTTTCGACGCCTTCGGGCTCGCGCTGGGACTCTACGACGACGTCGTCGTCCGGGTGGCCGACTCAGGGCTGCACATCGACATCGCGGGGGAGGGCAGCGAGACGCTGCCGCGCGACGAGAAGCATCTCCTCGTCCGTTCCCTGCGCACCGCGTTCGACGTCCTGGGCGGTCAGCCGCGCGGCCTCGAGATCGTCTGCGCGAACCGCATTCCGCACGGCCGGGGCCTCGGCTCGTCGTCGGCCGCGATCTGCGCGGGCATCGTCGCCGCGCGCGCGGTGACGATAGGCGGCGAGAGCAGGCTCGACGACGCGGCGCTGCTGGAGCTGGCGACCGAGATCGAGGGGCACCCCGACAACGTCGCGGCCTGTCTGCTGGGCGGGTTCACCCTGTCCTGGCTGGAGGCGGGCGCCGCGCGGGCGATCAGGATGGAGCCGGCCGGTTCCGTCGTTCCGGTGGTTTTCGTGCCCGGGAAGCCGGTGCTGACCGAGACCGCGCGCGGACTGCTCCCGCGCTCCGTGCCGCACGTCGACGCAGCCGCCAACGCCGGCCGCGCCGCACTGCTCGTCGAGGCCCTGACGCGCCGTCCGGACCTGCTGCTGACGGCCACCGAGGACCGTCTGCACCAGGAGTACCGCGCGCCGGCCATGCCGGACAGCGCCGCACTGGTGGAGCGGCTGCGCGCGGACGGGATCCCCGCGGTGATCTCCGGCGCCGGGCCCACCGTGATGGCGCTGGCCGACGCGGGGACGGCCGACAAGATCGAGGCCTCCGCCGGCGCGGACTGGGCCGCGAACCGCCTCGAGCTGGACCTGCGAGGGGCGAGCGTGCTGCCCCTGGCGCCCTCCGGCGACATCCAATAGCGCACGGTTGCCGGATTTCGAGAGGGGGAATGTTTGTTGGATCCGGTAGTGTTAACCTCAAGTCTGCACCCGACCGCACCACGGCGAGGTGCTTCGTGTCCCGCTTCGGGACAGACATTCTTCCGGGAGCTTCCCAAGCCGCACTGCGTTCCGTACGTCGTACCTGGGCAGTACGCCGTGCAGCGACGCTGAGCGGTGTTCGGGACACGCTCCGGAATCGGTGCGACCTCGCGACGTGACACCAGGTGTCACGGTTCGCTCAGGAAGCGCCATCACCAGAAATCTCCTCCGCCGCATTGGCGGACAACCGCCCCGGCTTCGCCACTGCAAGGACCGAAGTCGGACAGCACAAACGGTCGCCGAGCCAGACAGGCCGACGTCCGCTCCAGGGAAGGACCCTTCGTGAGCGACACCACCGATCTGATGGGCGCACGTGTCGAGGAGACCGCTGCCGCGCCCGCCACGGACGCCTCCGCGCCTGCCACCGGTGCGGGCTCCCGGCGGCGCCGCGGTACCGGCCTCGACGGCATGGTGCTGGCCGAGCTGCAGCAGGTCGCATCCGGACTCGGTATCAGGGGCACCGCGCGGATGCGCAAGAGCCAGCTGATCGAGGTCATCAAGGAGGCGCAGGCCGGGGGAGGCGCCGCCCCCGCGAAGGCGACGCCCGCGGCGGACGCCGCCGAGACCAAGCCCAAGCGTCGCGCCACCTCCAAGGCGCGCACGGGCGACTCCGCAGAGAAGAAGGCGGACGCCGCCCCCGCCGAGGCCGCCGCCGACAAGGCCGTGGCCCAGCAGCAGATCGAGATCCCCGGTCAGCCGGCCGGCGGGGAGGCCCCCGCCGAGCGCCGTCGCCGTCGTGCCACCGCCGACGCGGGCAGCCCGGAGACGGTCGTCGCCGAGGCCAAGAGCGCCGCGAAGACCGAGACGTCCGCCCCGGCGCAGGCCGAGGGCCAGGGCCAGCCGCAGGGCGACGCGCGCGGTGACGCCGACGGCGCCGAGGGCCGCCGCCGCGACCGCCGTGAGCGCGGCCGCGAGCGCGGTGACCGGGGCGAGCGCGGTGACCGTGCCGACCGCGGCGAGCGCGGTGACCGTCGCAAGGGCGACGACCAGCAGGGCGGCCAGCAGCAGCGCGGCGGCCAGCAGGGCCAGCAGCAGAGCGGCGGCCGTCAGGACCGCCAGCAGCGCGACAACGGTCCGCGCGCCGACGAGGACGACGACTTCGAGGGCGGCCGGCGTGGCCGTCGCGGCCGCTACCGCGACCGCCGGGGCCGTCGCGGGCGCGACGAGATCGGCGCCGCCGAGCCGCAGCTCGCCGACGACGACGTCCTGATCCCCGTCGCGGGCATCCTGGACATCCTCGACAACTACGCCTTCATCCGGACCTCGGGCTACCTGCCGGGTCCGAACGACGTCTACGTCTCCCTCGCCCAGGTCCGCAAGAACGGCCTGCGCAAGGGCGACCACGTCACCGGCGCGGTCCGTCAGCCCAAGGAAGGCGAGCGGCGCGAGAAGTTCAACGCGCTGGTCCGTCTGGACTCCGTCAACGGCATGGCGCCCGAACACGGCCGCGGCCGCCCGGAGTTCAACAAGCTGACCCCCCTGTACCCGCAGGACCGCCTCCGCCTGGAGACGGACCCGGGCGTGCTGACGACCCGGATCATCGACCTCGTGTCGCCGATCGGCAAGGGCCAGCGCGGTCTGATCGTGGCCCCGCCGAAGACCGGCAAGACCATGATCATGCAGGCGATCGCCAACGCGATCACGCACAACAACCCCGAGTGCCACCTGATGGTCGTCCTGGTCGACGAGCGTCCGGAAGAGGTCACCGACATGCAGCGGTCGGTCAAGGGCGAGGTCATCTCCTCGACCTTCGACCGCCCGGCCGAGGACCACACCACGGTCGCCGAGCTGGCCATCGAGCGCGCCAAGCGCCTGGTGGAGCTGGGCCACGACGTCGTCGTGCTGCTCGACTCGATCACGCGTCTGGGCCGTGCGTACAACCTCGCCGCGCCCGCCTCCGGCCGCATCCTGTCCGGTGGTGTCGACTCGACCGCCCTGTACCCGCCGAAGCGCTTCTTCGGTGCGGCCCGCAACATCGAGGACGGCGGCTCGCTGACCATCCTCGCCACCGCCCTGGTGGACACCGGGTCCCGCATGGACGAGGTGATCTTCGAGGAGTTCAAGGGCACCGGCAACATGGAGCTCAAGCTCGACCGCAAGCTCGCCGACAAGCGCATCTTCCCGGCGGTGGACGTCGACGCGTCCGGTACCCGCAAGGAAGAGATCCTGCTCGGCAGCGACGAGCTGGCCGTCGTCTGGAAGCTGCGCCGGGTGCTGCACGCGCTCGACCAGCAGCAGGCGATCGAGCTGCTGCTCGACAAGATGAAGCAGACGAAGTCGAACGGCGAGTTCCTGCTCCAGATCCAGAAGACGACGCCGTCGCCGGGCAACAACAACGACTGACGACCGTCGCCGCAGGCCGCTGCTCGACCGGCACTCGAGGGCCGCTCCCCGTTCAGGGGGGCGGCCCTTCCCGTTGTCCGCGACCGGGGTACGATCTCGCCTTCGGTCATGTTTTCGAGCATGAACCTGACGAACTTGAAACTTCATATCCCAGGGGGGACTTGAGTGGGTACACCCACGTCCGGGGGCGACCGCAAGCGTCACAGACGGCGGCTGCGCATCGGCCTGCCGATCGCCGCGGCCGCGGTGGCCGCCACCGTGGCCGGCGCGTTGCTGACCTCGTCGGCGCAGGCGGCCGAGACGCCGCCGAAGCCCAAGGTCACCGCGCCGTCGGCGCAGGAGCTGCAGAAGCGGCTCGAGATCGCCCTCGCGGGCGACGACGTCGCCGGGCAGACGTCCAAGAAGTCGCTCACCTCCGGCCGTCGCGCCACGGTCGACCCGAAGATCATCGGCGGTACGACCACCACGATCACCAAGGCGCCCTGGATGGCGCAGCTGTGGTACGGCGACGACCGGGGCACGACGAACACCAGCGACGACATCGGCTTCTTCTGCGGCGGCACGGTCGTGTCCCCGACGAAGATCGTCACCGCGGCGCACTGCGTCAAGGGCTACGACTGGTTCAACCACGGCACCATCATCACCGGCACCTCGCAGCTCGCGACGGACACCGACCTGCACGGCGGCACCAGGAGCAGCGTCCGGCGGCAGTGGAACCACTGGTCGTACAACGCGTCGACGATCGACAACGACATCGCCGTGCTGACCCTGGACGAGCCGGTCTCCGCGAAGCCGCTCCCGATGATCCCGGCCGGCAACACCGGGTCGTACACGGCCGGCACCGCCGCGACGGTCTTCGGCTGGGGGCGCACCACCTCCGCCAACGACGAGATCTCCGACGACCTGAAGACGGCCACGCTGCCGGTCCAGTCGGACGCCACCTGCGCGGGCTACTACGGCGCCGACTTCGTCAAGAGCCACATGGTGTGCGCGGGCAACCCCGCCACCGGCAGCGACACCGGCACCACGTCCGCCTGCAACGGCGACTCCGGCGGCCCGCTGGTCGTCGGCGGACGGCTCGTGGGCGTCGTCTCCTGGGGTGTGACCGACTGCGTCAAGAGCGGCGCGTACAGCGTCTTCAGCAAGGTCACGACGTACTTCGGCGCCGTCTACCCGCGGGTCGACGACACCAACCTCAGCCTGGACCACAACGCCGATCTCTTCGCGCGCAACTCCAGCACCCAGACGGCCTACGAGTTCGATTCCAAGGGCACCTCGCTGGCCCCCCGGTCCTCCTGGGGCACCTGGAGCGGCTACAACCTCATCCTCCAGGCCGACCTGGACCGCGACGGCTTCCAGGACCTGATCCTGCGCCGCTCCTCCGACGGGGACGTGTTCTGGGAGCACTTCGTGCCCGCCTCCGGGACGTGGGCCACCCAGCTCATCGGCGACAACTGGAAGAGCCGCCTGTCGATCGTCGCCCCCGGCGACGTCACCGGCGACTTCCTGCCCGACCTCGTGTCCGTGGACTCCGCGGGCAACCTGTGGATCAACCCGGGCAGGGGCAACGGCGGCATCGGCGCCTCGGTCAAGGCCGCCACGGGCTGGAACAACTACAACGTCGTGCGCGGTCACGGCGACTTCAACGGCGACGGCCGGGCCGACCTGATCGCCCGCAACAAGACCAGCGGCGCCGTGTACCTGTTCCGCGGCCGCGGCGTGAGCGGGACGAGCGCCTTCGCGCCCGGACTCAAGGTCGCCACCTGGAGCAACACCACGTACAACGCGTTCGCCACCGTCGGCGACGTCAACGGCGACGGCAAGGCGGACCTGCTGGCCCGCACCCCCGCCGGCACGCTCTACCTGTACCGCGGCAACGGAAGCACGGGCAGTGTGATCTTTTCCGCAGGGATCTCGCTGGGCACGAGCTTCAAGCAGTACGACCTCTTCGGCTGAAACCGCAGGTGAGAGCGGCCTTCCGTCCTCACCGGCAGAACGCTCCGTGTCCGGTCGCTCACCGACCGGGCACGGAGCGTTCGTGCAACCCTGTCCCGAGTTTCCCCGTCTGTCCTGGCGGAGTGACGATGGTGAGGTCGCACGAGAACCGAGGAGCGCATGTCCGCCGAGAGCACGCCGGAGCCCGGCATACCGGGTGAGGCCGGCACGACGAGCGGGGCCGACGGCAGCAAGGGCCCGCGCCACCGCAAGCAGCGGGGCAGGCGCAAGGCACTGCTGATCGGCGCCTGGACCGCCGCGGGCATCGTGGTGCTGGGCGGCACCGGACTGGGCTACCTCTACTTCAAGCTCAACGGCAACATCAAGAGCGTCGACATCGACCAGGCACTGGGCACCGACCGGCCCACCAAGGCCGACAACGGCTCCGAGAACATCCTCGTCCTCGGCTCGGACACCCGCTCCGGCGCCAACAAGAAGCTGGGCGGCGGCGCCGACGACGGCAGCGCCCGTTCCGACACGGCGATGATCATCCATGTGTACCAGGGGCACAAGAGGGCGAGTGTCGTCTCCGTTCCGCGCGACACCCTCATCGACCGCCCCGCCTGCACGGACGCCAAGGGCGTCGAGCACGATGCCGCGCACGGCGTGATGTTCAACTCGGCGTACTCCACGGGCGGCGCCGCCTGCGCCGTGAAGACGGTCGAGTCGATCAGCGGCGTCCGCATGGACCACTACCTCGAGGTCGACTTCTCCGGCTTCGAGAAGCTCATCGACGAGCTCGGCGGCGTCCCCGTCACCACCACCAAGCCCATCAAGGACCCCGACAGCCACCTGGACCTCAAGGCCGGCACGCACACCCTCGACGGCGAACAGGCCCTCGGCCTGGTCCGCACCCGGCACGGCGTCGGCGACGGCTCCGACCTCGGACGCATCCAGCTCCAGCAGGCGTTCATCAAGGCCCTGGTCGACCAGGTCGGGCACGTCGGCCTCTTCACCGGCGGCACGAAGCTGTACCACCTCGCCGACACCGCCACCAAGGCCGTCACGACCGACTCCCACCTCGGCTCGCTGAACTCCCTGATGTCCTTCACCAACGGCCTCAAGGGCATCAGCGCGAAGAACATGAACATGGTCACGATGCCGGTCCTGTACGACCCGTCCGACCCCAACCGGGTCGTCGTCTCGAAGGCGAAGGCCGAGCAGGTCTGGACGGCCCTGAAGAACGACCGGCCCATCCCGAAGTCGGCCGTCACCGGCAACGCCACGGGCGAGGCCGCCGGGGTCGTGTCCTCGTCGTGAGGCCGCGCGCCCGGCCGGGGACCCCGGATCCGGCACGTCCGGCACGTCCGGCGGGCCGCCGGGAATAGATCGGCCCACCCCCCGGTTTTGGGGGATGCGGCCAGTCCTGGCAGACTGGTACGTCGGCCCCGGTTCACGCTCGTCGTATCCCGCGACAGCGACCCGGCGCCCTCCCGAAACTAGGAGACACCTTGAAGCGCGACATTCACCCCGAGTACGTCGAGACGCAGGTCAGCTGCACCTGTGGCGCGTCGTTCACCACCCGCAGCACGATCGAGAGCGGCAACATCCGCGCCGACGTCTGCTCCGAGTGCCACCCGTTCTACACGGGCAAGCAGAAGATCCTCGACACCGGTGGCCGTGTGGCCCGCTTCGAGGCCCGCTTCGGCAAGGCCGCCGCCGGCTCCACGAAGTAGCGAGCCCCTCTTCGCCGGTCCACGGCAGTGTCCCCCGCCAGGGGGCACGCCGGGACCGGCGTTTTTGGTCGCCCGCCCTTCCCCCACGTTCGTCATTCAGGAGCCCACCATGTTCGAGGCCGTCGAGGAGTTGCTCGGAGAGCACGCCGACCTGGAGAAGAAGCTCGCCGACCCGTCGGTCCACTCCGACCAGGCCAACGCGCGCAAGCTGAACAAGCGCTACGCCGAGCTCACCCCCATCGTCGGCACGTACCGCTCGTGGAAGCAGACCGGCGAGGACGTCGAGACCGCGCGCGAACTCGGCGCCGACGACCCCGACTTCGCGGCCGAGGTCAAGGAGCTGGAGAAGCAGCGCGAGGAGCTGACCGAGAAGCTGCGCCTGCTGCTCGTGCCCCGGGACCCGTCCGACGACAAGGACGTCATCCTGGAGATCAAGGCCGGCGCGGGCGGCGACGAGTCGGCCCTGTTCGCCGGCGACCTGCTGCGCATGTACCTGCGCTACGCCGAGCGCGTCGGCTGGAAGACCGAGATCATCGACGCCACCGAGTCCGAGCTGGGCGGCTACAAGGACGTCCAGGTCGCCGTGAAGACCAAGGGCGGCCAGGGCGCCACCGAGCCCGGCCAGGGCGTGTGGGCGCGCCTGAAGTACGAGGGCGGCGTGCACCGGGTGCAGCGCGTGCCCGCGACCGAGTCCCAGGGCCGGATCCACACCTCCGCCGCCGGCGTCCTCGTGACGCCCGAGGCCGAGGAGGTCGACGTCGAGATCAACGCGGGCGACCTGCGCATCGACGTCTACCGCTCCTCCGGCCCCGGCGGTCAGTCCGTCAACACCACCGACTCCGCCGTGCGCATCACGCACCTTCCCACCGGGGTCGTCGCCTCCTGCCAGAACGAGAAGAGCCAGCTGCAGAACAAGGAGCAGGCGATGCGTATCCTGCGCTCCAGGCTGCTCGCCGCGGCGCAGGAGGAAGCCGAGCGGGAGGCCGCCGACGCCCGCCGCAGCCAGGTCCGCACCGTCGACCGCTCCGAGAAGATCCGCACGTACAACTACCCGGAGAACCGCATCTCGGACCACCGGGTCGGCTTCAAGTCGTACAACCTGGACCAGGTCCTGGACGGCGACCTCGACGCGGTCATCCAGGCGTGCGTCGACGCGGACTCGGCCGCCAAGCTCGCCGCCGCGTAGGCGATGCAGGACGTCACCACGACGAGTACGACACGGAGGACGCGTGCAGCAATCATTTGGGGGACGCCCCCCAAGCCCTCGCAGTCTGCTGCTCGCTGAGGTAGCTCAGGCCACCCAGCGGCTGGCCGACGCCGGCGTGCCCTCGCCGCGCAACGACGCGGAGGAGCTCGCCGCCTTCGTGCACGGGGTGAAGCGCGGTCAGCTCCACTCCGTGCCCGACTCCGACTTCGACGCCCGCTACTGGGAGGTCATCGCCCGGCGCGAGCAGCGCGAGCCGCTCCAGCACATCACCGGCCGGGCCTTCTTCCGGTACCTGGAGCTCCAGGTGGGCCCCGGGGTGTTCGTGCCGCGTCCCGAGACCGAGTCGGTCGTCGGCTGGGCCATAGACGCCGTGCGCGCCATGGACGTCGTGGAGCCCCGCATCGTCGACCTGTGCACCGGCAGCGGCGCCATCGCGCTCGCCCTCGCCCAGGAGGTGCCGCGCTCGCGCGTGCACGCCGTGGAGCTGTCCGAGGACGCCCTGCGGTGGACGCGCAAGAACATGGAGGGGTCCAGGGTCGACCTGCGCCAGGGGGACGCCCTGGACGCCTTCCGCGACCTCGACGGCCAGGTCGACCTGGTCGTCTCCAACCCGCCGTACATCCCGCTCACCGAGTGGGAGTACGTCGCCCCCGAGGCCCGCGACTACGACCCCGAACTCGCCCTGTTCTCCGGCGAGGACGGCCTCGACCTGATCCGCGGCATCGAGCGCACCGCGCACCGGCTGCTGCGCCCCGGCGGCGTCGTCGTCATCGAGCACGCCGACACCCAGGGCGGCCAGGTGCCGTGGATCTTCACCGAGGAGCGGGGCTGGGCCGACGCCGCCGACCACCCCGACCTCAACAACCGGCCGCGCTTCGCCACGGCCCGCAGGGCGACGCCGTGAGCGTCGTCCCCGGTACTTTCGACCCGCAGCAGGACGCGCACCCATACGCGCAGAGGTACTTCGTGTACGAGGAGGCCCGCTAGATGGCACGGCGATACGACACCAACGACGCCACCGACCGTGTGACCGGTCTGCGCGAGGCCGCGTCCGCCGTCCGCCGTGGCGAACTCGTGGTCCTCCCGACGGACACGGTGTACGGCATCGGCGCCGACGCGTTCTCCTCGGAGGCCGTCACCGACCTGCTGACGGCCAAGGGCCGGGGCCGCGACATGCCCACCCCCGTCCTCATCGGCTCCCCGAACACGCTGCACGGCCTGGTCACCGACTTCTCCGAGCTGGCCTGGGAACTGGTCGACGCGTTCTGGCCGGGCGCGCTGACGCTCGTGGCCAGGCACCAGCCGTCCCTTCAGTGGGACCTGGGCGACACCCGCGGCACCGTCGCCGTCCGCATGCCGCTGCACCCGGTCGCCATCGAGCTGCTCACCGAGGTCGGCCCGATGGCGGTCTCCTCGGCCAACCTGACGGGCCACCCGGCCCCGGAGAACTGCGACCACGCCCAGGACATGCTCGGCGACTCCGTCTCCGTCTACCTCGACGGCGGCCCGACCCCCGGCAACGTGCCCTCCTCGATCGTCGACGTCAGCCGGGAGGTGCCGCTGCTGCTGCGGGCGGGCGCGATCTCCGCGGACGAGCTGCGCAAGGTCGTACCCGACCTCGAGGTGGCGAATTGACAGCCCCTGACGCGGGGCGTGGCATAGGCATCGGGGAACGTGCCGCGGAACAGACGACGACGTTCGGGTTTCCGCGCGACACCTTCCGCATCCTCCACGTCAGCACCGGCAACGTCTGCCGCTCGCCCATCACCGAGCGGCTGACCCGGCATTTCGTGTCGCAGCGGCTCGGGGTGCTGGGCGGCGGGCTGATCGTGGAGAGCGCGGGCACCTGGGGCCACGAGGGCGCGCCGATGGAGGCCAACGCGGAGACCGTGCTGGCCGACTTCGGCGCGGACGCCTCCGGCTTCACCGGGCGCGAGCTGCTCGACGAGCACGTCATCATGGCCGACCTGGTCCTGACGGCGACCCGTGACCACCGCGCCCAGGTCATCTCCATGGGGCACTCGGCGGGCCTGCGCACCTTCACGCTGAAGGAGTTCACCCGGCTGGTGAACGCGATCGACCCGGCCACCCTGCCGTCCCTGGACGAGGGCGTGGTGATGCGCGCACGGGCCCTGGTCCGCGCGGCGGCGGCTCTACGCGGGTGGCTCCTCGCCCCGACCCTGGAGGCCGACGAGGTCTACGACCCCTACGGGGCGCCCCTGCCGTTCTTCCGCTCGATCGGCGACGAGATACACCAGGCGCTGGACCCGGTCGTCACCGCTCTGACAGGCGTCCCCGCCCGCACCTGACCCGACGGCGCCCGCCCCCGGCGACACCCGCGACGCGACCGTCCGCACGGGTCCGGCGGGCCGGCGAGCGGCCGGCGCCCGGGTGGCGGCGAAGAGCGCGCGCGGTCTCCGCGCCGGGCCTACATTGGACGTACGTCACCGTCGACGCCCCGGAGCGCACCATGTCGGTCACCCATGTCCCCGAGGTCGACGTCGTACGCCGGCAGGACCCCGAGATGGCCGACGTCCTGCTCGGGGAGCGCGAGCGGCAGGCGTCGACGCTCCAGCTGGTCGCCGCCGAGAACTTCACCTCCCCCGCCGTGCTGGCCGCACTCGGCTCGCAGCTCGCCAACAAGTACGCGGAGGGCTATCCGGGCGCCCGTCACCACGGCGGCTGCGAGATCGTCGACGTCGCCGAACGCATCGCCGTCGACCGCGCCAAGGCCCTCTTCGGGGCCGAGCACGCCAACGTCCAGGCCCACTCCGGCTCCTCGGCCGTGCTGGCCGCCTACGCGGCGCTGCTGCGGCCCGGCGACACCGTCCTCGCGCTCGGGCTGCCCCACGGCGGACACCTCACCCACGGCTCGCCCGTCAACTTCTCCGGCCGCTGGTTCGACTTCGTCCCCTACGGGGTGGACGCCGAGACCGGCCTCATCGACCACGAGCAGGTCCGGGCGCTGGCCCGGGGACACCGGCCCAAGGCGATCGTGTGCGGGTCCATCGCCTACCCCCGCCACATCGACTACGCCTTCTTCCGCGAGGTGGCCGACGAGGTCGGCGCCCACCTCATCGCCGACGCCGCGCACCCCATCGGCCTGGTCGCCGGGGGAGCGGCGCCCAGCCCGGTGCCGTACGCCGACGTCGTGTGCGCCACGACGCACAAGGTGCTGCGCGGTCCCCGCGGCGGGATGATCCTGTGCGGCGGCGACCTGGCCGAGCGGGTCGACCGGGCGGTGTTCCCGTTCACGCAGGGCGGTGCGCAGATGCACACCGTCGCCGCGAAGGCGGTCGCGTTCGGCGAGGCGGCGACACCGGCGTTCGGCGTGTACGCCCATCAGGTGGTCGCCAACGCGCGGGTTCTCGCCGCCGCTCTGGAGAGTGAAGGGCTGGCCGTCACGACCGGCGGGACCGACACCCACCTCATCACCGCCGACCCGGCCCCCCTCGGCGTGGACGGCCGCACGGCGCGCGGGCTGCTCGCCGCCGCCGGGATGGTCCTGGACTGCTGCGCCCTGCCGCACGCGCACGACCGCGGACTGCGCCTGGGCACCGCCGCGCTGACCACCCAGGGCATGGGGGAACGGGAGATGGCGGGGATCGGAGCGCTGCTGGGGGCGGTGCTGAGGAGGGAGACCGAGAGCAGGAAGGCCCGCGAGGAGGTGCGCGGGCTGGCCCTGGCGTTTCCGCCGTACCCGGGCTGAACCGGAGTGGGCGTGGCGTGTGCGCGCCCTGTCGCGAACACCCCGTGCGCCCCCGTGCACAGCCTCACGTGAAACCATCGTCACTACCCGGCAGTCCTCACACATATGCGCCGTGCGGCGGACGATCGCTAGGGTGTGGGACTGAGATGGCCGGCGAGACCTGTGGGGAAGCCCGTGCGTGAATACCTGCTGACGCTCTGCATCACGGCCGCGGTGACGTATCTGCTGACCGGGCCGGTACGGAAGTTCGCGATCGTGGCCGGAGCGATGCCGGAGATCAGGGCCCGTGACGTGCACCGGGAACCCACTCCGCGGCTCGGCGGTATCGCCATGTTCTTCGGTCTGTGCGCCGGCCTGCTGGTCGCCGACCACCTGACCAACCTGAACGAGGTCTTCGAGAAGTCGAACGAGCCGCGCGCCCTGCTCTCCGGCGCGGCGCTGATCTGGCTGATCGGCGTCCTGGACGACAAGTTCGAGATCGACGCGCTGATCAAGCTGGGCGGCCAGATGATCGCCGCCGGCGTCATGGTCATGCAGGGTCTGACGATCCTGTGGCTGCCCATCCCGCTCGTCGGCACGGTCGCGCTGACCCAGTGGCAGGGCACGCTGCTGACGGTGGCACTGGTCGTCATCACCATCAACGCGGTGAACTTCGTGGACGGCCTCGACGGGCTCGCCGCCGGCATGGTGTGCATCGCGGCGGCCGCGTTCTTCATGTACGCCTACCGCATCTGGTACTCGTACGGCATCGAGGCCGCGGCCCCGGCGACGCTGTTCGCGGCGATCCTGATGGGCATGTGCCTGGGCTTCCTGCCGCACAACATGCATCCCGCGCGGATCTTCATGGGCGACTCGGGCTCGATGCTGATCGGGCTGGTGCTGGCGGCGGGCGCGATCTCCATCACGGGCCAGGTCGACCCCGACGTCATGAAGCTGTTCTCCGGGTCCGAGCGCAACGCCGTCCACCAGATGGTGCCGGTCTACATCCCGCTGGTGATGCCGCTGACGATCATCGCGATCCCGGCCGCCGACCTCGTCCTGGCGATCGTGCGCCGCACCTGGCGCGGCCAGTCGCCGTTCGCGGCGGACCGCGGCCACCTGCACCACCGGCTGCTGGAGATCGGCCACTCGCACAGCCGCGCGGTGCTGATCATGTACTTCTGGTCGGCGCTGATCGCGTTCGGCGCGCTGGCCTACTCGGTCAACTCGGCCTCCATGTGGATCGTCCTCGGCGTCGTGGCGCTCAGCGCGGTCGGCCTGGGGCTGCTCCTGCTGCCGCGCTTCACCCCCCGCGCACCGCGCTGGGCCGAGGCGTTCCTCCCGCCCCGTTACCGGCGGCGGCGGGCGGAGGCGCGCAGCGGGGCGATGGCGCCGGCCGCCGACGGTCCGGTCGCCGACGGTCCGGTCGCCGGGGGAGCGGCCCCGGCCGAGCGCACGCCGCAGCGGGTCCCGGCCCGCGAGCCGGGCCCCCACCGCAAGATGAACGGCAGCACCGCCCTGTCGGAGCGGACGGGCCGCGTGCGGACCCAGGAGCGCGAGCGCGCGTAGGACGGGCGGGGCAGAGGGCGGGAGGCGGGCGGCGGAGCGCGCCCGCCAGGGCGGCTCCAGCGGCCTCGTCACCGGCCTCCTGGGGCTGTCCCTGTGCCCCGGAAGAGCCTCGTCCGGCCCTCGCCCGGGCTCCCTTCCTCCTCCTCCCTCGTCCCGCCGAGGAGGCTCCGAGGGCGACCCCGACAAGGTAAGAATCTGACTAGAGCATTGCCAAGTCGTGGGGCAATCCAGGGTGGGCAAAGGATGCCAATACCAGACAAGACCCCCTCGTTCCCGCCCAGACGCGCGCCATCACTCTCATGTGTGACAGCAGGCACACCCAGTAGGTAAAGACCTCATCAAATAGTTTGTGATACGGTTCACGAGAACCCGGAACCCCACCAGAGAACCTCAGCGCGACGGTCCTCGGGGGCGAGGCCGGCGGAGGTCATTCCGCCCCTCGAACCGGGACTACGCTCGTCCATGACGACACCCTGCCCCCCTTGAAAGCGGAGTTGCCGCCATGCCCTCCAATGACGTCCGGATCCTGGTCCAGGCCGCCGTGCCCACCGTTGCCGTCGGCGCTGTCGCCGCGGTCGTCAGCGGTGTGGTCGCGGGCGGCAAGGGGGTCATCGGGGCGGTCGTCGCGACGGTTGTGGTCATCGCTTTCATGGGACTCGGTCTCTTCGTTCTGCAACGCACTGCCAAGTCGCTTCCGCACTTGTTCCAGGGCATGGGTCTCCTGCTCTACACGACGCAGATCCTGTTGCTGTTCGTCTTCCTGGCCGCGTTCAAGCACACGACGCTGTTCCACCCCCGGGCCTTCGCGGCCACCCTGCTCGCGGGAACGCTGGTCTGGATCGGCGCACAGACCCGTGCCCACATGAAGTCCAAGATCCTCTACGTCGAACCCGAACCGTCCTCCTCGACGACGACCTCGAAGGGCCAGAAGCCCGCGACGTCGGGTCACTCGTCGTGAGGGGTAGGGCCGGGATAAAGGCGTCCGGGAGATCCTGCTATCGTCCGGTGCCAACTGCGGCATCGCGGGCGCGGGCATCCGAGCTGACGCCTGCTCAATCGCGAGGCACGATGCCCCCAAGCCGCCCTCACATCCGAACCACCAGTCCCGTGCCGAACCGCGGCCCTGCGCCGCGCCGACACAACGAGGTTGCCGTACCTATGCGCCACGCTGAAGGAGCCCGCGGTGAGTGCTGACCCGACGCAGGTGCTCGCCTTCGAGACCGATTGCCACATCTTCGACGGCTGTGGCTTCCCCTCTCCCGGCCTGCACTCGTTCCTGTTCGAGCCCATCTGGGGCGACGGGGACAGCAACGTGTACTTCAACAAGACGATGCTGCTGGCGCTGCTCGGCTCGATCATCATCGTCGGCTTTTTCTGGGCCGCGTTCCGTAAGCCGCAGGTCGTCCCGGGCAAGCTGCAGATGGTCGCCGAAGCCGGCTACGACTTCATCCGGCGCGGAGTCGTCTACGAGACCATCGGCAAGAAGGAAGGCGAGAAGTACGTACCGCTCGTCGTCTCGCTCTTCTTCTTCGTCTGGATGATGAACCTCTGGTCGATCGTTCCGATCGCCCAGTTCCCGGTCACGTCGATCATCTCGTACCCCCTGGTACTGGCCCTGATCGTCTATGTCCTGTGGGTCTCGCTGACCTTCAAGAGGCACGGCTTCGTCGGCTTCTTCAAGAACGTGACGGGCTACGACAAGTCGCTCGGCCCGGTGCTCCCGCTGGCCATGCTGATCGAGTTCTTCTCGAACATCCTGATCCGGCCGTTCACGCACGCCGTGCGACTCTTCGCCAACATGTTCGCCGGGCACACGCTGCTGCTGCTCTTCACGATCGCCAGCTGGTACCTGCTGAACGGCATCGGGATCGCCTACGCGGGTGTCTCGTTCGTGATGACCGTCGTGATGACCGCCTTCGAGCTGTTCATCCAGGCCTTGCAGGCTTACGTGTTCGTCCTGCTGACCTGCACCTACATCCAGGGCGCGCTCGCCGAGCACCACTGAGCACCCCGCTCCCCGAGTCGTCCGGTGGCCAACCCCCACCGGTCCGTAAAGAAAAGGAAGAACTGGCATGTCCCAGACCCTTGCTGCTGTCGAAGGCTCCCTCGGCTCCATCGGTTACGGCCTCGCCGCGATCGGCCCCGGCGTCGGCGTCGGCATCATCTTCGGTAACGGCACCCAGGCCCTCGCGCGTCAGCCCGAAGCGGCCGGCCTGATCCGCGCCAACCAGATCCTGGGCTTCGCGTTCTGTGAGGCGCTGGCCCTGATCGGTCTGGTCATGCCGTTCGTCTACGGCTACTGATCGCCGATTTCGGACCAGCCGACCAGACGAAAGGCATACACATGAGCCAGATGCTCATCGTGGCGGCCGAGGAGATGGAAAATCCCCTCGTCCCGCCGATCCCTGAGCTCGTCATCGGCCTGCTCGCCTTCGTCATCGTCTTCGGCTTCCTCGCCAAGAAGCTCCTCCCGAACATCAACAAGGTTCTGGAGCAGCGGCGTGAGGCCATCGAGGGCGGTATCGAGAAGGCCGAGGCCGCACAGACCGAGGCCCAGAGCGTCCTGGAGCAGTACAAGGCCCAGCTCGCCGAGGCCCGCCACGAGGCCGCGCGCCTGCGCCAGGAGGCGCAGGAGCAGGGCGCCACGCTCATCACCGAGATGCGCGCGGAAGGCCAGCGTCAGCGCGAGGAGATCGTCGCGGCCGGACACAGCCAGATCGAGGCCGACCGCAAGGCCGCCGCGTCCGCGCTGCGTCAGGACGTCGGCAAGCTCGCGACCGAGCTGGCCGGCAAGCTCGTCGGCGAGTCCCTCGAGGACCACGCCCGGCAGAGCCGCGTCATCGACCGCTTCCTCGACGAGCTCGAGGAGAAGGCCGAGGCGTCTCGATGACCGCACACGGAGCGAGCCGCGAGGCATTCGCAGCAGCCCGTGAGCGTCTCGACGCGCTGACGGACTCCACGTCCGTGGACGCGGCGCGGCTCGCAGAGGAGCTGGCGTCCGTCACGGCGCTGCTCCACGGCGAGATCTCGCTGCGTCGGGTCCTCACCGACCCGGCGCAGGCCGCCGACCGCAAGGCCGAGCTGGTACAGCGCCTGCTCGGCAGCCAGATCAGCGGCCCGACCGCCGACCTGGTGGCCGGTACGGTGCGTTCGCGCTGGTCGCAGTCGCGCGACCTGGTGGACACGCTGGAGGAGCTGGCGAACATCGCCGACCTCACCGCCGCGCAGAAGGCCGGCACGCTCGACGACGTCGAGGACGAGCTGTTCCGCTTCGGGCGGATCGTCTCCTCCAACACGGAGCTGCGCGCCGCACTGACCGACCGGAAGGCCACCGTCCCGGCCAAGAGCGAGCTGCTGCGCAGTCTGCTCGGCGGCCGGGCCGACGCGGCCACCGAGCGACTGGTGACGCGCCTCGTGACCGCGCCGCGTGGACGTAGCCTGGAAGCGGGCCTCGAGTCCCTGTCCAAGCTCGCCGCGGAGCGCCGCGACCGCATGGTCGCCGTCGTGACCTCGGCGGTGCCGCTGAGCGACCCGCAGAAGCAGCGCCTCGGCGCGGCCCTCGGGAAGCTCTACGGCCGCAGGATGCACCTCAACCTCGACGTGGACCCCGCGGTCCTCGGCGGGATCCGGGTGCAGGTCGGCGACGAGGTGATCAACGGCTCCCTCGCGGACCGCCTCGAGGACGCCGCCCGCCGCATGGCGAGCTAGCAGCAACTCAAGACCGCAAGTCGAACTGATGGCGGCCCTGGTTGGGCCGTGCAGAGGATTCACCTCTTTCAGGGGGGAGTCCCCATCCCCCCAAAGTGAAACTTCGGGCCCAACAAGGAGAGCAGGGAACCCAGATGGCGGAGCTCACGATCCGGCCGGAGGAGATCCGGGACGCGCTGGAGAACTTTGTCCAGTCGTACAAGCCGGACGCGGCCTCGCGCGAGGAGGTCGGTACGGTCACCCTTGCCGGCGACGGCATCGCGAAGGTCGAGGGCCTCCCCTCGGCCATGGCCAACGAACTGCTGAAGTTCGAGGACGGCACCCTCGGTCTCGCGCTCAACCTCGAAGAGCGCGAGATCGGTACCGTCATCCTCGGCGAGTTCAGCGGCGTCGAGGAGGGCCAGCCGGTCACCCGTACCGGCGAGGTCCTGTCCGTCGCCGTCGGCGAGGGCTACCTCGGCCGTGTCGTCGACCCGCTCGGCAACCCGATCGACGGCCTCGGCGAGATCGAGACGTCCGGCCGCCGTGCCCTGGAGCTTCAGGCTCCCGGTGTCATGGCCCGTAAGTCGGTGCACGAGCCGATGGAGACCGGCTACAAGGCCGTCGACGCGATGACCCCGATCGGCCGCGGTCAGCGTCAGCTGATCATCGGCGACCGCCAGACGGGCAAGACCGCCCTGGCCGTCGACACGATCATCAACCAGCGCGACAACTGGCGCACCGGCGACCCGAAGAAGCAGGTCCGCTGCGTCTACGTCGCCATCGGTCAGAAGGGTTCGACCATCGCCTCCGTGCGTGGCGCCCTCGAAGAGGCCGGCGCGCTGGAGTACACGACCATCGTCGCCGCCCCGGCGTCCGACCCGGCCGGCTTCAAGTACCTGGCGCCGTACACCGGTTCGGCCATCGGTCAGCAGTGGATGTACGAGGGCAAGCACGTCCTCATCATCTTCGACGACCTCTCGAAGCAGGCCGACGCCTACCGCGCCGTGTCCCTGCTGCTGCGCCGCCCGCCGGGCCGCGAGGCCTACCCGGGTGACGTCTTCTACCTGCACTCCCGTCTGCTGGAGCGCTGCGCGAAGCTCTCGGACGAGCTGGGCGCCGGCTCGATGACCGGTCTGCCGATCGTCGAGACGAAGGCCAACGACGTCTCGGCGTTCATCCCGACCAACGTCATCTCCATCACCGACGGCCAGTGCTTCCTGGAGTCCGACCTGTTCAACGCCGGTCAGCGCCCGGCCCTGAACGTCGGTATCTCGGTCTCCCGCGTCGGTGGCTCCGCCCAGCACAAGGCCATGCGCCAGGTGTCCGGCCGGCTCCGCCTCGACCTCGCCCAGTACCGCGAGCTGGAGGCGTTCGCCGCCTTCGGTTCCGACCTGGACGCCGCGTCGAAGTCGCAGCTGGAGCGTGGACAGCGCCTGGTCGAGCTGCTCAAGCAGCCGCAGTACCAGCCCATGCCGACCGAGGACCAGGTCGTCTCCGTCTGGGCCGGCACCACCGGCAAGATGGACGACGTTCCGGTCTCCGACGTGCGCCGCTTCGAGAAGGAGCTGCTGGAGTACCTGCACCGCAAGGAGCAGGGCCTCATGACCTCCATCAAGGAGGGCGCGAAGATGTCGGACGACACCCTCACCGCTGTTGCCGACGCCATCGCCGAGTTCAAGAAGCAGTTCGAGACCTCGGACGGCAAGCTTCTCGGCGAGGACGCCCCGGCCGCGGCCAAGTGACGTAAGGAAGGGACCTGACTCATGGGAGCCCAGCTCCGGGTCTACAAGCGTCGCATCCGATCCGTCACCGCGACCAAGAAGATCACCAAGGCGATGGAGATGATCGCCGCCTCGCGTGTCGTCAAGGCGCAGCGCAAGGTGGCGGCCTCCGCGCCGTACGCGACCGAGCTCACCCGCGCGGTCTCGGCGGTCGGCACCGGTTCGAACACCAAGCACCCGCTGACCACGGAGGCGGAGACGGCGACCCGTGCCGCGGTGCTGCTCCTCACGAGCGACCGCGGACTGGCCGGCGCCTTCAACTCCAACGCGATCAAGGCCGCCGAGCAGCTGACGGCGCGCCTCGAGGCGGAGGGCAAGGAGGTCGACACGTACATCGTCGGCCGCCGCGGTCTGGCCCACTACAACTTCCGCGAGCGCAAGGTCGCGGAGTCGTGGTCGGGTTTCACCGACGAGCCCACCTACGCGGACGCGAAGAAGGTCGCGGGTCCGCTGATCGAGGCCATCGAGAAGGACACGGCTGACGGCGGCGTGGACGAACTCCACATCGTCTTCACCGAGTTCGTCTCGATGATGACGCAGACGGCGCTCGACGACCGTCTGCTGCCGCTCAGCCTCGACGAGGTGGCGGAGGAAGCAGCCCCCAAGGGCGAGATCCTTCCGCTGTACGACTTCGAGCCCTCGGCGGAGGACGTCCTCGACGCCCTGCTGCCGCGCTATGTGGAGAGCCGCGTGTACAACGCGCTTCTCCAGTCGGCAGCCTCGAAGCACGCCGCCACGCGGCGCGCGATGAAGTCGGCCACCGACAACGCAGGAGAGCTCATCGAGACGCTCTCCCGCCTTGCCAACGCGGCCCGCCAGGCCGAAATCACCCAGGAAATCAGCGAGATCGTCGGTGGCTCCGCAGCCCTGGCCGACGCGACCGCGGGGAGTGACAGGTAATGACGACGACAGTTGAGACGGCCGTTGCCACGGGCCGCGTCGCCCGGGTCATCGGCCCGGTCGTCGACGTGGAATTCCCCGTCGACGCCATGCCGGAGATCTACAACGCCCTTCACGTCGAGGTGGCCGACCCGGCCCTCGCCGGCGAGAAGAAGACGCTGACCCTGGAGGTCGCCCAGCACCTGGGTGACGGCCTGGTCCGCACGATCTCGATGCAGCCCACCGACGGTCTGGTCCGCCAGGCCCCGGTCACCGACACCGGCAACGGCATCACCGTTCCGGTCGGCGACTTCACCAAGGGCAAGGTGTTCAACACCCTCGGCGAGGTGCTGAACGTCGACGAGACCTACGAGGGCGAGCGCTGGTCCATCCACCGCAAGGCCCCCAACTTCGACGAGCTCGAGTCGAAGACCGAGATGTTCGAGACCGGCGTCAAGGTCATCGACCTTCTCACCCCGTACGTCAAGGGTGGAAAGATCGGTCTGTTCGGCGGCGCCGGCGTCGGCAAGACGGTGCTCATCCAGGAGATGATCTACCGCGTCGCCAACAACCACGACGGTGTCTCCGTGTTCGCCGGCGTCGGTGAGCGCACCCGTGAGGGCAACGACCTCATCGAGGAGATGGCCGACTCGGGCGTCATCGACAAGACCGCCCTGGTCTTCGGCCAGATGGACGAGCCCCCGGGCACCCGTCTGCGCGTGGCCCTGGCCGGTCTGACCATGGCGGAGTACTTCCGCGATGTGCAGAAGCAGGACGTGCTGTTCTTCATCGACAACATCTTCCGCTTCACGCAGGCCGGTTCCGAGGTGTCGACCCTGCTCGGCCGTATGCCCTCCGCGGTGGGCTACCAGCCGAACCTGGCCGACGAGATGGGTCTCCTCCAGGAGCGCATCACCTCGACCCGCGGTCACTCGATCACCTCGATGCAGGCGATCTACGTCCCCGCGGACGACCTGACCGACCCGGCCCCGGCCACCACCTTCGCCCACCTCGACGCGACGACGGTGCTGTCCCGTCCGATCTCGGAGAAGGGCATCTACCCGGCCGTGGACCCGCTGGACTCCACGTCCCGGATCCTGGACCCCCGCTACATCGCGGCGGACCACTACAACACCGCGATGCGCGTCAAGACGGTCCTGCAGAAGTACAAGGACCTTCAGGACATCATCGCGATCCTCGGCATCGACGAGCTGGGCGAGGAGGACAAGCTCACCGTCCACCGCGCCCGTCGCGTCGAGCGCTTCCTGTCCCAGAACACCCACGTCGCCAAGCAGTTCACCGGCGTCGACGGGTCGGACGTCCCGCTGGACGAGTCGATCACCGCGTTCAACGCGATCATCGACGGCGAGTACGACCACTTCCCGGAGCAGGCGTTCTTCCTGTGCGGTGGCATCGAGGACCTGAAGGCCAACGCCAAGGAGCTGGGCGTCTCCTGAACTCCCTGAGTTCGCAGTGAGCCCCACGGCTCACGCCTGAGGGGGCGGGCGCGTCCCGCCCCCTCACGCACGCCCCTTAGACTTGTAACCAACACCCGGCAGAATCCGCCGGGTGGTGACCCGAGGAGCCACCTTGGCTGCTGAGCTGCACGTCGCGCTGGTCGCGGCCGACCGAGAGGTCTGGTCCGGCGAGGCCACCCTGGTCGTCGCGCGCACCACGTCCGGCGACATCGGCGTCATGCCCGGTCACCAGCCGCTGCTCGGTGTGCTGGAGTCGGGCCCGGTGACCATCCGTACGAGTGATGGTGGAACGGTCGTCGCCGCGGTGCACGGCGGTTTCATCTCGTTCGCGGACGACAAGCTGTCGCTGCTGGCCGAGATCGCCGAGCTGTCGGACGAGATCGACGTCCAGCGCGTGGAGCGGGAGCTGGAGCGCGCGAAGGCGGAGGGCGACGCCGCCGCCGAGCGTCGCGCGGACGTACGACTGCGTGCGGCGGCCTCGCGCTGACCCAGGGCACAGCCGCATGACGTCACTCAGCCGCGGTCGGTTCCGGAGCAATCCGGCGCCGACCGCGGCTGAGGCAGATCTGGATGTTTTTTCCGTTCCGTTACCTGTTTCGGTACCTAGGAGACGAGGAGGTCGGTGTCGATGGTCCTCGCTCTGACTGTGTGCGGAATCGTCGTGGCCCTGGTGGTGCTGGGGTTGTTCGTCTTCGGTCTGCGCCGCAGACTCATCCAGCGCTCCGGCGGCACCTTCGACTGTTCGCTGCGCTGGGACGTCTCCGAGGAGGCGGACACGAGCGGCAAGGGCTGGAGCTACGGCGTCGCCCGCTACAACGGCGACCGCATCGAGTGGTACCGGGTCTTCTCCTACGCCTACCGTCCGCGCCGGGTCCTGGAGCGCGGCTCGATCGAGGTGGCCGGCCGCCGGCTCCCCGACGGCGAGGAGGAGCTGGCGCTGCTGTCCGACGCCGTCGTCCTCGTCTGTGTGCACCGCGGGATCCGTCTCGAACTCGCCATGAGCGAGGACGCGTTGACCGGTTTCCTGGCCTGGCTGGAGGCGGCGCCGCCCGGTCAGCGGGTGAACGTGGCCTGACCGCGTTCGCCCTCCCCCGGAACAGGTCCGGGAGAGGGCGAAGTCGTTCGGTCATGCGGTCATACGCACTCGGTCAGTTCAGTCCGTTGCTGATGGCGTTCACCAGTTCGCCGTTGCCGGTGTCGCCGCTGAACTCCCAGAAGAACGCGCCGCCCAGGCCCTGGTTCTTGGCCCAGGTCATCTTCGTGGCGATGGTGGCCGGGGTGTCGTAGGACCACCAGTTGCCGCCGCACTTGGCGTATGCCGTGCCGGCGACGGTTCCGGTGGCGGGGCAGGACGTCTTGAGGACCTTGTAGTCTTCGATGCCCTGCTCGTAGGTGCCGGCCGCCGGGCCCGTGGCCGTGCCGCCGGGGGCGTCCTGGGTGACGCCGGTCCAGCCCCGTCCGTAGAAGCCGATGCCGATGAGCAGCTTGCTCGCGGGCACGCCCTTCGCCTTGAACTTGGCCATCGCGTCGGCCGTGGTGAACCCGGCGGTCGGGATGCCGCTGTACGAGGTGAGCGGCGAGTGCGGGGCGGTCGGGCCCTGGGCGGCCCAGGCGCCGAAGAAGTCGTACGTCATCACGTTGTACCAGTTGACGTACTGCGCGGCGCCCGCGTAGTCGGCGGCGTCGATCTTGCCTCCGGTGGAGCCGTCGGCGGTGGTCGCGGCGGTGACCAGGTTGCCCGTGCCGAACTTGGCGCGCAGGGCCTGCATCAGGTTCTTGTAGGCCGCGGGGCCGCTGGTGTCGCAGGACAGGCCGCAGGAGTTGGGGTACTCCCAGTCGATGTCGATGCCGTCGAAGACGTCGGCCCAGCGCGGGTCCTCGACCAGGTTGTAACAGGACTGCGCGAACGCGGCGGGGTTGGCCGCGGCCTGGGCGAAGCCGCCGGACCAGGTCCAGCCGCCGAAGGACCACAGCACCTTGATGTGCGGGTACTTGGCCTTGAGCTGGCGCAGCTGGTTGAAGTTGCCGCGCAGCGGCTGGTCCCAGGTGTCGGCGACGCCGCTGACGGACTGGTCGGCGGTGAAGGCCTTGTCGTAGTCGGCGAAGGAGTCGCCGATCGCGCACTGGCCGTTGGTGACGTTGCCGAAGGCGTAGTTGATGTGCGTGATCTTGGCGGCCGAGCCGGACGTCACCAGGTTCTTGACGTTGTAGTTGCGGCCGTAGATGCCCCACTCGGTGAAGTAGCCGAGCTTGACCTTGTCGCCGGTGGTCGGGGGAGTGGTGCCGCCGCCGGTGGTGTGGACGGCGACCGCGCCGCCGGCCGGGCCGGTCTGGTCGGCGGTGTCGCGGGCCCGGACGGTGTAGGAGTAGTCGGTGCCGGCGGTGAGGCCGGTGTCGGTGTACGAGGTCGTCGTCACGGTGGCGACCTTGGCGCCGTCGCGCAGGACGTCGTAGTTCTTGACGCCCTTGTCGTCGGTGGCGGCCGACCAGGCCAGCTTCACCGTGGTGTCGGTGACGGAGGACGCGGTCGGGGTGCCGGGGGCGGACGGCGGGGCGTCGCCCGGGACGCTCGTGCCGTCGCAGCTGCCGCCGTTGAGCTTGCAGTTGGACGGGGAGCCGGCGCCCGCGCCGTTGAAGCCGAAGCTGACCGAGGCGCCGGGGGCGAGGGAGCCGTTCCAGGACTTGTTCCTGGCGGTCCAGTGGAGGCCGGAGGACGTGACGTCGGCGTCCCAGGCGGAGGTGACGGACGTGCCGGAGGGGAAGTCCCACTCGATCGTCCAGGAGCTGATGGCGGTGGTGCCGGTGTTCTTCACCGTCCACCTGCCCTCGAAGCCGGTGCCCCAGTCGGAGGCCTTGGCGTAGGTGGCGGAGGCCGCCGATGAGTCTGCCGCCGCCTGGGCGGGGCCGGTGAGACCGACCAGGCCTGCCAGCGGGAGCAACAGCGTCGCGAACCCTGCCGCGGCTCTGTGTCTGAAGCGCATCCTGCGCCTCCTCGGGGGGAGTCGGGGGGCGTGACTGAGCCTTCACACCCACGGTGCCGCGAGAATAGAAAGGTCTGGACCATGGGTCAATAGGTCTGGACCACTGCACGGGATAAACCTCGGACCGCCACCGAAACGCCTCCCGAAACCCCCCGGCCGCGGACCCCGGACGTCAGTCGGGACCGGGCTCGACGCCCAGCTCCTGGGCCAGCACCGCCGCCTGGACCCGGCTGCGCAGCCCCAGCTTGCCCAGCAGCCGGCTCACATGGGTCTTCACCGTCGCCTCCGCCATGTCCAGGCGCGCGGCGATCCCCGCGTTGGACAGCCCCCGGCCCAGACAGGCCAGGACCTCGCGTTCGCGCCGGGTCAGCGCGTCGAGCACGGCGGGATCGGCCGCGGGCGCGCGGGCCGGCCGCGCGGCGAACTCGGCGATCAGACGGCGGGTCACGGCCGGGGCGATCAGGCCGTCCCCGGCCGCCACCGTGCGGACCGCGGTGAGCAGATCCCTCGCCTCGGTGTCCTTCAGCAGGAACCCGGACGCTCCCGCCCGCAGCGCGCCGAAGACGTACTCGTCGAGGTCGAAGGTGGTCAGCACCAGCACGTCGGCGAGGCCCTCCCCGACCACGGTCCGGGTCGCGGACACCCCGTCCAGGCGCGGCATCTGAACGTCCATCAGCACCAGGTCGGGCCGCAGCTCCCGGGCCAGCCGCACCGCCTGCTCGCCGTCCGCGGCCTCGCCGACCACCTCGATGTCGGGTGCGCTGCGCAGGATGAGGACCAGTCCCGCGCGGACCGCGGACTGGTCCTCGGCGACCAGGACCCGGATGGCGGCGCTCATGCGGACTCTCCTTCGGCGAGGGGAAGAACGGCGTGCACGCTCCAGCGCGAGCCCTCCGGTCCGGCGGCGAACGTGCCGCCCAGCAGCGCCGTCCGCTCCCGCATCCCGACGAGCCCGGCGCCCGATCCGGGGGCGCGGGGCCCGTCCCGGTGACCGCAGGGGCTCAGGACCCGCAGGTCGAGCGCGCCGTCGCGCTGGACCAGGCGGACGGTGACCCGGCCGGGGCGCGCGTGTTTGAGGGCGTTGGTGAGCGACTCCTGGACGATGCGGTAGGCGGCGAACTCGACGGGCGTGGGGAGCGTGCCGTGGTCGGCGTCGAGGCTGACGTCGAGCCCGTTGGCGCGGGCGCCGTCGACCAGCGCGCGCAGTCCGTCGAGGGTGGGGGCGGCGGCCGGCTCGCGGTCGCCGCTGCCGTCGCGCAGGATCCCGATCAGCCGCCGCATCTCCGCCAGCCCCTCGACGCTGTTCTCCCGGATGACGGCCAGGGACCGGCGGGAGGTCGCCGGATCGTCGAGGGAGAGGGCGGCCGTGGAGTGGATGGCGATCGCGGAGAGGTGGTTGGCGACCATGTCGTGCAACTCCCGCGCCATCCGCGCCCGCTCGGCCGTGACCGCCTGGGCGCGGTCCGCCTCGGCGAGCAGCGCGGTCTGTTCGGCGCGCAGCCGGGCGGCCTCGGCGGCGTCACGGTGATCGCGCACGATCCAGCCGGTGGCGGCCGGCCCGTAGGCGACGACGCCCACGATCACGCCGATCAGCAGCGCCTCCGGCACCCGCCACACCGCGAACGGCACCACGGTCCCCGCCACCGTGAGCAGCCCGGTGATCCACTGGATGCGGCGGGCGGAGGCGAGCGGGCCGTACAGGACGGCCGCGTACACGACGTCGGTGAACATCAGGATCGTGGACACGTTGCCCTGGGTCACGAGGTCCGCGGTGATCGTGACGCCGGCGACGGCCAGAGCCGTGCGCGGGGCCGTCCGGCGCAGCAGTTCGCAGCCGGCCATCACGGTGAGCGGCACCAGCACCGGCCAGGGGCCGTCGAAGAGGGTGATCGGGTCGTCGGACCTGCGCGTGCCCAGTCCGGCGGCCACCAGGAGCAGCCCGCCGAGCAGTCCGCCGGCCGCGAGGAGCACGTCGAACCGGTGCGGACGGGGGAGGCGTCGGGCGGGCATGCCCTCCATCCAACACGCCCTCCGCGCCGGGCGCGTGCACCCCGGGGACGGTCCGGGACTGCATCTTTCGATGTACCGCCGGTTCGTCATCGGCGACGACGAACGCGGGCCGCGGCGGCGGCAGCCTGGGAGGGTGAAGGAGAGGAGCCGACCGTGATCGTCGCGCTGATCGTCGCCTGCGAGGCGGCCTTCTGGGTGCTGCTGGCCGCCGGACTGGCCTGCCGGTACGTGTTGCGCATGCCGAGGCTGGGGCTGGCGCTGCTGCTGTGCGAGCCGCTGCTGGAGGTCGTGCTGTTCGCCGTGACCGTGGTCGACCTCAGGAACGGGGCCGAGCCGGACTGGCGGCACGGCCTCGCCGCCGTCTACATCGGCTTCACCGTGGGCCTCGGCCACTCCACGATCCGGTGGGTCGACGCCCGGGTGGCCCACCGCTTCGCCGGCGGTCCGCCGCCCGTGCGCCCGCCCCGGTACGGCACCGCCCGCGCGGTCCACGAGTGGAAGGTCGCCGGGCGCTGGACCGTCGCCGCGCTGACCGCCGCCGCCCTGCTCCAGGCGGCCGTCTGGTACGTCGGCGGCGAGGGCGGGACCGGCTCGCTGCGGGCGTGGCAGCAGCGGATGCTGTTCGTCGTCGGCGTCAATGCCGTCATCGCCGCGAGCTACACCCTCTTCCCGAAGAAGCGGCCGCGGGGCGAGCCCGAGCGGGAACCGGCCAACCTGGGACGAGGGCCGGCGGCGCGCCCGCCGCGGCCGTGACGGGCGCGGGCGTCAGCGTTCGCCGCCCGGCACCCACAGGACGTCGCCGGTGGCCTTGTTGGCGGTGCGGGCCAGGATGAACAGGAGGTCCGAGAGGCGGTTGAGGTAGGTCGCGGTCAGCGGGTTCATCGCCTCGCCGTGCACCTCCAGCGCCGCCCAGGTGGAGCGTTCGGCGCGCCGGACGACCGTGCAGGCCTGGTGCAGCAGGGCCGCGCCCGGCGAGCCGCCGGGAAGGATGAACGAGCGCAGCTTCTCCAGCCGCTCGTTGAAGCGGTCGCAGTCCGCTTCCAGCCGGTCGACGTAGAACTGCTCCACGCGCAGCGGCGGGAACCCGGGGTTCTCCGTCACCGGCGTCGACAGGTCCGCGCCCACGTCGAACAGGTCGTTCTGGACGCGGGTGAGGACGGCGACGAGTTCCTCGTCGAGCCCGCCCAGCGCGAGCGCCGTGCCGATCACCGCGTTCGCCTCGTTGGCGTCCGCGTACGCGGAGATCCGCAGATCGGTCTTGGCGACCCTGCTCATGTCGCCGAGGGCCGTGGTGCCCTGGTCGCCGGTCCTGGTGTAGATGCGCGTCAAATTGACCATGCCGTCAATCTAGACCGTCCCCGCGGACGCGTTCCGTTCCGTTCGTCACTGCGCCGGCCACGGGGTCACTTCAGGGCCAATCGGTGGGAATCGGGCAGGATTTGACGACGTGACCGGCGTCTCACGCCCTGAGACGTGAAACGCGTTACTAACCGGTCACACAGCGCCCCCCGACCGCTAATCTCCGGCCCAGAGGCACACGGACAGGTACAGGGACGGGCAACCGGACGGTCGGCCGGGCCCTCGGCCGGGACTCGACCGGACGGGCGGCCGGAACGGCTGCGCCGGATGGTTGAACGCCGGTGACATCGGACGCGTGAGCGGGCAGGGCTTCTACAGGCGCACACCGCACAGGCCCCACGGGCCTCACCCCTGCGGGTGAATTCGGTATCGGTTCGCTCACAGACGGCAACCTCCGGCCGCTTCACGCAGTCAGAGGATGCAACGCACCACCGGACATCACACCGCGGAGCACGAGACGCACGCTTAGGGGAGCGCTATGCACATCAGGGGCGACCACGTCGAGCTGGTCGTCGGGGGCCGTCTCGACGTCCGCAGCGCGGCGGACGCCCGTACGGCCCTGCACACGGCCGTCGACGACGGAGTCGGCGACCTGGTGCTCGACCTGTCCGAACTGGATTCCTGGGACGCCACCGGACTCGGCGTCATCATGGGCGTCCACCGACGGGCGGGTCGCTGCGGCCGGCGGCTGGTGCTGCGCGGCGTACCCCCGCAGATGCAACGCCTCCTGGTGGCCACCCGGTTGCACCGCATCCTCGCCATCGAGGGCGGCATCGGCGTGGAGTCGCTGCCCCGGGTGTGACCCACGGGGGCCTTGGCCTGCACGGGAATCGTGTGACGGGCGCAATCCTCACAAGACCGTGACGCTTCGGGCGGGGCGGCACCCCGGGCTGTCGTGGATACTGTGCGAAGGTTTACGGTTCGTCTGCCCGCCGCTCTCAGCCTCGAGCGGGCACCGGACCAGAAGCGACAGCGCAGTGTGCAGCAAGGCCGGGAGGGGCTACCGCCACACGACGCTTTTGGGGGGCTCGAACCTATGGACCCGAACCCGCGGGGACCCGAGGAGTACGGGCAGGACGGCGACGGGACAGCGCCGCGCCCACGCCCTTCCCGGGACCCCCTCACACCCGACTTCGGCCAGCACCAGCCGGCCCGGGCCCGTACCGTGCGCATCGTCGTCGGCGAACACCTGCTCACCGTCAACCCGGTGGACGGCAGCGAGATGGAACGGCGTCCGCCCGGCGAGCAGGACGGCGGACCGCCCGGCAAGCGCACGCCCGAGCAGCGCGCCGAGACCGAACGCGCCGCCCGGCCGCCCGCCCCCGCCGGCCCGGCCCGCACCCCGTGGCCGCTCCAGGGCCGCCAGGACGAACGCGAACAACTGGTCCGCCTGCTCGCCCGCGGCCGCTCCGTCCGTGTCACCGGCGCCCCCGGATCCGGCCGCACCAGTCTCCTCGACCTCGTCGCCGAGGACTGCGAGGACCTCGCCCCCGACGGCGTCGTCCGCCTCAGCGGCTTCGGCCGCACCGCCTCCGACCTGCTGCGCGAGCTCTTCCACGCCGTCCACGACGCCCCCCGGCACCGCCCCGGAGACGACGAGCTGCGCGACCTCGTCCGCGGGATCGGCGCGGTCGTCGTCGTCGACGACACCGACCTCGGCGGCGCCGCCCTCGACGAACTGCTCGACGCGACGCCCGAATGCGCCTTCCTCCTCGGCGCCGCCCCGGACGCCCCCGCCCCCTCCGCGGAGTCCGCCGTCGAGGAGGTCGCCCTCACCGGACTCGACCGCGCCGGCGGCGTCGAGGTCATCGAGCAGGCCGTCGGCCGGGTCCTCACCGAGGAGGAGGCCAACTGGGCCGGAGACCTCTGGTTCGAGTCCGAGGGCCTGCCGCTGCGGTTCGTCCAGGCCGGCGCCCTGCTCCGGCAGCGCGACCGGCTGCGCGCCGACGCCGACGCGGTCGACGCCTTCGGCGTCTTCGAGGACGCCCGGCCGCTCCCCGCACCGGCCGAGGCCGCCGCCGGGGCCGGTGAGGCGGAGGAGATACCCCTGCCCTCCCTCGGCGAGGCCGCCGCGCCCGCGCCGCTGCTCGCCGCCCGCCTGAGCGCCTCTGCCCGCGCCACCCTGCGCTTCGCCGTCGCCCTGGGCGGCGAGGTCCCGCACCAGGCGCACCTGCCCGCCCTGGTCGGCGACACCCACGCCGACGCGGCCCTCGGCGAACTGGCCGCCTGCGGACTCGTCTCCCCGGTCGGCACCCGCTACCGCCTCGCCGTCGGCGTGCGGACCCAGCTGGAGGCCGCCGGATACGCCGACGACGTCGAGGCCCGCGTCCTGGCCGCCGCCCAGCACTACGCCTGGTGGGCCGGACACCCCTCCGTCACCCCCGAGCGGGTGTGCGCCGAGGCCGACGCGGTGCTCGCCGCGCTCGCCGCCCTCGTCCCCGCCACCACCCGCCCCGAAGAGGGCGAGGAGGCCACCGCGGTCCGGCTCGCCCGCACCGCCGCCCCCGCCTTCGCCGCGGGGCTGCACTGGCGGGCCTGGGCGAGCGCCCTGCACGAGGGCGCCGAAGCCGCCCGGCTGGCCGGCGAGTCCGGCGACCGCGCCTACTTCCACCACGAACTGGGCGTCCTCGCCCTGTGCACCGGCGACCTCGACCGCGCCCGCTCCGAGCTGGAGGCCTCCCTCGCGCTGCGCGGGGTCATCTCCGACAAGCGCGGCACCGTGGCCGGCCGGCGCGCCCTCGCCCTGGTCGCCGACGCCTCCGGCGACATACCCGGCCTGCCGACGACGACCCCGCCCGTGGCCGCCGACGAGGAGACGCCCGAGGCACGCCACGAGGAGTCCGCGCCCGCGCCGCGCGCCGTCCAGGCGGCGCTCCCGTCCTTCGCGCCGGAGGCGGAGACCCTCGTCGCCCGCCGCGAACCGCCCGCCCGGCCCTTCGGGCCGGCCAAGCACCAGCGCGGCGGCCTGCGGGGCCTGGCCCGGCGCAACCTCGTCGCGGCCGGCGCGGGCGCGCTGCTCGTCGCCGTGCTCGGCACGGTGGTGACGCTGGGCGCGACCTCCGACAACGACGCCCACAACCCCTCCGACCGGGTGGGCGTCAACCCGACCGCCGACGCCGGGCAGAACGGCGACGACCCGAACGACGACACCCCCGGCGACGCCGGCTCGTCCTCCGACACCGGCGAGGCGACCAGCGGGCCGACCGACCCCGGTCCGGACGGCACGATGGGCACCACGGACGACCCCTCGCCCACGGGACCGGCCGAACCGTCCCCGGACGCCACCGGTTCCCCCGGCGGTCCCGGGCACGGCAGCTCGCCGTCGAGCACGCCCAGGCCCTCCACGTCGCCCAGCCACAGCACCGGGCCCTCGGCGACGCCCTCGCAGTCGGCGTCGTCGAGCTCGTCCGGTTCGCCGAGCCCTTCCGCGTCGGAAACCGAGGAACCCACCGGGACGCCGACCGGGGACACTTCGAACTCGGCGGGCAGTCCGATGTCGTCCGCGCCGGGCGGCTCCCTCACCTCCACCGGGCCCGCCGCGGACGCCGTCCCGCCCGCCACGCCGGACGAAGTGCTCTAGCCCGCCCGAGCCCGCGGACACACGGGAACGGGCCGGTTCCGCAGGGGAACCGGCCCGTTCCCGTTCGTCCCGCGCGCGGGACGGTCCGGATCGCGCGGGTGTGCTCAGAACAGGCGCAGCTTGTCGTCCTCGATGCCGCGCAGGGCGTTGTAGTCGAGGACCGTGCAGCCGATGCCGCGGTCCGTGGCCAGCACACGGGCCTGGGGCTTGATCTCCTGGGCCGCGAAGACGCCGCGCACCGGCGCGAGATGCGGATCGCGGTTCAACAGCTCCAGATAGCGCGTGAGTTGCTCGACGCCGTCGATCTCGCCGCGCCGCTTGATCTCCACCGCGACGGTCTGCCCCGCCGCGTCCCGGCACAGGATGTCGACCGGTCCGATGGCCGTCATGTACTCGCGGCGGATGAGGGTGTAGCCCTCGCCGAGGGTCTCGATGCGGTCGGCGAGCAGTTCCTGGAGGTGCGCTTCCACGCCGTCCTTGATCAGGCCGGGATCGACGCCCAGTTCGTGCGACGAGTCGTGGAGGATCTCCTCCATCGTGATGATGAGCTTCTCGCCGCCCTTGTTGACGACGGTCCACACGCCCTCCTCGTCGCCCGCGCCCTCCTTGAGCGTGCAGGGCGGCGACATCCAGTTCAGGGGCTTGTAGGCGCGGTCGTCCGCATGGATCGAGACGCTGCCGTCCGCCTTCACCAGAATGAGGCGGGGAGCGGAAGGGAGATGGGCGGTGAGCCGGCCGGCGTAGTCGACGGAGCACCGGGCGATGACGAGACGCATGGGGCGCAACGCTATCCGACGCCCCCGCCCCCAAGCGATTCGCCCTGGAAAAAGATCCTTCGGCGGGCGCTCGACAGTGGCCGATTGTGAGCCCAACCCAGGTTCCCTATGTGCCCATTCTCCTGGTGCGGTCACCGTCCGTTGCCTACCGTAGGGAACGGGAGGTCGCGATGCGTGTACTCAGCGTGTGCGGTGTTTCGGCATGCGGACTCCCGTCCCTGTCCGGCAACCCCTGCTGTTTTGGGGGTGCGAGAGGAGTACCCATGTCGCTCGACGTCTCACCGGCCCTACTCGAACAGGCCGAGCGAGGCGAGGTCGACGAAGCACAATTCGTCGACTGCGTCCGGACCTCCCTGCCCTACGCATGGGAGATGGTCAGCTCCCTGGTGGCCCAGCTGAAGGTGGACGGCGCGGACTTCGCCGACAACCAGACGCCCCCGCCGGACGAGCAGGCACGCGGGCAGTTGCTGCGCGCGCTCGCGAGTGACGCCATACGCGGTGCGCTGCAACGGCACTTCGGTGTGCGGCTGGCCTTCCAGAACTGCCACCGGGTGGCGGTGTTCCCGTTGGACCCCGCGGTCGACGAGAAGCTCGGCCGCTTCACCTCGGTCCGCAGCCAGGTGCTGAACCAGTCCCCGGAATTCCGGGACTGCTGAACCGGTGAGGCTGTCGCTTGCCGCTCCTGACGCGGGAGGTTCCACAGACACGGGAGCGGCAGGCCTCAGGGTCGGCTGGGCTGTTCACCGGAGGTGGGGGAGCACCTCCGAGCCCAGCCGCCATACGTTCTCCTCCGTGGCCGCGAGGTCGCCGGAGCCCTCGACGAGCAGCGCGAAGCGCGAGATGCCGGTCCGTTCGCTGGTCGCCGCGAGGCGGTCGGCGCACAACCGCGGGGTGCCCACCGGGTGCAGTCCGCAGAGCAGTTCGGTGTACGCCACCGGGTCCCGCATGCTGCGGGCTCGGCCGTCCACCGTCACATGCGCGTCCAGGCCCTGCCTGAGCCAGCCCGGCATCGCCTTCACCAGCGTCTCCACCGCGTCCGTGCGCCGGTCCGCGATCTGGCAGACGCCCGCCGACACATGCGCCGCGCCCCGGATCTCGTCCCCCGAGCGGCCGGCGGCGCGCGCGCAGTGCCGCCACTGGGCGACCATCTCGGCCTTCTCCTCGTCCCCGACGTGCATGCCGAGCAGCATCGGCAGCCCGCGCTCGGCGGCCAGCCGCACGCTCGCCGGGGAGGTGCACGCCACGACGACCTCCGGTCCCGCCGTCTCGGTCAGGGCCTCCGACGGCCGGGGGACGACGGGGACCTCGCGGAAGCGGAACCGCTCGCCGTCCGCTCCCACCGAGGGCTCGCGCAGCCAGCGCACCAGCAGATCGAGTGATTCCGGGAACCCCTGCTCGTACGCGCGCAGCCCGGCGCCGAAGACCTCCAGGTCGACCCACGGGCCGCCGCGGCCCACGCCCAGCGAGAAGCGGCCGCCGCTCGTCAGGTGCAGCAGGGCGGCCTGTTCGCCGAGGGCCACGGGATGGACGGTGGGCAGTACGCTGACCGCCGTGCCGACCCGGATGCGCCGCGTGCGGCCCAGCAGCAGCGCGGCGAGCGTGACCGCCGACGGACACGTGCCGTACGGCACGAAGTGGTGCTCGGCCAGCCAGACCGAGTCCAGGCCCGCCTCCTCGGCCACCTCGGCGGAGCGGACGGCGCGGTGCAGCGCCTCCCCCTGGCCCTGGCCGGGGAACTGGGCTCCCAACACGAAACTTCCGACACGCATGGACATTCCTGCTTCCTTGGCTCCGACGCGGAGCTCCCCCACCGGGCATAACCGTCCGACACGTGCCGAGGACACGGCCTGGCGAAGAGATTTCCGGATTGTCTGCAGAATGCGGCGTCCAGCAGGGTGACTTGCGGGGGCGGCCGACCTACGGGCGCCCCGGTCCGGGCCGCGTACGCTGGACGCCGAACCCGCTTCCCGCAGAGTCCCGTGAGGTGTCCCGTGTCCCCGCGCCGCAACCGACCCAAGGGTGAGAGCTCGTCCGGCCGGAGCGCCGAGGACGACGGCGCGGGCCGTTACGGCGGCTGGCAGTCGGCGGAGGCCTGGCAGGGCGAGCGGTGGAGCGTGCGCCACGTGGCGGGTTCGAGCGCGCAGGGCAAGGCCTACCGATGCCCCGGCTGCGACCAGCTCATCCCCGACGGCGTCCCGCACGTCGTCGCCTGGCCCGAGCACGCGGGCGTGGACGACCGCCGGCACTGGCACAAGGCGTGCTGGAACGCACGGGACCGCCGCACCCCGGGGGTGCAGCGGTCCCGTAACGCACCGAGGTTCTAGCCTCGGCCCCACGTGGAGCGGGCTGCCTCGCGGCGGGTCAGACGTCCCGCTTCTCCAGCAGGGCGAAGGCGGCGCCGAGCGCGGCGGCGGTCACGCCCAGCGCGATCCACAGCGGGTCCCAGCCGCTCGGTCCGCTCTCGCTGAGCGAGGTCGCGTAGAAGACGCTCATCTGGTTCGGGATCGAGTACTCGAACAGGGCCTGGCGCAGGTCCTCCAGCGAGGACGAGAACATGAAGATCGCGATGACCAGCGGGGCCAGCAGGAGGCCGATCATGATGGTGATCGCGCCCGCGGAGTGCCGGATGATCGAACCGACGGCCAGCGAGAGCAGGCCGAGCAGCGCGACGTACAGGGACACGCCGACCGTCGCCTTCAGCCACTCCCCGCCCGTCGGCTGCCGGGCGTCGCCCAGCATGCCCACGTGCACCAGGGCGACGAGGCCGGACGACAGGAGCGTCACCACGAAGGCGACGGCGAAGAACACGACGGCCTTCGCCGCGAGGACCCGCCCGCGCGACGGGCAGGCCACCATGGTCGTGCGGATCATGCCGGTGCCGTACTCCGAGGCCGTGGTCAGCACGCCCAGCGTGATGACGCACATGCTGCCCAGGAGGAGCCCGAAGAACCCGAACGGCAGGGCGGTCTCGTCCGAGAGGTCGCTCTCCGAGGCGCTCGCGGCGACCACCGCGCCGGCCAGCAGGCCGACGCCGACGACGAGCAGCACGAACACGCCCAGCGTCCACATCGTGGACCGCACCGACCGGATCTTGGTCCACTCCGAGGCGACGGCGTGCCCGAGGTGGGTGCGCACGACGGGGATCGGCGAGGTGTAGCCGGGGCCGGCCTGGGCGTACGAGGGGCCGGGCGCCTGCCAGGCGGGCGCGGCCTGCGGCGGCTGGTGCTGCGGGGTGCTCATCGGGCGTCCTCGGACTTGGTCGGGGCTGCGTCGGGGGCGGGGGAGGAATCAGAGGCCGGAGTGGCGGCGGAGGGCTGCGCCGGGGCGGGGGCCGGCGCCGCGGCCGGCTCCGCCGGGGCCTGGGCGGGCGGCTGGGCGGCCGCCGCGTACGGGTTGGCCCCACCGGGCCCGGGAGCCGCCCCGGGCGCGCCTTGGGCGCCGTACGCCCCGTAGGAGGCCGCCGGAGGCGTCTGCGCGGGCTGCGGGGGCGCGTAGCCCTGCTGCGGGGGCGGCGGGGCGTACCAGCCCGGCTGGCCCTGGCCCGGCACGGGCATCGGCACCGGCGGCTGGACGCCGGGCGGCAACTGCTGCTGGAGCCCGGCCTTCTGGTCGATGGTCGAGCGGTAGTCGACGGCGCCCTGCGTCATCCGCATGTACGCCTCCTCCAGCGAGGCCTGGTGCGGCGACAGCTCCCACAGCCGGACGTCGGTGTCGTGGGCGATGTCGCTGATGCGGGGCAGCGGCAGACCCGTCACCCGCAGCGCTCCGTCCGGCTCGGGCAGCACATGGCCGCCCGCCTCGGTCAGCGCCGACGCCAGCTTCTCGCGCAGCGGCGGGTCGGTGTGCGGGGTGCGCACCCGGGCGAAGTCGGCGGAGTTGGCCGAGATGAAGTCCGTCACGCTCATGTCGGACAGCAGCTGCCCGCGCCCGATGACGATCAGGTGGTCCGCGGTCAGGGCCATCTCGCTCATCAGGTGCGAGGAGACGAACACCGTGCGGCCCTCGGCGGCCAGCGACCTCATCAGGTTGCGCACCCAGAGGATGCCCTCGGGGTCGAGGCCGTTGACCGGCTCGTCGAAGAGCAGCACCTGCGGGTCGCCGAGCAGCGCGGCCGCGATCCCGAGCCGCTGGCCCATGCCCAGGGAGAAACCCTTGGAGCGCTTTCTGGCCACGTCCTGGAGGCCGACGACGCCGAGCACCTCGTCGACCCGGCGGGCCGGGATGCCGGACAGCTGGGCCAGGCACAGCAGGTGGTTGCGGGCGTGCCGGCCGCCGTGCACCGCCTTGGCGTCGAGCAGCGCGCCCACCTGCCGGGCCGCGTTCGGCAGCTTGCGGTACGGGTAGCCGCCGATCGTCACCGTGCCCGCCGTCGGATTGTCCAGGCCGAGGATCATCCGCATGGTCGTCGACTTGCCCGAGCCGTTCGGACCGAGGAAGCCCGTCACCGCGCCGGGCCGTACCTGGAAGGAAAGGTTGTGAACAGCGGTCTTGTCGCCGTAGCGCTTGGTCAGGCCGACTGCTTCGATCATGCTCCGCACCCATCGAAAGGATCAGGACAGCAGGGCACACGCCCCCGTAAGGGTTAGGAGGATATCGGGGCGCTGACGGTTCCGCTCAAATGAAAGCAAAGACCGAAGCGTGACCCGTCCCGTCGTGCCAGGCGCCGTACCGGCCGGGCGCCGTCCCGCGTCACAGGCCGTCCCCCCTCGCAGGCGCGGGCTCCGATCAGGCGTCGCGCCGCTTGAGAAGCAGGTAGCCGCCCGCCAGCGCGGCCGCCACCCACAGGGCCATGATGGCGAAGCCGCCCCACGGCCCGTACGGGGTGTCGTCGTCGATCGGCGTCACCACCCGCATGATCTTGCTGCCGGCCTGGTCGGGCAGGTACTGGCCGATCTTCTTCGTCGCGGAGACGTTGCCGAGG
Organism: Streptomyces sp. NBC_00704; assembly: GCF_036226605.1. Taxonomy (NCBI): domain Bacteria; kingdom Bacillati; phylum Actinomycetota; class Actinomycetes; order Kitasatosporales; family Streptomycetaceae; genus Streptomyces; species Streptomyces sp. NBC_00704. The sequence continues at coordinate 5,588,650 of NZ_CP109000.1, forward strand.
ATGTTGGAGATCAGGAAGAAGAACGGCATCAGGATGCCGAGCGAGAGCATCGGCGAGCGCAGCATCGTCGCCACACCCATCGAGAACAGGGCGATCAGCGTCATGTACAGGCCGCCGCCGATCACCGCGCGCAGCACCCCGCTGTCACCGATCTCCGCCCGGTGCGAGCCGAGCATGGCCTGCCCGAGGAAGAACGTGACGAAGCTGGTGACGAGGCCGACCGCCAGCGCCAGTCCGCCCGCCACCACGATCTTGCTGAACATGAACGCCCCGCGCTGCGGCACCGCGGCCAGGGAGGTGCGGATCATGCCCGTGCTGTACTCGTTCGACACGACCAGCACCCCGAACACGATCATCGCGAGCTGGCCGAGGCCCATCCCGGCGAAGCTGATGAACGTCGGGTCGAAGGAGAGCCGGTCGTCGCGGCTCATGTCGTCGAAGTCGTTGTTCGACAGCGCCGAGATCAGCATGCCGAGGGCGACGGTGACGATCACCGAGAGGGAGAGCGTCCACACGGTGGACGCCACCGACCGGATCTTGGTCCACTCGGACCGGATGACCTGGGTCGCCGCCATCGTCAGCTCCTCGTCCCGTCGTCGCCCCACCGCTTCTGCGGCGGCGCGTCCGAATGCGCGTGGTACTCCACCGACTCGGCGGTCAGCTGCATGAACGCCTCCTCCAGCGAGGCCCGCTGGGGACTCAGCTCGTGCAGCACCACCCGGTGGCGCGCGGCCAGCTCCCCGATGTGCTCGGGCTTGCCGTCGTCCACCTCCAGCGCCCCGTCGCCGGCCTGCACGACGGTGGTCCCGGCCGCGTGCAGCACGTCGAGCAGCCGCTCGCGCTCGGGGGTGCGCACCCGCACGTACGACCGCGAGTTCTGCGCGATGAAGTCGGCCATCGAGGTGTCGGCGAGCAGCCGGCCCTGCCCGATGACCACCAGATGGTCCGCCGTCAGCGCCATCTCGCTCATCAGATGCGAGGAGACGAACACCGTCCGCCCCTGCGCGGCCAGCGTCTTCATCAGGTTGCGGATCCAGTGGATGCCCTCGGGGTCGAGCCCGTTGACCGGCTCGTCGAACATCAGGATCCGCGGGTCGCCGAGCAGCGCCCCCGCGATGCCCAGCCGCTGGCCCATGCCCAGCGAGAACCCCTTCGCCTTCTTCCCCGCCACCGCCGTCAGACCGACGGTGTCCAGCACCTCGTGCACCCGGCCGCGGGGGATGCCGTTGCTCTGCGCCAGACACAGCAGATGGTTGAACGCGCTGCGCCCGCCGTGCATGGCCTTCGCGTCCAGCAGGGCGCCGATGTACTTCAGAGGGTCCTTGAGCCGGTCGTAGTGCTGCCCGTCGATCCGCACGTCCCCGGCCGTCGGCCGGTCCAGGCCCAGCATCATCCGCATGGTCGTGGACTTGCCGGCGCCGTTGGGCCCGAGGAAGCCCGTGACGATGCCCGGTCTGACGGTGCACGTCAGATCGTTCACCGCCACCTTCTCGCCGTACCGCTTCGTCAGGCCCTCGAGCTCGATCATGCGGCCACGCTAGAACGCGCCAAAGCCCTCTGCCACCGGAGTGGCAAAGGGCTTCACCGGCGTTCGGCCGCCGTGCCCCCGGACGTTACCGGGACTGCTGCGCCGGAACCCCGCGGGAGATCGGCTCGTCGTCCGTGGACGGCGTGCCGGCCGCGGCCACCGCGGCGCCGGTCAGCGTGGCGAGCATCTCGCGGACGTTCGTCAGCTGGGCGTTGATCGAGTCGCGGCGGTTGGTGAGAGCCGCCAGCTCGCGCTCCGACTCCGAACGGATCCGGTCCGCCTTGGCGTTGGCGTCGGCCACGATGTCCTCGGCCTGACGCTGGGCCGTCTCGACGGTCTGACGCGCGCGGCGCTCGGCGTCGGTGCGCAGCTTCTCCGCCTCCAGGCGCAGCTGCTCCGCGCGGTGCTCGATCTCCGCGAGACGCTTCTCCGCCTTCTGCTGACGGGACGCGAGGTCGCGCTCCGACTGCTCCCGGCGCTTGGCCAGGTTGGTCTCGAAGTCGGCGGCGGCCTGTGCGGCCTTCGCGCGGGTCTCCTCGAAGAGGGCGTCGGCCTCCTCACGCTTCGACTGCGCGTCCTTCTGCGCCTCGGAACGCAGCTGCGACGCGTCGCTCTTGGCCTTCTCGACGATCCGGACGCCCTCGTCCTCGGCCTTCGCCTTGCGCTCCGAGGCGAACGACTCCGCGTCGTTGCGCACCTGCTGGGCCGCGGACTCGGCCAGCTCACGGTGCTGCTCGGCCGCGCGACGGGCCTCCTCGCGCAGATCCTTGGCCTCTTCCTCGGCGAGGCGGAGGATCTTCTCGACACGCGCGCCGAGACCGGCATACGACGGCTCCGCGTCGCTTACCTGGGCCTGGGCGTTCTGCGTCTCGAGGTGAAGCTCCTCGATGCGCTTTTCCAGAGCAGTGATACGGGCCAGAGCGCTGTCACGGTCGGAGACGAGCTTCGAGATGCGTTCGTCCACCTGAGCGCGGTCGTACCCACGCCGCACAAGCTCGAAGCCGTAGGGGGAAGTGTCGCTCATGGGGTTCCTGTCGAATGAGACCGGTGAGGTGATAGGTGGAATCCTAGGGGCCTTTGCGGTGTGTCATCGAGCGTATGCGTGTTTGATCTGGAGAATGACACCCCTTTTGGGTGGCTCGGCGGCGGACCGCTTGCCAAAGGTGCACTCAAAGGCCCCAGAATTTAACGCAATCCACACATTCCGCTAGCCGTCCGGCGACTTCCCACCCGATCGAGGGGCTCCGATGGCCGCGCCCGCCTTCACCGCACCGTCCTTGCCCCCGGCCGGCGCCTCGAACGACTCCAGCGCCTCCAGCACGTCCTGGACCCGCGAGATCTCGGCGTTGATGTCCTCGCGCCGGCGCACCAGGACCTCCAGCTCCCGCTTGCCCTCCTCGACCGTGCGCCGCGCCTCCCGGATCGCCTCGGCCTTCAGCTCCTCGGCCTCGCGCACCAGCGTCGACTTCTTCTGCTCGGCCTCCTTGAGCAGCCCCTCGGCCTTCTTCACCGCGGCGATGCGGACCTTGCCGGCCTCGGAGTTGGCGTCCGACACCAGCTCCTTCGCCTTCGCCTGCGCCTTGGCGAGCTGCTCCTCGGCCGCCTTGATGAGCGCGTCGCAGCGGTCGCCGGTCGACCGCATCGTCTCGGCGGCCTCGCGGCGGGCCCGCTGGTGCAGCGCCTCGATCTCGCCGGTGATGCGGTCGCGCAGCTCCTCCGCCCGCTCCCTTATCGCCGTGGCGTCCCGGCGGGCGCCGACCAGCAGCTCGTCGGCGTCCGTACGCGCCTTCTCCACCCGCGAGTTGCCCTCGACGGTCGCCTCGGACACCAGCCGCTCCGCCTCGCTGCGGGCCGCGCCCACCATCGAGTCGGCCTGCGCCTCCGCGTCCGCCGTGGCCTTCTGCGCCTGCTGCTGCGCCTCGGTGAGCAGCTTGTCCGCCTCGGCCGCCGTCTCCGTGATGAGGGTGTCGACCTGCTCGGCCGCCTCGGAGCGCCGCTTGTTGGCCTCCTTGCGGGCCTCGTCCAGCGTCGAGTCGGCCTCCTCGCGGGCCACGCTCATCAACCGGTCGGCCTCCGCCGCGGCCTCCGCCTTGACGCGCTCGGCCTCGGTCCGCATCCGCTCCGCGTGCGCCTGCGCGGACCCCACGGTCTCGGCGGCCTCGGCGCGCAGCCGCTCCGCGTCGCCGGACGCGTCCTGGATCAGCTTCTCCGCCTTCGCGACCGACTCCGACCGCAGCCGCTCGGCCTCCGCCATCGTCTCGGACTGGAGCCGCTCGGCCTCCGCGAGGGTCTCGCTCTGCAGCCGCTCCGCCTCACTGCGGGCCTCGTTGATGAGGGCGTCGGCCTGCGCCGCCGCGTCCGAACGGATGCGGTTGGCGTCGTCGCGGGCGTCCGCCCGGGTGCGCGACGCGTCCTGGTCGGCCTGCGCGATGGCGTCCGAGACCTCGGTGCGCACCCGCTGGGCGTGCGCGGACGCCTCCGAACGCAGCCGCTCCGCCTCGGCGATCGCCTCGCCGAGGGTCCGGTCGGCCAGTTCCTGCGCGGCCTGCGACGCCTCGCTCGCCTCGCGCCGGACCCGGCTCGCGTCCTCGGCGGCCCGCTCCCGCTCGGCGTAGGCGTCGGCGCGGACCCGGTCCGCCTCCTCCTCGGCCTCGCGCCGGGTGCGGTCCGCCGCGTGCTCGGCGGCCGAGCGCAGCCCGGTGATCTCCTCCTGCGCCTGCTCGTGCAGCCCGGCCACCGAGTCGCGCACCTGCTGCGCGTGCTGCTCGGCCGCCGACACCATCTCGCCGGCCCGCCGGTCCGCCTCCTCGACCAGACGGACGGCCTCGGTCTGCGCCTCCTCGACGCGCTTGCGCGCCGAGGCCAGCAGCTCCTCGCTCTGCTCGCGGGCCCGCTCGCGCTCCTGGCCGGCCTCCTCGCGGGCGGAACCGAGAAGTTCCTCGGCCTCGCGCCGGCGCCGGACGGCCTCCTCCTGCGCGGCGGCCAGCGTCTCGGACGCCTCGGCCGACAACCGCTCGGCCGCCGCCTGCGCCTCGGCGCGCACCCGGTCGGCGGTGTCCTGCGCCTCGGACTTCAGCCGCTCCGCCTCCGCGGCGGCCTCGGACCGCAGCCGGACGGCGACGGCCTCGCCCTCCGCGCGCGAGGCGGCCGCGTCGGACGCGGCCTCGGTGCGCAGCCGGTCGGCCTCCGCCTCGGCCTGCTGCTGAAGGGAACGGATCCGCTCGGAGGCCTCCGAGCGCAGCCGGTCGGTCTCCTCGGCGGCCTCGCGGCGGATCCGCGCGGCCTCCTCACGGGCCTCCGTCAGCGCCTGCTCGGCGGAGGCGAGGCGCGCCTGCGCCTCCGTCTGGAGCCGGGTCAGCTCCTCGGCGGCCTCCGCCTGCCGGGCCTCGACCCCCCGCTCGGTCTCCTCGCGCAGCTCGCGCGCGGCCTGTTCGGCGTTCGAGGTGATGGTCTCGGCGAGCTCCACCGCCTCCTCGCGGGAGCGCTCGGCCTCCGCGCGGGTGCGCTCCAGGACCTCCTCGGCCTGCCGGCGCAGCGTGGTGGCGCGCTCGATGGCCTCGGTGCGCACCTTCTCGCTGTCCGAGGTGGCCTTCTGGCGCAGCTCGTCCGCGTCGGCCTTCGCCTTGGACAGCAGCTCCTCCGCGGAGCGGGCTGCCTCCTCGATCTGCTGGACGGCCTCCTTGCGGGCCTCCGCGCGGATCTTCTCGCCCTCGGCGACCGCGTCGGCGCGCAGCTGCTCGGCCTCGCCGCGCAGCCGGCGGGCCTCCTCCTGAAGCTCGACCGTCTTGGCGCGGTACTCCTTGGTGTCGTCCTTCGCCGAGCCCTTGAGCTGCTCGGCGATGTCGTGCGCCTCGGCGCGCAGCCGGTCGGCCTCGGTCTCCGCCTCGCGACGGATCCGCTCGGCCTCCTCGGCGGCGGCCTTCGTGGTGCGCTGCGCGTCCTCCTGCGCCTTGTTGAGGACGTCCTCGGCGGTCTTCGCCGCCTTCGACAGCTGGGTGGCGCTCTCCTCGGCGGTGAGCGTGCGGGCCTTCTCGGAGGCCTCCGCGACGATCTTCTCGGCCTCGGCGCGCGCGTCGGCGACGAGCTGCTCGGCGTCCGCCTTGGTGGTCTCGGCCTCCTTGGTGGCCTCGCTGACCAGCCGGGCGACCTGCTCCTTGGCCGTGCGGGTGCGCTGCTCCTTGGCGGCCTCCGCGGCGGCGAGCGCCTTCTCCGCGGCCGCCTTCGCCTCCGCGAGCACCTTGTCCGCCTCGGCCTGCGCCTTGCGCAGCGCCTCCTCGGCCTCGGACATGCGCTGCTCGGCGGCGCGGCTCAGCTCACCGGCCTGGCGGCGGGCGGCGTCGGACTCGGTGACCGTGGAGGTGCGCAGCTGCTCGGCGTGGTCGCTGGCCTCCTGGGCCTGCGTGGAGGCCGCGTTCAGCAGCCGCTCGGCGTCCGTGCGGGCGCGCAGCAGGAGCTGCTCGGCCTCCGCGCGGGCCGCCTCGGCGTCGGCCTGGAGCCGCTGGCGCGCCTCGGCGGCGACGCGTTCGGCCTCCGCGCGGGCCGTCGCCAGGGCCTGCTCGGCCTCCGCCCGCGACTCGTCGAGCAGCCGGCGGGCCTGCGCCTCGCTGCGGGCGCGCAGCTGTTCGGCCCAGGCCACGTTCTCGTTGACGTGCGACTCGACGTTCTGCCGGCGCTCGGCGAGTTCCTGGTCGAGCTGCTGGCGGCGGGTGACCGCCTCCTGGTGCAGCTCCGCCTGGAGCCGGGCCGCCTGCTCGGCGTGCTCCTGGAGGATGCGCTGCGTCTGCGCCCGCACCTGGCTCAGCTCGCGCTCGGCGTCCTGGCGCAGCTGGTCGGCCTGCATCTGCGCGTTGCGCAGCAGCTGTTCGGCCTGGTACCCGAGGTCGCCGCCGTCGAAGGCGGGCCGGGACATGATGGTGCGACGCGCCTCGTGCAACTTGGCGCGCAGCACCTCGACCTGGTAGCCGAGGTCCTCGGCGTGCTGGATCGCCTTTTCCCGCTCGGTCTTCAGCCGCTTCATCTCGGCTTCGAACCGAGTCAGGTGGTCGACGTCAGCCGCCGGTTCCCGCTCCTGGCTCTCGTAGCCCCGCACTGCGCGGTCCCATCCGTCCCTGGTCGCAAGCTTGCCGAACGAGCTCCGTCCATCCGCCGGACGGGGCTCCCGGGGAATGGTGTCAGATCAACGACGGAGCATGGGCTGCTGCCCCGACGCTCGTCCCCCGAAACCCGGACCCCGGCCGCGTCCTGCCGCCGGACGGCAGGACCGGGTCGCCCCGGTGTGAGCGGCGACCGAGCCCAACCCTACCGGCCCATATGTACGAGGGTCAGTGCTCAGGTGACTCAACGGGGGCCGATGTGACCAGTTCTGTCAGTACTCCGTGGCAATCCTTGGGGTGCAGGAAGGTGATCCGTGACCCCATGGAGCCGCGTCGGGGCTCTTCGTACAGAACGCGTACGCCCTTGGAGCGGATGTCCTCGGCGTCGCCGTCCACATCCGCCGTACCGAAAGCGATGTGGTGGACTCCCTCGCCGTTCTTGGCGAGCCACTTGCCGACGGCGGAGTCCTCGCGCGTCGGTTCGAGAAGTTGCAGGTAGGAGGCGCCTCCGTCGGACGTCTCGTTGATCTTGAGCATGGCCTCGCGCACGCCCTGTTCCTCGTTGACCTCGGAGTGGAACACCTCGAAGCCGTATGTGGAACGGTAGAACTCGACGGTCGCGTCGAGGTCGTGGCAGGCGATCCCGATGTGGTCGATTCGCGTCAGCATGGTGTCAGTGCAGCGCGCCCGCGGTGGTTACGCAACGTGCGCGCGATCACACTGACGGCCCGATGACGGCACGGAGTGCCACTCAGTACATTCGAAGTAAACCCTCGTTCACTCCTCGGCCTGTGCAGGCCGGTAAGGGGATTCGCAGCTCATGACTGACTCGACTGGCTCCAACGGCACGACCTCGGTGATCGTCGCGGGCGCGCGTACGCCCATGGGACGGCTGCTGGGCTCCCTCAAGTCCTTCTCCGGAGCCGACCTCGGCGGCTTCGCGATCAAGGCCGCCCTCGACCGTGCGGGCATCGGCGGCGACCAGGTGCAGTACGTGATCATGGGCCAGGTGCTCCAGGCCGGCGCGGGCCAGATCCCGGCCCGCCAGGCCGCCGTCAAGGCCGGCATCCCGATGAACGTCCCGGCGCTCACCGTCAACAAGGTGTGCCTGTCGGGCCTCGACGCGATCGCGCTCGCCGACCAGCTGATCCGCGCGGGCGAGTTCGACATCGTGGTGGCGGGCGGCCAGGAGTCCATGACCAACGCCCCCCACCTGCTGCCCAAGTCCCGCGAGGGCTTCAAGTACGGCGCCATCGAGATGCTCGACGCGATGGCGTACGACGGTCTCACCGACGCCTTCGAGAACATCGCGATGGGCGAGTCCACCGAGAAGCACAACACCCGCCTGGGCATCGCGCGCCCCGAGCAGGACGAGATCGCCGCGCTGAGCCATCAGAGGGCCGCCGCCGCGCAGAAGAACGGCGTCTTCGAGGCCGAGATCACCCCGGTCGAGATCCCGCAGCGCAAGGGCGAGCCGGTCGTCTTCAGCAAGGACGAGGGCATCCGCGCCGACACCACCGCCGAGTCCCTCGGCAAGCTCCGCCCGGCGTTCGCCAAGGACGGCACGATCACCGCGGGCACGTCCTCGCAGATCTCCGACGGCGCGGCGGCCGTGGTCGTGATGAGCAAGGCCAAGGCGCAGGAGCTGGGCCTGCAGTGGATCGCCGAGATCGGCGCCCACGGCAACGTGGCCGGTCCGGACAACTCGTTGCAGTCCCAGCCGTCCAACGCCATCCTCCACGCGCTGAAGAAGGAGGGCCTGGAGGTCGCCGACCTCGACCTGATCGAGATCAACGAGGCCTTCGCCGCCGTCGCCGTCCAGTCAATGAAGGACCTCGGCGTGTCCACGGAAAAGGTGAACGTGAACGGCGGCGCCATCGCCCTGGGCCACCCGATCGGCATGTCCGGCGCCCGGCTCGTCCTGCACCTGGCGCTGGAGCTCAAGCGCCGGGGCGGCGGCGTCGGCGCGGCCGCGCTGTGCGGCGGCGGCGGCCAGGGCGACGCCCTGATCGTCCGGGTGGCCAAGGCCTGAGACGGTCACCCGGCCGGCGGCGGGGACCGTGCCGGCACGGCCCCCGTGCCGGACGGCGGTCGTCATGCCCTCCGCTCGGAACCGGTCGAAGCTGAACGGGCGCGGCCGGGGAGACGGCCGGGTGCGGGCGTGGTCGGAACAGAGCTGAACGGAGCTGAACGGAGCTGTGATGCAGGACGTCTCCTCACTGGCCGCCCAGGCCAGGGAAGGCCGGCCACGGGCCGTGGCCCGGCTGATCTCGCTGGTCGAGGGGGCGTCCCCGCAGTTGCGGGAGGTCATGGCGACCCTGGCCCCGCTCACCGGCAACGCCTACGTCGTGGGCCTGACCGGTTCGCCCGGCGTGGGCAAGTCGACCACGACGTCCGCGCTCGTCACCGCGTACCGCAGGCAGGGCAGGCGGGTCGGCGTGCTGGCCGTCGACCCGTCCTCGCCGTTCTCCGGCGGCGCGCTGCTCGGCGACCGGGTCCGGATGTCCGAGCACGCCTCGGACCCCGGCGTCTACATCCGCTCCATGGCCACCCGAGGCCACCTCGGCGGCCTCGCGTGGGCGGCCCCGCAGGCGATCCGCGTGCTGGACGCGGCGGGCTGCGACGTGATCCTGGTCGAGACGGTCGGCGTCGGCCAGTCGGAGGTGGAGATCGCCTCCCAGGCGGACACCAGCGTGGTGCTGCTCGCCCCCGGCATGGGCGACGGCATCCAGGCCGCCAAGGCCGGGATCCTGGAGATCGGCGACGTCTACGTCGTCAACAAGGCGGACCGGGACGGCGCTGACGCCACCGCGCGGGAACTGAACCACATGCTCGGCCTCGGCGAGGCCCGTGCGCCCGGTGACTGGCGGCCGCCCATCGTGAAGACGGTCGCCTCCCGCGCCGAGGGCGTCGACGACGTCGTCCAGGCACTGGAGAAGCACCGGGCCTGGATGGAGGAGCGCGGCGTCCTCGCCGAGCGGCGCCGCTCGCGTGCGGCCCGCGAGGTCGAGACGATCGCCGTCACCGCCCTGCGCGAACGCATCGGCGACCTGCACGGCGACCGCAGGCTGAGCGCCCTCGCCGAACGCATCGTCAGCGGCACGCTCGACCCCTACCGCGCGGCGGACGAACTGGTGGCGGGCCTCACGGAGGGGTGAGCCCCACCGCACAGGCGCCTTGCCCTGCCGGAGTGCCGGAGTGCCGGGCTCCCGGAGTGCCGGGCGGTGGTCAGTCGATCAGGCGTCGGGGTCCTGTGCGACCTTGCCCGTGCGCGGGTCGACCAGCCATTCGCCGCCCCCGGCGGTCTCCACGCTCCAGACCGCGGCGCGGCCGTCGGCGTCGAGGTCGACCTCGGTCACCGCGCCCTTGCCGGTGACGGCGAGCGCGGCCTCGCGGGCGTCGACCTCCACACCCTTCAGCGCGGCCCGCTCGGCCCGCGCCTCGGCGGCGTCGGCGGCGTCGTCGTCCTGGGCTTCGTCCGCGTCCTCCGCGTCGTCCTCCGCGTCGCGGTGCGCGCCGGTCACCGTGCCGGCGGGGGAGAGGGCGACGGTGTACTCGGACCCGTCGGTCCTGACGACGTCCACGTGCCAGGCGCCCGCGTCGGCGCCGTCGTCCTCCAGGCCGGCGCCGACCGCTGTGCCCGGGGTGTGCCGCAGCGCGGCCCCGATCGCTTCCGCCGCGGTGAGCTTCGAGGAACCCGCCGCCTCGGACCGGCCCGCCGCCGCCGGACCGGCGGCCGCGCCCCGCGCCCGGCCGTCGTGCGGCCCGTCGTCGGCGAGGGCGACCGCCGCACCCCCGCCGATCACGACGGACGCGGCGACGGCGGCGATGACCAACTTGCGCTTCATGGAGTCCTCCTGGACGGGATGGGACGGGAAGAGACGCGACGGAAGAGGCGAAGGCACATCTGACCGGCCCGGCCCGGATCGGACCGGATCGGACCGGATCGGTCGGCGGGCCGCTTTCGGCTCGTGTCGCTTTCGACGGGACCCAAGCTGCCTGAGACCGGCTGAAGGCATGCTGAAGTCACCTGAAGATCGCTTCAGGTGCGGTTTGGGACCCTGTCCCCATGCGTCTGCTGATCGTCGAGGACGAGAAACGCCTCGCCCTGTCCCTGGCCAAGGGCCTGACCGCCGAGGGCTACGCCGTCGACGTCGTCCACGACGGGCTGGAGGGGCTGCACCGGGCGGGCGGGTCGCCGTACGACCTGCTGATCCTCGACATCATGCTGCCCGGCATGAACGGCTACCGCGTCTGCTCCGCCCTGCGCGCCGCCGGCCACGACCTCCCCATCCTCATGCTCACCGCCAAGGACGGCGAGTACGACGAGGCGGAGGGCCTGGACACGGGCGCGGACGACTACCTCACCAAACCGTTCTCCTACGTCGTCCTGGTCGCCCGGGTGAAGGCGCTGCTGCGCCGGCGCGCACAGGGCGTCGGCGCCTCCCCGGTGCAGGTCCTGGGCGAGCTGACGGTGGACGCCGCCGCCCGCCGCGTGTTCCTGAGCGAGCACGAAGTGGCGCTCACCGCCAAGGAGTTCGCCGTGCTGGAGCACCTCGTGGTGCGCGCGGGCGAGGTGGTCTCCAAGGCCGAGATCCTGGACCACGTCTGGGACTTCGCCTACGAGGGCGACCTCAACATCGTCGAGGTCTACGTCAGCGCGCTGCGGCGCAAGCTGGGCGCCGGGCTCATCGCGACCGTGCGCGGCGCCGGTTACCGGCTGGAGCGGCCCCGGCGGCCGGAGGCGACGCGGTGAGGCGGCGGTTCGGCTCCGTGCGGGCGCGGGCGACGCTCGGCGCCACCCTCGTCGTCGCGGTCGCCCTGCTCGCGGCCGGGACGGCCGTCCTGCTGTCGCTGCGCGCCAACCTGACCGGGCAGGCCGACGCCCAGGCCGAGCGGACCGCGCGGACCGTCGCCGCCCAACTCGCCGTCGGCACACCGTACGGAGACCTCTCCTCGATGGACGACGACGAGCGGCCCGTCCAGATCCTCGACGCCGGCGGCGCCCGGGTGGCCGTGAGCGAGGACGTGGAGCGCATCGCCGTGTCCGGGGCGGACGGCGCTCCCGGCGAGGCCGGCGAGGACCTCGACCCCGGTGAGATCGACGACGACACCCGCTTCGCCGACGGCTCGGCGACCGTCGACGGGGAGAGCGCCGGCCACCGGTTCGCCGTCGTCGAGGTCCACGACCCGCGCAAGGGACCGCTCGCCGTGTACGCGGGGGCGCCCCTGGGGGCCGAGCGGAGCGCGGTGCGCACGGCGCTCACCGCGCTGCTGGTCGGCTTCCCGCTGCTCCTCGCGGTCGTCGCGAGCGTGACGTGGCTCGTCACCCGGCGGGCGCTGGGCCCGGTGGAGGCGATCCGGCGCGAGATGGCCGCGATCACGGCCTCCGCCGACCTGGGCCGCAGGGTGCCCGAGCCGGACACGCACGACGAGGTGGCCCGCCTCGCCCGGACCACGAACGAGACGCTGGCCGCGCTGGAGGCGTCCGTGGAGCGCGGCCGCCGGTTCATCGCCGACGCCTCGCACGAGCTGCGCAGCCCGATCGCCTCGCTGCGCACCCAGCTGGAGGTGGGCGCGGCGCATCCCGCACTGCTGGACGTCGCGGGAGCCGTCGAGGACACCGTACGGCTGCAACGTCTGGCCGCCGACCTGCTGCTGCTCGCCCGGCTGGACGCGGGGGAGGCGCCGGCGCCGGGGCGGCGGGTCGATCTGGCGGCCCTGGCCCGCGAGGAGGCCGCGCACCGGGCCGGCGTGACCGTGCAGGTGGAGCCCGCGGGCCTGGGGCGGGTGGCCGGGGAGGCCGGCTGCGTGGAGGAGGCCGGTTGTGTGGAGGTGGCCGGATCGCGGGGGCAGTTGGGGCGGGTGCTGGCCAACCTGCTCGACAACGCGCAGCGGCACGCTCGTTCGGCCGTCACGGTGACCGTGCGCCGGGAGACGGCGGAGGGCAGGCGGTGGGCGGTCGTCGCGGTCGCCGACGACGGGGACGGGGTGCCCGAGGCGGAGCGGGAGCGCGTCTTCGAGCGTTTCGTACGGCTCGACGCGGCCCGCGGCCGGGACGAGGGCGGGGCGGGGCTGGGGCTGGCCATCGCCCGGGACGTCGCCGTGCGGCACGGCGGCACGCTCACGGTCCGGCAGACGCCGGAAGGCGGAGCCCTGTTCGAGCTCCGCCTTCCGGTTGTCCGGGGTGTGTCGTCCTGACCGGTTCAGGGGACGTCGGCGGGGTGCGCCGACGCCGGTGAGCCGCCGCGTCCGGGGGACGAACCGGACGACGGGCCCCTCGCCGAGGAGGCTGCCTACGGGCGTCCCCGGTGGCCGCGGAGGTGTTCCGCGACGGGCTTGAGGGCCTTGGAGAGTTCGGTCAGGGCCTCGGGGGAGAGGAGGTCGATGAAGTGCCGCCGCACGGAGTCCACATGGTGCGGCGAGACCTTCTGCATCGTCTCCATGCCGTGCTCGGTCAGCACCGCGTACAGGCCCCGGCGGTCCGACTCGCAGTTCTCACGGCGCACCAGGTCCGCGTTCTCCATGCGGGTGATCTGGTGCGAGAGGCGGCTCTTGGACTGGAGGGTGGCGGACGCGAGGTCGCTCATCCGCATCCGGTGGCCCTCCGACTCGGAGAGGTTCACCAGGATCTCGTAGTCGTTCATGGTCAGGCTGAACGGCTGGAGATCCTTTTCGAGCTGGTACGTCAACAGCCTGTTGACCTCCAGATGGGTACGCCAGGCGCACTGCTCCGCATCGGTCAGCCACCGGGTGGCCGTTTCGGTCTCCATAGATGAAGTCTACCTAAAATGTTGAAAGGTGAACTAGTGAGGGCGGTGTGACGGTGCGCACGCGTTCGATGTCACACTCCGCAGACTACCGCTCACAGCCCGAAGCGACGCTGGAGGTCCCCCAGCTGTCCGGGAAGGCGCGGTGCGCCGGATTGCGCTCCGGGACCCCCGTGCCCGCCCGCGCCGGCCCCGGAACCGGGCACTCCCGGCTCGTGCGGAACCACCCCCGTGGCCTGCTCCGCCATCAGCGTCTCGGTCGACTGCAACAGCACCGTCCCGGCGCCCACGAACTCGAACTGGTGCTCCTCGCCGGAGGCCCCGCCGAGGCCCGTCAGTGCACGTAGACCGCCCATCACACCCGTCATGTACCCGTGGTCGTAGTGGTGGCACGGGGAGGGGCAGTCGGCCCATCCGACGAGCGCCTGGGGGTCCACTCGGAGGGGAGGTTCCATGAACACCACCGGGCCGTTGGATGCGGCCACGAACTTTCCGGTTCCGATGAGCGTGAGGAATCCCGGCACGATCGACTGCTTGAGCGACAAGCTTGGCTGAAAAGCGAGCAGATTGCCCGAGCGAATGGTCAGGTTACCGTCGTCCAGATCGTACGAATTCACGTCGAAGGCCCGGTCGGCGAGGAGCATCTTGCCCGAGCCCTCCGCCACCACCCAGTCGCTGGCGTGCAGAGGCGAATGGAAGGAAGTGCGCACCAGACGGTCCAGCCGGCCGTGTCCCACGCCGTTGAAGTCGATCGACCCGTAGTAGGCGATCATCTTCCCCTTCTGAAGGAACCACTGGCTCCCCTTGAGCTCCACGCAGAAGGTGTAGCTGTTCACGTTGTCGTCGACCGGCAGGGTCATGGGGTCGTAGACCGTCGGGCCGCCGCCCGGAGCCCCGTGCATGCTCACAGCTTCTCCTCCGACGCCTGGACGAACACCGCACCGCTGCCGCTCAGCTCCAGCTGGAACGCCTCGCCGGAGCCGCGGCCCACCATGTCCCGCCAGCCGAGCGCGGTCGACAGCTTGTTGCGGACGTCGCCGTGGTGGGCGACGTAGGCCTGGGGGTCGACGTGGACCGGGCGCTGCGGGGTGATCGGGACCTCGAAGACCCCGCCGTGGGCCATCACGGCGACGGCCCCCTGGCCCTTGAGGGTGGTGGTGAACAGCCCCTGTCCGCTGACCTGGCCGCGGACAATGCCCATGACCCCGCCCTGGGAGCCCAGGAACATCGTGCCCTGCTGGAGCGTGCCCTCGAAGGCGAGGAGCCGGTCCGCCTCGACGTACAGCGTGTCGCCGCTGAGCCGGATGACCTGGACGTGGTGGCCGCCGTGCCCGAAGAGGACCGTGCCGCTGCCCTCGACGGTCATCAGCGGCGTGGACTCGTTCGCGAGCCGCCGCCCGATCATGGACATCACGCCGCCCTGCCCGCCCTGGACGTTGGGCGTGAACGACACCTCGCCGCGGTACGCGAGCATCGCGCCGCGCTGGCTGTAGAGCCGCTGCCCGGGGAGCACGGACGCCTCGACGATCTTGGAGTTGATCTCGCGGAATGTCATGTCACACATCCCCCGCGATCGTGTTGCGCTCGCTCGGCTGGACGTACACCAGGCCGTTCCCCTCGAAGCGGATCTGGAAGGCCTCGCCGCCGCCCTCGCCCATGAAGGTGCGGAACGTCACACCGGACTGGAAGGACTGGCGGACGTCGCCCTGATGCGCGATGTACGCCCCCGGGTCGACGGTCAGCGGGTACTGCGGGCTGACGCGCAGCACCACGGCCGGCCCGTCCGAGGTGATCGCGGCCTGGCCGCTCCCCTCGACGGTCGTCGTGAACAGCCCGTTGCCCTGCGTCGCGCCGCGCAGCCCCGTGAAGCTCGTGCCCGTGCGCAGGCCCGCGTCGGTCGCGAGCAGATTGCTCGACTCGACGTAGAGCTTGTCGCCCTGGAGCCGGACGAGGTTGATCTCGGAAGCGCGGTCGGCGAACCAGCACGTGCCCTGCCCCCTCACCTCCATCACCGTCATCTGCTCGCCGGTGAGCCGCCGGGTCACCATGCCCCGGACGCCCTCGCCGCCGCCGCTGAGCTTCTTGAAGGCCATCTGTCCGTCGTACGCGACCATCGAGCCGTTCTTCGCCTTCACGGCGTCCCCGGTCATGTCGACGGCGAGCACCTTGCTGCCTTGGAGTCGAAACATCGCCACGCTGCGAAGGTATCCGCCACCCGGGTGCGCGGAACAGCACCCGGGGGTGGAGAACGACCCTGACCGCACCCTTAAGGGGACCGTTTGCCACAATGGACGAACGCTTGTGCGCGCGTTCACAAGCCGCCCCTGCCGCATGCCCTCCCCGAAGGTGACCCGTGGACCTGAAGACCGCCTCCGCCCTCCGCCGACTGCGTCTGGTCTCGGCCCCCGAAGCCGTGTCCTTTCTCCTGCTGCTCGTCTGCTCCGTGCTGAAGCGCACCACCGACTTCAACGGCGTGCCCGTGATGGGCGCGGTCCACGGCCTGCTGTTCGTCCTGTACGTGCTCTTCTGGGCGGACGCCTGGAACCGCACGAAGTGGTCGTTGAAGACCGCGGCCCTCTACTTCGTCCTCTCCGTTCTGCCGACCGGCGGCTTCTTCGCCGAGCGCAGGCTGCGCCGCGAGGCCGAGGACGCGGTCATCGCCTCCCGCGTGCGCAAGGAAGGCGTGGTGAACGCGTGATCGTCGCCTTCTCGGTCACCCCGCTGGGCGTCGGCGAGGACGTCGGCGAGTACGTCGCGGAAGCCGTACGCGTCGTCCGCGAGTCGGGCCTGCCGAACCGCACGGACGCCATGTTCACCTCCGTCGAGGGCGAGTGGGACGAGGTGATGGACGTCGTCCGGCGCGCCGTGGCCGCCGTCGAGGAACGGGCGCCCCGCGTCTCCCTGGTCCTGAAGGCGGACATCCGCCCCGGCGTCACCGACGGCCTGACGTCGAAGGTGGCCACCGTGGAGCGGCACCTGACGTCCTGAGCCCGGCTCTGCACACCCGTCCGCCGGTCACCCGAACGGCTACGGAGAGGCGGGGTCCCCTCCCCGGCCGCGTGGCTAATGTCTCCCCGGTCGATCATGTTCCGCGCCGTGGCGCGGCGCCGGAAAGGGGAGTGTGCGGTGGCAGGGCGGCGCGGACCGGGCGGTCTCGGCAGGGCGCTCACGGCGCTCGTACTGACGGTGACGGCGTCGCTGGCGGCGGCCCGCGCGGGGGAGGCGGCTCACCCGCCCGCGTGCCCGCCCGCGCGCGGCGAACTCACCGTGGAGGATTTCCCCGCGGGCTCGTCGGTGCGGGACTGCCACGCCGTGGGCCGCGTCGTCACCCACGACGGCGCGGGCCTGGCGGTCCCCGAACCCGGCACCACGGTCAGCGTCGACGCCCTCACGGCGGACGGCTCGGCACGCGGCTTCACGGTGGCCGTCGCGCCCGACGGCACGGTCTCCTACGCCTACGACGCCGAGCACGCGCAGGCCCGCCCGTACCGCCCGCACCGCCGGGACGACGCCCCCGCCTCCTGCTCCGACGGCGCGTACTCGACCGCCGGACGCAAGGAGTACGGCACGTACGAGTGGTTCCTGGGCGACGGACCGCTGCCCGCCCACCTCTCCCGCGCGGAGGCCCGGCACGCCTTCTCGTCCGCCGTCGCCGCCATCACCACGAGCCGCAACGACTGCGGCTACGACGACGCCGTCACCGCGAAGGCCCGGTACCTGTTGACCACCGGCCACGAGGCGGGCATCGACCGCGAGGCCCGCTGCGTGCACCGGGACGGTCTGAGCGTGTGGGACGCGGGCGACATCGGCCCCGACGCCGTCGCCACGACCTGCTCCTGGAGCCGGCCGGTGCCGGGCGGCCCGGAGGAACTGCTGGAAGCAGACGTCCGCTTCAACGTCCGCGACTTCGCCTTCACCGACCGTCCGTCGGACGCCTGCACGCGCGCGTACGACCTGCGCAGCGTCGCCACGCACGAGGCAGGGCACGTCTTCGGCCTGGGCCACGCCGGCGAGGGACACGAGAACCTCACCATGTACGCCAGCTCGTTCGCCTGCTCCACCGCCGCCCGCACCCTCGGCAAGGGCGACGTCCTCGGCCTGCGCAGCCTCTACTGACACCGCCGCCGGCCGGCCCCGCCCCGGTCGCGGGGTGCGGACACGCCGCGTCAGCCGCGCGCGCGTCGCCCCGCCGCTCGTCCGTGTGACCCCGGCCCCGTCGGCTCGTGCGCCGTGCGCTCCCGGCGCGGGCGCTTCGGGGGACCGACAGGCGAGACGGGGCTGACCGCGATGTGACCGGCCGGTAAGGTCTGGAGGCGTGCCGAAACCGCTCAGTCTCCCTTTCGACCCCATCGCCCGCGCCGATGAGCTCTGGAAGCAGCGCTGGGGGAACGTGCCGTCCATGTCCGCGATCACGTCGATCATGCGCGCGCACCAGATCCTGCTCGCCGAGGTGGACGCCGTGGTCAAGCCGTACGGCCTGACGTTCGCGCGGTACGAGGCGCTGGTGCTGCTCACCTTCTCCAAGGAGGGCGAGCTGACGATGTCGAAGATCGGCGAGCGGCTCCAGGTGCACCCCACGTCGGTGACCAACACCGTCGACCGGCTGGTGCGTTCGGGCCTGGTCGACAAGCGTCCCAACCCCAACGACGGACGCGGCACGCTCGCCGTCATCACCGACAAGGGCCGCGAGGTCGTCGAGGCCGCCACCCGCGACCTGATGGCGATGGACTTCGGGCTCGGGGTGTACGACGCGGAGGAGTGCGGGGAGATCTTCGCGATGCTGAGGCCCCTGCGCGTGGCGGCGCACGACTTCGAGGACTGACCGGCACGGACGGGCCCGGACCCCGGCACGGGCCGGCGCGGCGGGTCCGGACCCGGGCAAGATCGCCCCAAAACCGGTGGTTACGCTCGTCCTCATGAAAAAGAGCGTGCTGACCCGCTACCGCGTCCTGGCCTACGTCACCGGTGTCCTGCTGGTACTGCTGTGCCTGAGCATGATCGCCAAGTACGGCCTGGACATGGACGGCGCCGCGGACTTCACCCGTGTCATCGCCATCGCGCACGGCTGGCTCTACGTGGTCTACCTGATCTTCGCCTTCGACCTGGGCTCCAAGGCGAAGTGGCCGGTCGGCAAGCAGCTGTGGGTCCTGCTGGCCGGGACGATCCCCACGGCCGCGTTCTTCGTCGAGCGCAGGATCAGCCACGAGCTGGCCGGCCGGACCGCGGACGCGGCCCCGGCGCCCGTCGAGGCGTGACCCCGTAACCCCTCCCCGCCGTACGCCCACGCGCGCGTACGGCGGTCCGGCGCGTCAGGCCGGCGGCTGCCCCGCGGCCGTCGTCGGCCGCCCGGCGCCCTCGGACGTCTCCAGGCGTCCTCGGGAGGCTTCTGACGTCCGCAGCCGAAGGCGTCTTCTGACGTCCCCGGTCAGCCGTCCTCAGGCGTCGTCGGCCGGGAGGGACGCCGACGACAGGCCTTGCAGCAGTACGCGCGTGAAGCCGCGCACCCACTCCTCGTCGGCCGGTTCCGCGCTGACCAGGGTGCGGTGCACCACCGCCCCCGCGACCACGTCGAAGATGAGGTCGACCGTGCGCGCGGCCTCCGCCGGGTCGGTCTCCGGGGGGAGTTCGCCGCGGGCCTGCGCGCGGGCCCGGCCCTCCAGGACCAGCCCCTTCTGCGGGTCGACGATGGAGGCGCGGATGCGCTCGCGCAGCGCGTCGTCGCGGGTGGACTCGGCGACGGCCGCCATCAGCCCGCTCTTGGCCTCCGGGCGGGCCAGGATCGCCGCGAACTGAAGGACCACGCCCTCGATGTCGGCCGCCAGGCTGCCGCGGTCGGGGAGTTCGAGTTCGCCGAAGAGTTCCGCGACCGCGTCGACGACCAGTTCGTTCTTGCCGGCCCACCGGCGGTACAGGGTCGTCTTGGCGACCCCGGCCCGCGTGGCGACGTCCCCCAGGGTCAGTTTCGACCAGCCCAGCTCGACCAGGGCCTCCCGCGTCGCGGCCAGGATCGCGGTGTCCGCGGCGGCGCTGCGCGGACGGCCGGGACGGCAGGCGGGAGTGCGGATCTGCATGCCTTCGACCATAACCGCAGGTTTTTTCCCCGCCTCCGTGAGGCAGATCACCGGGGGGCGGTGTTGCGCGGGCACCCGGTGCCATTACGCTACGACTCGTAGCGAAAGCCCGTGACGGACGTACACGGGCCGGATCCGGCAGGGCGCGGGTGGGGACCCGGGCGCTCGTGTCGAAGTTGTTCGGGAAGTACGGGGATCGCTTTTCACGCAGGCGCGCGGACAGGGGAGGATAGACGCATGCAGCCACGGAACATGTCCATGAGCGGAGTCGTCGACCTCGCCGCGGTGAAGGCGGCCCAGGAGGCCAAGGCGAAGGCGGAGCAGACGCGCGCCGAAGCGGCCCGGCAGGGCGGCGCGGGGGCCGTCTCCCCGGCAGATCTCGTCATCGACGTCGACGAGGCGGGGTTCGAGCGGGACGTCCTGCAGCGGTCCGCCGAAGTGCCCGTCGTCATCGACTTCTGGGCGGAGTGGTGCCAGCCCTGCAAGCAGCTGAGCCCCGTCCTGGAGCGGCTCGCCGTCGAGTACAACGGCCGCTTCCTGCTCGCCAAGATCGACGTCGACGCCAACCAGATGCTGATGCAGCAGTTCGGGGTGCAGGGCATCCCGGCGGTGTTCGCGGTCGTCGCCGGGCAGGCGCTGCCCCTCTTCCAGGGGGCCGCCGGCGAAGCGCAGATCCGCCAGACCCTCGACCAGCTGGTGGAGGTCGCCGAGCAGCGGTTCGGGCTCACCGGCCTGACCGTCGACGCCGACGCCGCGCCGGACGCCGACCAGCCGGTCGCGGCCGAGCCCGTCGGGCCGTACGACGCCCTGCTCGAAGCCGCCGTACAGGCCCTGGACGCCGGTGACTTCGGCGGCGCCGTGCAGGCCTACAAGAACGTGCTCGCCGACGACCCGGGCAACAGCGAGGCCAAACTCGGTCTCGCGCAGGCCGAGTTGCTCCACCGGGTGGGCGGCATGGACCCGCAGCAGGTGCGCAAGGACGCCGCCGAGAGGCCGAAGGACCCCGAGGCGCAGATCGCCGCGGCCGACCTGGACCTGGTGGGCGGTCACGTCGAGGACGCGTTCGGGCGGCTCATCGACACCGTGGCCCGCACCGCGGGCGACGACCGGGACGCCGTGCGGCTGCGGCTGCTCGAGCTGTTCGAGGTGGTCGGGCCCGAGGACCCAAGGGTCGCGGCCGCCCGGCGCGCGCTGGCGCGCGCCCTGTTCTGATCCCCCGGGCGCCCGGGTTCTGACCAGTCGCTAAACGTCAGAGCCCGTGGCGCCGGAGTGAAAGTTCTGCCGAATCGGTTCCCTCGCGGCCGCGCTTTACCAAATCTTGGTAATCGCGGCCGCTGTTACTGGGAGTAAGACGGGGCCGCCGATCTGTCGGATTCCGTCCATCGATCAACAGTTTTGTCCTGGGCATGAGGGACACCCTGTGTCGTCGGCCGAGACCTGTGGGTCGTTCTTCGGTTATCCGGCCGTTACTAGCGAGTAACGAACCCCCTTGTGCGGGCGGCGAGAATGCACCACGATCGGCCACGCTCGGTCCAATCCCGTACCCCGACAGCCGGTTGGGTCGACGGGTCTCCCTGGGTCCCCACCGAGCAGGGTCGACGGCGCTGTCGTCGGGCCTTGGACAGGGGGGTCTTCGCTGCGGCGAAGCCTGTCCAGCAAGGTTGTGCGTGATGCGTGTCAGGCGCGACCAGTGGTTGTCGCTCGGGGGTGATCGCCGGTGATCGGTGCGCGGTTCGCGCCTCCGGAACAGGCGCTCCCCTTCCCGAGGACGTAGCACTTCTCCCATCCCTGCCCGGCTGAGCCGCCGTCTCGGAGGCGAGTCAGGGCCAGGAGATGTACGTCCGAGAAGGAGGAAATATGGAGTCCCAGGTGCGTGGCGGGACCAGATGGAAGCGCTTCGCTGTGGTCATGGTGCCCAGCGTCGCAGCGACGGCATGCATAGGCGTGGCCCTCGCGCAGGGTGCGCTGGCCGCGTCGTTCAGCGTGTCCGGCCAGTCGTTCAAGGTGAGCGCCGACAAGCTCGAAGGCACGGGCTTCTCGCAGTACGGCGCGATCGACTCGGGTTACACCCTCGACGGCAAGAAGACGGCTCACCCCGTCGCCGTCTCGGCGTTCAAGAGCGCCTCGATCACGAACATGTGCCAGTCCGTGGTCACCCCGAACATCCCGCTGCTCGGGTCCGTCAGCCTCACGCTGAAGGCGGGCGGCGGCGGTACGCCGGTCGAGGCCGAGAACCTCTACATCGACGTCGAGGACCTGCAGGCGAACGCGACCTTCAGGAACATCGACATCGGCGTCGCGGCCAAGGACGCCAGCAAGGGTCCCGGTCTCAAGAGCGGTGACGCGGCGAACCCGTACGGCTTCGCTCAGCAGGCCGAGTCGGCCACGCTGACCGACGTGAAGCAGACGGCGTGGGCCACCACCGCCGGAACCTTCAAGCTCAGCGGCCTGAAGATGTCGCTGTCGACGGGTGTCAAGGAGTGCTACTAAGCACTCTCTGACGGGCGGGGGAGCCGGTGGCGCCCCCGCCCGTCCAGTCTGAAGCCCGGGTCTTCACCGGCAGCACGACTACCACCACAGAAACGCCGCACCAGGGAGCTGTTTTCCATGAGCGCCGAGACCCCTGCCGCACCCGGCCAGTTCACCCGCCGGAGGCAGCAGTTCCGCGCCTGGCGGGGCGCCAGGCCGTTCTGGGCGGGCCTGTTCGTCCTTCTCGCCGGCTTCCCCATCGCCTACTTCCCCTACGCCCACCTCCAAGTGGGCCATCTGACACTGGCGATGGCGACCACCGCGGGGGCGGGGTCCCTGATCATCGGCGTGCTCCTGGGCGTCCTGGGCATCAGTCTGTGGTTCCAGAAGCACGTGCAGGTCTTCGCGGGCGTCGCGGCGATCCTGCTGGGTCTGGTGTCCATCCCGGTGTCCAACCTCGGTGGCTTCCTCATCGGCTTCCTGTTCGCCCTCGTGGGCGGCGCGATGGCCGTCTCCTGGGCCCCGGGCGCACCGCCCGAGCCGCTCCGGGCGCCGGAGGCCGGCGTGAACGCCGGAGGCGCTCCCGAGGGCGCGTACCCCGAGGGCTCCGCCCCGGCGGACGACCTCGGCGCGAATCCGTACAGCACAGGTCCCGCCGTCGCCGAACGGCCGTCCTTCAGCAAGGGCGAGGGACCGGGCGAGCCGCACGACCTGCACGATCTGTCAGGAACGAGCCCGGCCAACGGGGCGAACGGGAGGCACAGTGCCGGCTGACGAGGTTTCCACCGGGAGCGATGTGGACGCTGCCTGCGTGAGAACCACCGGACCGCGCCACGCGGCACCCAAGAAGCCGCTGTTCACCAGGTTCCACATGCCGGCCGGCAAGGCGATAGCCCTGGCGGCCATGCCGACGGCGGTCCTCATGGGCATGGGCTTCACGCCCACCCTCGCGAACGCCGACGACCAGCCGTCGTCCAAGAACCTCACGATCGACGAGTACAAGGACTGCGTGGCGGCCCTGGAGGGCACGGACGCCTCCGCGTCGGCCTCGCCCTCGCCGTCCGCCTCGAAGAGCGCGAGCGAGTCCGCGGACGACTCCAAGGGCGACTCCAAGGACTCCTCGGACGGCGCCAAGGACGACTCGGGCGGTTCGAAGGACACCTCGGGCTCCGCGGACGACAAGAACGGTTCCTCCTCGTCGGATTCAGGTTCCGGCGATGCGGCGGAGCCCGCCCCGTCCGCGTCCTCCTCGTCCGAGAAGTCGGCGACGTCCGGCGACAGCGCCGCGACGACTCCGTCGGCCCCGGAGACGAGCAAGAACCTCCTGGAGACCGTCGGCGACGCCCTCACGGACCTGTTCGACGGCAAGAAGTCCGACGACACGGCCACCGCGAGCCCGTCCCCGTCCGCGACCCCCTCCGCCGAGGCCTCGGCTCCGGCCGCCGGCTCGGGCTCCTCCGGGTCCTCGGACTCCTCCGGGGCGTCGGGCAAGGACTCCTCGGGCACGTCCAAGGACTCCGGCGGCTCCGGCGCCGGGACGGTGAAGGACACCGTCAAGGACACGGCCGGGGACACCGCAGACAAGGTGAAGGACGCGGCCGAGGACAAGGCGAAGGACGCCGGGGACACCGCCGCCGACGCGACGTCCACCCCCAGCCCTTCGGCGAGCGCGGACACGAAGGCCGAGAACTGCCCCGCCGCCACCGACGACGAGGGCGGCATCGACAACAAGGTCCGGCTGCCCGACGACCCCTGGTTCCTGAACGCCAGCTCGCTGCTCCTCAAGGGCGCCGACTACCAGGGCATCGTCAAGGTGAAGACCGCCAACGGCACCGTCAAGGAGGTGCTGAAGTACGTCATCTCCGGCGGGACCGACATCGGCGACCTGCACCAGACGGTCGACGACAAGCAGGCGGGCCGCACTTACCACGTGCAGGCCGGCAAGGGCACGACGTCCACCATCAAGGACGGCGACACGATCATGTACACGGAGAGCATCTCCGGGAACCTGTTCGGTCTCATCCCGGTGACGTTCAGCCCGAAGAGCCCTCCGCCGCTGAACATCCCGCTGATCTACTTCACCAACGCCAAGGTCCAGCAGGCCGGCCAGTTCGGCGGCACGCTCACCGTTCCCGGCCTGCACCAGTTCACGACCGCCGACTGAGCGCGGGCGTCACCGGCTTTTCCGGGAGCCGCAAGAAGACCGTGCCCCCGCCGGGTTCCACACCGGCGGGGGCACGGTCGTGAAAGCGCCGAGGGCGCCCCTGTCGCAGGGGGCGCCCTCGGCGCCGTACCGGCCCCTCGGGGGCCGTTGATCAGTCGCGGGCGCCGCCGCCGAGGTGGTGGACGCGGAGCATGTTGGTGGTGCCGGGGACGCCGGGGGGCGAGCCGGCGGTGATGATGACGATCTCGCCGGGGCTGAACCGGTTGATCTTGGCGATCTCCTGGTCGACCATGTCGACCATCTCGTCCGTGGTGTTCACGAACGGCACGATGTGCGACTCGACGCCCCAGCTGAGCGTCAGCTGGTTGCGGGTGCCCTCGTCGGTGGTGAAGGCGATGATCGGCTGCGACGCGCGGTAGCGCGAGAGCCGGCGGGCGGTGTCGCCGGACTGGGTGAACGCCACCAGGCCGCGGCCGCCGAGGAAGTCGGAGATCTCGCACGCGGCGCGCGCGATGGAACCGCCCTGCGTGCGCGGCTTCTTGCCCGGCACGAGCGGCTGGAGGCCCTTGCTGAGCAGCTCCTGCTCGGCCGCGGTGACGATCTTCGACATCGTCTTCACGGTCTCGATCGGGTACGCGCCCACGCTCGACTCGGCGGACAGCATGACCGCGTCCGCGCCGTCCAGGATCGCGTTGGCCACGTCGGAGGCCTCGGCGCGGGTCGGACGGGAGTTGGTGATCATCGACTCCATCATCTGGGTCGCCACGATCACCGGCTTGGCGTTGCGGCGGCACAGCTCGATGAGGCGCTTCTGCACCATGGGGACCCGCTCCAGCGGGTACTCGACGGCGAGGTCGCCGCGGGCGACCATCACACCGTCGAACGCCATGACGACGTCCTCCATGTTCTCCACCGCCTGCGGCTTCTCCACCTTGGCGATGACGGGGACCCGGCGGCCCTCCTCGTCCATGACGCGGTGGACGTCGGCGACGTCCTTGGCGTCCCGGACGAAGGACAGGGCGACCAGGTCGGCGCCCATGCGCAGCGCGAACCGCAGGTCCTCGATGTCCTTCTCGCTGAGCGCGGGCACGTTGACGGCCGTGCCGGGCAGGTTGATGCCCTTGTGGTCGGAGATGACACCGCCCTCGATGACGATCGTCCGCACCCGCGGACCCTCGACGTCGAGGACCTTCAGCTCGACGTTGCCGTCGTTGATGAGGACCTGGTCGCCGCGCGAGACGTCGCCGGGCAGGCCCTTGTACGTCGTGCCGCAGATCGTCTTGTCGCCGGGGACGTCGTCGGTGGTGATGGTGAACTCGTCACCGCGCACCAGCTCGACGGGGCCCTCGGCGAAGGTCTCGAGGCGGATCTTGGGGCCCTGGAGGTCGGCGAGGACGCCGATGGCCCGGCCGGTCTCCTTGGCGGCGGCCCGCACCCGGTCGTAGCGACCCTGGTGCTCGGCGTGCGAGCCGTGGCTGAAGTTGAAGCGGGCCACGTTCATGCCGGCCTCGATCAGCGACACGAGCATTTCGTGGGAGTCGACCGCGGGGCCGAGAGTACAGACGATTTTCGAACGGCGCATGAGGCGATCCTATCGGTTTGTTTCGCCGCGGAATATTCCGTCTGGCGGAAGATACAAACGGGCGGAAGCGTGCTCAGTTGTATTCCTGCTCAGTTTGTGTTTTTCACCAGGGCGTAGGTCTGTGTCGCGATCTCCAGTTCCTCGTCCGTCGGCACCACCGCGACCGCCACCCGGGCGTCCGCCGGGGAGATCAGCCGCGGCTCGTCGGCGCGCACGGCGTTCAGCGCGTCGTCCACGGCCAGGCCCAGGGAGTCCAGGCCCGCGACCGCCGCCGCCCGCACCGGCGCCGCGTTCTCGCCGACCCCGGCGGTGAACGCGACGGCGTCCACCCGCCCGAGTACCGCGTAATAGGCGCCGATGTACTTCCTCAACCGGTGAATGTAGATGTCGAACGCGAGCTTCGCCCGCTCGTCGCCCTCGTCGACGCGCCGCCGGATCTCCCGCATGTCGTTGTCGCCGCACAGCCCGACGAGACCGCTCCTCTTGTTGAGAAGAGCATCGATTTCGTCGATGGACATTCCGCCGACGCGCGCCAAATGGAAGATGACGGCCGGGTCGACGTCTCCGGAACGCGTCCCCATCACCAGCCCCTCCAGCGGCGTCAGCCCCATCGAGGTGTCCACGCACCGGCCCCGCTCCACGGCCGACGCCGACGCCCCGTTGCCGAGGTGCAGCACGATGACGTTCACCTCTTCGGGGGCCTTGCCCAGCAGCTTCGCCGTCGCCCGCGAGACGTACGCGTGCGACGTCCCGTGGAAGCCGTAGCGGCGCACCCGGTGCGCGTCGGCCGTCTCGACGTCGATGGCGTAGCGCGCCGCCGCCTCCGGCATCGTCGTGTGGAAGGCGGTGTCGAAGACGGCGACCTGGGGCAGGTCGGGCCGCAGGGCCGTCGCCGTGCGGATGCCGGTGAGGTTGGCCGGGTTGTGCAGCGGCGCGACCGGGATGAGCCGCTCGATCTCGGCGAGGACCGCGTCGTCGATCACGGTCGGCCGGGTGAAGTGCTTGCCGCCGTGCACGACGCGGTGCCCGACGGCTGCCAGCTCGGGGGAGTCCAGGCCGAGGCCGTCCTTCGCCAGCTCCCGGGCCACGGCCTTCAGCGCGGCGTCGTGGTCGGCGATCGGGGCGTTCTCCTCGCGGGACCCACCGCCCGCCGCGAGCGGGGTGTGCTTCAGCCGGGAGGACCGCTCGCCGATGCGCTCGACGAGCCCGCTCGCCAGCCGGCTGCTGTCCCGCATGTCCAGCAGCTGGTACTTCAGCGACGAGGAACCGGAGTTGAGGACGAGGACGCGGGTCGCGCTCACAGATCGTTCGCCTTCTCGCTGGGGGCCTGGGTCCGGGGCTCGGGCCGGGGCTCGGACGGGGTCTGGGCCTGGATCGCCGTGATGGCGACGGTGTTGACGATGTCCTGGACGAGAGCGCCCCGGGACAGGTCGTTGACCGGCTTGCGCAGCCCCTGGAGGACCGGCCCGACCGCGATCGCGCCGGCCGACCGCTGCACGGCCTTGTAGGTGTTGTTGCCCGTGTTGAGGTCCGGGAAGATCAGCACGCTGGCCTGGCCGGCCACCTCGGACCCCGGCAGCTTCGTCGCGGCGACGGTCGGCTCGACGGCGGCGTCGTACTGGATGGGCCCCTCGATCCTCAGGTCGGGCCGCCGCGCCCGCACCAGCTCCGTCGCCTCGCGCACCTTGTCCACGTCCGCGCCCGAGCCGGACGTGCCGGTCGAGTACGACAGCATCGCGATCCGCGGCTCCACGCCGAACCGGGCCGCCGTCGTGGCCGACTGCACGGCGATGTCGGCGAGCTGACCGGCGTCCGGATCGGGGTTGACCGCGCAGTCGCCGTAGACGAGGACCTTGTCGGCCAGGCACATGAAGAACACGGACGAGACGATGTCGGCGTCCGGCCTGGTCTTGATGATCTCGAAGGCGGGCCGGATGGTGGCGGCCGTCGAGTGCACGGACCCGGAGACCATGCCGTCGGCCAGGCCCTCCTGCACCATGAGCGTGCCGAAGTAGTTGACGTCGGACACGACGTCGTGGGCGAGCTCCACGCTGACGCCCCGGTGGGCGCGCAGCGCGGCGTACTTCTGCGCGAAGGCGTCGCGCAGCTCGCTGGTCGCCGGGTCGATCAGCGCGCAGTCGCCCAGGTCGATGCCCAGGTCGGCGGCCTTCTTGCGGATCAGGTCGACGGGCCCGAGCAGCGTGAGGTCGCACACGCCCCGGCGCAGCAGGACCTCGGCCGCGTGCAGGACGCGCTCCTCGGTGCCCTCGGGCAGCACCACGCGCCGCCTGTCGGAGCGGGCCTGTTCGAGGAGTTTGTGCTCGAACATCATGGGCGTGACGCGGTCGGTGCTCGGCGCGGAGACCCGCCCCAGCAGCCCGCTCGTGTCGACGTACCGCTCGAACAGGCCCAGCGCGGTCTCGGCCTTGCGCGGGGTGGCCGCGTTCAGCTTGCCCTCCAGCGAGAACAGCCGCTCCGCGGTGGGGAAGCTGTTCCCGGGCACCGACAGGACCGGTGTGCCGGGAGCCAGCCGGGCGGCCAGGGTGAGGATCTCCGGCGGCGGGACCTCGCCCAGCGTGAGCAGCACACCGGCGATCGGCGGGGTGCCGGCGCTGTGCGCGGCCAGCGTGCCGACGACCAGGTCGGCGCGGTCGCCGGGCGTGACCACCAGGCAGCCCGGCGTCAGGGCGTTGAGGAGGTTCGGCAGCATCGCGCCGCCGAAGACGAAGTCGAGGGCGTCGCGGGCCAGCCCGGAGTCGTCGCCCAGCAGCACCCGCGCGCCGAGGGCGTGGCTGATCTGCGCGACGGTCGGGGCGGCGAGCGCGGGCTCGTCGGGCACGACGTAGCAGGGCACGGGCAGCCGAACGCCGAGACCGGCGGCGATCTCCTCCCGCTCGTCGGGGGCGACCCGGTTGGTCACCATGGCCAGCACGTCGCACCCGAGGCCCTCGTAGGCCCGGTAGGCGTTGCGGGTCTCGGCGAGCACCGACTCCGCGGTCTGCCTGCGGCCGCCGACGACCGGGATCACGGACGCGCCGAACTCGTTGGCGAGGCGCGCGTTGAGCGCCAGCTCGTCGGGGAACTGCGTGTCGGCGTAGTCCGTTCCCAGGACGAGGACGACGTCGTAGTCGCGGGCGACCCGGTGGAACCGCTCGACCAGGGTGGAGACCAGTTCGTCCGCCCCCCGCTCGGCCTGGAGGGCGGACGCCTCGTGGTAGTCCATGCCGTAGACGGTGGCCGGATCCTGCGCCAGCCGGTAGCGCGAGCGCAGCAGTTCGAAGAGCCGGTCGGGCCCGTCGTGGACGAGAGGACGGAAGACGCCCACCCGGTCGACCTGCCGGGTCAGGAGTTCCATGACTCCCAGCTCGACGACCTGGCGGCCGTCGCCGCGGTCGATGCCGGTCACGTACACACAGCGGGTCACGCGCGCTCTCCGTTTCGTTCCGGGGCAGTTCGCCGGCGCCCGGCCCGGCCGCCCGGCCCGGACCGCTTCCGGCGCACAAAAATCGCCCACCTAGGTGAGCAGATCCCTCTTGACAATACCCCCGGCCGTGATTAAGGCGCCCGTCAAGCGACAGCCCGCTCGGCGGCGTGAAACAATCGAATCCGGCTCACAAGCAACGACAGCGAGCAGGAGACACAGCACGATGCGCATCGGAGTTCTCACCGCAGGCGGCGACTGCCCCGGCCTGAACGCAGTGATCCGGTCGGTCGTGCACCGCGCCGTGGACAACTACGGCGACGAGGTCATCGGCTTCGAGGACGGCTACGCGGGCCTGCTGGACGGCCGTTACCGGGGGCTCGACCTCAACGCGGTGAGCGGCATCCTGGCCCGCGGCGGCACCATCCTCGGCTCGTCCCGGCTGGAGCGCGACCGGCTGCGCGAGGCCTGCGAGAGCGCCTCCGACATGATCCACGACTTCGGCATCGACGCCCTCATCCCGATCGGCGGCGAGGGCACGCTGACGGCCGCGCGCATGCTGTCCGACGCCGGGCTGCCGGTGGTCGGCGTCCCGAAGACGATCGACAACGACATCTCCTCCACCGACCGCACCTTCGGCTTCGACACGGCCGTCGGCGTCGCCACGGAGGCGATGGACCGTCTGAAGACGACCGCCGAGTCCCATCAGCGGGTCATGGTCGTCGAGGTCATGGGCCGCCACGCGGGCTGGATCGCGCTGGAGTCCGGCATGGCGGCGGGCGCGCACGGGATCTGCCTGCCGGAGCGGCCCTTCGACCCGGCCGACCTGGTGAAGATGGTCGAGGAGCGGTTCGCGCGCGGCAAGAAGTTCGCGGTGATCTGCGTCGCCGAGGGCGCGCACCCGGCCGACGGCACCATGGACTACAGCAAGGGCGCGATCGACCAGTTCGGCCACGAGCGCTTCCAGGGCATCGGCACGGCCCTCGCCTACGAGCTGGAACGACGGCTCGGCAAGGAGGCCCGCCCGGTTATCCTCGGTCACGTCCAGCGCGGCGGCGTCCCCACGGCCTACGACCGCGTCCTCGCCACCCGCTTCGGCTGGCACGCCGTGGAGGCGGCGCACCGCGGCCAGTTCGGGCGGATGACGGCGCTGCGCGGCACGGACGTCGTGATGGTGCCGCTCGCGGAAGCGGTGACCGAGCTGAAGACCGTGCCCAAGGACCGCATCGTCGAGGCGGAGTCGGTCTTCTAGACCCTTCTGGACCCCGGGGCCGGTGCCGGGGCCGGGGTCCCGGCGGCGGTTACGCCGTCCGCTTCCTCAGGCCCGTCCAGAAGTGGTCGACGATCCGGTCGAGGAAGTCGTCGCCCGCGTCGCTCGCGTCCCCGGCCGCCCTGCCGCCGCCCCAGCTCAGCGTGGCGGCCATCCGCCCCTGATAGTCCTGGTGCAGCTCCCGGAGGGTGTCCTCCAGGAGCCGCCGGTCCAGCGGCACGATCCTGGCCACCTGCCTGACGTACGCCTGCCAGCGCGTGCCGGTCGCGGAGCGCAGCAGGCCGGCGAGTTCGCCCTCCCGGCCGGTGACCGTGACCAGGTCCGGCAGCGCGAGGTCGAGCAGGTCGGCGAGGAGGGCGTTCTGCCGGTCCGTGCCGCGCCACTGCCCGCTCTCCTCCATGCGCGTGTACGCCAGGAACTCGTGGCCCACGGCGCGGGCGACGTCCTCGGGGGCCAGGCCGCGGGCGACGCGGTGTTCGCGCAGGGTGCGGGGGCGTCCGATGAGTTCGGCCGGGGAGCACCACAACACCCCCGCGAGAGCGGTGAGTTCGGCGTGGGCCGGGGTGAGCGCCCCGCGTTCCCAGGCGTTCACCAGGTCGGGGGTGGCGTGCGCGAGGGCGTAGGAGGCGCGCAGCCCCTGGGCGACGTGACCGGGGGTCATGCCGAGGGCGACACGGAGCCGGCGGGCGGCGGGGGCGTCGAAGGGCGGGCCGGGCTGACGGGTGTGAGCTGCGGGTCTGGACACGGGGGACAAGGTAGGGGGCCCGGACTGCGTTGACTACGGGGTGTTCGGACATAGTCACCGGTCGTAGAAAGGTACGGGGGTGACGGGGGTGACGGGGCTGGCGGATGGGACGGCGGCACGGGCGGCGGGGGCGGAGCGGGCGGCCCGGGGGACCCGGCAGCCGGGGGAGCGGGAGCGCCGGGGCCGGCGGGGAGGCGCGAGGGGCGAGGCCGGCGGACCCGGCCGTCCACGGCGGGCGCGGTGCGGGCTTGCGAACGGTGGGATTCGTCTGCGGCGTCCCCTTAAGGTACTGCCTAGTCCATCGGGGGAGGGGGCGGTCGCCATGGCCGGACAGGACGTGGGAGCCGGGCAGTTGCTGCTCGCGGAGTACCAGAGCGTCAAGGACGAGCAGAAGGCCCGGATCGGGTTCCGGGACAACCTGCTCTACGTGACCCTCGCGGTGGTGGCCGCGGTCGCCGCCGCGGCCGCCCAGGCCGGGCAGACGGCGATGCTGCTCGCCCTGCCCCCGGTGTGCGTCGTGCTGGGCTGGACCTACCTCGTCAACGACGAGAAGATCTCGGCCGTCGGCCGCTACGTCCGCCAGGAACTGGGGCCGCGGCTCGCCGAACTGGCGGGCACCGACGCGGCGTTCCGCTGGGAGACGTACCACCGCGGCGACGCCCGCCGGGTCTCCCGCAAGATCGTGCAGTGCGTGGTCGACCTGCTGGCCTTCTGCGTCGTCCCGCTGGCCGCGCTCGCCGTGTACTGGTGCGGCGGACAGGTGACGACGGGCCTGCTCGCGCTGTCCCTCGCCGAGGCGGCGGCGGTGACCGGTCTGGGCGTGTTCGTCGTGCGCTATGCGCTGCCGTTCGGCAGCGGGGGTGCGTGAGCGGCCCGTCCGCCCGTGGCGCGCGGGGTGTCACCCGGTGGCCGGGCCGCGCGCCGGACCGGTCACCGCCCCCTGGCCGTGCCCGGCACCCACCGGTAGACCAGCTCCGGCCTTCCCACCTGCCCGTACAGCGGCTTGCGCTCGGCCCGGCCGGCCTCGACGAGATGCTCCAGATACCGCCGGGCGGTGATCCGCGAGATGCCCACCGCCTCGGCCGCGGCGGCCGCCGTCAGCCCTTGCGGGGCCTCGCGGACGGTCTCCGTCACCCGTTCCAGGGTCGGAGCGCTCAACCCCTTGGGCAGTGCGGCCGGGCCGGGCGCGCGCAGTGTCGCGAGCGCCCGGTCGACCTCGTCCTGGCCGCTCGCCTCGCCCGCCGCGCCCCGGAACTCCGCGTACCGCACCAGCCGGTCGCGCAGGGTGGCGAACGTGAAGGGCTTCAGCACGTACTGCACGACCCCCAGCGAGACGCCCTCGCGGACCACCGTCAGGTCGCGCGCCGAGGTCACCGCTATGACGTCCGCGTGGTAGCCGGCCGCCCGCAGTGAGCGGGCCAGTTGCAGGCCGTGTCCGTCCGGCAGGTGCAGGTCCAGCAGGAGCAGGTCCACCGGCGTGCGGTCCAGCAGCCTGCGGGCCTCCGCGCCCGTGTGCGCCTTGCCCACGGCCACGAACCCCGGGACGCGTCCGACGTACATGACGTGGGCGTCGGCGGCGACCGGATCGTCCTCCACGACCAGCACTCTTATCGGCGTCGGTGTCGGCGTCTGCTCCGTGCCCGTCATCTGCTGCCTCCCGGCGTGGTCGCGGCCGCCGTCCGCAACGGCAGGCGCGCCTCGAACTCGGCTCCGCCGCCCTCGGCCCCGGCCACCGACAGAGTGCCCTCGTGCCGCTGCACGGCCTGCCGGACCAGGGCCAGTCCGAGGCCCCGGCCGCCCGGCCCGGACGGCTTCGTCGAGAAGCCGCGCTCGAAGACCAGCGCGGCGTGCGCGGGGTCCACCCCCGCCCCCGTGTCCGCCACCCGCAGCAGGAGTTCGCCGTCCTGCGTGGACGCCGTCACCGTCACCCGGGCCCGGACGCTGCCCTGGGCCGCGTCCACCGCGTTGTCGATGAGGTTGCCGAGGATCGTCACCAGGTCGCGGGCGGGCAGGGACGGCGGCAGCACACCGTCGTCCAGGGTGCTCTCCTCGGACACCACCAGCTCCACGCCCCGCTCGTTGGCCTGGGCCGTCTTGCCCAGCAGCAGCGCCGCCAGGACCGGCTCGCCGACCGCCGCGACGACCCGGTCGGTCAGCGCCTGGGCCAGTTCCAGTTCCGAGGTCGCGAAGTCCACGGCCTCCGGGGCCCGACCCAGCTCGATCAGCGAGACGACCGTGTGCAGCCGGTTCGCCGCCTCGTGGGCCTGCGAGCGCAGCGCCTGCGTGAAACCGCGCTCGGAGTCCAACTCGCCCATCAGCGACTGGAGTTCGGTCACATCGCGCAGGGTGACGACGGTGCCGCGGCGTTCGCCGCCCGACACCGGGGAGGTGTTCACGACGAGCACCCGGTCCGCCGCCAGGTGCACCTCGTCCACCCGCGTTCGGGAGGCGAGCAGCGCGCCCGTCAGGGGAGCCGGCAGGCCGAGGTCCGCGACGGACCGCCCCACCACCTCCCCGGAGACGCCCAGCAACTCGCGGCCTCCGTCGTTGATGAGCGCCACCCTGTACTGTCCGTCCAGCATCAGCAGCCCCTCGCGCACCGCGTGCAACGCGGCCTGGTGGTAGTCGTGCATCCGGCTCAGCTCGGTCGCGTTCATGCCGTGGGTGTGCCGGCGCAGGGACGCGTTGACGACGTACGTGCCGATCGCGCCGAGGGCGAGCGCCCCGCCGGCCACCGCGAACAGCGCCGTGACCTGGTCCTGGACCCGCTTGCTGATCGACTCGACCTTGATGCCCGCGCTGACCAGGCCGACGATCCCGCGGTCGCCGTCCACCACGGGGGTGACCGCGCGGACGGACGCGCCGAGGGTACCGGTGTAGGTCTCCGTGAAGGTCTTCCCGCGCAGGGCCGGGGCGGTGTTCCCGCGGAACCGCCCGCCGATCTGGGTGACGTCCGGGTGGGTCCAGCGGATGCCCCGCGGGTTCATGATCGTGACGAAGTCGACGTCGGTGTCCCGCATGATCCGCAGCGCGTACGGCTGGAGCTCGGCGCTGGGGCGGGCCGTGCGGATCGCCGCCCGCACGGAGGGGGAGTCGGCGACGGAACGGGCCACCGCGGTGGCCTGGCTGCGCGCCGCCTGCTCGGCCTGGTCGCGGTCGCTGACGTACGTGAACAGCGCGTATCCCGCCACGAGCACCGCGATCAGCACGGCCTGCATGGCGAACAGCTGGCCGGCGAGGCTGCGGGGTCGTGGCAGGTCGGGGATGCGCATGCGGTCAGTGTGCCCCCGCCGCCGGGCGTGAACTAAATGAACGGAAGGGTGACCGCCCTCACACGGCGCGAGAGAGTCACGGCATCCCCCACAACTTCCCGGACGTGAGCCGCACGCCGGTGAATGCCGACGACGACGTCAAGGAGGGCAGCCGTGGCCGCCAGCAGCACCCCCGATACGGCACCTGCCGCACCCGTGGCCAAGCGGGACCGCACCCACTACCTGTACATCGCGGTGATCATCGCGGTGGCGCTCGGCATCACGGTGGGCCTCACCGCCCCCGACTTCGCCGTGGAGCTGAAGCCCATCGGGACCGGCTTCGTCAACCTGATCAAGATGATGATCTCGCCGATCATCTTCTGCACGATCGTGCTGGGCATCGGGTCGGTCCGCAAGGCCGCCAAGGTCGGCAAGGTCGGCGGCATCGCGCTCGGCTACTTCGTGGTCATGTCGCTGGTCGCGCTCACCATCGGCCTGGTCGTCGGCAACATCCTGGAGCCGGGCAGCGGGCTGCACATCACCGACGCCGTGAAGGAGACCGGCCAGGCGCAGGTCTCGGCCGAGGCCAAGGACACCACCGAGTTCCTGCTCGGCATCATCCCCACCACGATCGTCTCCGCCTTCACCCAGCCGGACGTGCTGCAGACCCTGCTGGTCGCGCTGCTGTGCGGGTTCGCCCTCCAGGGCATGGGCAGGGCCGGCCGGCCGATCCTGCGGGGCGTCGAGCACATCCAGCGGCTCGTCTTCCGCATCCTCGCGATGGTCATGTGGGCCGCCCCGGTCGGAGCCTTCGGCGCGATGGCCGCGGTCGTGGGCTCGGCGGGCGTGGACGCGCTCAAGAGCCTCGCCGTCCTGATGCTGGGCTTCTACATCACGTGCTTCCTGTTCGTCTTCATCGTGCTCGGCGCGATGCTGAAGATCTTCACGGGTCTCAACATCCTCACGTTCCTCAAGTACCTGGCCCGTGAGTTCCTGCTGATCCTGTCCACCTCCTCCTCCGAGTCCGCGCTGCCGCGGCTCATCGCGAAGATGGAGCACCTGGGCGTCAGCAAGCCCGTCGTCGGCATCACCGTCCCGACCGGCTACTCCTTCAACCTCGACGGCACCATGATCTACATGACCATGGCGTCCCTGTTCATCGCCGACGCCATGGGCACCCCGATGTCGATCGGCGAGCAGATCCCGCTGCTGCTGTTCCTGTTCGTCGCCTCCAAGGGCGCGGCCGGAGTGACCGGCGCGGGCATGGCGACCCTGGCCGGCGGCCTGCAGTCGCACAAGCCCGCCCTGGTGGACGGCATGGGCCTCATCGTCGGCATCGACCGCTTCATGAGCGAGGCCCGCGCCCTCACCAACTTCGCCGGCAACGCCGTCGCCACCGTCCTGGTCGGCACCTGGACCAAGGAGATCGACAAGGAGCGCGTGCGGCTGGTGCTCGCCGGCGGCCTGCCGTTCGACGAGAAGACCCTGCTCGACCACGACGACGACGCCCCCGACCACGACGTCGACGCCGACGGGGCCGCCCCGGCGGACCTGCCCGAGCAGCGCGAAGAGGGCGAGAAGGAACTCGCCAAGGCCTGAGATCCGGATTCCGGGTCCCCGACTCCGGGTGTCCGGCCCCGCCTGAACCGGGGCCGGACACCCGGTCACCGCCTCCCCCCGCTCCGGGCGGCCGAGCACTCCCCCGTGGCTCGGCCGCCCGGTCTCCCCGTCCCGCTCGTTCCGCTCGTCCCGCTGTCCGCCCGGCCCTGCGCCGGGCGGTTCGGCATTCCGGGGTCGTTGCCTTGACGTCGGCGTCAAGCCGTACCGTCGACCGTATGCGCATCGGAGAGCTGGCCGCGCGGGCCGGGACCACGACCCGGACGCTGCGGTACTACGAGTCCCGGGGGCTGTTGACCGCCCGGCGGAACCACAACGGCTACCGGACCTACGACGAGGACGACCTGAGACTGCTCCGGCAGATCAGGACGCTCCAGGACTTCGGGTTCGACCTGGAGGAGACCCGGCCCTTCGTGGAGTGCCTGCGGGCCGGGCACCCCGAGGGCGACTCCTGCCCGGCGTCGCTGGCGGTCTACCGGCGCAAGCTGTCGGAGCTGGACGAGCTGATCGGCGAGTTGCGGGCGGTGCGCGCCCAGGTCGGCGAGCAGCTGCTCAGGGCCGAGCGGGCACGGGACGAGCTGGCGGCCGATGCGACGGTTCCGGGAGGTCCGGATCCGGTGTGCGAACTGGGAGGGCGGACGCGGTGACCAAGGCCGACGGTGTGGCGGAAGTGACGGACGCGGACTTCGGGACGGAGGTGCTCGGGGCGGACCTGCCGGTGCTGGTGGAGTTCACCGCCGACTGGTGCCCGCCGTGCCGGCAGATGGGACCGGTGCTGACCGCGCTCGCCGCAGAGGAGGGCGAGCGGCTGAAGGTGGTGCAGCTGAACGTGGACGTGAACCCGGAGACGACCAACGCCTACAAGGTGCTGTCGATGCCGACGTTCATGGTGTTCCGGTCCGGCGAGCCCGTGAAGGCGATGGTGGGAGCCCGCCCGAAGAGGCGGCTGCTGGAGGAACTGGCCGACGTGCTGTAATCCCCGCCGGAACACAGGAAATCCCCCGAGCAATTGCGCTCGGGGGATTTGTCTGCGTATATTCGATGATTCGCGACTCAAAGGGAAACCGGGTCGTGAAGAAGCTCAGTGAGCACAGTATATTCGGGCGGGAGTGGAATTGTCAAACACCGACTTTCCTGACGGTGAATTGCGGCACGAACAGGAATTCATCGACGGGCTGTACGCACGCGTGGACGCCCTGCGCGGGGACACCGAGGCGGGCGTCACGGACGCCCTCGCCCAGGGGGACAAGCCCATGCAGGCGCGCCTGGAGCGGGACATCCTCGTCGCCGAGCGCTCCGGGCTCCTGGCCGCCCTGAACGCGGTGGACGGCTCCCTGTGCTTCGGCCGCATCGACCTCGCCTCGGGCACGGACCACCACATCGGCCGCATCGGCCTGCGCACCGACGACGCCGACCGCACCCCCCTCCTCATCGACTGGCGGGCCGACGTCGCCCGCCCCTTCTACCTGGCCACCGGCCACACCACGATGGGGCTGCGCCGACGCCGGCACCTCACCACCGAGGGCCGCCGGGTCACCGCCCTGCACGACGAGATCCTCGACCTCGGCGACACCACCCGCACCGGCCACGAGGACCCCACCGGCGACGCCGTGCTGCTCGCCGCCCTCGACTCCGCGCGCACCGGCCGGATGAGCGACATCGTGCAGACCATCCAGGCCGAGCAGGACGAGATCATCCGGGCCCCGCACCGCGGCGTGCTGGTGGTGGAGGGCGGCCCCGGCACGGGCAAGACGGCCGTCGCCCTGCACCGGGCCGCCTACCTCCTCTACGAGCACCGGGAACTGCTCGCCAAGCGGGCCGTCCTCATCGTCGGCCCGAACCCCGCCTTCCTCGGCTACATCGGCGAGGTGCTGCCCGCGCTCGGCGAGACCGGCGTACTGCTCGCGACCGTCGGCGAACTGTTCCCCGGCGTCAGGGCCACGGCCGCCGACAGCCGCGAGGCGGCCGCGGTCAAGGGCCGCGCCGACATGGCGGACGTGCTCGCCGGCGTCGTACGCGACCGGCAGGCGCTGCCCGACCCGGTGATCGCCGTCGAGCACGACCGCGAGATCCTGATGCTCGACGCCGGCCTGGTGAGGATGGCGCGCGAGCGCACCCGCGCCGCGAACCTCCCGCACAACGCGGCCCGAGAGGTCTTCGAGGGGCACATCCTCAACACGCTCACCGACATGGTCGCCGAACGCATCGGCACCGACCCGTTCGACGGCACGAACCTGCTGGACCCGAGCGACATCACCCAGATCCGCGACGAACTCGCCGAGAACCCCGAGGTGTGGGCCGCCGTCGACCGGCTGTGGCCGCGCCTGACCCCGCAGCGCCTGGTCGCCGACTTCCTCGCCGACCCCGTGGGCCACGTCGGCGACGACGACGCGGCCGTCATCCGCCGCCCGGTCACCCGCGCGTGGACGGTGGCGGACGTCCCGCTGCTGGACGAGGCCGCCGAACTGCTCGGCGTGGACGAGCGCGTGGCGCGGGCGCTGGCCGAGCGGGAGCGCGAGACGCAGGTCGCCTACGCGCAGGGCGTCCTGGACGTCTCCTACGCCTCGCGCACCTACGAGTTCGACGACAAGGACGAGGAGGACTCCGAGGTCCTGTCCGCGCACGACATCATCGACGCCGAGCGGTTCGCCGAGCGGCACGAGGAGGACGACCACCGCAGCGCCGCCGAGCGCGCGGCGGCCGACCGCACCTGGGCGTTCGGGCACATCATCGTCGACGAGGCGCAGGAGCTGTCGCCGATGGCCTGGCGGCTGCTCATGCGGCGCTGCCCGACCCGCTCGATGACGCTGGTCGGCGATCCGGCGCAGACCGCCGAGGCGGCCGGCGTCGGATCCTGGGACGCGATCCTCGCACCGTACGTCCAGGACCGCTGGGAGCTCACCCGTCTCGGCGTCAACTACCGCACCCCGGCGGAGATCATGGAGGTGGCGGCCGCGGTGGTGCGCGCCGAGCGCCCGGACTTCGCACCGCCGAGTTCCGTGCGGTCCACGGGGGTGCGGCCGTGGGCGCGCGCGGCCGGCGACCTGGCCGCAGCGGTGGCCGAGGCCGTCGGCGAGCTGACGCCCGCCGAGGGCAGGCTCGCCGTCATCGCCCCGCGCGACCTGCACGACCGGCTCGCCGAGCGGCTGGACGGGATCACCGCGGGCGCGGAGCCGGACCTGACGCGGCCGGTCGTCCTGCTGGACCCTCGCCGGTCGAAGGGCCTGGAGTTCGACTCCGTGCTGGTGGTCGAGCCGGCGGCCTACGGCACGAGCGACCTGTACGTGGCGCTGACCCGCG
Organism: Streptomyces sp. NBC_00704; assembly: GCF_036226605.1. Taxonomy (NCBI): domain Bacteria; kingdom Bacillati; phylum Actinomycetota; class Actinomycetes; order Kitasatosporales; family Streptomycetaceae; genus Streptomyces; species Streptomyces sp. NBC_00704. The sequence continues at coordinate 5,627,931 of NZ_CP109000.1, forward strand.
CCACCCAGCGGCTCGGCGTCCTGCACAGCCGGCCCCTCCCCGGACCGCTCGCCGACGCCCTCGCCGCCCCGGCCCCCACCGGGGCCTGACGGCTCGGGCCCGCCCGCCGGGAGGGGCCGGGCGGGCTCAGGCCGGGCGGGCTCAGGCCGGGCGGAGCCAGACCGTGGCCAGCGGGGGCAGGGTCAGGCGGACGGACGCCGGGTGGCCGTGGCGGCCCTGGGGCTCCGGCTTGACCGGGTCGGGGCCGGTGACGCCGCTGCCCCCGTACCCGGACGCGTCGGTGTTGAGCACCTCGTGCCAGGCCGGGACGTCGTCGGGGGCGCCCAGGAGGTAGTCGGGGCGCACGACGGGCGAGAGGTTGCTGACGCACAGCAGGGGGGAGCCCTCGGCGTCGTGGCGCAGGAACGCGAACACGTTGTCCTCCGCCGCGTCGCCGACCACCCACCGGAAGCCGGCCGGGTCGGTGTCCAGCTGCCACAGCGCGGGGGTCGCCCGGTAGACCGCGTTGAGGTCGCGCACGAGGTCCCGCACGCCCCGGTGGTCCGCCTCGGCCCCGTACGCCGGGTCCAGCAGCCACCAGTCGGGGCCGTGCTCCTGCGACCACTCCGCGCCCTGCGCGAACTCCTGCCCCATGAACAGCAGTTGCTTGCCCGGGTGGGCCCACATGAACGCCAGGTAGGCCCGCAGGCCGGCGCGCTGCTGCCACCAGTCGCCGGGCATCTTCGACACCAGCGAGCGCTTCCCGTGCACCACCTCGTCGTGGGAGATGGGCAGCACGTAGTTCTCGCTGTACGCGTACACCATCGAGAACGTCATCTCGTGGTGGTGGTACCTGCGGTGCACCGGCTCGTGGCTCATGTAGTCCAGCGAGTCGTGCATCCAGCCCATGTTCCACTTCAGCCCGAAGCCGAGCCCGCCGAAGCCGCTCGGCCCCGGCTGGTCGGTGGCGCGCGTGACGCCGTCCCAGGCCGTGGACTCCTCCGCGACGGTGACGACGCCGGGACTGCGGCGGTACACCGTCGCGTTCATCTCCTGGAGGAACGCGACCGCGTCCAGGTTCTCCCGGCCGCCGTGCTCGTTCGGCGTCCACTGGCCCGGCTCGCGCGAGTAGTCGAGGTAGAGCATCGAGGCGACGGCGTCCACCCGCAGCCCGTCGATGTGGAACTCCTCGCACCAGTACGTGGCGTTCGCCACCAGGAAGTTGCGCACCTCGCGCCGGCCGAAGTCGAACTCCAGCGTGCCCCAGTCCGGGTGCGCGGCCCGCAACGGGTCCTCGTGCTCGTACAGCGGACGCCCGTCGAACTCGGCGAGGGCCCAGTCGTCGCGGGGGAAGTGCGCCGGCACCCAGTCCATCAGGACGCCGACGCCGGCCCGGTGCAGGGCGTCCACCAGGTACTTGAAGTCGTCCGGCGTGCCCAGCCGGGCCGTGGGCGCGTAGAAGCCGGTGACCTGGTAGCCCCAGGAGCCGCCGAAGGGATGCTCGGCGACGGGCATCAGCTCGACGTGCGTGAAGCCCAGGTCCTTGACGTAGGCGGGCAGCTGGTCGGCGAGCTGCCGGTAGGTGAGGCCGGGCCGCCAGGACGGCAGATGGACCTCGTACACCGAGAACGGGGCCCGGTGCACGGGTATCTCGGCCCGCCGGGCCAGCCACTCCCCGTCGCCCCACTCGTAGTGCGAGGCGGTGACGATCGACGAGGTCGCGGGCGGGACCTCGGTGCGCCGGGCCATCGGGTCGGCGCGCAGCGTGTGCGAGCCGTCGGGCCGGGTGATGTCGAACTTGTACAGCTCGCCCTCGCCGACGCCGGGCACGAACAGCTCCCAGACGCCCGTCGAGCCGAGCGAACGCATGGGGAACCCCGTGGCGTCCCAGAAGTTGAAGGAGCCGGCCACCCGCACACCGCGCGCGTTGGGAGCCCACACGGAGAAACCGGTGCCGCTCACCCCCTGGTGGACCCGCGGATGCGCGCCGAGCACCGTCCACAGCTCCTCGTGCCGGCCCTCGCCGATCAGGTGCAGGTCCAGATCGCCCAGCGTGGGCAGGAAGCGGTAGGCGTCCTCGGTCTCCACGGTGGCGTCGTCGTAGGCCACGAGCAGCCGGTACTCGGGGACCTCGGTCAGCGGCAGCAGGCCGGAGAAGAAGCCGTCGCCGTCGTCCTGGAGGCCGGCGCGCAGCTCGCCCGCGAGCACGGTCACGGAGCGCGCGTACGGGCGCAGCGCCCGGAAGACGACGCCGCCGGGGACCGGATGCGCGCCCAGGACCGCGTGCGGGGCGTGATGGGAGCCGTGCAGCAGACGCTCGCGGTCCTCGGCGTCCAGCACGGGGGACACGGCCGGCGGGGCCGGAGCGGGGGCCGGGGGCCGGGCGGGGGGCTGGGCCGGAGGTCGGGCGGGGGAGGCGGCAGAGGACGGGGACGGGGCCGGGGGCGACGTCGGCGCGGGGGCGACGGCCGGGTTCCCGCTCTTCCCGTGGGCCTTCTTGACCTTCTTCGGGGGAGTCACGTGCGGAGCCTCCTCAAGGCAGGTCGGGGGCGGCGAGGCGATGTATCGCGGACAGGGGGACGGGCAGCCAGTCGGGGCGGTGCCGGGCTTCGTAGACGACCTCGTAGATCGCCTTGTCCGTCTCGTGGGCCCGCAGCAGCACGGGGTCGGCGCGCGGGTCGACGCCCGCCGCCTCGGCGTACCCGGAGCAGTAGGCGGCCCGGCAGGCGTGCGCCCAGCCGGGGTCCGGCGGGTTCGCCGAGTGGGCCGCGTAGTCGAAGGAGCGCAGCATGCCCGCCACGTCCCGCACGGTGGGCTGCGGCATCCGCCGCTCGGCCAGCGGCCTGGCCGGCTCCCCCTCGAAGTCGATCAGCGTCCACCGGCCCGCGGAGGTGCGCAGGCACTGCCCGAGGTGCAGGTCGCCGTGGACGCGCTGGGCGGTCCAGGTGCGGCCCTCGGCCGCGAGGTCGGCCAGAGCCGTGAAGGCGGTGCGCAGCGCCGGCGCGTAGGGGCGCAGCGCCGGCACCGCCTGCGCGGCCGCGTCCAGCCGCTCGGTCATGCCGTCCACCATCGGCCCGGTCTGGGAGGGCCCCAGCGTCGCCGTGGGCAGCGCGCGGGCCAGCGCCCCGTGCACCTCGGCGGTCGCGCGGCCCAGCGCCCTCGCCTCGGCCACGAAGTCCTCGCCCTTGGCCAGCTCCCGCAGTGCCAGCTCCCAGCCGTCCGAAGCGCCCTGCAGATACGGCTGGAGCACCCCGAGGACGTAGGAGCCGTCGTCGCCCCTGCCGTCGCCGCCGGGGGTCTCGCCGCCCCGGCCCTCGCCGAGGTCGGCCTGGAGCCACGCGGTCGGCGCGGGCACCCGGGCGCAGCCTTCGCGGGCCAGCGCCAGCGGCAGCTCCAGATCGGGGTTGACGCCCGGCACGACCCGGCGCAGGAGCTTGAGGATGAACGTATCTCCAAAGACGACGGAGGAATTCGACTGCTCGCCGGTCAGCAGGCGCGGGACCAGTCCCGGCCGGATCTCCTGCGCAGGATCCCGCTCGCAGCGCAGCACGCCGACGCGGGCCCGGGTGCGCAGCGCCTCCAGCAGCACCTCGGCGGGCCGGGCGTCGTACAGGGCGTCGAAGACGGTCCGCCCGGTCAGCGGCCCCTGGGCCACGTGTCCGATCAGCGCGGGGGCCAGCCGGGGCGGCAGCGCCTCGCGGACGCCGAGCAGCAGCTGGTAGCAGTCGCCGGGCCCGGCTCCCTGACGGGCGCGCACCAGCAGGTGGTACAGCCCCAGCCGGGAGTCGGCCGGCAGCAGCTCGGTGGCCGCCACCAGCGAGAACCCGGTGATCGGACGCCCCTTTCCGGCGAACCAGCGCTGCCGTGGCAGCCACTCGCGCAGCAGGGGATCCAGCGACCCGAGGAGGCCGGGGACTGTCTTGCCGGAGAGCGTGACCGTTTCCGCCATGGCGTCGCATTCCTTTCCCCGCGGGGGTCGGGGTGTTACTCATGCGTGCCCCGGGCGGGACGGGGGAAACCGCCCCGCCCCGGGGTAGCGGGCCCGCGGCCCCGGACTAGGCCGGATCCTTGCGCAGCCGGAACCAGTAGAAGCCGTGCCCGGCCAGCGTCAGCAGGTAGGGCAGCTCGCCGACCGCCGGGAAGCGCACCCCGCCGAACAGCTCCACCGGATACCGCCCCATGAAGCGGCTGAGGTCGAGTTCGGTGGGCTGTGCGAAGCGTGAGAAGTTGTGCACGCACAGCACCAGGTCGTCCTCGTGTTCGCGCAGGAAGGCGAGGACGGCGGGGTTGGAGGAGGGCAGTTCGGTGTAGGTGCCCAGGCCGAAGGCGTGGTTCTGCTTGCGGATCTCGATCATGCGGCGGGTCCAGTGCAGCAGCGAGGAGGGCGACGACATGGACGCCTCGACGTTGGTGACCTGGTAGCCGTAGACGGGGTCCATGATGGTGGGCAGGGAGAGGCGGCCGGGGTCGCAGGAGGAGAAGCCGGCGTTGCGGTCGGGGGTCCACTGCATGGGGGTGCGCACGGCGTCGCGGTCGCCGAGCCAGATGTTGTCGCCCATGCCGATCTCGTCGCCGTAGTAGAGGATCGGGGAGCCGGGCAGGGACAGCAGCAGTGCGGTGAACAGCTCGATCTGGTTGCGGTCGTTGTCGAGGAGGGGCGCGAGGCGGCGGCGGATGCCGATGTTGGCGCGCATACGCGGGTCTTTGGCGTATTCGGCGTACATGTAGTCGCGCTCTTCGTCGGTGACCATCTCGAGGGTCAGCTCGTCGTGATTGCGCAGGAAGATGCCCCACTGGCAGTTCGCGGGGATGGCGGGGGTCTTGGCGAGGATCTCGGAGACGGGGTAGCGCGACTCGCGGCGCACGGCCATGAAGATGCGCGGCATGACGGGGAAGTGGAAGGCCATGTGGCATTCGTCGCCGCCGGAGGCGTAGTCGCCGAAGTAGTCCACGACGTCCTCGGGCCACTGGTTGGCCTCCGCCAGGATCACCGTGTCCGGATAGGCGGCGTCGATCTCCTTGCGGACCCGCTTGAGGAACTCGTGCGTCGCGGGGAGGTTCTCGCAGTTCGTGCCCTCCTCGGCGTACAGGTAGGGCACGGCGTCGAGGCGGAACCCGTCGATCCCCAGGTCCAGCCAGAACCGCAGCGCGGAGATCATCTCGTCCTGGACGGCCGGGTTCTCGTAGTTGAGGTCGGGCTGGTGGGAGAAGAAGCGGTGGAAGAAGTACTGCTTGCGGACGGGGTCGAAGGTCCAGTTGGAGACCTCGGTGTCGACGAAGATGATGCGGGCGTCGCCGTACTGCTTGTCGTCGTCGGCCCACATGTAGTAGTCGCCGTAGGGGCCGTCGGGGTCCTTGCGCGACTCCTGGAACCACGGGTGCTGGTCGCTGGTGTGGTTCATGACGAAGTCGATGATGACGCGCATGCCGCGCTGGTGGGCGGCGTCGACGAACTCGACGAAGTCGGCGAGGTCGCCGAACTCGGGCAGGACGGCGGTGTAGTCGGAGACGTCGTAGCCGCCGTCGCGCAGGGGCGACTTGAAGAAGGGCGGCAGCCAGAGGCAGTCGACGCCGAGCCATTGCAGGTAGTCCAGTTTGGCGGTGATGCCCTTGAGGTCGCCGACGCCGTCGCCGTTGCTGTCCTGGAACGAGCGGACGAGGACTTCGTAGAAGACGGCGCGCTTGAACCACTCGGGGTCGCGGTCCTTGGCGGGAGTGTCCTCGAAGGTGTCCGGAACGGGCTCGTTGACGATCATGATGTGGGTGACCCTCCGATCTGCGGGTTGGACGGTCGCAGGACGGTGAAGACGTGCGCGGGCCGGGTGCCCGGTTCGAGGCGCACGTAGTTGGCCCTGCCCCAGTGGTAGGTCTCGCCGGTCAGCTCGTCGCGCACCGGCGCGGACTCGTGCCAGTCCAGGCCGAGTTGCGGCATGTCCAACGACACCGTCGCCTCCTGGGTGTGGTGGGGGTCGAGGTTGACGACCACCAGAACCGTGTTCGAGCCGCTCCTCTTCGAGTAGGCGATCACCGCTTCCTGGTCGGTGTGGTGGAAGCGCAGGTTGCGCAGCCGGTGCAGGGCCGGGTGGGCCCGCCGGATCTCGTTGAGCCTCGTGATCAGCGGGGCCAGGCTGCGGCCCTCGCGCTCGGCCGCCTCCCAGTCACGCGGCCTGAGCTGGTACTTCTCCGAGTCCAGGTACTCCTCGCCGCCCTCCCGCAACGGCGCGTTCTCGCACAGCTCGTAGCCGCTGTAGAGGCCCCAGGTCGGGGAGAGGGTCGCGGCCAGCACGGCCCGGATCTCGAACGCGGGCCGGCCGCCGTGCTGCAGATAGGCGTGCAGGATGTCCGGCGTGTTGGGGAAGAAGTTGGGCCGCATGTAGGAGGCGGCCTCCCCCGAGAGTTCGGTTAGGTACTCCGTCAGTTCCTGCTTCGTGTTGCGCCAGGTGAAGTAGGTGTAGGACTGCTGGAAGCCGATCTGGCCGAGCGTGTGCATCATCGCCGGGCGGGTGAAGGCCTCGGCGAGGAAGATCACGTCCGGGTCGGCCCCGTTCACCTCGCCGATGACCCGCTCCCAGAACACGACCGGCTTGGTGTGCGGGTTGTCCACCCGGAAGATCCGCACCCCGTACGCCATCCAGTGCCGCAGCACCCGGACGGTCTCGGCGACCAGGCCGTCCATGTCGGCGTCGAAGGCGATCGGGTAGATGTCCTGGTACTTCTTCGGCGGGTTCTCCGCGTAGGCGATCGTCCCGTCCGGACGGTGGTGGAACCACTCCGGGTGTTTCTGCACCCACGGGTGGTCGGGGGAGCACTGAAGGGCGAAGTCGAGGGCGATCTCCAGCCCCAGCTCGCGGGCCCGCTCCACGAACGCGGCGAAGTCCTCCAGGGTGCCCAGGTCGGGGTGGACGGCGTCGTGGCCGCCCTCCGGCGAGCCGATCGCCCACGGCACGCCCACGTCGTCCGGCCCAGGATCGAGGGTGTTGTTGCGGCCCTTGCGGAACGTCGTCCCGATGGGATGGATCGGCGGGAGGTAGACGACGTCGAAGCCCATCCTCGCGATGGCCGGCAGTCGGCGGGCGGCGGTGCGGAACGTGCCGTGCGGGCGCTCCGGAGTGCCCTCCGAGCGCGGGAAGAACTCGTACCAGGACCCGTACAGGGCCCGCTCCCGCTCCACCAGCAGCGGCAGCGGCTCCGAGGCCGTCACCAGCTCCCGCAGCGGATGCCGCTCCAGGACGGCGTCCACCTCGGGCGTCAGCGCCGCCGCCAGCCGTGAGACGGCCGGACGGCTCTCGTCGCGCAGGGCCTCGGCGGCCGCCAGCACCGCGGTGCGGTCCGGCCCCTCGGGCGCTCCGGCGGCGGCCCGCTCGTACAGACGCGCGCCCTCCTCCAGGACCGCTTCCGTGTCCATCCCGGCGGGGATCTTGATGCGGGCGTGATGCCGCCAGGTGGCGACCGGGTCGCCCCAGGCCTCCACCGTGTAGGTCCAGCGGCCCTCCGCGTCCGGGGTGACGTCCGCCCCCCAGCGGTCCGTGCCGGGGGCCAGCTCGCGCATCGGCGTCCACGGGCCGGGCGAGCCCTGCGGATCCCGCAGGACCACGTTGGCGGCGACCGCGTCATGCCCCTCGCGGAACACCGTGGCCGAGACCTCGAACGTCTCGCCGACGACCGCCTTGGCCGGCCGGCGCCCCTGCTGGACCAGGGGGCGGACGTCGAGGACGGGTATGCGCCCGACGGCGGTGGCACGACCGCCCCCGGCGCAACCGGGGCCCCGAGCCGCCCCGGCCCGCTCCGTCCACTCGGCGGATCCGTCGGCGGCGACGCCCTTCGCGCCCTTGGCCGCCTTGCCGCCCTTGGCGCGCTTGCCGTCCTTGCCGGTGCTGCCGCTCTTGCTGCTCTTGCCGCCCTTGGCGGCCTTGCCGCTCCTGACGGTCTCGCCGCTCGTGGCGGCCCTGCTGGTCCTGCCGTCCTCGTGCGGGGGACCGGTCTCGGCGGTCCCGCCGCTCTCGGTACGGGGCGTCGGGGGTGATGACGGGTGGTGCCTGGCTGGCATGACCGCTCCTGTCCGCATCAACGGGGGGTGGGCGGATGGATGTGGGGAGGTGGGTCCTGCGGGGTGAATACCTGCTGGGGGAGTACCGGGGGAGCCTTCCACCCTATTCGGGTGTGCAATCCGGCGCTTTGTTAACAGCTCCCGCCCATGTCTTTACACAAGAGACGCCTGGATCCGGACGAACGCGGAGCCGCTTCCGGACGTCCGTCCCATGAACGGTGGCACGCGCGGGAGCCTCTCCGGCGAACCGGACCCACGGCCGGACACCTTGCCGTGCGACCCCTCCACGACCACGCCGGACCGGGCGGGGGCGCGCACCGCCGCGCACGGGACCGGCAGCCCGGCGACGGGTGCCGTCCCCGCCGGTGCGGCGCGGACAGGGGGACGGCCGACGGCGCGGCGGCCGCCACGACCGCCGTCAGGCCCCCCGCCCGGCGCAGACGCGCGCGTCCGTGCCATGGTCCGAGTTCCCCTCCTCGACGCGGCGCGCCCCGGCCGGGCCCGGGCACGCCAGGGGCAGCCTCTCGCGGTGCGCGAAGCGCCACAAGGCGGCCTCCGGGGCGGAAGCGGGCGGAAACAGGGTTTTCGGCCCGTTGCGGCCCCGCCCGGGACACCGGGTCCAGGGCGGCCCGTCCCTTGCGGCGTCCGCGGTGCGCGGCCGTCCGCGGCGAAACGCGGCGGCCCGCGGGCGGCCAGCCCCCAGCGAGGTCGACACCCGCGCCGGTACCGTTTCCGTAGACGTGGGCCCACACCGCCGTGGGTCCATCCAGCGAACGCGCTACGCCGAGGTGGAATGTGAAGGCGATCCGTCGATTCACCGTCCGACCCCTCCTCCCCGAACCCCTCCGACCGCTCAGCGACCTGTCCCGCAATCTGCGCTGGTCGTGGCACGCGCAGACCCGTGACCTCTTCCAGTCCGTCGATCCCGAGTGCTGGGCGCTCGTCGACGGCGACCCGGTGAGACTCCTCGGCAGCGTGCGCCCGGCACGTCTCGCCGAGCTGGCCGAGGACCGCCGCTTCCTGCGCCGGCTCGCCGCCGCCGCCGACGACCTGCACGACTACCGCACCGGCGACCGCTGGTACCAGGCGCAGCCCGCCTCCGCGGGACTGCCCGCCGCCATCGCCTACTTCTCGCCCGAGTTCGGCGTCACCGCCGCGCTCCCGCAGTACTCCGGCGGTCTCGGCATCCTCGCGGGCGACCACCTGAAGGCGGCCAGCGACCTGGGCGTCCCGCTGATCGGCGTCGGACTGCTCTACCGGCACGGCTACTTCCGCCAGTCGCTGTCGCGGGACGGCTGGCAGCAGGAGCACTACCCCGTCCTCGACCCCAACGAGCTGCCGGTGACCCTGCTGCGGGAGGACGACGGCTCGCCCGCGCGCGTCTCCCTCGCCCTGCCGGGCGGCAAACGGCTCCACGCCCGCGTCTGGCTGGCCCAGGTCGGCCGCGTCCCGCTCCTCATGCTCGACTCCGACGTCGAGGAGAACGACCACGGCGAACGCGGGGTGACCGACCGGCTCTACGGCGGCGGCAGCGAGCACCGGCTGCTCCAGGAGATGCTGCTCGGCATAGGAGGTGTCCGGGCGGTACGCGCGTACTGCCGGCTGACGGGGCACCCGCGGCCCGAGGTGTTCCACACCAACGAGGGCCACGCGGGCTTCCTCGGCCTGGAGCGCATCGCCGAACTCGGCGACGAGGGGCTCGACTTCGACTCCGCGCTGGAAGCGGTGCGAGCCGGGACGGTCTTCACCACCCACACCCCGGTCCCCGCCGGCATCGACCGCTTCGACCGCGGTCTCGTCGCCCGGCACTTCGGCCCCGACGCCGAGCTGCCGCGCATCGACGTCGACCGCATCCTGCGGCTGGGCATGGAGACCTACCCCGGCGGCGAGCCGAACCTCTTCAACATGGCCGTCATGGGCCTGCGGCTGGCCCAGCGCGCGAACGGCGTGTCCCTGCTGCACGGCAGTGTCAGCCGGGAGATGTTCTCCGGCCTGTGGCCCGGGTTCGACCCCGACGAGGTGCCGATCACGTCCGTCACCAACGGCGTGCACGCCCCCACGTGGGTGGCTCCCGAGGTGCTGCGCCTGGGGGCCCGCCAGATCGGCGCCGAGCGCGCCGAGGACGCCCTCAGCGTCGGCGGCTCGGAGCGCTGGGACGCCGTCGCCGACATCCCCGACCAGGACGTCTGGGAGCTGCGCCGCGATCTGCGCGAGCAGCTCGTGGTGGAGGTGCGCCGGCGACTGCGCGCCTCCTGGCGTCAACGCGGCGCGGCCACGGCCGAGTTGGGCTGGATCGACGGCGTCCTCGACCCGGACGTCCTCACCATCGGCTTCGCCCGCCGGGTCCCCTCGTACAAGCGGCTGACGCTGATGCTGCGCGACCGCGACCGGCTCACGGACCTGCTGCTGCACTCCGAGCGGCCGATCCAGATCGTCGTCGCGGGCAAGGCGCACCCGGCGGACGACGGCGGGAAGCGCCTGGTCCAGGAGCTGGTCCGGTTCACCGACGACCCGCGCGTGCGGCACCGGATCGTCTTCCTGCCCGACTACGGCATGGCGATGGCGCAGAAGCTGTACCCCGGCTGCGACATCTGGCTGAACAACCCCCTGCGTCCGCTGGAGGCCTGCGGCACGTCCGGCATGAAGGCGGCGCTCAACGGCTGTCTCAACCTGTCCGTCCTGGACGGCTGGTGGGACGAGTGGTTCCAGCCCGACTTCGGCTGGGCGATCCCCACCGCGGACGGCGCCGGCACCGACGTCGACCGCCGTGACGACATCGAGGCGGCCGCCCTCTACGACCTCCTCGAACAGCGGATCGCGCCGCGTTTCTACGAACGCGGCCGGGCGGGCCTGCCCGACCGCTGGATCGAGATGGTCCGCCGGACGCTCGGCAATCTCGGCCCCAAGGTGCTGGCGGGGCGCATGGTCCGCGAGTACGTGGAGCGGCTCTACGCGCCGGCCGCCCACGCGCACCGGACGATGGCCCCCGGCACGGCGCGTGAACTCGCCCAATGGAAGCAGCGGGTGCGCTCCTCCTGGCACGCCGTGCGGGTCGACCACGTCGAGACGTCGGTGACCGCCGCCACCGCCGAACTCGGCACGACCCTCGCGCTCAGGGTGCGGGTGGGCCTCGGCGACCTCACCCCCGACGACGTCGAGGTGCAGGCCGTGTCGGGCCGCGTCGACGAGGAGGACCGGATCACGGACGCCTCGTCGGTCCCGCTCAAACCGGCGGGCGGCCCCGACCTGGAGGGCCGCTGGGTCTACGAGGGCCCGCTCTCCCTGGACCGCACCGGCCCGTTCGGCTACACCGTCCGCATCCTGCCGGCCCACCGGCTGCTGGCCTCCGGCGCGGAACTCGGACTGGTGGAGGTGCCGTCGGAGGAGGCCGTCGAGGGCGCGGGCGTGCTGCTGCGCTGACGTCTGACGCCGGACGCCGGACGTCCGAAGTCCGACGTCCGACGCCGGACGCTCGGCAGTCGAACGCCTTCCCGCGCGGGGTCGCGTCCGCTGGGAGGGGACGCCGGGCTGACGTCCGGCGGCCGCCCGGCAGTCGAAGGCCGTCCGCCTTCCCGTCGTGCCGCAGCCCGGAGCGCCCGGGCGGGCGGCCGCCGGGAGGGCGTGGCCGCGTCCCACCGGGAGGAGCAGCGGGCCGGGCTGACCTCCGGCGGCCGCCCTCCCGCGGCTGCCGGGCCCGGCCGGCCGGGGCACGGACGTCCCCGCACGCGCCGGAGCCGGCCGCGCCGGGGGCGCCGGGCGGACGGGGCGGGGTAATTCGGTGGGCGCGGGGGCCCGGACGGCGCTATCGTCCCGGCGATGACCACTCCTTCTGCACACAGATCGGGGGACCCGTCCGCGCAAGGTGAGTGCTGATGCCCACTCACTCCGTGAACGAGGACCACCGCTTGTCCTTCTGGCCGCGCGTGCGCGAGTTCGCCGTGCCGGCCGCCATGATCGAGACCGCGACCGCCCGCCGCCGCGCCGGGGACTGGGCCGGAGCGTGCGCCGCCGCCGGGTTCGACGTCGACTTCGATCTGCGGCTCCGGGCGCGTACCCACGGCCGCGAGTCGGCTGTCCGGATCCGCTCCGACCTGCGCCATCTGGCCCCCGACCTGCTGCGCTGGCATCTGCCGAGGATCGCCCCCGACGGGCTGCTGCGCCCCGGCCTGACCGTCGCGCTCGCCCGCTACGACCGCGCCGGGCGCGACGGGGTGCGTCCGGTGCAGCTCGTCCTGCGCACCCCGCCCGCCTGGGCCGACGCGGGGCAGCGCGTCAGCCTCGCCCTGCTGGACGCCTCCGACCCGGCGACGAACGACCGCCGGCATCCGCACCCGCGCCCCGACCGGCGCTTCCGCCTCGACCTGCACCGTCATCTGTGGGACGCGCGCAGGGCCGGTGAACTGCGGGTCAGAAGCGGGGCGGACCTGCCGTCCGTCGCCCCCGCCGCGGATCCGCCCGCCGACCCCGTGCAGGATCCGTCCGGCGTCCGCGCGCTGCGCGAACTCGGCTGCGCGGTGGACCGCTGGGAGGCCGAGGCGAGGATCCTGCTGCGCGCCGAGGGACGGGACGGCGGCTCCGTCCTCGTACGGATCGGGGCCGGGCGACGGCTGGTCCTGGACGTCGGCGAGGACGGTGCGACCACGCCCGCGCGAACGGCCGCCGGACCCGGACCCGGACCGGGGACGGAGACCGGGCGGGCCGGGCCCGTCCTGCGCGGCGCCGAGGGCCGTGACGCGTCGCTGCCGGTGCTGCCGGACGCGGCGACCTGGGTGCTGCCCGACCTGACGCTGCTGCGCTCCGGGGCGGTCGGGGCGGGGCAGCTGCATCCGCTGGTCGCCTCGGCGCTCGTGCCCGGCACGCCGGAGCCCCGGCCCGCCCCGCCCGTCGCCGGTCCGGCCGACGGCGACCGGATCCCCGACCCGGCGCTGGGCCGTGCCCGGCTGGTGGCGTGCCAGGGGGCCACGCACCGGATCGGCCTGGTCGACGGCGTGCTGTCCGCGCTGGACCACGACCCGGCCGAGATCCGGCGCGAGGAGCTGCTGGCCGCGCTCACCGGCACCCCGCTGCCCTGCCTGCGGGCGATCGACCGCGCGCACCGGCGTCCCGACTGCCTCGTCGGCGTGCGCGACCGGCTGCTCCACGGCGACGTCGCCGGGGCGCTGGCCGTCGTCGAGGGCCTGCTGGGTCCCGACGCGGTCCTGCGCGACGGCCCGCTGCGGGACGAACTGGAGTCGGCCGCGCGCCGGCGGATCGTCCACGGCCTGTTCCGGGCCGGCCTGACCGGCTCCGGGCCCGGTCCGGACCGCCGTCCCGCGCGTCCGCGCCCGCCGCGGCGCCACGCGCACTGACCGCGAAGCCGCCGCCGCCCCCCTCGAACCCTCACGCGCCTGCGCGCCGCCCGCCGCCCTCTCGACCTCAAAGGTGATGCCTCATGCCCAGCCCCATGCCCACGCAGACCCCCTGCCCGCCGCACGCTCCCGCCGCCCCCGCCCCGACCCCCGTCGCCGCCCCGACCCCCGTCGCCGCCCCCTCCGTTGAGCCCGCGCCCTCCCGGCTCGACGTGGCGGGCCGGCTGCTGTCCCTGCTGCGGGACGTCACCACCGAACCCCGCCCCGACAACCGGCTGGAGGCCCTCACCCTGGCCGTGGCCGCCGACCTGCCCGTGCTGCTGTGGGGCGAGCCGGGGATCGGCAAGACCGCGGCGCTGACCCAGCTCGCCGACTCCCTCGGCCTTCCGCTGACGACCGTCATCGCCAGCGTGCACGAGCCGTCCGACTTCTCGGGCCTGCCCGTCGTCGGGGACGATCCCGCGGAGCAGGGCGTGCCGATGGCCCCGCCGGACTGGGCGGTGCGACTGGTGCGGGCCGGCCGGGGCCTGCTGTTCCTCGACGAGCTGTCCACCGCGCCGCCCGCCGTGCAGGCCGCGCTGCTGCGTCTGGTGCTGGAGCGGCGGATCGGGGCGCTGACCCTGCCGCCCGGCGTGCGGATCGTGGCCGCCGCCAACCCGCGCTCCTCGGCGGCCGACGGCTGGGAGCTGAGCCCGCCGCTCGCCAACCGGTTCGTGCATCTGCAGTGGACCCACGACCACGAGGTCGTCGTGCGCGGCCTCGGCGGGACCTGGCCCCGGGCGACCCTGCCCCGGCTCGACCCGGCGAAGCTCGCCGAAGCCGTGGACTTCGCCCGGCGCGCGGTGTGCGGGCTGCTCGCGGCCCGGCCCAAGCTGGTGCACCAGCTGCCGAGCAGCGAGGCGCGCCGTGGCGGGGCCTGGCCGTCGCCGCGCAGCTGGGAGACGACCCTGACCCTGGTCGCCTTCGCGACGGCGGCGGGCTCGTCCCGCGACGTGCTGTCCCTGCTGGTGAGGGGCGCGGTCGGCGACGGCCCGGGGCTGGAGCTGCTGGCGAGCCTGGACCGGATGGACCTGCCCGACCCGGAGACGCTGCTCGCCGACCCGGCGGGCGCCGAACTGCCCGAGCGCGGCGACCTGCGCCAGGCCGTCCTCGACGGGGTGGTGGCGGCGGTCCGGGCCCGCCCGGACCGGGCCCGCTGGGACGCGGCGTGGGCGCTCCTCGTCCGGGCCCTGGAGACCGGCGCCCCGGACCTCGTGGTCGTCCCCGCGACGACGCTCGCCTCGCTGCGGCGCGACGACTGGGACGTGCCGGCGGCGATCGAGCGGCTCGCCGGGGTGGTGACCCTGTCCCGCCGGGCGGACCGGGCGGCCGACCGTGCGGCGACCCGCAACGCGCCGACCGCGAAGGCCGGCCGGTGAGCGCCGACCGCGAAGGCCGACCGGTGAGCGCCGGAAAGCCGGGCGCTCCCGGCCGCTCCGGCGGGTCCGACGGCCTCGGCCGTTCCAGGGAGTCCGGCGGGTCCGGCGGCCTCGGCTCCTCCGGCGGGTCCGGTGGCCTCGGCCGTTCCAGGGAGTCCGGCGGGTCTGGCGGCCTCGGCTCCTCCGGCGGGTCCGGTGGCCTCGGCCGCTCCTACGCGCCCGGCGGGTCCGGTGGCCTCGGCCGCTCCTACGCGCCCGGCGGGTCCGGCGGGTCCGGTGGCCGCGGCTCCTCCGGCGGGTCCGGCGGCCTCGGCCGCTCCAAGGAGTCCGGCGGGTCCGGCGGCCTCGGCCGCTCCAAGGAGTCCGGCGGGTACGACGGCCTCGGCCGCTCCAGGGAGTCCGGCGGGTCCGGCGGCCTCGGCTCCTCCGGCGGGTCCGGTGGCCTCGGCCGCTCCCACGCGCCCGGGGGGTTCGGCTCGGGGGGCGCGGGCGGGGCCGGGGCGCTGGATGTCGGCAAGCTGTTCGCGGCCCGGCTCCAGGCGGTCCGGGCCCGGCCCTACCTCGCGACGGCCCTGTTCGCCCTGCACCCGGTGGAGTCGCGGCACGTGCCGACGATGGCCGTGGACCGGCACTGGCGGTGCTACGTCTCACCGGTGTTCGTGGACCGCACGCCCGTGGAGGAGCTGGCCGGGGTCTGGGTGCACGAGGTGTCGCACCTGCTGCGCGACCACCACGGGCGCAGCGACCGGTTCGCCCGGCAGCACGCGCTGACCGGCCCGGGCGAGCGGCTGCGGATGAACATCGCCGCGGACTGCGAGATCAACGACGACGCCTACGGGGACGGGCTGGTGCGGCCCGAGGGTGTCGTCACACCGGCCGGACTGGGGCTGCCGGAGGGCGAGTTGATGGAGGAGTACCTGACCCGGTTCCGGCTCGGCCCGCACACCCTGGACTTCGCCTGGCTGGACTGCGGCAGCGGCGTCGACGGACGGGACCGGGAGTGGGACCTGGGTCCGGACGGCGCCCACGGACTGAGCGAGCAGGAACGGGACGCGGTCCGCTTCCGCGTGGCGCAGGGCATCTCGGGCCGCCGCGGGAGCACGCCCGCCGGGTGGCGGCGCTGGGCCGAGGAGGCGTTCCATCCGCCGCAGCCGTGGCGGGAGTTGCTGGGCGCGGCGATCCGCTCGGCGGTGTCCGGGCCGGGCGCGGGCGAGGACTACTCCTACGGCCGTCCCTCGCGCCGCTCGGCGGGGGTGCCCGGCGTGGTGCTGCCGAGTCTGCGCCGTCGCCCCCCGCGGGTGAGCGTCGTCGTCGACACCTCGGGGTCGATCAGCGACGCCGAACTGGGCAGCGCCCTGCTGGAGGTCGCGGCGATCGGGCGGGCCGTGGGCGGCCGGCGCGACATGGTCACCGTCGTGCCCTGCGACGCGGCGGCGCATCTGGCCCACCCCCTGTGCCGGGGCGAGGGGATCCCCCTGCTGGGCGGTGGGGGCACGGACCTGCGCGCGGGCTTCGCCCGGGCCCTGCGCTCGCGTCCCGCGCCGGACGTGATCGTCGCCCTGACCGACGGGCAGACCCCCTGGCCCGAGGCCCGCCCGCCGTGCCGCACGGTGGTGGGCCTGTTCCCCCGGACCCGGACCTCCTACCGCGAAAACGATCCCGACGCCGTGCCGGACTCCCCGCCGGACTGGGCCCGGGTGGTGGAGATCGGCTGATTCGGCGTCAATCGGCATGCTGGAAGGGCCGGTTGGCGGATGGGGGGCGGGGCGGCCGGGGGAATCCCCTCGCCGCGCGCCGGCCGGGCTGCCATAGGCTGTGCCGTCCGGTGAGCGACGCAGAGAGAGGGCCACGGAGCGTGTCCGACAGATCGCCCGAAGAACACGGATCCGGTGCGCGGGAGGGGGACGGTGGCGGGTCCTCTCCGGGGGCCGCCGGTTCCATATCCGACGAGGAGTGGGCGAAGTTCGTCCAGGACAGCGCGCGGGGGATACCCGACTCCGCCCCGAAGGAGCCGTCCGCTCGGGCCCGCATGGTGACCGAGCGGCTGCGGCGTCAGGAGGAGCGCGGCGAGCTGCCGTCGGGCTGGCGCACGGGGCCGTCCCTGCGCGAGACGCAGAGGAGGGCGACGCGCAGGCGGCGGCTGTGGGCGATCGTCGGGCTGCCCGTCGCGGCGGCCCTGGCCGTCGTCGCGATGCGGCCCTCGCTGCTGCCCGGCGACCCCTTCGGCGCGGGGGACCCGGAGGCGGCCGCCTCGCCGCTGCCGGCCGAGACCGCGGCCCCGACCGCCGCGCCCGGCGCGGTCGATCCGCAGACGCCCACCCTGGAACGGCCGTTCGCCGGTTCCCCCGCGCTGCGGTGGGCCGACGGCGCCGCCGGCATCGTCGTGCCCCCGGCGACCCCGGTGGGAACGCTGTCCAAGGCCCAGGTGGAGAAGGCGCTCCAGAGCAGCAGGAAGCTGCTGATCGACGCCAACCTCGACCCGGCGACCCTGCGCGGCGACCGTCCCCGGGCCGCGCTCGCCGCGATCGAGCCGCGGCAGAAGGACCTGCTGACCCTGCTGAACACCGGCCTGAGCAAGCCGGACGAGGCGCACGACCCGCTGTCCCTGTTCAGCCGCTTCGACCCCCGCCGGCTGCGCCTGGTCGGCGAGGTGGTGAAGACGCGGGGGCGCATGACGTTCACGGCGGGCGAGCACGCCTCCGTCGTCGTGCACGCCGACTACACCTTCGTCTACCCGGTGACGCGCGTCGACGAGAACGCCCCGACCGAGGTCGCCCGCACGATCGTGCGGCGCGTGCTCGACCTGGAGTTCCCCGATCCGCGCAAGTACGTCGCCACGCCCGGCAGGTTCAGGGTCGTCAGGTACGACCGGGACATCGGCAACTCCGCCTGCGACGTCTACGACGGCTTCCTGCACCCGCGGTTCCCGACGTCCGGGACGACGGCCGAGCCCACGGGCGCGGCTCCGAGCGGACCGACCGTGGACCCCTACGACCGCAGCCGGGACCTGACCGGAAACGGCGACGAGCCCTGCGGCGTGACGTCCCGCACCTGAGCCGCCGCCGGGCGGGACCGCCCTCCCGCCCGGCTACGCGTCCTCGCCCGCGCACAGCCCCCGGAGCACCGTGCCGCAGCGGCGGGCGTACGCCTGTTGCAGGCCTCGCGTGGCGGGACCGCCGGCCCTCGCGTACCACTTGGCGCCCCGGCTGAAGGCGGAGACCGTCAGCCAGACCGTGCCGTCCCCGGTGCGGTCGACGACGAAGGACTCCTCGCCGGTCTCGGGGTGGCCGGGGAGGGTGCCGTAGGCCCAGCCGGCGCGCCGGTGCTCGTCCACCGTCCACACCACCCGGCAGGGGGCCCTGACCAGGCCGGCCAGGGTGACGGTGACGTCCACGTCCGGGGCCGCGCGGTCCGCGGAGGCGTCGACGCCCACGCCGAGGGCGCGGTGCATCTCCCACGTCATGACGGCCTCCGCGGCGCGGCGGAAGACCTCGTGCCCCTCGCCGAGGCGGGCGCGGACGTGGAGGGGGTGGTACCCCGGCGGGCAGAAGCCCGGGCGGTCGCGGGTCGCGCCGACCTCGTCGTACGTGAAGTCGTTCGAAGACATGGGAGCCAAGAGTAGGGCGGCACCCGGGGATGCCTTCTCCCCGGGTGCCGCCCGTGACTCACCGCCGTGGCGTCAGCTGACGTTGACCGCCGACCAGGCGGCCGCGACCGCCTTGTACTCGGCGCTGGTGGAGCCGTACAGGGCGGAGGCCGCGCTCAGCGTCCCCGTCCGCGCCGACTTGTAGTTCGTCGTCGACGTGAAGTACGTGGTGAGCGCCTTGTACCAGATCTGGAGCGCCTTGGCGCGGCCGATGCCGGTGACCGTGGAGCCGTTGGACGTCGGCGAGTTGTAGGACACGCCGTTGATCGTCTTGGAACCGCTGCCCTCGCTCAGGAGGTAGAAGAAGTGGTTCGCGACGCCGGACGAGTAGTGCACGTCCTTGTTGCCGACGGAGGAGGACCAGGAGTCCGCCGAGCCGCCGTCCTTGCTGGGCTTGTCCATGTAGCGCAGCGGGGTGCCGTCGCCGTTGATGTTGATCTTCTCGCCGATGAGGTAGTCACCCTTGTCGGACGCGTTGTTGGCGTAGAACTCCACGCCGGTGCCGAAGATGTCCGAGGTGGCCTCGTTCAGACCGCCGGACTCGCCGGAGTAGTTCAGGCCCGCCGTGTTCGAGGTGACGCCGTGGCTCATCTCGTGGCCGGCCACGTCCAGCGAGGTGAGCGGGTGGTTGTTGCCGTCGCCGTCGCCGTACGTCATGCAGAAGCAGCTGTCGTCCCAGAACGCGTTGACGTACGCGTTGCCGTAGTGGACGCGGGAGTAGGCGGCGACGCCGTTGTTCTTGATGCCGCTGCGGCCGAACGTGGACTTGTAGAAGTCCCAGGTGACCTGCGCGCCGTAGGCGGCGTCCACGGCGGCCGTCTGGTCCGTGGCGGAGCTGGAGGCCGCGCCGGTGCCCCAGGTGTCGTCCGCGTCGGTGAACAGGGTGCCCGCGGAGGACGAGGTGCCGTGCGACTTGTTGTACGTCTTGTGTCCGCCGCGCGAGCCGTCCGTCAGGTTGTACGTCGAGCCCGACTTGGTGGTGCCGAGGGTGACGGTGCCCGAGTAGAGGCTCTTGCCGGTGCCGGTCTCGATGCCCTGGTACTCGTAGAGCTTCTTGCCGGTGGCCGCGTCGGTGATGACGTGCAGCTCGCTCGGGGTGCCGTCGTCCTGCAACCCGCCGACGACCGTCTCGAAGGCGAGGACCGGGGCGCCGTTCGCCGCCCAGACCACCTTGCGGGGGGCCTGGTCGGCCGCGGTGGACTCGGAGCCCACGGCCTTGGCGGCGGTGAGCGCCTGCTTCTCCGCCTTGGCCGGGGCGACCTTCGCGGTCAGCGTGGCCACCTTGATGGTGGCCGGGTTGGCCTTGGTGACGCCCTTGGACGCGCCGGTGGCCGACTCGTGCACGACGAGGTCGCCGCCGAGGACCGGCAGGCCCGCGTAGGTGCGCTCGTAGCGGGTGTGGACGGTGCCGTCGGCGTCCTTGACGACGTCCTTGACGACGAGCTTCTCCTTCGCGCCGAGGCCTATCGCCTGGGCGGTCTCGGGCGCGTCGACCTGCTGCTGCTTGATCAGCGTCGTGCGGGCGGCGGCCGACAGCTGGACCGGCGCGGCCGGCTGGGCCGCCCTGCCGCCGTTCTCCGCGGGGGTCTGGGCGGTGGCGGTACCGGCGGTCAGACCGGTGGTGACCAGGGCTCCGGCCGCGACGGCGGTGGCGATGGCCAGAGTGGTGCGCTTGTGACGCGCGTAGAGGGAGGTCACACAAGCTCCTTGGATGTGGGGGGTCCAGGCGGCGTGGGGCGGCCGCCCGAGACGGGTGTGAAGTTGTGCGGCGGGTGAGGGAAGACTGACATCAAGGCGCGTACATGTCAGGACCCCCAAGTGATGTTGGCCGAAATTCGACTGTCCGGTGAACATTGCAGGAATGTGAACGGCGTCGGCCCCGGTCAACGGCCGCCGCGGGGCCGGTATACGGCGGGTGCGCGGCCGGTGTGCGGCCGGTGACCGGCCGGTGGGCGATGGGCGGGGGAGAGCCGGCCGGGACGACGGCGGAAACGGCGGACGCCGCCCCGGGGGTCGCGACCCCCGGGACGGCGTCAGGTGCGCCGCCCTGCGGACGGCTGTGCGTGGCCCGTGCCGGGCCTGCCGCCTACGGGAAGGTCAGCTTCCAGCTGTTGATGTAGCCGGTGTCCCGGGCCGCGTTGTCCTGGACCTTCAACTGCCACACGCCGTTGGCCGCTTCCGAGGAGGCGTTCACGGTGTACGTGGTGTTGATGTTGTCCGCGCTCCCGCCGGTGCCGTACGCCTTCAGCGTGTACACCGACCCGTCGGGAGCCACCAGTTGCACCCGGAGGTCGCCGATGTAGGTGTGCACGATGTCGACGGCCACCGCGAGGTTCGACGGCGCGTTGCCGGTCCGGCCCGAGACGGTGACCGACGAGGTGACCGCCGCGCCGTTGTCCGGAATCGATACGTCGGCGGTGTTCTCGAAGGAGGTGCCGCCACCGCCGCCGCCACCGCCGGAGCGGGCGCCGACCGCGACGCCGGCCCACGCGTCCTGGACCGCCTTGTACTCGGTGGACGTGGTGCCGTACAGCTCACCGGCCGCCGCCAGCGTGCCGGTGCGGGCCGCCGCGTAGTTGGTGGTCGAGGTGAACTTCGTGGTCAGCGCGCGGAACCAGATCTTCTCCGCCTTGTCGCGGCCGATGCCGGTGACCGGAAGGCCGTCCGCCGTCGGCGAGTTGTAGCTGACGCCGTTGATGACCTTGGCGCCGCTGCCCTCGCTCAGCAGGTAGAAGAAGTGGTTCGCCGGGCCGGACGAGTAGTGGACGTCCACCCCGCCGATCCCCGAGTACCAGCTGTCCTTGGACGCGCCGTCCTTGCTCGGCTTGTCCATGTAGCGCAGCGGCGACCCGTCGCCGTTGATGTCGATCTCCTCGCCGATGAGGTAGTCGCCGACGTCGGACGGGTTCGCCGCGTAGAACTCCACGGAGGTGCCGAAGATGTCCGAGGTGGCCTCGTTGAGACCGCCGGACTCCCCGCTGTAGTTGAGGCCCGCGGTGTTGGAGGTGACGCCGTGCGTCATCTCGTGGCCGGCCACGTCGATCGCCGTCAGCGGGTGCGTGTTGCCCGAGCCGTCGCCGTACGTCATGCAGAAGCAGCCGTCGTCCCAGAACGCGTTGACGTAGTTGTTGCCGTAGTGCACCCGCGAGTACGCGCCGACGCCGTTGCCCTTGATGCCGCTGCGGCCGTGCACGTTCTTGTAGTAGTCCCACGTGAGGGCCGCGCCGTAGTGCGCGTCGGCGGCCGCCGTCTCGGCGTTGGAGGCGGAGCCGTTGCCCCAGACGTCGTCCGGACCGGAGAAGAGCGTGCCGGTGCCGGAGGAGCCGTGGTTGAGGTTGTAGGTCTTGTGGTTGCCGCGCGCCGCGTCGGTCAGGTTGTACGTCGACCCGGACTGCGTCGTGCCGAGCGTCACCGTGCCGCTGTACATCGTGTTGCCGGTGCCGGTCTCGATGCCCTGGTACTCGAACAGCTTGGCGCCCGTCGTCGCGTCCGTGACGACGTGCAGCTCGTTCGGTGTGCCGTCCTTCTGGAGGCCGCCCACCACCGTCTCGTACGCGAGGACCGGGGTGCCGTTGCCGGCCCAGATCACCTTGCGCGGGGCGTGGTCCGCGGCGGCCCCGGCGGCGCCGCCGGCGGCCGCGAGGCCCACTGCCTGCTTCTGCGCCTTCGCCGCGCTGACGGCCGGGCTGAGCGAGGCGACCTTGATGGTGGCCCGGGTCGCCTTGGTGACGGCCTCGGTGGCGCCCGACTTCGCCTTCTCGACGACGAGGTCGCCGCCGAGGACCGGCAGGCCGGCGTAGGTGCGCTCGTAGCGGGTGTGCACGGTGCCGTCGGCGTCCTTGACGACGTCACGGACGACGAGCGCCTCCTTGGCGCCCAGGCCCAGCTCCTTGGCGGTCGCGGCCTTGCCGGCGTCCGCGTCGCGGATCAGCGCGGCGCGCTGGGCGGGGGTGAGGCGCAGCGACTCGGCGCCGGGGTGGGACTGGCCCGCCCGCGGCGACTGCGCGGGGGCGGCGGTGGCGGCCCCCGACTGCACGGCGGCGGCGATGAGCGCGGAGACGCCGACGAGGGCGACGGCCGCGGCACGACGGGTGGTGGTGTGGGGGGTGCGTCTGCGAGAGGGACTGCTGCTCAACACGGACTCCTTCTGCGCGGCCGCGGATCACGCGGCCAGGGGGAGACCCGACGGCGGGTGGGCCGTACGGGCACGACAAAGGCGGTACGCAGAACCAAGGCGGAACCTGGAGCGGGGTGTTGCTGTGGGGTTGCTGTGAACTGGCAGTGGGAAGAGTGGCAGTGGATTGCGCTGTCTGTCAGGAGCGCGTCAGAAAGTTGGCCGGAAACGGTCCGTTGACCGGGAAGTCATGTCCGATAAACGGACCCGTTGATTTTCGGCCACCCGAAATCCCCGGACACCGCCCGCGCGGGCGCTCAGGACGGGTGCGGAACGGACCCGGCCGGGCCCTCGGCCGGCTCCCCGTGCCAGGTCCGCCACAGCGCCGCGTACGCGCCGTCGCCCGCCACCAGCGCCTCGTGCGTGCCCAGTTCGGTGAGCAGGCCGTCCTCCATGACGGCCACCCGGTCGGCGTCGTGCGCGGTGTGCAGCCGGTGGGCGATCGCGATCACGGTCCGGCCCCGGAGCACCGCGGCCAGCGCGCGCTCGGTGTGCCGGGCCGTCGTCGGGTCCAGCAGGGCCGTCGCCTCGTCCAGGATCAGTGTGTGCGGATCGGCCAGCACCACCCGGGCCAGCGCGAGCTGCTGGGCCTGCGAGCCGTCCGTGCCCCGGCCGGTTCCGCCCAGTGCCGCGTCCAGGCCGTCCGGCAGCTCCCGCACCCAGCCGGCCGCGCCGACCGCCTCCAGGGCCGCCCACAACTGCTCGTCGGCGGCCGCCGGTTCGGCGATCAGGAGATTGTCGCGGACCGTGCCGAGGAAGACGTGGTGCTCCTGGGTGACCAGGACGACCTGGCGGCGCAGCGTCTCGGGCGCCAGCTCCGCGACCGGCGCGCCGCCCACCGTCACGGTGCCCGCGCTCGGCGCGTCCACCCCGGCGAGCAGCCTGCTCAGCGTGGTCTTGCCCGCCCCCGACGGGCCGACCACCGCGAGCCGCTCGCCGGGCCGCACCGTCAGATCGACCCCGCGCAGCACCTCGCCGCCGCGCTCGTACGCGTACCGCACGCCCCGCACGTCGATCCGGTCGCCCACCGGAGCCGGCGCCCCGCCGTCGGCCGCGCCGCGCGGCGCCCCCGCCAGGCCCTCCACGCGGGCGAACGAGGCGCCGCTGCTCTGCAGTTGCTCGACGCGCATCAGGATCTGGTCCAGCGGCTCGGTGAACTGGCGCAGATACAGCGCCGCCGCTACCACCGCGCCCAGGCTCGTCCCTCCCCGCGCGTGCAGCACCCCGCCCAGCAGCAGCACCCCCGCCACCGGCAGCGAGTACGACACCTCCACCGCCGGGAAGAACACCGTGCGCAGACGCAGGGTGTGGAAGCGGGAGCGGCGCGCGGTCTCCAGCGCCTCCCTGCTCGCCGCCGTCCGCCGGCCGCGCAGCCGGAACGCCTCGACCGTGCGCGCCCCGGACGCCGTCGCCGTGACGATCTCGGCGACCTCCGAGTCGGCCGCGCCCTGCGCCAGATAGCCGGCGCGGGCCCGGCGCAGATACCAGCGCAGCGCGCACCAGATCGGCGTCAGCGCCAGCACCCCGACGGCGCCGAGCAGCGGGTCGATCAGGAAGACCGCGGCGAGCGTGAACAGCGCCTGGGCCGTGCAGACCAGCAGCTCGGGTCCGGCGTCCCGCAGGGTCGTGCCGACGGCGGCCACGTCCGCGGTGCCCCGGGTGGTCAGGTCCCCGGCGCCGGCCCGCTCCACCGCCGACGCGGGCAGCGCCAGCGCCCGGTCGACGAACTGCTCCCGGACCCGTGCGAGCGTGCGCTCGCCGAAGCGGTGCCCCGCGTACCGGGCCCAGCGCGCCAGCAGCAGCTGGGCCAGCGCGCAGACCACGATGGCCGCCGACAGCCGGTCCACGACGCCCGTCCCGTGCCCGGCGCGCACCTCGTCGATGATCCGGCCCAGCAGCCACGGCGCGGCCAGACCCGCCCCGGCGGCGAGGACGTTCAGGGCCAGCACCGCGGCGAAGGCCCGGCCGTCGGCCCGCACGAGGCGCACCGCCGCCCGACGCACGTCGGCCCGCCCGGCGACCGGCAGCCGCCCGGCGCTCACGCCGCCGTCGCCCGCCGCCGTGCTCCCGGTCGGTTCGGTCATCGCAGGGCCTCCTCGCCATCGATGCCGCCCGGCTCCGCCCGCCCGGATTCCGCCGGCACGGCCTCCACACGCACGCTCTCCGCCCGCACGGGACCGCGGCCGCCGTGGGCGTCGGCGGTGTTCGCGTCGCTCGCGGCGCCCTCGGTGGTTCCGCCGCCGACCGGGCCGCCGCAGCCGCCGCGTTCGTCGCTGTCCTTACGGCCTTCGTCGCCGTGTTCGCCGCTGTTCTTGCGGCCTTCGCCGCCGCGTTCGTCGCTGTCCTTGCGGCCTTCGCCGCCGCGTTCGCCGCCGCCCGCGTCGCCGTCGCCGCCGTCCTCGGCCTCCGCGGTGTCATCGGTGCCGTCGGCTTCCTCGGTGTCCGCCGTGTCTTCGGCGTCTTCGGTGTCGCGTGCCACCAGCGCGCGGTAGCCCGGCTCGCCGTGCAACAGGTCGGCGTGGCGGCCGGTCGCGGCCACCTTGCCGTCGACCAGGTAGTGCACGGTCTCGGCGTGGTCCAGGAGCAGCGGGGAGGTGGTGGTCACGACCGTGGTCCGGCCGGAGCGGGCCTCCCGCAGCCGCCGGGCGACGACCGCCTCCGTGTGCGCGTCGAGCGCCGACGTCGGCTCCACGGCCAGCAGCACCTCGGGATCGGCGAGCAGCGCCCGCACCAGGCGCACGCGCTGCCGCTGGCCTCCGGAGAGGCTGCGGCCCTGCGCGGTCACGGGCGAGTCGAGCCCCTGCGGCAGCCCCCGCACGATGTCGTCGGCGGCGGCCGCCCGCACGGCCCGCGCGACGGCCGCCGGGCCCGGCTCACCGCGCCCGGACACCACCTCGCGCAGGCTCCCCGTGAACAGGTCGGCCTCGTTGTCGGCGACCAGGATCGCGGCCCTGACCCGGTCCAGGGGCAGCGCGTCCAGCCGCACCCCGCCCCAGGTGACGTCGGTGGGACCGTAGCGGCCGAGCCGGTCCACCAGGGCGGTCACGTCCGCGTGCCGCGCGCCGACCAGCGCGGTCAGTCTGCCCGGCGCCACCCGCACGCCCGAGGCGGGATCGTGCAGGACCGACGGCTTGACGGGCGGCTCGGCGGTCCCGGTGTCCGCCTCCGGTTCCACGCGCAGCAGGCCGACGACCCGCCGGGCGGCCACCACACCCCGGCTGAGCTGGTAGCCCATGTCGACGAGGAACGCCACCGGCCCGATCAGGACGGCCACATAGCCGTACACCGACACCAGCTCGCCCACCGTCAGTTCGCCCTGGGCGGCGAGCCGGGCCGCGAGCCAGGTCACCACCGCGAGGAACAGCGTCGGCAGACCGACTCCGAGCGCCTGCATCCAGCTGGTGACCGAGCCGACCCGGTAGCCCTGCTCCCGCAGCCGCTGCGAGTCGCGCCGGAAGGCGTCCGCGAACAGCCCCTTGCCGCCGAGGCCGTTGAGGACGCGCAGGCCGCCCGCCAGATCGCCGATCCGCGCGGTGAGCACGCCCTGCCGCTCCCGGTACTCGGCCTCCGTGCCCTGAAGCCGCGCCATCAGCGGGCCCACCAGCCCGGCGACCACCGGCATCCCGAGCAGCACGACCGCCGCCAGCAGCGGCGACACCGACAGCAGCAGCCCGGCCACGAACACGTACACCACGACCGAGCCCACGCCGGGCCCGATCACCGTCAGCGAGTTCGCGATGGTGTGCACGTCGCCGACGCCGATGGTGACGACCTCGCCGCTGCCCACCCCGCGCGAGAGCCTGGCCCCGAGGCTCGCCGCGTGCCCGACGACGACCTTGGTGGTGCGGAAGTAGGCGTCCATGCGCACCCGGGTCATCGTGCGGTGCCGCATGACGCTCACCCAGGCGTTGAACGCGCCCACGGCGAGCAGGGCCCCCGTCCAGCCGGCCAGCGCGGCCGTGTCGCCGGGCTCCAGCCCGTCGTCGACCGCTCTGGCCAGCAGGTAGGGCGTCACCGCCATCAGCACCATCCAGACGCTGGCCAGTACCGCGCCGGCCGCCGACCGCCACGGCTGGCAGCGCACCAGCCAGGCGAGATACCACCAGCCGCCGCGGCTGTCCGGCGTGCCGGGATCCTCGTAGGCGTCGATCACACAGTCCCCCGGGGGTCGGGCGGGCGGTTCGGGCAGGCGGGGCGGACGGGCGGTTTCGCCCGATCGGTTCGGTCTGGGCGGGCCGGGTGGGGTCGGGTCAGACGAGGCTGTCGCGCCAGGCGCGGTGCAGGTCGGCGAAGCGGCCGTCGCCCGCGACGAGTTCGGCCGGAGTGCCGTCCTCGACGATCCGGCCGTGCTCCATGACGAGCACCCGGTCGGCGATCTCCACCGTCGACAGCCGGTGCGCGATCACCACCGCCGTGCGGCCCTTCAGCACCGTCGCCATCGCCGCCTGCACGGCCCGCTCGCCCGGCACGTCGAGCGAGCTGGTCGCCTCGTCGAGGATCAGCACCGCCGGATCGGCGAGCAACGCCCGTGCGAACGCCACGAGTTGGCGCTGCCCGGCGGAGATGCGGCCGCCGCGCTTACGGACGTCGGTGTCGTAGCCGTCCGGCAGGGCGCTGATGAACTCGTGCGCGCCGATCGCCTTCGTCGCCCGCTCGACGTCCTCGCGGGACGCGTCCGGCCGCCCGATCGCGATGTTCTCGGCGATCGTGCCGGAGAACAGGAACGCCTCCTGCGTCACCATCACCACCCCGCGCCGCAGTTCCGGCCCGGCCAGCTCGCGCAGGTCGACCCCGTCCAGCAGCACCCGGCCCCGGGAGGGGTCGTAGAAGCGGGCGAGCAGCTTGGCCAGCGTGGACTTGCCCGCGCCCGTGGAGCCCACCACGGCGACCGTCTGACCGGCGGGCAGCACCAGGTCGAAGCGGGGCAGGACCTCGCCGCCCGTGCGGTAGCCGAAGGAGACCCCGTCGAAGACGACCTCGCGGCCGGGCAGACCGCCGCGGGGCGCGGGCAGTTCCCTCGGCGCCGACGGCTCCGGCACCGACGGCCGCTGCGCGAGCAGGCCCGCGATCTTCTCCAGCGAGGCGGCGGCCGACTGGTAGGAGTTCAGGAACATGCCGAGCCGGTCGATCGGGTCGTACAGCCGCCGCAGGTACAGCACGGCCGCCGCCAGCACGCCCAGTTCCAGCGAGCCCCGCGCGACCCGGGTCGCGCTCCACAGCACGATCAGCGCGACCGCCGTGTTGGCGACCAGCCGGGAGCCCACCACGTACCGGGCCATCTCCAGCAGCGCGTCGCCGTTCCTGCGCTCGTGCCGTCGGTTCAGGACCCGGAAGCCCGCCTCGTTGGCCGCCTCGCGGCGGAAGGCGCGCACCGGCCGGATGCCGTTCATGGTCTCCACGAACTTCACGATGACGGCCGCGATCGCGGTGGAGCGCGCCGTGAACACCCGTCCCGCGCGGCGCTGGTAGACCCGCACCAGCTGGTACAGCGGCACGAACGACACCACCGCGACCGCGCCCAGCCCCAGGTCCAGCCAGAGCAGCATCGCGGAGATGAACACGAAGGACAGCACCATCGAGACGAGTTCCTGCAACCCCTCGTCGAGCAGCTCGCGCAGGGCCTCCACATCGCTGGTGGAGCGGGAGATGAGCCGGCCCGACGTGTAGCGCTCGTGGAAGTCCAGGCTCAGCGCCTGCGCGTGCCGGAAGATCCGGCCGCGCAGGTCGAGCAGCACGTCCTGGCTGATCCGGGCGGAGGCGATGAGGAACGCGTACTGGAGCCCGCCGGAGGCCAGCGCGCACAGCAGGTAGCCGGCGCCCACCGCGACCAGCGGCCCGTGGTCGGCTCCCCGCCACGCGGGCACGGCGCGGTCGATGGCGTACGCCACCAGCAGCGGGCCCGCCTGCACGGCCGCCTGCTGGAGCAGCAGCACCAGCGCGGTGAGGGCGACGCGGGCCCGCATGGGGGCCAGCAGGGAGCGCAGCAGCGCGCCGGTCGCGCCGGGCGGGGTGGGCAGGACGTCCCGGTCGAAGGGATCCCGCGCGTCGCCCGACGGCGGTCCGTCCGGTCGGTCCGGTCCGTCGGGCAGGTCCGGTCCGCCGCCGGTCGTGGGGGCGGAAGTGGCGGAGGCGGTCATCGGTCGTCCTCCTGGCGGCCGGTTCCTGACATGAGGTGGGCGTACTCGGGGTTGTCGCGCAGCAGTTCGTGATGGGTGCCGACGGCGGCGATCCGACCGCCGGACAGCAGGGCCACCCGGTCGGCGAGGAGCACGGTCGACGGGCGGTGGGCGACGATCAGCGCGGTGGTGTCCGCGAGGACCTGCCGCAGCGCGGCCTCCACGGCGGCCTCGGTGTGCACGTCCAGCGCGGAGAGCGGGTCGTCGAGGACGAGGAACCGGGGGCGGCCCACCACGGCTCTCGCCAGGGCGAGCCGCTGCCGCTGCCCGCCGGAGAGACTGAGCCCCTGCTCGCCGACCTGGGTGTCGGCGCCCTGCGGCAGCGCGTGCACGAACGCGGCCTGCGCCACGGCCAGCGCCCGCTCCAGCTCGACGGCGCCCGCCCGGTCGTCGGCGCCCATCAGGACGTTCTCCCCGACGCTCGCGGAGAACAGGGTGGGCTCCTCGAACGCGACGGCGACCCGCGCGCGCAGCTCCTCGCGCGGCAGCCCGGCGACGTCCTCGCCGTCCAGGGTGATGCGTCCGGCCGTCGCCTCGTGCAGCCGGGGCACGAGGGCCGTCAGGGTGGTCTTGCCGCTGCCGGTGGCCCCGACCAGGGCCATCGACTCGCCGGGACGGACGTGCAGGTCGACCCCGTCGAGGACGGGCCGGGAACCGGGGACGGCGTCCGGGTAGCGGAAGACGACGCCGTCGAAGCGCAGCCCGGTGTCGGACGCCGGCGCCGACCGCACCGCCGCGTCCCGTTCCGGCTCCTCGTCCATCACCTCGAAGTACCGCTCGCTCGCCGTCGACGCCTCCTGGCTCATCGCGAGGAGGAACCCGATCGAGTCGACCGGCCAGCGCAGCGCGAGCGCGGTGGACAGGAAGGCGACCAGGGTGCCCGCGGACAGGTCCCCGTCCGCGACCCGCACCGCCCCCAGCACCAGCGCGGCCCCGATGGCCAGTTCGGGCAGCGTCACGATGACCGCCCAGATCGTGGCCAGCAGCCGCGCCTTGGCCAGCTCCGTGCCGCGCAGCGTCGAGGACAGCTCCCGGAAGGCGCGCGCCTGCGTGCGGTGCCGGCCGAAGCCCTTGATGACGCGGATGCCGAGGACGCTCTCCTCGACCACCGTCGTCAGGTCCCCGACCTGGTCCTGCGCCCGCCGCGCCACCAGCGCGTACCGGCGCTCGAAGTACACGCACATCACGACGACGGGGACGGCCGGCCCCAGGATGACCAGCCCGAGCGTCCAGTCCTGGACCAGCATGACGACAACGCCGAAGACGATCGTCACCGAGTTGACCAGCAGGAACGTCAGCGGGAAGGCGAGGAACATCCGGATCAGCCCCAGATCGGCCGTCGCCCGCGAGAGCAGCTGGCCCGACGCCCACCGGTCGTGGAACGCCACCGGCAGCCGTTGCAGCCGCCCGTACAGCTCGGCCCGCATCTCCGCCTCGACGTGCGCCAGCGGACGCGCCACCAGCCAGCGCCGTATCCCGAACAGCAGCGCCTCCGTGAGACCGAGCAGCAGCAGGACGAGCGCCCCCAGCCAGACCCCGGAGGTGTCCCGGTCCGCCACCGGGCCGTCCACCATCCACTTCAGGACCAGCGGGATCACCAGCCCCGTGCAGGAGGCCAGCACGGCGACGAGGGCGGCCGTGAACAGCCGCGCCCGTACGGGGCGGACGTACGGCCACAGGCGCAGCAGGGACCGTACGGCGGAGCGGTCGGGGGCGGGGGTTGCACGTGTCTGGGCCATCACTGCGAGCCTACGGACCGGCACTGACATCGCCCACCGAGTTTCGGCCCGGCCGGGCTCGGTCGCAGGTCCTACGACCTGCGGTGCGACCCCTCGAACCGCAGGTCCTACGACCCGCGGTTCGAGGGGTCGCACCGGCACATCCACCGATCGGCCGACACGCGTTCGAGCGAGCCGTCGCGACGGGCGGGCGGCGCCCCCGCCGCGACGCCCGCGCCCCGGGCGGCGAACGGCTCGCGGGCGGGGAAGGGCCCGCGGGCGGGGCGCCGGCTCAGCCCGTCACCCTCAGCAGGAGCACCGCCCGCCCCGGCACCGTGACCGCGACCCCCGCGGGCAGCGTCACGCCCGGCGCCTCGTCCTGGTTCTCGCGCGAGGTGTCGACGACCACCTCGTAGCGCTCGGCCCACGGCGGCCCCGGCAGGACGAAGTCGACCGGCCGGTCCCCGGCGTGCAGGACGGCGAGGAAGCTGTCGTCGGTGATCGGGGCCCCCTGCTCGTCCCGGCCGGGGATGTCCCGCCCCGACAGGTACATCCCCAGCGTCGCGGCGGGCGCGTACCAGTCCCCTTCCGTCATCTCCGTGCCCCGCTCCGTGAACCAGGCCAGGTCCCGCAGCCCGTCCGCCGAGTGCGCCCGGCCGGAGAAGAAGGCGCGGCGGCGCAGCACCGGGTGGCGGTGGCGCAGCGCGATCAGCCGTGAGGCGAGGTCGAACAGGGCCCGCCAGCCCGGGTCGTCCAGCAGCCCCCAGTCCAGCCAGCTGATCTCGTTGTCCTGGCAGTAGGCGTTGTTGTTGCCCTGCTGGGTGCGCCCCAGCTCGTCGCCCGCGACCAGCATCGGCACGCCCGTCGACAGCAGCAGGGTCGTGAGCAGGTTGCGCAACTGCCGCCGGCGCAGGGCCCGTACGGCGTCGTCGGCGGTCTCGCCCTCGGCGCCGCCGTTCCAGGCGCGGTTGTCGTCCGTGCCGTCCCGGTTGCCCTCGCCGTTGGCCTCGTTGTGCTTGCGTTCGTAGGACACCAGGTCGCGCAGGGTGAAACCGTCGTGCGCGGTCACGAAGTTGACGGAGGCGTACGGGCGCCTGCCGCCCCAGGCGTACAGGTCGCTGGACCCGGACAGCCGGTAGCCCATCTCCCGCACGTCGGGCAGCGCGTGCCGCCAGAAGTCGCGCACGGTGTCGCGGTAGCGGTCGTTCCACTCCGTCCACAGCGGCGGGAACGCGCCCACCTGGTAGCCGCCGGAACCGACGTCCCACGGCTCGGCGATGAGCTTCACCCGGCGCAGCACCGGGTCCTGCGCGATGACCGCGAGGAACGGGGACAGCATGTCGACGTCGTGCATGGAGCGGGCGAGCGCCGCCGCGAGGTCGAAGCGGAAGCCGTCGACGCCCATCTCCGTCACCCAGTAGCGCAGCGAGTCGGTGATCAGCCGCAGCACGTGCGGCTGGACCACGTGCAGGGTGTTGCCGCAGCCCGTGTAGTCGGCGTAGCGCCGGGCGTCGGCCTGCAACCGGTAGTAGCCGCGGTTGTCGACGCCCTTGAGCGACAGGGTCGGGCCCAGCTCGCCGGCCTCGGCCGTGTGGTTGTAGACGACGTCGAGGATCACTTCGATGCCGGCCGCGTGCAGCGCGCGCACCATCCGCTTGAACTCGCCGACCTGCTGTCCCGTCGTGCCCGCGGACGAGTAGGCGGCGTGCGGGGCGAAGTAGCCGATCGAGTTGTAGCCCCAGTAGTTCTTCAGGCCGCGGCGCAGCAGATGGTCCTCGTGCGCGAACTGGTGGACGGGCAGCAGCTCCACCGCCGTCACGCCGAGCCGCGTCAGATGGCCGACGGCCGCGGGGTGGGCGAGCCCGGCGTAGGTGCCGCGCAGTTCCTCGGGGACGCCCGGGTGGAGCCGGGTGAAGCCGCGCACGTGCAGCTCGTAGATCACGGAGTCCGCCCAGGGCGTCTTCGGGCGGCGGTCGTCGGCCCAGTCGTCGTCGTCGTGGACGACGACGCCCTTGGGGACGTGCGGCGCGGAGTCGCGTTCGTCGCGCACGGTGTCGGCGACCTGCTGCTGGGGCCAGTCGCGCACATGCCCGTAGACCTCCGCGGGCAGCGCGAACTCGCCGTCCACCGCGCGGGCGTACGGGTCGAGGAGCAGCTTGGCCGGGTTCCAGCGGCCGCCGGTCCACGGGTCCCAGCGGCCGTGCACCCGGTAGCCGTACCGCTGGCCCGGCATGACGCCGGGCAGGAAGCCGTGCCAGATCTCGTGGGTGAGTTCGGTGAGCCGGGCGCGGGTCTCGCGTCCGGCCTCGTCGAACAGGCACAGGTCGACCGCCTCCGCCCCGCCCGCCCACAGGGCGAAGTTGGTGCCCGCGACCCCGTCGGGGCCGACCCTGAACCGGGCGCCCAGGGGCGTCGGCGCACCCGGCCGCACGGGTGGGCCCGGCACCTTGCGCGGCGCACCGTTCACGACGGTGGCCGGCGTGGCGCGCTGGGCCGCCACCGCCTCCTGCTCGGCTGCGCTGGACACCGTTCAGCCTCCCGCGGCTCGTGGGACGACGGGGGTGCGGGGCGCGCGGTGTCCCTGCCGCGGCTCCCCGTCGTGTCGTCCTCCCTCCATTCCTGCCCAGAGCGGCCCTCGCACTCACGTTTCCCCGAGGCGTGCCCGGTCGTTGGGCACGCCGTGAGGCACGTACATGGGCGCGCACGGCGCGCGGGGGTCGCACTGGCCGCCGTACTGACATGGGCAGGACTACTGGCCGGGGCCGCCGGCTGCACCGGCGGCGACAGCCGCAGCGGACTCGACCGGATGCTCGGCAAACCGCCGGCCCCCGAGGACGTCATCGGCGTCACCCCGCTGGACGGCGCCAAGGGCGTGCGTCCCGGGGAGCGCCTGCGGGTGCGGGTGCCCGAGGGGCGGCTGGAGTCGGTGAAGGTCGTCCGGTCGCAGGACGCCGAGGAGACGGAGGTGAAGGGCAGGATCGCCGCGGACGGGCTGAGCTGGCGGCCGGACGACGACCGGCTGGGCCTCGCGGCCCGCTACACGGTGGACGTGGTCGCCCTCGACGGGGACGGCGACCGCTCGGCCCGTCACACCACGTTCACCACGTTCGTCCCCGACAAGCGCTTCATCGGCTACGTCACGCCCGAGGACCGCTCGACGGTGGGCACCGGCATGATCGTCTCGCTGGAGTTCAACCGGGAGATCGTCGACCGGGCGGCCGTCGAACGCGCCGTCCGGGTCACGGCGCAGCCGCCGGTGGAGGTCCGGCCGCACTGGTTCGGAAGGGCCCGGCTCGACTTCCGGCCCGAGGAGTACTGGAAGCCCGGCACCCGGGTCACGGTGGCGCTGGGGCTGCGCGACGTCGAGGCGGCGCCCGGCGTCTACGGGCTACAGCAGAAGTCGTTCTCGTTCACCGTGGGCCGCAGCCAGGTGTCGCTGGTCGACGCGGCGAAGCACACCATGGAGGTCCGGCGCGACGGGGAACTGCTGGCCACCGTGCCCGTCACGGCCGGGGCGCCGAAGAACACCACCTACAACGGCAGGATGGTGGTGAGCGAGATGCTGGAGCTGACCCGGATGAACGGCGCCACGGTCGGCTTCAGGAAGGCGAACGGCAAGGGCGAGTACGACATCCCGGACGTGCCGCACGCCATGCGCCTGACCAGTTCCGGCACCTTTCTGCACGGCAACTACTGGGCGGACGACGTGTTCGGCCGCGCCAACGTCAGTCACGGCTGCGTCGGCCTGCGCGACGTCAAGGGCGGCTCCTCGGACACGCCCGCGGGCTGGTTCTTCGACCGCAGCCTGGTCGGGGACGTCATCGAGGTCGTCCACAGCAAGGACAAGCAGGTCGCCCCGGACAACGGTCTCGGCGGCTGGAACATGACCTGGAAGGAGTGGACGGCCGCCTCCGCGGACTGACCCGCGGAAAGTCCCCGCCCCCCCGGGGGCAACCTTCCCCGCTGTCCCATGGTCCAAGTTGGGACTGAACGGTGACATTTTCGGCGCGTCCAGGCCGCTGACCTTGTGGTTAATATGCGGCGAACGCGGGGGACGCGTCGCTGTGCGGCCCGGGGAGGGCCCGGGGGAGTGGGGAGAAGGACTTTGAACGTGGGACCGATACGGGGGGCGTCGGTTGGGGGGCGCTCACGCGGCCGCAACAGGCGGCTGGCGCTGCTCGCCGGCGGAATACTGCTCGCCGTCACGGCGTGCGGCGGCGGTGACGGCTCCGGATCCGACGCCAAGGCCGGCGGCGACGGCGGCAAGGGCGCGACGACCGCCGCGCAGAGCAAGCAGTCGGAGGCGGTCGTCACGATCGCCCCGAAGAGCGGCGCCAAGGACGTGGACACCAGCGGCGCCCTGAAGGTGACCGCGGCCAAGGGCAAGCTGACCGAGGTGACCGTCAAGGACACCAAGGGCAGGAAGATCGAGGGCGCGATCTCGGCCGACGGCGCCGGCTGGACGCCCGCCACCCACCTGGCCGCGTCCACCGCCTACCAGGTGCACGCGGTCGCCAAGGACTCCGCGGGCCGGACGGCCGCCGAGGACTCGTCCTTCACCACGCTGAGCCCGCAGAACACCTTCATCGGCAACTTCACGCCCGAGGACGGCTCGACCGTCGGCGTCGGGATGCCGTTCTCGGTCAACTTCACGCGGGGCATCACCAAGCCGGACGACGTCGAGAAGGCCATCAAGGTCACGACGGTGCCGGCCGTCGAGGTCGAGGGCCACTGGTTCGGCAACGACCGCCTCGACTTCCGCCCGGAGAAGTACTGGAAGGCCGGCACCAAGGTGACGGTCGAGATGAACCTGGACGGCGTCGAGGGCCGCAAGGGCGTCTACGGCAAGCAGTCCAAGACCGTCTCCTTCACCATCGGCCGCAACCAGGTGTCCGTCGTGGACGCCAAGAAGCACACGATGAAGGTCACGCAGGAGGGCAAGGTCGTCAGGACCATCCCGGTCACCACCGGCAAGCCGGGCTACGCCACCTGGAACGGCCAGATGGTCATGAGCGAGAAGTTCACCGTGACCCGGATGAACGGCGACACCGTCGGCTACGACGGCGAGTACGACATCAAGGACGTCCCGCACGCTGTCCGCCTGACCAACTCCGGCACCTTCGTGCACGGCAACTACTGGGGCGGCGACGCCTTCGGCAACTACAACGCCAGCCACGGCTGCATCGGCCTGCGCGACGTGCGCGGCGGCTACGACAGCTCCGTCGCGGCCGCGTGGTTCTTCGACCACTCGATCGTCGGCGACGTGGTGGTCGTGAAGAACTCCACCGACCCGACCGTCGACCCCGCCAACGGCCTCAACGGCTGGAACATCCCCTGGGCGGAGTGGAAGAAGTAGGACGGCGGACGCCCCGGAGGGCGCGCCCTCCCGACGGGCCCGGTGCTGTGACCCACGGCACCGGGCCCGTCGTCGTTAATGGTGGTTAACCTGCTGGCATGACCGTGAATCTCGAAGTCGCCGACGGCGTCGGCACGATCCGTCTCGACCGCCCGCCCATGAACGCGCTGGACGTGGCCACCCAGGACCGTCTCAAGGAACTCGCCGAGGAGGCCGGCCGTCGTGACGACGTCCGCGCGGTCGTCCTGTACGGCGGCGAGAAGGTGTTCGCGGCGGGCGCGGACATCAAGGAGATGCAGGCGATGGACCACGCCGCCATGGTGGTGCGCGCCCGCGCCCTCCAGGACTCCTTCACGGCCGTCGCCCGCATCCCCAAGCCCGTCGTGGCGGCCGTCACCGGCTACGCGCTGGGCGGCGGCTGCGAGTTGGCGCTGTGCGCGGACTTCCGGATCGCCGGGGACAACGCGAAGCTGGGCCAGCCCGAGATCCAGCTCGGCCTCATTCCCGGCGCCGGCGGCACCCAGCGGCTCTCCCGGCTGATCGGCCCCTCCAAGGCCAAGGACCTCATCTTCACGGGCCGCATGGTCAAGGCCGACGAGGCGCTCGCCCTCGGCCTGGTGGACCGGGTCGTCCCGGCCGCCGACGTGTACGCCGAGGCGCACGCGTGGGCCGCCAGGCTGGCGAAGGGCCCGGCGATCGCGCTGCGCGCCGCCAAGGAGTCGGTCGACACCGGTCTGGAGACGGACATCGAGACGGGCCTGGCGGTCGAACGCAACTGGTTCGCGGGTCTCTTCGCGACCGCCGACCGCGAGACCGGCATGCGCAGCTTCGTGGAGGAGGGCCCGGGCAAGGCCACGTTCCTGTGATCATCGTCTCCTTCCGGGCCGCCGGAAGCGCTTGCCCTTGACGAGACGTCTCACCCGGGTCCCCCGAAGGGGCGGTTTCCGCGCCCTCGAGGGGGCCTCGCGGGACGGTCGGGACCGTGTAGCCGGCGGTGATCGCCGGTCACTCTCCGGCACGCCGTCCTCGCAGGTGGGCGCGGGTGCCCCGGTGCCCGTCCCGGCTCCGTCGCACGTCGGACGCCTGATGGGGAGGGGTCGCGCGCGGGGGGCGTATTCCGGCGGAACGGCCCCGGGGGGCCCGGCGGGCGGCCATGATGGGGGCATGGCGGGGCTGGAGGGCATCGGACAGCCGCGGGGACACAGCCGTGCTGCCGCGGCGCGCTGGTCGCCTGCGGTCGAGGACGAACGGGCGCTCAAGGCGCTGGAGTTGTTCGGCAATCCCACGGAGGGCGAGGTCTCACTGCCGTCCCGTCCCGAGTCCGCCGCCTCGGCCCGCCGGCTGGCCCAGGTCGTCGTCCTGCGCCACTGGGGACTGACGCCGAAGATGACCGAGGACACGGTCCTGCTGGTCTCCGAACTCGTCGGCAACGCCGTACGGCACACCGGCGCCCGGATGTTCGGGCTGCGGATGCGGCGGCGGCGCGGCTGGATCCGCGTCGAGGTCCGCGACCCCTCCCGCGGCCTGCCCTGTCTGATGCCCGTCCAGGAGATGGACGTCAGCGGCCGGGGCCTGTTCCTCGTCGACAAGCTGTCCGACCGCTGGGGCGTCGACCTGCTGCCCCGCGGCAAGACGACCTGGTTCGAGATGCGTGTCGCCGACCGGTAGACGGCCCGCGCCCGACCGCTCCCGTACCGGCGACGGGCCGCGGACGGCAGCGGGAGCGGGCCCGCCCGTGCGGGCAAGGAACGGGTAAGGCGTCGGACGGCGGGCTGCGTCAATCGCCCGGATTGCGGCATATCACCCCTTAAATGGGAGGGATGACCACATCCGACCGCCGTTCCGCGCTGCGGGCGGGCGCCGGGCTCGTCGCCGGAGGCGCGCTCGCGGCCGCCTGCTCACCCCCGGCCGCCTCCCCGGCCGCCCCCTCCGCCGCCGTCGCCGCCCACGACGCCGCCCCGTCCGCGCCGGCCGCCCCCGGCAGGGCGGCCCGCCCCCTCGCCGCGCCCTCGCCGCGCGCCTTCCCCGGACAGCCCGTCCAGATCGCGCACGGGGCCCGCGACCGTCCCCGCGTCGCCCTCACCTTCCACGGCCAGGGCGACCCCGCCGTCGCCCGCGCCCTGCTCGACGAGGCCGAACGGCACGGCGCACGCGTCACCGTGCTGGCCGTCGGGACCTGGCTCGACGAGCACCCCGGCATCGCCCGCCGGATCCTGGACGGCGGCCACGACCTCGGCAACCACACCCTGCGCCACCTCGACGTCAACGCCATGTCCGAGGCCGACGCGACGGCCGAGATCACCGGGTGCGCCGACCGGCTGCGCAGGCTCACCGGGTCCGTCGGCACCTGGTTCCGCCCCTCCCGCGCCGCCCGCGCCTCCCCCCTCGTCGAACGGCTCGCCCGGCGCGCCGGATATCCGCACGTCCTCTCCTACGACGTCGACTCCCTCGACTTCACCTCGCCCGGCGCCCCCGCCGTCACCCGCAACGTCCTCGGCGGGGTCCGCGACGGATCCGTCGTGAGCCTGCACTTCGGCTACGCGGACACGGTCGCCGCCCTCCCCGTCCTGCTGGACGAACTCGCCCGCCGCCGCCTGCGCGCGGTCACTGCCACGGAGCTGATCGGCTGATGCACCCGAACCTCGTCACACGCACCCTGCTCACCGGCGCGGCGCTCGCCGTCCTCGCCGCCTGCGGCGCCGCGACCAAGGCCGGCCCGGACGGCGCCACCAGGGCCGCCGCCCCCGCCCCGGCGAAGAAGACCGTGCGCAAGCCCGCCGTCGACGGGCTGCCCGGTATGCCGCCCGTGCTGGACCCCAAGGACGTCTACGCCGCGGACCGCCCGAACCGGCTCTCCCCGGTGGTCCGCGACTTCCCCTCCCGGGTCTACGTCCCCAACACCGAGTCCGACACCGTGTCCGTCATCGACCCGAAGACGTACCAGGTGATCGACACCCTCCGGGTGGGACGCCAGCCGCAGCACGTCGTGCCCTCCTGGGACCTGAAGACGCTCTGGGTGAACAACGACCGCGGCAACACCCTCACTCCCATCGACCCCATGACCGGGAAGACCGGCAAGTCGGTCGAGGTGCACGACCCGTACAACCTCTACTTCACGCCCGACGGCAAGTACGCCGTCGTCATGGCCTCCCTCGACCGCGAACTCGTCTTCCGCGACCCGCACACCATGAAGCGCGTCAAGACCGAACCGGTCACCTGCTACGGCGTCAACCACGCCGACTTCTCCCTCGACGGGAGGTACTTCATCGTGTCCTGCGAGTTCAGCGGCGAGCTGCTCAAGGTCGACACCGAGAAGATGAAGGTCGTCGCCCAGCAGAAGCTGCCCTTCCGGGGCGCGATGCCGCAGGACGTCAAGGTCTCCCCGGACGGGAAGCGCTTCTACATCGCGGACATGAAGGCCGACGGGATGTGGATCGTCGACGGCGACACGTTCGGCAAGCCGGCGTTCCTGCCCACCGGCAAGGGCTGCCACGGGCTCTACGTCAGCCGCGACTCCCGCACGATGTACGTGTCGAACCGCGGCGAGGGCACCGTCTCGGTCTTCGACTTCGCCGCGAACGAGGTCACCGACAAGTGGCGCCTCCCGCAGGGCGGCAGCCCCGACATGGGCGGCGTCTCGGCCGACGGCAAGGTCCTGTGGCTGTCGGGCCGCTACAACTCCGAGGTGTACGCCATCGACACCCGCACCGGACGCCAGCTCGCCCGCGTCAAGGTCGGCAGCGGACCCCACGGCCTGGCCGTCTACCCCCAGCCCGGCCGCTACTCGCTCGGCCACACGGGCGTCTTCCGGTAGACGCCCCCGCCGGATCCGCCGGATCCGCCGGATCCGCCGGATCCCGCCGCTCGCGTCCACCCGGGAGCCACCGTGTGAGGCGGCTCCCGGGCGGCTCCCGGGTGGGCGGCGCGCCACGCGCCCGCGGGGGCCGTTAATCTGACCTGCGTCAGCAGGACAGGCAAGACAGCACGTATGACCGCAAGGCATCGTCAAGAGGGGCGGATCGGTGGCCGACATCGAAGAGGCGCGCAAGCAGTTCCAGCGGATCGACACGGACGGTGACGGCTACATCACCGCGGCCGAGTTCAAGACCGCCCTGGCCCAGGGCGGCGACTGGAACGTCACGGAGTCGGTGGCCGAGGTCATCATCAAGAGCCGTGACCTCGACGGCGACAAGGTTCTGTCGTTCGACGAGTTCTGGGCCCACCTCGACAAGTGAGCCGGCTCGCCGAGCCGAATCGGTGAAGGGGGCGCCGCACGAGCGGCGCCCCCTTCGCCGTGGGGAAGGGAACGCGGCGGGGCGCGGAATAGGCGCCCGCGGGACCTGGTTGACGCCGTCCAGACGCATGCGTGTGCATTCAAGTGGAGCGCCCACCGTCCTCTGGATCGCTCACCGTCCCCGGATCGCATCGGAAGGCAGGACCTGTCATGAAGATCGGCATCATCGGCGCGGGCAACATCGGCGGCAACCTCACCCGGCGTCTCAGCGCCCTCGGCCACGACGTCGCGGTCGCCAACTCACGCGGCCCGCAGACGCTCACCGACCTCGCGAAGGAGACCGGGGCGACGCCCGTGACGGTCGGCGAGGCGGCGCGCGACGCCGAGATCGTGGTGGTCACGGTCCCGCTGAAGGCCGTCCCCGACCTGCCGTCGGACCTGCTGGACGGCGCGGCCGACGGCGTGGTCGTCATCGACACCAACAACTACTACCCGCGGCAGCGCGACGGCCGGATCGCGGCCATCGAGGACGAGGGCCTCACCGAGAGCCGCTGGGTCGAACACCGGCTCGGCCATCCCGTGGTCAAGGCCTTCAACGGCACCTACGCCCAGGACATCCTGGACCGCCCGCGGCCGGCCGGCGACCCCGGCCGGATCGCGCTGCCCGTCGCGGGCGACGACGCCGCGGCGAAGGCGAAGGTGCGCGCCCTCATCGACGCGCTCGGCTTCGACACCGTCGACGCGGGCGGCATCGACGACTCCTGGCGTCAGCAGCCCGACACCCCCGTCTACGGGCTGCGGGCCGGCGTCGAGACGGTCGCCGAGGCCCTGGCGGAGGCGAGCCCGCAGCGGCCGGAGGCGTTCCGCGGCTGACCGCGCCCGCTCAGCCCGGCGCCCCGCCCCCGGCGGACCGCCGGGCCGTCCGCCGCCGCTGGATCAGCTCGAACAGCTCGCGGCACTCCTCGGCGCCCTCGGCGGCGTACGGTCCCAGGCCCCGCGCCGCCGAGGCGAGCGCGGCGCGGAAGTCGTCGGCCCGGTCCGCCTCGACGAGCGCGTCCAGCCGCAGCAGGGAGGACGACAACTCCTTGCGGCGCTCGCCGCCCAGCGCGTTGGCCCGCTGGATGTCCCAATAGATCTCGGGCGGAGCCGCCAGGATGCGGCAGGCCAGCGCCACCAGGGTGCGGGCCGGGGGCGGGGCGATCCGCATCAGCGTGGGCACGTCCACCGGCGCGGCCAGCAGCGCGTCCACGAACGACAGCACCGCCGCGTGCGGCAGGGCCTGGAGCACGGACATCGCCGCGTCGTGGCCGGCCGGGTCCATGACGGAGACCGTCATCGACCCCGCCTCCAGCCGCGTCCGCGTCCGGCGGACATGGGCGTCCGCCTCGCCGTCCGGGGCGATCACCACGACGGACTGCCCCGCGGAGGGCAGCGTGGGCGAGAACATCGGGTTGACGCCGCGCAGCGGAGCGCGGAGCCCCCGCTGCGACGCGGCCTCGAACAACGGCAGCTGGACCGAGCAGGTGGACACCACCACCGTCCCGGGCCCGGTGCACCCGGCCAGCCACCCCAGGCACGCGGCGGCGACGTCCTCCGGCAGCGCGAGGACCACCTCGTCGGCGGCGGCGACGGCCTCGCGCAACCCCGCGCCGGGCGTGCGCGCGTCACCGCGGTGGTCGGCGCCGGCGCCGAGGCCGGCGGTCGTCACCGTGTCGGCGCCGGCCAGGAGATGCGTGCGGTACCAGCGGCCGACCGTGCCGTCCGCGCCCAGCAGCACGACCCGCCGCCCCGCCACCGCGCCGCCCGCGTCCGGGCCGCTCACTCCTGCTCCTGCCGCTGCCAGCCGCGCAGCCCGAAGTACGGCACGCTCGCCTTCACCAGGGTCTCCTCGTACTC
Source organism: Streptomyces sp. NBC_00704 (assembly GCF_036226605.1). Lineage (NCBI taxonomy): Bacteria > Bacillati > Actinomycetota > Actinomycetes > Kitasatosporales > Streptomycetaceae > Streptomyces > Streptomyces sp. NBC_00704. The sequence goes on from NZ_CP109000.1 coordinate 5,669,923, forward strand.
CTCGTCCGGGTCGGACTGCGCGGTGATCGCACCGCCGACGCCGAAGCGGGCCGTGCCCTCGCGCACCACCGCGGTACGGATCACGATGTTCAGATCGAGCGCGCCCGAGAAGGACACCCAGCCCAGCGCGCCCGAGTAGACACCGCGCGCGGCGCCCTCCAGCTCGTCGATGATCTCCATGGTCCGCTTCTTCGGCGCGCCCGTCATCGAACCGCCCGGGAAGCAGGCCCGCACCGCCGAGAGCGCCGACTCGGTGCGCCGCAGCCGTCCGCGCACCGTCGACACCAGCTGGTGGACGGAGGAGTAGCTCTCGATCGTGAACGCGTGCGGGACGTGGACGCTGCCCGGGACGCACACCGAGTTGAGGTCGTGGCGCACCAGGTCGACGATCATCAGGTTCTCGGCGCGGTCCTTGCGCGAGGACCGCAGGTCCTCCCGCAGCGCCGCGTCCTCCTGCGGCGTCGCCCCGCGCGGCCGGGTGCCCTTGATCGGCCGGGACTCCACCATGCGGCTCTCGTCCACCCGGAGGAAGGTCTCCGGCGAGGAGCACAGCACCTCGACGTCCCCGGCCCGCAGATAGGCGCCGCGGGGCACCGCGCTGACCGTGCGCATCCGCGAGTAGGCGGGCAGTCCGGCGCCCACGCCGGTCAGTTCGGCGCTGTTGGTGAGGCAGATCTCGTAGCTCTCGCCGTCGGTGATGAGGCGCTGGCTCTCCTTGATCTTCGCCAGATACGCGGCCCGGTCGTCGCGCAGCTCCAGCAGCCGCTCGGACACCGGACCGGGCGCGTAGGCGGCGGAACCGCCCGCGTCCGCCGTGCTCGCCGCGGCCGTCGCGTTCGTCGCCGCGGCCGTCGTCGCGGGAGCGGCCGGGGCGGCGAGCGGGGCGGTGAGCGGGGCGGGGACGGCCCGGTCCGCGCCGGCGCCGGGCGCGCGGTCCGGCGTCCCCTCCCCGTCCTCGGGGACGAGCCGGCAGGCCAGGGCGACGCCGCGCCGGTGGTCGAAGACGGTGAACGCGCGGGTGTGCAGGAACCACGCCTCGGGCTCCGGCGAGGAGTGCCGCTCGACGCCCGTGGTGAGCGCCTTCAGCTCGTACCCGAACCAGCCCACCAGACCGCCGCGGAACGGCAGCGGCCAGTCCGCGGGCGCCGTGACCTCCACGGCGTCGACGATCTCCTCCAGCAGCGCGAAGACGTCGCCGGTCACCTCCTCGGTGCGGCCGGGGCCGCGCAGCGTGAGACGGCGTGCGGCGAGGTCGTAGCCGAGGGCGACGTCGCCCGGCTCGCCCCAGGCGCCCATCAGCGAGTACCGGGAGCCGGGATGCTCGCTGCCCTCGGAGTCGAGCCAGAACGCGTAGGGGCGGCCGGCGCAGTGCCGGTGGAAGAACTCCTCGGGCGTGTCCGGCGTGGTGAAGGCCTCGGCCTCCAGCCGCATCCGCAGCGCACCGCCCGCCCCGCGGAACGCCGTCACCGACGGCGGCTCGGCGGCCGTCCGCCCGCCGGCGGCGGGGGAGGCGGGCGGCCGCGCGTCCTCCCCGGCGTGGTGCCGGGCGGCCAGCGCGACGAAGTTGGCGAGCAGGCCGTGGCCGCCCGCCGACTCGACGGACTCCGGGTGGAACTGCACGCCCCACACCGGCCGGGAACGGTGCGCGAGGGCCATGACCAGCCCGTCCCGCGTCCACGCGGTGCGCTCCAGGGAGTCGGGCAGGTCGGTGCTGACCAGTGAGTGGTAGCGCACCACCGGCAGGTCCTGCGGCAGCCCCGCGAACAGCCCGGTGCCCACGTGGGCGACCGTGTCGACGACGCCGTGCGCGGGGACCGGCGCGTGGACCGTGCGTCCGCCGAAGAACTCGGCTATCCCCTGGTGTCCCAGGCAGACGCCGAGCAGCGGCAGCGCGCAGCGCGCGAGGATCTCGCGGCAGACGCCGAAGTCGGCCTCCCGCGACGGCCGTCCGGGGCCCGGCGACAGGACGACGGCGCCGCACTCGTCGAGCGGCAGGTCGTCGTAGCGGGTCGTGTTGGGCACCACGAGCGGCTGCACGCCGGTCACTTCGTACAGGTACTGGGCGATGTTGAGGGTGAAGGAGTCGAAGTTGTCGACGACGAGGACCTTCACCGCTCCCCGGCCCCGTCCAGCTCGGCGATCAGCACGTCCTCCTGGGCGCACGTCTCGGCCACGATCCGCTCGTACAGGTCGCCGAGGTACTCCTCGGGCAGTCCGTGCGCGGCGGCGTGGGCGCGGGCCCGGCCGACGACGAGCCCGACGCGCGAGGGCTGCATCATGGGGATCCCGTGCTCGGCCTTGAGTCTGGCGATGTCCAGGCAGAGGTCCATCCGCTCGACGACGAGGGCGAGCAGCCGGCGGTCCAGCTCGTCGAGCCGGTCGCGCAGCGGACCCAGCACCGTGGCGGCCTCGGCCTCGCCGGCCGCCGCACCAGACGTGATCATCTCAGTCCTCTTCACTGTCATCCCAGAAGAACGGGGCCTTGGCCCGGGTGGTGATGCGCGGGGCGGTCCCGGCGTCGACCGTGAGTCCGGCGAAGCGCGCCGATCCGACGACCTTGCGCAGGGTCTGGTGCCGGCCGAGGGCCGTGCGCGCCGCCTCGCCCGTCAGCGCGCCCAGGGCGGCGCCGCGCAGGGCCAGCCGCAGCATGCCCCGGCGTGAGCCGAAGCCGACCTGGTAGCGGGCGTCCGGCGGCAGGCCGAGCGCGGTGTCGAACATGGAGCGGGTGACGAGGGTGCCGTCCAGGTTGGCCGACACGTCGTCGCGGGCCCCGATCCGCAGCACCCGGGCGGTCGAGCCGCAGGGGCAGCCGGCGGTCCGCAGGCTCGCGCGGTCGCCGACGAGATAGCGCACCAGCGCGGTGCCGGTGTCGGCCAGCACGGTGACCGCGAGCGCGCCCGCGACGCCGTCCGGCAGCCGCCGGCCGTCGTCGTCGACGACCTCGGCGATCACCAGGTCCTCGTGCACATGGTGGTCCGTGCCGGTCAGATGGGCGCACTGGAACCCGATGGGTCCGGTCTCCGTGGTGCTGTACGCGAAGGACCGCACGGCGCAGCCGGCCTCGGTCAGCAGGTCAGCCGCCGGTCCGGCCATGCGCTCGCCGAGGTAGTACAGCGTGCGCAGCCGCCGCATCTGCGCGGGGATCTCGGCGACCAGGCGCTCGACGTAGCCCGGCAGGCCGACCATCGCGGTGACCGGGAGGTCGTCGATCAGTTCCGCGAGGTGCGGCGCGGGCATGGAGGTGCCGGCCGGGAGCACGGCCGCGCCCCGGCGGGAGAGCACCGCGTCCGCGAAGCCGAACCCGCCGAACAGGTCGCCCGGGGCGAGCGAGTTGAGGACGAACGGGTTGTCGCCCAGTCCGTCGACGCACAGCCCGCGCGCGCCGAGGGCCTCGACCCGCTCGTTGAACGGGCGGTCGTGCAGCAGGGTCCGCACCCGGCCCGAGGAGCCGCTCGAACGCAGCACCAGGCGGATGTCGCCCTCGGTGACGCGGTTCGGCGCGCCGGGCGCCGCGCTCCACTCGGCGAGCCGGTCGCGGGAGGTGAGCGGGACCTGCTCCAGCCCTTCGGGGGTCAGCGCGTCCGCGTGGGGGCGCAGCGCCGTGCAGGTCGGCGACCGGCGCACGGCGTCGCGCATGAGCGCCAGGTTGCCGGCCTGGACGGCCAGCAACTCCGGGCGCGGCAGCGTGAGATCGGCGAGGAGTCTCACTGTTCCTCCATCCGTAGGGTGATGGCCCGGCAGGCCCGCTCGGCGGCGGCCGCGGCGCTCGCGGTGTCCGGGCCGACGGCGACGACCTCGCCGAGCCGGTCCCAGCTCGCGGTCGCCGGGCGGACGGTGTCGCCGGGGCCCGTCCAGACGCGCACGCTGTGCACGCCCGGCAGCGCGGCGGCCTCGGCCGTGCCGTCGACGGCGGCGACCCGGCCCGCGCGGTCCGCCAGCAGGTACCGCTTCACGGCGGCCGCGCCGAGCGGCGGCGCCGCGGGCGGCAGCGGCAGGCCGCAGGCGTGGGCGAGCATGTCGGCCTCCATGTCGCGTCCGGTGACCAGCGTGAGCAGGGCCGGGATCTCGTCGCCGCCGGTCCGGGCGTGCGACTCGACGAGGTGGACGTCCGTGCCGCCGACGATGACCTCGGTGTGCGCGGGGCCCTCGGCCAGCCCGACGTGGTCGAGGAAGGCGACGACCCGGTCGACGACCGCCCGCCGCCGCCCGGCGTCGAGGTCGGCCGGCACGAGATGGCCGGTCTCGACGAACGCGCCGCCGACGAGCTTGCGCACCACCGCCCGCACCTCGTGGACGCCGCCGCGGCTGAACGTCTCGACGCTGAACTCCTCGCCGTCGGCGAAGGGTTCGACGAGATAGCCGGTCACGGGCAGCACCTCGTGGTACCGGTGGCCGTTGCGCAGCGTCTCGCGCACCCGCCGCCAGGCGTCGTCGAGGTCCTCGGGGCCGTCGACCTTGAGCACGCCCAGGCTCGCGGAGCCGTCGACGGGCTTGAGGATGAGCGGCCAGCCGGCCTCCCCGGCGACCCGGAGCGCGTCCTCGGGGCCGGTCAGCCGGGCCCAGACGGAGCGCAGCGCGGGGCTCTTGTCGAGCACCTCGTGGGTCCTGGCCTTGTCGCGCAGCAGCGCGGCGACGCCGGTGCCGGGCGCCGTCAGCCCCAGGTCCAGGGCGACCGCCTCGGCGGCGGCGCACGCGGGTTCGTGGTTGCTGCACACCCCGGCGAAGCCGAACTCCTCGTGCAGGGCGCGGGCCGTGGCCACGACGCCGGGCACGTCGAGCAGGTCGGTGCGCACCGAGCGCAGGCACAGCGGGTCCAGCGAGGGGTCGGTCATGGTGGGCGCCTGGAGGTGCACCACGTCCAGACCGAGGGCCAGGGCCTTGTCGACGACCCGGCGGCTGCCGCTGAGCAGCAGGAGCACGGGACGGCGCGGGGCGGGGGATGTCACAGGGCGTTCTCCCTCACGAGCGGAGAGCGGCGGGCCAGGGCGACGCAGTACTTCATGGCGTAGGACGCGACGAGGAACAGGGCGCCGAGGACCAGCCAGCCCCAGGAGCCGTGCGACAGCAGGAGCCAGGTGAGGGCGAGCGGGCCGACCGCCTCGGCGATGGTGGAGCCGATGCCGAAGAACCCCTGGTACTCGCCGTACCGGCCGTCCGCCACCAGCCGGAAGCTGATCTCGTTCATGCTGGAGATCTGCCGGATCTCGCCGAAGGTGAGCACCGTGACCGCCAGCAGCAGCACCCCGCCCGCCGCCCAGGGCGAGGAGGGCAGCCCGGACAGCGAGTACAGCGCCATGCCGGTGAACAGCAGCAGCCCGCCGGCGCGCAGGCTGCGCACCCCCGCGTCGACGCTGGTCACCGCCTTCGAGGTGCGGTACTGAAGGGCCACCACCAGGCCGGTGTTGACGACGAAGACGGCGGCGATGCTCCACTCCGGCGCGTGCGTCTCGCGGGCGATCCACAGCGGCAGCGCCACGTCGATCAGCGGGACGTGCAGCATCAGGACGAGGTTGACGAGGCTGACGGCGGCGTAGCCGCGGTCGCGGAACACCGCCAGCGGCGAGCCGCCGACGCCGGGGGCCGCGTCGCCGTCCGGCGTGGCGGCGGCGGCCGCGCGCGAGGTCCGCGGAACCTTGAGCAGCAGCGCCGCGGCGAGGAAGAACGACAGCCCGTCCGCGGCGAACGCCAGCCGGTAGGAGGCGTCGGTGTCCACGGCGATGACCAGCGCGCCCAGCGCCGCCCCCACGGCCAGACCGGCGTTGGCGGTCGCGATCAGCACCGCCCGCACCCGGGTGACCTGTGCGGCGGGGAACGAGCGGGCGATCAGCGCGGAGCGGGCCGACATGGCGCCCTGCGTGGAGACCGCCAGCAGACAGGCCCCCACGAAGAACAGCGGCACGCTGGAGGTCGCCAGGTACAGGCACAGGGACAGGCCGGCCACCGAGAGCAGGGCGACGGCGACGGTGCGGGCCTCGAACCGGTCCGAGAGATGGCCGACCGGCACGCTGAGCACCATGGCCAGCAGCCAGGACGCGGTGAGCGCGGCCCCGTAGGTGACCGGCGCCAGTCCGACCACCCGGGTGAAGTACAGCGCCGCGCAGACGTAGAACAGGCCGTCGCCGAAGTAGGTGACGAAGTGCGACACGGCGAGCGGACGCACGACCGGCCCCAGCGCCGGGCCGGGCGGCGCGGGTTCCGCCGCCGCGGCCGGCGAGGTGGATTGCTCAGTCACGGCCGCCGGGCTCCTGACCGTTTCCGTACGGCCCGCTCTCCTCCAGCGTGTCCGCGAGAAGGGTCAGATCCTCCTCGCTGTGCAGTGCGGACAGCGCGAACCGCAGCAGGGACCGGCCCTGCGCCACCGTGGGGTAGAACGCGGGAAGCATGATCACCCCGCGCTCCTTGAGCCGCCGCACGGCGCGCAGCCCCTCCTCCTCGGTGCCGAACTCCGCGCCGCGCACGGGCGTGCGCAGACCGGCGTTGGACAGCCTGCCGCCGGTCAGTTCGTCGAGCCGGGCCGCGTTCGCCCACAGCCGCCGCTGGAGCGCGGTGATCTCGGGGGAGAGGTGGATGCGGGCCGCCGCCACGTTGGCGGCCATCATCGGCACCATCACCGAGTGGCCGAAGACCAGCGGGTTGGCGAGTTTCCTGACGACGGCGACGTCGTCGCCGGACGCCACCAGCAGGAAGCCGCCCGAGCCGCCGAAGCCCTTCGACAGCGAGCCGGCCAGGACGACGTTGTGGGGGAGCTTGCCCCCGAGCGCGTCGAAGGCGTAACCGCAGCCGCCGGCGCCGTCGATGGAGATGCCGTGGGCGTCGTCGACGTACAGGTACCCGCCGGCCGACGCGGTGCGCTGCGCCAGGTCCTGGACGGGGACCAGGCCGTTCATCGAACCGACCCCGTCCACCAGCAGGACCGGGGTGCGTCCCGCCCCGGTCGCCCGCCGCAGCGCCTCGTCCACCGAGGCGGGGTCGTCGGAGCGGAACCGGTCGACCGGGCCGAACTGCTCGAAGATCCCCCGCAGCACCTGCATGGAGGCGTGCGCGGTCCGGTCGACGAACAGGTGCGGGCCGCCCTGCACGGGGTAGCTGGGCAGCGACCCCGACGCCAGGAGCGGCAGCACGCCGAGGTGGACGTTGCTGGTGGAGGTGAACACGCAGGGGGTGGCGCCCGGATAGACCCGGCCGAGCAGTTCCTCCAGCTCGGGCAGGTAGGACGGCCGCATCCGGTTGCGTGAGGACGACAGGTGCACGCCGAAGCGGCCGACGGCCTCCACCACGGCCTGCGCCAGCGCCGGGTGCGACTCCAGCCCCAGGTAGGAGCAGGAGACGAACTCGGTGGCCGTGGAGCCGTCCTGGAGGGTGACCCGCTTGCCGTCGCGGGAGACCACGGTGTGCCCGGTCAGTCCCTCGGCGAAGCACAGGTCCAGGGCCGAGGACGTGCGGTCCCTGCGGGTGGTCAGCCAGTTCTGCGTGGTCGGGGTGGTCGGGGACGCGCTCACGGGGTTCCCTCCTGGTCGGCACGGCGGGCGACCGTGATCCTCGGTTCTCCTGCGGTGTCGGCGAACGTGGTGACGTCGTCGAAGGCGTCGCCGTGCAGGAGCGCGCGCACCTGCTCGGGCTGCGCCCGGTCGTGTTCGAGCGCCAGCCGCCCGCCGGGGCGCAGCGCGGCGGCGGCGAGGCGGGCGATCCGGCGGATCAGGTCGAGGCCGTCGGCGCCGCTGTAGACGGCGGCCCGCGGCTGGTGCTCGGACCACTCGGGCAGCAGCCGCACGTCGGGCGAGACGTAGGGCGGGTTCGCGACCACGAGGTCGGTGCGGCCGGTGAAGGCGTCGAGGCAGCCCGGCTCCGTGAGGTCGGCGGCGAGCACGTCGACCGTGCCCAGGACGCCCTCGTGGCGTGCCACGTTGCGCCGCAGGTACTGCAGGCAGGTGTCGTCCCGCTCCACGCACGTCACCCGCGCGTCGGGGCGCCGCCGCGACAGGGCGAGGCCCAGCGCTCCGACGCCCGAGCACAGGTCGAGGGCGACGCCCTCGCGCGGCAGCGCCCTGCCGTCGGCCGCCCAGGCCACCAGCGCGGTGCTCTCGTGCCGGGGCACGAACACCCCGCTGCCGACGACGAGTTCGAGGCCGTCGAACTCGACCGAGCCGGTGATGTGCCCGAGCGGGATGCGCCGGCAGCGCTCGGCGACGGCGGCCTCGAAGCGGGCCACGGCCGCCGCGCCGCCGGTGAGGAAGCGCTCCCCGAGGGCGGCGAGGTCGCCGTCGACGTCCCACACGCCCGCCTCGGCCAGCCGGGCGCGGGCCGCGTCCCGCACGGACCGGATGTCCTGCGCCGTCGTCATCACGACCACGCCGCGTAGTACCGGGTGAGGGAGGCGCGGATGCCGTCGGTCATCGCGGCGACCAGCTCGGCCGGGGGCGTGAACGACGGGTGCAGCTCCTCCACCAGGGAGCCGTAGAACCGGCGCAGATGACGCTCGATGCGCGGCGGCCACTCCGGCGTGACGTTCCACTTGTACTCGTAGCCGGTGGCCATCATGTGCTCGACCGCCGTGGTGACGACCTGCTCGCGGGTCCCGCCGGCCAGCGGGGCGCGCACCGGCGAGAACGACGACAGGAAGTCGTACTCGCTCGTGCCGCCCTCGACGAGGGTGGCGATGTGCCGGGCCAGCAGCGGGGACTGGTGCAGTCCGTCGCGGTAGGTGCCGGTGGCCAGCCACAGCCCCTCCGCGCCGGCGTTGCCGATCAGCGGGAAGCCGTCGGCGGGCACGGGCCGGTTGCCGACCTGCACGGACAGCAGCGAGGCCTCGGACAGGTCGGTGTGCAGCTGGTCCACCGCGCAGCCGAGCAGGAACTGCAGGTCGCCGACGGCGGCGAAGCGGCGCGGCTGCTCGGAGATGATGTTGGTGGCGCCGAGGTAGAGCACCCCGTCGGCGCGGGGAACGGCGTGCAGGCCGCAGGCGAAGGCCCGGTTGGGGGTGCGCACCACGGACGAGGGCAGCGCGCGGTCCTCGGTCTCCACCAGCACCGACACGCCGTACCCGCTGACCATGGGCGGCATCTGGGCGCGGGCCTCGGCCACCTCGTCCAGCAGGGTCAGGGACCTGGCGCCGGCGGCCACCACGACGTGGTCGGCGGGCAGGACCTCCCCGTTCGCCAGCTCGACGCCGGTCGCGCGGCCGCCGCTCACCCGGACCCGCAGCGCCTCGGCGTCGACCACCCGGCCGCCCGACTTCACCAGCGCCTGGTCCAGCTTGACCAGCAACCGGTGGGAGTCCACGGCGTGTTCGCCCGGGATGTACATGCCGCGCAGGGAACGCGAGAGGTCGTTCGGGGCCAGCCAGTCCAGGTCCTCGGGGTCGGCGGTCTCGTAGGGCTCCTGGTACTCCCGCAGCGTCGCCTCGATGGCGCGGAAGTTGCCGGAGTCGACGGCGGCCGAGCCCATCGTGTTGAGGAGGACGAAGGTGCCGTCGGCGCTGAAGAGCGTGCGCGAGTCGCCGGAGTCCTGGCTGAGGCGCTCGTCCCACTCGGTCCAGTAGCGGCGGGCCCGGTGGTCCATGTCGAGCTTGGCCCGGCCGTGGTCGCTGGCCAGCAGCGACGTGGTGACCTCGCCGAAGCAGCCGAGCATCGCGCCGGCGGCGAGCGAGGCGGCGTAGGGCCGGTTCTCCCGGCCGACGCGCGTGACCTGGAATCCGCGGCTGCTCAACTCGTAGGCGATGGAGGCGCCCACCGCTCCGTTGCCGACGACGACGGCAGTCTGCTGTGGCCCTGCGTACATGGTTCTCCTCGTGTCTGCGGGCACGGGGGCGCCGCTCGGCGCGTGCTCCGGCCGTGAGAAAGGGTGGGGATGTCGTCGTGCCCGGACGGGCGTCAGACGGTCGCTCGGACCGCGCTGTCCTGAGCCACGTGTCCGCCACCGCGCGCACGCCTGCCACAGGGGCGTGGTGCGCGGTGTGAAGGGCGGGCGGCCTCGCGGTTCCGCCGGGGCGTGGGTACTGCCACGCCGCCTAGACGTCCGCTTTCGGCAGCCTCAGGGGGCCGCTTCCGAAACGGGATGGGAAATGGGGTGGAGGTCCAGTCCGAAGATCCCCCGACAAGGGCCCGGGACTGTGCACTTCGCCGCATTGCCTCATGTTCCCCCGTTGCAGTTGCCACTGGCCAGGTAGCGCCGTGGAGTCTAAGTTGCGCATGATGGGGTGTCAATCCTATGAATAGGGAAGCGGTTCCCATGAATTTCGCGATTTCCCAGCCGGTGACGACGGACCGGCTGGTCCTGCGTCTGTTCACGGCGGACGACGTCGACGACATGCACGCCTATCAGGGGCTGCCCGAAGTCGCCCGGTTCCTCTACCGGCCGCCGCGTGACCGCGCGCGTTGCGCCGAGGTCGTCGAGCGCATCGGGCAGGGCACGCACTGGAAGGAGGACGGCGACAACCTCACCCTGGCGGTGTGCCGCCGCGACACCCCGGGGGTGATCGGCGAGGTGCAGGTGACGCTGTCGAGCGCGTACGCCCGGCAGGCCGAGATCGGGTGGGTCTTCCATCCGGACCACGGGGGCCGCGGCTATGCCACGGAAGCCGCGCTCGCCCTGCGTGACCTGGCCTTTCAACAGCTGGACGTGCACCGTCTGTTCGCCCGCATCGACGCCGACAACACGGCCTCCGAGCGGATCTGCGAGCGGCTGTCGATGCGTCGGGAGGCGCATCTGATCGAGAACGACCGCGACGACCGGGGCTGGGGCAGCGAGTACGTGTACGCGGTCCTCGCCCGGGAGATCGCCCCCGCCGGGACCGACTAGGACCCGCGCCGGCGCCCCACGGCCGCACCCGGACGGGAGGCGCTGTTTCCGGACATATTCATGGCCGAATTCCCGGGGTGCGGCTTCGGCTGCCATCTGACCGGAATGTTGCTTGACTTGTTCGGATTCCCCCTGGGCGAAGTCGTGTCGAACCTCGTCAAGGCCGTGCATCTCCGCCGTGATCGGCGGGGTGCGCGGCCGTTTTCGTTCCCGGCGGGCCTTCTTCCGGCGCGGCGGCGTTCGCCTCTCCTTGGTGTTCCACGGCCGGATTGCGTTGCGCAACGGCGCCTTCACCGGCCTACCGTGAGAGGAGCAGGTGCAGCAGAGAAACGGGGGAACGTTGATCAGCTACAGTGCGACCGCCGATGACGTCGCGAAAGTTCGATTTTCAATGTCTCCGCTCGGGGAAACCGTTTACAGCTTTCGCATGCTGGCGTCCCCCGAGCGCAGAAGGCAGCACCAGCCGTGGGTGGACGACGTCCTCCACCGGCTGAAGGGCCTCGACCTGCGGCCCCTGCGGGCCGTGATCCCGCCCACCGGATACGTGCCGGACTTCCTCACCCCACCGCCCACCGGCACGCCCTCCAGCTTCGAGAACGAGCTGGAGGCGGTGCGCGCCACCCGCCTGTCCCACTTCGTGGACGAGCTGGCCTGGATGGTGGGGGACACCGGGACGCCGCTCGCCTGGCGCCGGGAGACGGCGCCGCTGCACCGGCAGATGCTGGACGAGCCCGAGAAGGCCCTCCAGCAGATCACCCAACGGCTGCGCGCCTACTGGCGGGTGGCCCTCGAACCGTCCTGGCACAAACTGCACGCCGGGCTCGTGTCCGACGTCCGCTCACGGATGCGGGTGATGGAGAACTCGGGGGCGGCCTCCGTCTTCTCCACGCTCAACGAGCGCATCGGCTGGCAGGACGACCGCCTCGTCGTACGCAGCAGCTACGTCTTCGAGGAGTCGCTCAACGGCCAGGGCATCGTCCTGGTGCCGAGCGTCTTCTGCGGCCCGGAGGTGCTGACCATGCTGCCGCCGCTCCAGGCGATGATCGTGTACCCGCGGCCCGCGGTCGCCGACATCTGGCGTCACCACGGCGAGGACCGCCCCAGCCCGCTCAGGGCGCTGCTCGGCGGCGTCCGCGCCGCCGTCCTCGAAGCCCTGCTCACGCCCTCCTCGACGGGCGAGCTGGCCGCCATGGTCGACGTCACCCCGGGCGCCATCAGCCAGCACGTCTCCGTGCTCAGAGGCTGCGACCTGGTCACCAGCCAGCGGTCGGGGCAACGGGTCGTGCACGCCCTCACGGAGACGGGCGAAGCGCTCGTCCGCGGGGCCGAGCACTCCGCCGGCCGCGCGGTCTGACAACCGGCCACTGCGATGCCGGGCGGCCGGGCGTCCCGGACACCGCGATGCGCGACACTGCGCCGCCGGGCTCCGCGACGGGCGGCCAGGTTCCGCGATGCGGGCCACTGCGATGCCGGGCGGCCGGGCTCCGCGATGCGGGCCACTGCGGTGCCGGGCGGCCGGGCTCCGCGATGCGGGACTCCGGGTCGCCGGGCGTCCGGACACCGCGATGCGGGCCACTGCGATGCCGGGCGGCCGGGCTCCGCGATGCGGGACGCCGGGCCGCTGGGCGTCCCGGACACCGCGATGCGCGACACTGCGCCGCCGGGCTCCGCGACGGGCGGCCAGGCTCCGCGATGCGGGCCACTGCGATGCCGGGCGGCCTGACTTCGCGATGCGGGACTCCGGGCCGCTGGGCGTCCGGACACCGCGATGCGCGACACTGCGCCGCCGGGCTCCGCGACGGGCGGCCAGGCTCCGCGATGCGGGCCACTGCGATGCCGGGCGGCCTGACTTCGCGATGCGGGACTCCGGGCCGCTGGGCGTCCGGACACCGCGATGCGGGACGCCGGGCCGCCGGGCGTCCGGACACCGCGATGCGGGACGCCGGGCCGCCGGGCGTCCGGAGACCGCGAGGCCGGGCTGCCGGGCACAGCGGCCCTCGGCCGCCGCGACGTCCGGTCGCCGTCGGCCGCCGGCCGGTCCGCTCGGGAGGTCGTCCCTCCCGGCCTGCCCGCGGGCCGTCGCCGACGACTGCGATCAGGCCGCCTCGTCCCCCGCGATCCGGCCGTCGCGCCCTCTGTGAACCGGCCGTCCCACCCCCTGCGATCAGGCCGCCTCGTCCCTTGCGACCAGGTCGTCGCACCCCCTGTGACCAAGCCGTCGCAGCCCCTGTGAGCTGGGCGTTCCGGCGGTCCGGAGTGTTGGCGGCGCCCCCTCCGCACCGTCCGACTCACTCTCGCGGACCGGCCCGTGTCCGTGTCCGTGAGCGGCTTCGTGCGGAGCTTTTAGCCTCAGCTAAAAGCTTTGGGGGGCCTTCGCGCCGTGTGTTTGGCTCACAGGGCCACCTTGGCGGGACGCTGGGCAACGGCGCCGAGCGGTCCCGCCGACCGAAGCCCTGAACACACGCGCGGCCGTACTGGGCCGTGCCTTCCCGACACCGGGAGGACCCCACACCCGACGGAACCAGCCCGTTGCACCACGACGTTCAGAAAGGCACAGGCATGACGACGACCTCGAGCCCTGAAGCCGGGCTGGCGGGTCCGCACGCCGAACCCCACTGCGAGAACGCGACGCCGCTCCACACCCCGAGGACCCGGACCGACATCCGCGTCCGGGGTGCGCGGCACGCACGGAAGCACGGCGCCGACAGCCCGTCCACGAGGCGGACGCACGACCTGACCATCCAAGAGGCAAGCCCCGTGGAGGAGTTCGTGACCGACGCGCCGGACATCGGCGGCAGGGCGCGCGCCCGGGACGTCGCCTCATGAGCCGCCCCGTCCGCACCCTCCTCGTCGACAACTACGACTCGTTCACCTACAACCTCTACCAACTCCTCGGCGAGGTGAACGGCCAGCCGCCCGTCGTCGTCCGCAACGACGTCGACTGGTCCGCCCTGCACCTCGGCGACTACGACAACATCGTCGTCTCGCCGGGCCCCGGACGCCCCGACCGGGACCGCGACTTCGGCGTCGGGAGCCGCGCGATCCGCGACTCCGGACTGCCCGTGCTCGGCGTCTGCCTCGGACACCAGGGCATCGCCGCCCTGTTCGGCGGCACGGTCGAGCACGCTCCCGAGCCGATGCACGGCCGGCTGTCGCGGATCCTGCACAACGGCGAGGACCTCTTCGCCGGGCTGCCCTCGCCGTTCTCCGCGGTCCGCTACCACTCCCTCGCGGTCTCCGCGCTCTCCGACGAACTGGAGGGCGTCGCCTGGACCGAGGACGGCGTCCTCATGGGACTCAGGCACCGCACGCGCCCCGTGTGGGGCGTCCAGTTCCACCCCGAGTCCATATCCAGCGAGTTCGGCCGCGAACTGCTCGCCAACTTCCGCGACCTGTCCCTGAGGCGCGCGTCGGACGCGACGCCGGCCGAGTCGCCGTACCGGTTGCACACCCGGCGGCTGGACCACGCGCCCGACACGGACGCGGTGTACGCCGAGCTGTTCGCCGGCCGGCCGCACAGCTTCTGGCTCGACAGCGGCTCCCACGCCGACGGCGACTCCCGCTTCTCCGTCCTCGGCGACGGCAGCGGTCCGCTCGCCGAGTACCTCACCTACCGGGTCGCCACCGGCACCGTGCGCATCGAGCGGACCGGCCGCCCCGACGAGTACGTCACCAGCGGCTTCTTCGACCACCTGGACGCCGAGTTACAGCGGCGCGCGCTGCCGGCCGACCCACGGCTGCCGTTCTCCTTCAACCTCGGCTACGTCGGCTACCTCGGCTACGAACTCAAGGCCGAGGCCGGAGCGAGCGCCGCGCACACCGCGCCCACCCCGGACGCGGCGATGCTCTTCGCCGACCGCGCCGTCGTCGTCGACCACAGCGCGCGCTGCACCTACCTGCTCTGCCTCGGCACCGGCCCGGACGACACGGACGCCGTCAAGTGGCTCGACGCCACGGCGGGACGCCTCGCCGTGCTTCCCGACCAGACCGACCGCGAGCGCACCCCGCTCACCGAGGCGCCCCCGCTCGCCGGCGCCGCGCTCACACAGCGCCACGACGAGCAGGAGTACCTGGACCGCGTCGGACAGTGCCTGGACACGATCCGCGACGGCGAGTCGTACGAGATCTGCCTGACGAACATGGTCTCCACGCCCGCCGTCATCGACCCGCTGGCCACCTACCGGCTGATGCGGGACATCAGCCCCGTCCCCTACGGCGCGCTCCTGGACTTCCCCGAGGCGGCCGTGCTCAGCGCGTCCCCGGAGCGGTTCCTGAGCATCGGCACGGACCGGGTCGCGGAGTCGAAGCCCATCAAGGGCACCCGTCCACGGGGCGCCACCCCCGAGCAGGACCGCGAGCTGCGGGACGGCCTGCTGGCCAGCGAGAAGGACCGCGCCGAGAACCTGATGATCGTGGACCTGCTCCGCAACGACCTCAACACGGTGTGCGAGGTCGGATCGGTGCACGTCCCCAAGCTGTTCGACGTGGAGACGTACGCGCCCGTCCACCAGCTCGTGAGCACCGTGCGGGGCACGCTGCGCGAGGGGGTGTCGGCGGTGGAGTGCGTGCGGGCGTCGTTCCCCGGCGGGTCGATGACCGGCGCGCCCAAGCTGCGGACCATGGAGATCATCGACCGGCTGGAGGGCGGGGCCCGCGGGGTCTACTCCGGCGCGCTCGGCTGGTTCTCGCTGGCCGGCGCCGCCGACCTCAGCATCGTGATCCGCACGATCGTCGCCACCGACGAGGGCGCCTCCTTCGGCGTGGGCGGTGCGGTGATCGCGCTGTCCGAGCCGGCCGAGGAATACGAGGAGACGCTGGTGAAGTCGCGGACCATGACCGCGGCCATAGTGGCCGGAACGGCCCGCGCCGTGCCGTCGCCGGGCGAGGCGGTGGACGCGTGAGCGCCGCCCTGGACCTGCCGGCCGCGCTGACCCGGACGCCGCGCGCGGTCCCCGCGAACGCCGGGGAGGCGGAGGTCCGCGCGCTGCTCGCCGACCTCGACGGCCAGATCATCACGCTGGTGCTGCGCCGGGCCGAGCTGGCCCGCTACGACCAGTCGGCACGGCGCCTGTCGGGCCTGCCGGCCTCGGAGCTGGCCTGGGAGAACGCCGTGCTGGGACGGTACGCCGACGCGCTCGGCCGCCAGGGGGCCGACATCGGGCGGGCGCTGCTCATGCTGTCGCGGCTCCCGCCGCCCCATGTGTCGGCAGGGCGGGGGGCGTCGCAGAAGGAGTGAGTTCCGAAGCGGCGGACGGGGTGTGAAATGCCGGAAGCACCCTCGGAGGATTCTGCCGTCGAGTGCCGGGAGAATCGTCCTCGGGTGCTTTCGGGTGCCCTCGGCCGGTGAGGGCCGGCGTGGCTCAGAGACCCATGATCTCCGGATGGTCGGCCAGTTTCGCGAAATGCTCGGCCGGCCGGGAAATCAATTTGCGCTGCGTCAGGTCGATGAGTCCGGCGACGCTCGACAATTCGCAGGCGAGGACGCCGTCGGCGCGCCGGATTTCCTGTTCGACGCGGAAGGTCTTTCCCTCGCCCCAGACCCACTGGCAGGTCACGTCGACCTCGTCGCCGCCGCGCAGCTCGTGGCGGAAACGCATCGTGTTCTCCAGCACGGCCGGGCCGATCTGCGTCGCGATCAGCTTGTCCTGCGAGATCCCGGCCGCGCGCAGGCTCTCCCAGCGCAGATGCTCGCAGTACTGCAGATAGACGGCCTGATTCAGATGTCCCTGTGTGTCGAGTTCGTAGCCCCGTACGGTGAGCCGCAACTGGAACGGTTTCGTCATGTGCAGTCGACCTCCTCCTGTGGATGGATGAATTCCTACCGCATGCAGTTGGGGCGGGCAAGGCCGCCTCGGCGCACGGAAATCCATGTGATGTGGATCACGTGCGAAACTCGCTTGACTCGTCGAGATTTTGGAGTGGTAGCGTCATGGCCATGCTGGAAAATGAAGGGATATGTTGATGGTGGGTATAGTGCCCGCCTTTCTGGAAATGGCTCGCACCTTTCCTGAAAAGTGCGCCGTCGAATGCGACGGACGTGAAGTGACCTATGCGGAACTGGCCCGCCGGGTCCGTGCGACGGCCCGCGAGCTGGGACCCGGGCCCGGACCGGTCGGGGTCCTGACGGACCGCTCCGAAGCCACCGTCGTCGCCCTTCTGGGCATCCTGGCCGCGGGCGGGGTCTACGTCCCCGTCGACCCGGCCTTCCCCGCCGCCCGCCGGCAGGCGCTCCTGGAGGCGGCCGGCTGCACCCGCGTCCTCGACCCGTCCCACCCCTCCGAGCCGTCCGAGCCGTCCGAGCATTCCAGGGCGTGGCCCGCGTCCGGGGCGGTGCCGGAGGCGGAGGACCCGGAAGCGCCCGCGTACACGCTCTTCACCTCCGGATCGACCGGGAAGCCCAAGCCCGTCCTCACCCCGCGGCGCGCCATCGCCGCCTCGGTCGCCTCGCTGCGCGACCTCTTCGCCCTCACCCCCGCGGACCGGGTCCTGCAGTTCGCCTCGCTCAACTGGGACACCTGTCTGGAGGAGATCCTCCCCGCGCTGACGACCGGCGCGACCCTCGTCTTCCACCGGGAGGCGTACACCGGCTCGATCCCCCGGCTGCTCAGGGCCGTCGCCGCGAGCGGCGTCACCCTGCTCGACCTGCCGACCGCGTTCTGGCACGAACTCGTCCGCCACCTCACCGACAGCGACGAACAACTGCCCGGCTGCGTACGCACGGTGGTCATCGGGGGCGAGGCCGTGAGCCCCGCCCGGCTCGCCGAGTGGCGGGCCCGCGACACCGCGCGCGTCCGGCTCGTCAACACCTACGGGTGCACCGAGACGACGCTGATCACGCACGCCGCCGACCTGCACGGCCCCGAGGCGCCCGGACCGGGATCCTGGTGGGGCGAGCACGGCGGCGTCCCCGTCGGCAAGGCGCTGCCGCACGTCGCCGACGCCATCGGCCCGGACGGCGAACTCCTGGTCAGCGGACCGGCGTTGGCGCTGGGCTACCGGGATCTGCCGGAGATCACCGCCGAGCGCTTCGTGACCCGCCAGGGCCCTGAGGGACCCGTGCGCTGGTTCCGCACCGGCGACCGGGTCGCCCGCCGGGCGGACGGACACCTGGTCCACGAAGGCCGCCTCGACGCCGAGTTCAAGGTACGGGGCATCCGGGTCGACCCCGGCGAGATCGAGGCCCACCTGACCGCCCATCCGGAGGTCGGCGTCGCCGTCGTCGTCGGCACCCGGGTCGAGGACCGCACGACCGTGACCGCGTACGTGGTGCCCCAGCGGGCCGGCGCCGACGACGCCGCCCTCGCCCGCCAGGTCCTGCGCGACCTGCGCGCGAGCGTGCCCGGCCATCTCGTGCCCCACCGGGTCACCGTCGTCCCCGGACTCGTCCACACCGCCGGCGGAAAGATCGACCGGCTCGGCACCCACCGACGTCACTCACCCGCCGCCGCACCGTCCGCCCCGGCGGAACGCCCCGGCGGCCTCACAGAACAGGACAACCGATGAGTCCCGACGACATGGTCGCCATCTTCCGCAGGGTTCTGGAGACCGACGGCGTCACGGCGGACACCGACTTCTTCGAGTCCGGCGGCGACTCGCTCATGGGCACCCGCGTGCTGAGCGCCGTCGCCCGCGCCCGGGGAGTGGAGCTGACCTTCGACGACCTCCTCGGGGCCCCCACGCCCGCGCTGCTCGCCGACCGCGTCGCGAGCGTGGCCCGATGAGCCCGGCCGCGAACGCCCCGGCCGGCGCCCCGGCGCGCGTCGTCGTCGTGGGGGCGGGGCTCGCGGGCCTCACCGCCGCCGCCGACCTCGCCGGGCGCGGCGTCGACGTCCAGGTCCTCGAAGCCCGCGACCGGGTCGGCGGACGCACCCACGGCATCGAGGTCGCCCCCGGTGACTGGGCCGACGCCGGCGCCGCCTACCTGGGCGAGCGGCACACCGAACTGCTCGCGCTGATGGCCGCCTCCGGCCTCAAGACGGCGCCCACCGTCATGGAGGGGGACAGCCGCTTCGACGTCTCCGGCGCGGACCGCGCCGACAGCGTCCCCGGACGCTTCCCGCCGCTGAGCGGCGTGGCGCTGGGCGAGCTGTTCGACCTGCTGGACGAGGTCACCCGGTCCGTGCGCGTGGACGCCCCCTGGCTCACCCCGGACGCCGCACGCCTCGACGCCATGACGGCCGCCGAGTGGGCGGACGCCCGGCTGCGGCACCCGGACAGCCGGCTGTTCTTCCCGCTGTTCCTCGGCGAGATGATGGCCGCCGCCCCCGCCGACGTGTCCGTCCTGCACATGGCCTTCTACCTGCGCTCCGGCGGCGGGCTGCGCTACCTCAACGCCTTCGCCGGGGGCGCCCAGGAGTGGCGGATCGACGGCGGCGCGCACCGGCTCGGCGAGGCCCTCGCGGCCGGGCTGGGCGACCGGGTGCGGCTGTCCGAGCCGGTCACCGCGGTGGAGCAGGACGACGACGGCGTGACGGTGCGCTCCGCGAGCGGCGCCACCCGCGCCGACGCGGTGATCGTCGCGCTGCCCCCGGTCCTCGCCGACCGGATCGACTACTCGCCCGCCCTGCCCGCCCCGCGCTCGGGGGAGCGCACCGGCCCCGGCTGCGCGGTCAAGGTCCATCTGGTCCACCCGTCCCCGCTGTGGCGCGAACAGGGCCTGTCCGGCTGGTCGGTGAGCGCCGAGGGCCCGCTGCTGTCCACGGTCGACGACTCACCCGAGGGCGGCGCGGGGATCCTGACCGGCTTCGTCACCGGCGAGGAGGCCCGCCGCTTCGCCGCGCTGCCCCTCGCCGAACAGCGCGCGGCCGCCGTCGCCCAGGCCCGCCGGCTCTTCCCCGACCTGCCCGAACCGGTCGGCTTCCATGTGACCGACTGGGTCAACGACCCCTACAGCCGCGGCTGTTACGCCGCCCTGTTCGGTCCCGGCGACTGGTCGGCGCTCGGCCCCCACCTGACCCGCCCGCACGGCCGCGTCCACTGGGCCGGCACCGAGACCAGCACCGAGTTCTTCGGGCTGATGGAGGGCGCCGTCCGATCGGGCCACCGGGCCGCCGCGGAACTGACCGCCCCCCGCTAGCGGGCCGCCGACGGGCCGCTTCCGTCCCGGCCCGGTCCGCCCGCGGGAACCGCCCGCCCGTCGCGGCCGCCCGGCCCCCGCCGTCGTCCGGCGTTCGCCGTCGTCCGGCGCGACAGGGCCGGACGCCCGCGGTCGGCCGGCCCGAGTCACGAGACCACCCCGACATTCTCTGGAGAGCACCGTGACCACCAGCCCGATCGCCCCGCTCGCCGTCCGGCGGCAGTTCATGACCGACCCCGCCCTGGGAGCCGGCAACTTCCTCCAGAAGGCGCTGGAGGCGAACCCGAACAACACCGTCCCGTACGCCTTCACCCACACCACCGACCACCGGGGCGAGGTCGTGCTGCGCGGCCACAGCCTGCGCGACCTGGCCGCCCTGCGCGACCGGTACGCCCACTGGTACCTGGCCAACGGGGTCCGCCGGGGCGAGCCGGTCGCCGTCGTCGTCGCCGAGGGCCTCGAACCCCTGCTGCACTTCCTGGCGCTCACCGCCCTCGGCGCGGTGCCGGCCCTCATCAACGACGCCATGCCGCAGACCACGGCCCTGCGCTACATCGACCACGTCGGCGCGGTGGGCCTGGTCGCCGACGACCCGACCCGGCTGGTCGCGGCCTACCGCGCCGACGCCAACCGCCGCCGGCCCCGCTTCGTCGTCCCGGCCGCCGAGATCAAGGCGTACGAACCGAGCGGCCCGCTGCCCGAGGACTACCCGTACGAGCACGCCGACGACGAGGTCGTGGCGCTCATCCACTCCTCCGGCACCACCGGCACCCCCAAGTCGACGATGCTCGCGCACCGCCAGTTCTGGGCCGGCAAGGAACCCCGCATGGAGCGGTTCCCCGCCTCGCCGGACGACCGGCTGATGTCCCTGATGCCGCACACCCACGCCGGCGGGCTCAGCTACTTCCTCACCGCCACCCTGCTCGGGCTGCCCACCGTGGTCATGGGCGACTGGCGGCGCGCCGCCGTGGAGCCCGTCATGGAGGCGTTCCGGCCGACCATGGTCGCCTCCTTCCCGCGCACCTTCGTCGAACTCGCCACGGGGGAGCCGCCCACCCGGGCGGCCGCCAGGGTGCACAGCTGGTTCAACACCGGCGACAGCGCCCACTACGGACACGTCCGCCGTCTGGTGCGGCTCGGCGAACGGCCCGCCGGGCTCATCAAGCCGTGGCTGCTGCCGCGCGGCCACGCGGGCGACGAGGCCGTCCCCGGCTCCCAGTTCATCGACGGACTGGGCTCCTCCGAGATGGGCATGGCCCTGTTCGGGCAGGTGACCACCCCCGAGTCCGAGCGCGACGACCGCTGCGTCGGCAAGCCCACCGAGGTCGTCACGGCCGCCGTCGTCCTCGACCCCGACGGCCGCGAGGTCCCCGACGGCACGGCCGGCCTGCTGGCCGTGAAGACCCCCTCGCGCACCCCCGGCTACTGGAACGCCCCCGAGCTGACCCGCAGCTTCGAGGTCGACGGCTACTGGCTGACGGGCGACGTGGCCCGCCGGGACGAGGAGGGGAACTTCTACCACCTCGACCGCACCGTGGACGTCATCGACACCGAGGACGGCCCGGTCTACAGCCTGCCCGCCGAGGAGGTGCTGCTCGCCGACTGCGGGGACGTGGTGCAGGACTGCGCCGTCGTCGGCGTGCCGGCCGAGAACGGCAGGGCACAGGTCCCCGTCGCCGTCGTACGGCTTCAGCCCGGCGTGGTCGAACCGTCCGCGACGCACCTGTGCGCACAGGCCAACAAGGAACTGGCCGCCGCCGGGCTCACGCCGCTGGAGGCCGTGATCGTCGCCCGCGACGCGGCCGACTTCCCGACCGGCGTCACCGGCAAGGTCCTCAAGCGGGAGCTACGCACCCGCTGGGCCACCCTCTTCACCGGCGCCGCGCCCGCGCTGCCGGTCAGTTAGGAATCCGATGGGAATCATGACGACACAGGGACCGCACACCCTGCCCGCACCGCAGCCCTACGAGTACGAGCGCGTCGTCCCGGTGGAACCCGACTGGCGTCGCCTGCCGGGCTGGAGCGAGGTCACCGCCGAACAGTGGCGGGACGCCCAGTGGCAGCGCGCGCACTGCGTGAAGACCGCCCGGCAGCTGAGGGCGGTGACGGGCCCGCTGCTCCAGGACCGCTTCTACGACGACCTGGAGGCCGACCACAAGCGCTTCGCCACCATGTCGATGCTGCTGACCCCGCAGATGCTCAACACCATGGCGCCCGACGCGCCGTTACGGCCGGCGGACTTCACGGACGCCTTCCTGGCCGACCCGGTCCGCCGTTACATGCTGCCGGTCGCCTCCGACCGCGACCCGGAGTGGCCGAGCCACCCCTACGCCCAGCGGGACTCGCTGCACGAGGCGGAGATGTGGGTCGTCGAAGGGCTCACCCACCGCTACCCGACCAAGGTCCTGGCCGAACTGGTCTCCACCTGCCCCCAGTACTGCGGCCACTGCACCCGGATGGACCTGGTGGGGGGCTCCACCCCGCAGGTGGAGAAGCTGAAGCTGACGCTCAAACCGGCGGACCGCCAGGACCAGATGATCGACTACCTCAAGCGCAACCCCGGCGTCCGCGACGTCGTCGTCTCCGGCGGCGACGTGGCCAACGTGCCGTGGCCGCGGCTGGAGTCGTTCCTGATGCGGCTGCTCGACCTGGAGAGCGTCCGCGACATCCGGCTGGCCACCAAGGCCCTCGCCGGACTGCCCCAGCACTGGCTCCAGCCGGCGGTCCTCGAAGGACTGGAACGCGTGGCGCGCACCGCCGCCCGCCGCTCGGTGAACCTGGCGGTGCACACCCACGTCAACCACGCCCAGTCCGTCACCCCGCTGGTGGCCGAGGCCGCCCGGGCCGCGCTGGACGCCGGCGTGCGCGACATCCGCAACCAGGGCGTCGTGATGCGCGGCGTCAACGACACCCCCAAGGCGCTGCTCGACCTGTGCATGGTCCTCCAGGGCGAGGCGAACATCCTGCCCTACTACTTCTACATGTGCGACATGATCCCGAACGCCGAGCACTGGCGCATCGCGGTGTGGGAGGCGCAGGAGCTCCAGCACGCCGTCATGGGCTACCTGCCCGGCTACGCGACACCGCGGATCGTGTGCGACGTCCCCTACGTCGGCAAGCGCTGGGTCCACCAACTCGTCGACTACGACCGGGAACGCGGCGTCTCGCAGTGGACGAAGAACTACCGCACCGGCATCGAGCTGGACGACCCCGAGGCGCTCGCACGCCGTCACCCGTTCTACGACCCCATCACCACGCTGCCCGAGGCGGGCCGGCGCTGGTGGCGGGAGAACGCACAGGAGAAGGGCTGATCATGACCGACCGGCACCCCGCCGCCGACCCGTCCGAGGGCGCGGTCCAGGAACTCGACCGCAGGGCCGTGCTGCGCAGCGCGGAGATCGTCGCGGGCATCCGCGACGACCAGTGGGACGCCCCCACCCCCTGCGGGAACTGGTCCCTGCGCCGCCTCCTCGCCCATATGACCGCCCAGCACCTCGGCTTCGCCGCGGCCGCGGGCGGCGGACCGGTCGACGAGTCGGTCTGGCGGGAGACGCCGCTCGCGGATCCCCGCCGCGCCTACGCCGACTCCGTCGACCGCGTCCTCGACGCGTTCGCCGCCGACGGCGTGCTCGACCGGGAGTTCGCCCTGCCGTGGATCCATCCGACGATGCGGTTCGCCGCGGCCCGCGCGATCGGCTTCCACCTCGTGGACTACGTGGTGCACGGCTGGGACGTCGCGGTCTCCGTGGGCGTACCGGCGGCGTACGACGACGACCTCGTCGCGGCCGCCGCCGAGGTGGCCGTCAAGGAGGTGCCGACCGGGCCGTCACGGGAGCGTCCCGGCGCGGCGTTCGGGCCGCCGGTCGACCCGGCCGGCGCGGCGAGCGCCGAGGACCGGCTGCTCGCCTCGCTGGGCCGCGACCCGCGGTGGTCACCGGCGTGACGGGTCCTGCTGCCGCGCCTCGGGAGCCGGGCGGCTCCCGAGCGTGTGGCTCTGCCCCCGGAACTCGGCGACCGCGACGCCGTCCGCCCGGCGCACGGTGACGTCGTACAGGCCGCCGCGCCCGAACCGGGTCCGCTCCACCGCCTCCGCGACCAGCTCGTCGTCCACCTCGGCCGGGCGCAGGAAGGTGATCTGGGCGCCCTGCGCCAGGGTCGTCGGCCCGTACGTGTTGCAGGCGAAGGCGAACGCCGCGTCCGCCAGCAGGAAGAGGAAGCCGCCGTGCCCGATGCCGTGGCCGTTCACCATGGCCTCCGTGACCCGCATGCCGACGGTCGCCCGCCCCGGCCCGGCGTCCAGCAGGGCGATGCCGAGCAGTTCGCAGGTGCGGTCCTTCGCGTACAGCTCCTCGGCGCGCCGCCGGGCCGCGAACTCCAGGTCGCTCTCCTCGCCGGTCCCCGTCATCGAATGCCCTCAATTCCTTTTGTTTTCTCCGGACTTGGCGCGCCGATCCTTCCATCCGTGAGCGACCCCGGTCAACAGACCAGAAAACCATCCAGCCAAGGAGCGGCATGACTTCGCGTACACCCTGGATTCAGGAATTGTCAGACACTCCGCCTTCCGAACGCCGGGCGCTCCTCGAATCGCTGGTCGTCGCGGAGTTCAAACGGGAACTGATGATGGACGACACGGAGGTGATGCCTCTCGGGGTGAGTTACTTCGAACTCGGACTCACCTCCCTCGGCGCCGTCGACACCCGGCGGCGGCTCGAACAGGAACTCGGCCGCACGCTCGACGCGGCCTTCCTGTTCAACCACCCCACGGTCGGGGACCTCGTCGACTTCCTGACCGCCGACGTGCTGCCCGAACTCTTCTCCGCCGGCCCGCCCGCCCCCGAGCCGGCCCAGGACGCAGGAGTGTCCACGTCCACGAAGCACCTGGTCAACGACATCCTCAAGGAGCTCTACCAGTGACCGACACGGCCTCGTCCCGCACCGACGCCCTGCTGAAGGACCTGCTTCTGGAGAAGTACGAGCCGATCGCCGTCATCGGGCTGGGCATCCGCTTCCCGGGGGACAACGACACTCCCGAGGAATTCTCCGCATTCCTCAGGGAAGGCCGGGCGGGAACCGGCCCGGTGCCCGCGGACCGCTGGGACATGGACGCCTTGCAGGCCGCCGAGAAAGAGGCGGGCCGAAGTCCCCTCGCGGCCGGCGGCGGATTCGTCTCCGGTGCGGACGAATTCGACTCGAAGTTCTTCAACATATCGCCCAAGGAAGCCGACTTCATGGATCCCCAGCACCGCTGGGCCCTGGAATCGGCCTGGCGCGCCATGGAATCCGCCCAGCTCGACCCGGCCGCACTGCGCGGCAGGAACGGCGGCGTCTATCTCGGCGTCGGACAGATGGACTTCGCCATCGACGTCGAGGCCCTGGACCCGGTCGACCTCGACGCGCACGTCGCCGCGGGCACCGCGCACAGCGCCGCCGCCGGACGACTGTCGTACTTCCTCGGCTGGCGCGGCCCCTGCATCAGCGTCGACACCGCCTGCTCCGCCTCGCTCGTCGCCCTGCACCTCGCCGCCCAGGGACTGCGCCGGCGCGAGTGCGACATCGCCCTCGCGGGCGGCGTGAACGCCACCCACCACCCGCGCAACCACATCGTCTACTCCCGCGCCGGCATGCTCTCGCCCGACGGCCGCTGCAAGACCTTCGACGACTCCGCCGACGGCTACGGCCGCAGCGAGGGATCCGGCATGGTCGTCCTCAAGCGGCTCTCCGACGCCCGGCGCGACGGCGACACCGTGCTCGCGCTGCTGCGCGGCTCCTCCGTCCGCCAGGACGGCGAGAGCGGCGGCCTCACCGTCCCCAACGGCACCGCCCAGGTCGCCCTGATGCGCGACGCGCTCGCCTCGGCCAACCTGGAGCCCGCCGACATCCAGTACGTGGAGGCGCACGGCACCGGCACCTCCCTCGGCGACCCCATCGAGATGGGGTCCGTCAACACCGTCTTCGCCGAGTCGCGCGCGCACGGCGAACCGCTGCCCGTCGGCTCCGTGAAGACGAACATCGGCCACATGGAGGCCGCCGCCGGCATCGGCGGCGTCGCCAAGGTCCTCCTCCAGCTCCGGGAAGGCGTGATCTACCCGCACATCAACCTGGAGACGCCGTCCCGGCACATCCCCTGGGACCGCTACCGGGTGACCGTCCCCACCGCACTGCGCGAGTGGCGGGCCGACGGACCCCGGCGCGCCCTGGTCAACTCCTTCGGCTTCGCCGGCACCATCGCCTCCGTCGTCCTGGAGGAGGCGCCGCCCGTCCCCGCGCCCGCACCGGCGCCGGACGACGGCACCGCCGTGTTCACCCTCTCGGCGAAGGACCACGCCGGACTGCGCGCCCAGGCCGCCGCCCACCTGAGCTTCCTCGACGCCCACCCCGGTCTCGCCGTCCCCGACCTCTGCCGCAGCTCCAACCTCGGCCGCGCCCACCTGCCCGCACGGCTCGCCGGACCGGTCTCCTCGCGCGAGGACCTGGTGCGCCTGCTCGAGGGCCAGCTCGCCGACGACGGCCGCGACGGCGACGGACCCCGGTTCACCGAGGCCGCGTTCCTGTTCTCCGGGCAGGGCGCCCAGTACGTCGGCATGGGCCGCGGCCTGTACGAGCGCCACCCCGTCTTCCGCCGCCACCTCGACGCCTGCGACCGGCTCTTCGCCGCCCACCTCGGCCGCTCCGTCAAGGACGTCATGTTCGGCGACGCCCCGGACAGCGACCGCGACCTCGACCGGACCCTCTACACCCAGCCCGCCCTGTTCAGCCTGGAGTACGCGACCGCCCGCCTGTGGATGTCCTGGGGCGTCCGGCCGGGCGTCCTGCTCGGACACAGCGTCGGCGAGATCGCCGCGGCCGCGATCGCGGGCCTGTTCTCGCTGGAGGACGCCGTCCGGCTGGTCGCCGTCCGCGCCCGCCTCATGCAGTCCGTCACCGCGCCCGGAGGCATGGCCGCCGTCCTCGCCCCCGCCGAGGACATCGCCCCGCACCTGGAGCGCTACCCCGACCTCGGCTTCGGCGCCGTCAACTCCCCGCGCCAGTGCGTCGTCTCCGGCGGACGCGACTCCCTCGCCGAACTCGCCGGCGTCCTGCGCGACCGGGGCGTCGACGTCCGGGACCTGCCGGTGTCGCACGCCTTCCACTCGCCGCTGATGGCCGAGGTGGCCGACGCGTTCCGCGAGGCGATCGCCGGCATCGCCTTCCACGAACCGCGGCTGAGCTTCGTCTCCAACCTCACCGGAGAGGTCGCCGCGCTCGCCGACGTCGGCACGCCCGACTACTGGGTCCGCCACATCCTGGAGCCCGTCGACTTCGCCGCCGGCATGCGCCGGGTCCAGGCCCGCGGCCCCCACGTCCTCGTCGAGGTCGGCCCGTCCGGCGCGCTCACCGCCCTGGGCCGGCAGAACGGCGACCCCGACGCGCACGTCTGGGTGTCCAGCATGGCCAGGTCCGACGACGGCGCCGCCACCGCCGCGGCCGCCGTCGCCCGCTGCTACCGGGCCGGACTCCCCGTCTCCTGGACGGGCTACCACGCCGAGCGCGGCGGACGGCACGTGCCGCTGCCCGGCTACGTCTTCGCGAAGAAGCGCCACCCGCTGCCCTCCGCCCGCGCCGGCGCCGCCCTCACCGGCCGCGCCGTCGGCCCGGCCCGCCACCCGCTGCTCGGCGTCGACGTCACCGCCGATGACCGCCGCGCGACGGGCGAACGCGAGTTCGGCGCACCGCTGTCCCCCGCCTCCCCGGCCTACCTCGCCGACCACGTCGTCATGGGCCAGGCCGTGTTCCCCGGCGCCGGATACGTCGAGATCGTGCTGGCCCTCCAGGACGCGGTGCACGGCGAGACCGGCCGGCCGGTCCGCGACCTGCGCATCCACGAACCCCTCTTCCTGCGCGACGGCGAACCCACCGAGATCCGCACCCGGCTGCGCCCGCGCGCGGAGGCCGACGGGCCCGCCGACGTCGAGATCGTCAGCCGCGTCGACGGCCGGGACGGCGTGATCGAACGCGTCCACGCCACCGCCGTCCTCGACGGCGCGCCCACCGGCCCGGCCGCCCTCGGCGACGTCGTGGACCGCCTGCGCAAGACGGCCGCGGCCCTGGACGAGCCGCAGTCCCGCCGGTCCGGCGAGGACCTGTACGAGCGGTACGCCGAGCTGGGGCTGCCCTACGGCCCCGAGTTCCGGCGCGTCCTGCGCGTCGACCGGCACGCCGACGGCTTCGCGACCGGCGAGCTGCGCGCCCTCGACACCCCCGTCGGGGAACACCTGCGGGCCTCGGTCCTCGACTGCGCGATGCAGACCCTCGGCGCCGCCGTCGACCTGGACGGCACCTACCTGCCCGTCGGCTTCGACGCCGTCGAACTCCTCAAGCGCCCCAAGGCCGGCCTGCGCGTCCTCGTCCAGGTCGACCTCGGCCCCGGCGAACTCACCGCCGACATCGTCGCCCTGGAGGGCGCCCGCACGGTGTTCGCCGTCAAGGGCGTCCGCCTCAAGCGCGTCGCCGACGCCCCGGCCGACCCGGCCGAGCGCATGCTGCTGCGCCCCCGCTGGCTCAAGCGCTCCCTGCCCGCCGCCAGGACCGGCGGACAGGACCGCCGCGTCCTGGTCGTCCACCCCGGCGACGGCCTCCCCGGCGACCTGGACGACCTCCTCGCCGGCACGGACGTCCACACCCTGCACGCCCCCGACGCGACGGCCGCCGCCGCGCTGCTCGCCGCGGACCCCGCCGTCACGGACCTGTGCTGGTTCTGGACGCCCGAACCCGCCCTGCGGGGCGAGGAACGGCTGCGCGCCGAGACCGAGCGCAACTACCGCGACCTGCTCGCCCTCGTGGCGGCCCTGGCCGACGGCCCGGCGGCCGGCCGCGACCCGCGGATCCTGCTCGTGACCGAACGCGCCCAGTGGCTGCCCGGCGACGTCGCGGACGGCGCGGCCCGCGACGGCGACGCCCTCGCCGCCGCCTCCCTGTGGGGTTTCGGCGCGGTCCTCGCCCACGAGCACCCGGCGCTGCGGCCCGTGCTGCTCGACCTCGACGGGACCGACCTGCGGCCCCTCGCCGACGAACTGCTCGCCGCGGACGCCTCCGGCGGCGAGCACCGCATCGCCTACCGGTCCGGCGTGCGCCACGTGAAGCGGCTCTCCCCGCCGCCCGCCGCCGTCCGCGACGACGTCAACACGGAACTCACGATCACCGAGTACGGCCAGTTCTCCGCCGTACGCCCGCTGCCCGTCGAGGACCGCCCGCCCACCGGCGACGAGGTCACCGTCCAGGTCCACGCGGCCGGCCTCAACTTCAAGGACGTCCTCAACGCGCTCGGCATGCTCCGCCAGTACGCGCTGGACCACGGCCTCCCGCACGAGCCCCTCCCGCTCGGCTTCGAGGCGTCCGGCACCGTCGTCGAGGCGGGACCCGACGCCGCGTTCCGGCCCGGCGACGACGTCGTGCTCAGCCGCATCGGCTGCATGCGGCGGCGGGTCACCGTCCCCTCCACGGTCGTCGTGCGCAAGCCCGCCGGCCTCACCTTCACCGAGGCCGCCGGACTGCCCGCCGCCTACGTCACGGCCCACCACGCGCTGCACGGCCTCGCCGGGCTCAAGGCGGGCGACCGCGTCCTGATCCACGCGGCGGCCGGCGGCGTCGGCCAGGCGGCCGTGCGCCTCGCCCGGCTCGCCGGCGCCGAGGTGTACGCCACCGCCAGCCCCCGCAAGTGGCCCCTGCTGCGCTCCCAGGGCGTGCGGCACGTCATGAACTCCCGCACCCTCGACTTCGCCGACGAGGTCCTCGCCGCCACCGGCGGCCGGGGCGTCGACGTCGTCCTCAACAGCCTCAACAAGGACTACATCCCGGCAGGCCTGCGCTGCCTCGCCGACGGCGGCCGGTTCGTCGAACTCGGCAAGATCGGCGTCTGGACCCCCGAGGAGATGAGCGCCCGCCGGCCCGACGTCGCCTACCACAACTTCGACCTCAGCGAGCTGCCCGCCGACGAACTCGACCGCCTCAACCACGACATCCTGCGCACGGTCGCCGACCACGTCGAAGCCGGCCGGCTCACCGCCCTGCCCGTCGTCGGCTACTCCCTCGACGAGGTCGAGGAGGCGTTCGGCGTCCTCAGCCGCGGCGCCAACGTCGGCAAGGTCGTGCTGGAGTTCCGCGACGAACGCGACCTGCCCGCACAGCCCGTGCGGATCGACGCGGGGGAGACCTACCTCGTCACCGGCGGCCTCGGCGCGCTCGGCCTGGCCTCCGCGCGCAAGCTGGTGCGCCAGGGCGCCCGCCGCATCGCGCTCGTCAGCCGCCGGGCCGTCGACGAGGACCGGCGGGCCGAGATCGCCGCCGGACTCGGCGAAGGCGTCGAGGTGCGAATCCTCCAGGGCGACATCGCCGACGCGGCCGACGTCCGGCGGATCGTCGACGCCCTCGCCGGCGGCGAGGCCCCGCTCGGCGGCGTCCTGCACGCCGCGGGCGTCCTCGCCGACGCCCCGCTCACCGCCCAGACCCCGCAGAGCATGACCGCCGTCCTGCGCGCCAAGCTCTACGGCTCCTGGCTGCTGCACCGCGCGCTGGCCGAGGTGCCCACCGTCCGCTTCTTCGTCGGCTACTCGTCGATCGCCTCGGTGCTCGGCTCCGCCGGCCAGGCCAACTACGCCGCCGGCAACGCCTACCTGGACGCCCTCATGCAGGTCCGGGCCGCCGCCGGACTGCCCGGACTCAGCGTCAACTGGGGCCCGTGGGCCCAGATCGGCATGGCCGCCTCCCTCACCGACCGCCAGATCGCCGGCATCGAGGCCCGCGGCCTGAAGTTCGTCAAGCCCGACGCCGCGCTGAACGCGCTGTTCGCCGCGCTCGCCCGGCCGTACGCGCAGACCGTCGTCGGCGAGTTCGACTGGGACGCCTACACGAACGCCCAGCCCACCCCGGACGCCCTCCTCGCCGAGCTGGGTTCGGCCCGCGACGGCGCGCCGGACCGGGCCGAACTGGACGTCGACGAACTGCTCGCCCGGCCGAAGCCCGACCGCGAGGCCGCGCTGCGCTCCCTGCTGCGCGCCCGCATCGCGGACGTGCTGCGCTACGACTCGCCCGACGAGATCGACCTCGACGCCCGCTTCGTCGACCTCGGCCTCGACTCGCTCGGCTCGGTGGAACTGAAGAACGCCCTGGAGACCGTGCTCGGCGTGCCCCTGCCCGCCTCCGCCCTCTTCGACCACCCCGAGGTGCGCTCGCTGGCCGTCTTCCTCGACGAGCAGCTCGTGCCCGACGGGGCCGGGGACGCACCGGCCGCACCGCCGCGGGAGAACCCCGGCGAGGACGTGCGCGAACTGACCGACGCCGAGGCCGACGACGAACTCGACGCGCTGCGCGAGATGTTCCGGTGACGGGCGGCCCGAAGGTGACGAGCTACATCGACCACCTGGAGACCCTGTCGAGGAAACAGCTCATGGTGATGCTGGCCAGGCAGCACCACGAGCGGACCCAGCCGGTCGCCGTCATCGGCATGGGCTGCCGGCTGCCCGGCGGGCTCGACGACCCCGAGGAGTTCTGGACCGCGCTCCGCGAGGGGCGGGTCCTGCCCACCGACACGGCCGGCGTGCCCGTCGACAGCCTCGGCCGCCCGCGCTGGAACCTCGCCGCGCCCGACCTCGCGCCGCTGGCCCCCCGGCTGCGCCAGGGCGCCTACCTGACGGACGTGGACCTCTTCGACGCCGACCGGTTCGGCATCGGACACGAGGAGGCCCGCCACATGGACCCGCAGCAGCGCCTCCTGCTGGAGGTCGCCGCCCAGGCCCTCGCCGACGCCAACCTGTCCCGGCAGCGGCTGCGCGGCCGCACCGTCGGCGTGTACGCGGTGGCCGGGCCGGTGGAGTACCCGTACGCCTGGCTGCGCGGCGGCATCCCCGCCGACGCGCTGACCGGGCACATGAGCACGGGCTCCTCGCCCAGCGCCTTCAGCGGCCGCATCGCGCTGTCGCTGGGACTCGACGGCCCGGCCGTCACCGTCGACACCGCGTCCTCGTCCATGCTGACGGCCGTGCACCTGGCGGTGCGGGCGCTGCGCGCCCGCGAGTGCGACATCGCCCTCGTCGGCACCTGCAATCTGCTGCTCTCCCCGTTCAGCACCGGCATCCTCGACCGGGCCGGGATGCTGTCGCCGACCGGCCGCAGCAGGCCCTTCACCCGGCACGCCGACGGACACGTCCGCGGCGAGGGCTGCGGGGTCGTCGTCCTGAAGCGGTACGCGGACGCCGCCGCCGACGGGGACCGGCCGTACGCCCTCGTGCGCGGCAGCGCCGTCCACGCCCAGGGCGACCGGCCCGGCATCTCGGTCGCCCCGGCACGCGGTCAGAAGACCGTGATCGAGCGGGCCCTCCAGGACGCGGACATCGCCCCCGAGGACGTGCAGTACGTCGAGGCGCAGGCCAACGGCTCGCGGATCGGCGGCCAGATCGAGGCGGAGACCCTGGCCGACGCGTACGCGCGGCGCTCACCGGACGCGCCGCCGCTGTACATCGGCTCCTGCAAGGCGAACCTCGGCTACCTCGAGACCGCCTCCGGCGCACCCGGGCTGATGAAGACGGTGCTGGCGCTCGCCCACGCCGAGATCCCGCCGCAGCCCGGCGAGGACGAGGCGGACCCGGACATCCCCTGGGGCCGGACCGCGCTGCGGCTCGCCGCGAAGCCGCAGCCCTGGCCCACGCGGGGCAGGAGGCGGGCGGCCGTCAGCGGCTTCGGGTTCTGCGGCACCCTGGCCCACGTCGTCCTGGAAAGCGTCCCCGACCGCCCACCCACCACGGACACCGCAACCCCCGGAACCACTGCAACCCCCGGGGCGGCCGGGTCCGGCGGGGCGGCCGGGACCGCTGGGGGCGCGGGGAAGGTTGGCACCGCCGGGTCCGCCGGAACCGCCGGGACGGCCGGGTCCGCCGGGGCGGCCGGGTCCGCCGGGGCGGCCGGGTCCGCCGGGGCGGCCGGGTCCGCCGGGGCGGCCGGAACCGCCGGGGCGGCCGGAACCGCCGTGGGCGCGGGGAGGGTTGGCACCGCCGGGTCCGTCGGCACCGCCGGGTCCGCGGGGTCCGGCGGGACTCCCGGGTCCGTCGGGTCCGCCGGATCCCTGGAGGACGCCGGGGCCCACGGGGACGGGGGCCCGTGGCCGTTGCTGCTCTCGGCCCACAGCGCCGAGGCACTGGCCGGCACGGCCGCCCGGCTGCACCGGCATCTGCGGCGGCGGGCGGGCTGGAGCCCCGCCGCCGTCTGCCGGACCCTGGCCGAAGGCCGCGACCACCCCGCCGTCCGGTACGCGGCCGTCGTCCACGACCGCGACGACCTCCTCGCCGCCCTGGAACAGGCCGCGAGGGCCGACGGCGGTACGGGCTGCGACGCTCATGCCGTGACGGCTGGCGGCGGCAGGGGCTCCGACGCCCACGCCGTGACGGCCGACGGCGGCCCGGGCTCCGACGCCCACGCCGTGACGGCCGACGGCGGCCCGGGCTCCGACGCCCACGCCGTGACGGCCGACGGCGGTACGGGCTCCGACGCCCACGCCGTGACCGCGCACGCCGCCGAGGCGGCCCGGCGCGTCCGGCGCCACCTCGCCGGGGAGGCCCCCGCCACCGACGAGTGGTGGCCCGCCGGCCGCCCGCGCCCCGAACTGCTCCACCTCCCCGGCCCGGCGCTCGTCCGGCGGCGCCACTGGCCCGACCACCACAACTGGATCTGAGTCTCAGCCCTCTACGGACAGGACACCCCTTCATGCACTACCCGAACCTCAGGACCGCCGTCGACACGGTGGCGTTTCACGCCACGCACCACCCGCGGCGCACCGCCCTGAGCTGCGAGGGCCGCAGCGTCACCTACGAGCAGCTGCACCGGGAGAGCAACCGCACGGCCCGGTCCCTGCTGGCGGCCGGCGCCGGACGGGGCACCCGCGTCGCCTTCCTGGGCAAGGAGTCCGAGCACTACTACGAGATCTTCTTCGCCTGCGCCAAGACGGGAGCGGTGCTCGTCCCGATCAACTGGCGGCTCACCCCCGCCGAGGTGGAGCACATCCTCCGCGACTCCGGCGCCGAAGTCCTCTTCGTGGAAGGCGAGTACGCCGCCGTCGCCGCCCGCATCCGCGAGGAGCTGCCCGCCCGCCCCGCGCTCGTCGTGATCGACGGCGGCGACGACCGGGGCGCGGGCCTGCGGGAGTGGAAGGCGGACCGGACCGACGACGACCTCGCGGCGCGGGCCCAGCCCGACGACCCGGTCACCCAGATCTACACCAGCGGCACCACGGGCCTGCCCAAGGGCGTCGTCCTCGCGCACCGCAGCTTCTTCGCGGTCCGCGACCTGCTCGCCGACCACGGCCTCGACTGGATCGACTGGTACCCGCAGGACGTCAGCCTCATCTGCATCCCCGGCTTCCACGTCGCCGGCATCTGGTGGGCCATGCAGGCCTTCAACGCCGGCGTGACCAACGTGGCCATGCGCATGTTCGCCGCGCACGACGCCGTACGGCTGATCCGCGAACACGGCGTCACCACCACCTGCGCCGTGCCGGCGATGTTGCAGATGATGGTGTCCGAACCCGGCGTCGGGCCCGGCCACTTCGCCTCGCTGCGCAAGGTCACCTACGGCGGCTCCCCGATCTCCGAGACGCTGATGCTCCAGTGCATGGCGATGCTGGGCTGCGACCTCGGCCAGCTGTACGGGCTCACCGAGAGCGGCAACACCGCGCTGTGCCTGCCGCCCTCGGACCACCGCGCCGGCAGCCCCCGACTGCGCGCCGCGGGCCGCCCGTACCCCGGCGTCGAGGTGAAGGTGGTCAGCGACGAGGGCGACTCCCTCCCGTCCGGCGCCATCGGGGAGATCTGTCTGCGCACGCCCGCGGTGATGGTCGAGTACTGGGGCATGAAGGAGGCGACCCAGGAGACCCTCGCCGACGGCTGGCTGCACACCGGGGACGCCGGCTACCTCGACGAGGACGGCTACGTCTACGTGTGCGACCGCCTCAAGGACACCGTCATCGTCGCCGGCGAGAACGTCTACCCGGCCGAGGTGGAGAACGCGCTGGCCACCCACCCGGCGGTGGCCGAGGCCGCCGTCATCGGGGTGCCCGACGACCGCTGGGGCGAGGTCGTGCGCGCCTTCGTCGTGCTGAGACCGGGGATGTCGGCGAGCCCGCGGGAGCTGAAGCTCCACCTCCAGGGGCGGCTCGCCGACTTCAAGTCCCCGAGCGGCTACGAATTCATCGAGCGCGTGCCCCGCAACCCCAGCGGAAAGATCCTCAGGAGGGAACTCCGCAAGGAATTCTGGGCCGACCGCGAACGCCAGGTGAACTGACGGCGAGGGAGCGGCCGCCCGAGAAGTACGGGAAGCGCGGAAGGATTCCCCGCGGAAAACCCTGCGGAAATCCCTGCGGAAAACTCCGCAGGGATTTCCGCATGCATTCCCGCAGGTATTCTCCGGGCGTTCCGGGACGCCCTCCGGGCGTTCCTGGGTTCGGGGGGATTTCCCCGCGGGAACTCCGCGGACACGGGTCCGGGTCCGGGACCGGCCGAAGCCGGTCCCGGACCCTGCTGCGCGCGGGGGACCCGCGGGCTCCCGCGGGTCCCGGCCGAGTCCCCGGGCGTCAGCGGGAGCGGCAGCAGCCCAGGTGCCGCCACTCCGCCTCGTGCCAGTAGTACGCGGCGTCGTCGCGGGCGCTGGGCGCCGCCGCCCGGACCGTGTTGCGCACGGCGCCGCCCGGTGCGGCGCCACGGGCGGCGGCCGCGGCCGGCCGGAACGGCGCGAGCAGCTCGGGCACCTCGTGCGGGTGACCGCCCACCATGACCGTGCGCACCGCCGCCGCCGCGCGGATGTCGGTGAGCGGGTCGCCCGCGACGCCCACCAGGTCGGCCAGACGGCCCGGCGCCACCCGGCCCAGCCGGTCGCCCAGGCCGAGCGCCCGGGCGGCGTTGCCGGTGGCCGTCTGGAGCGCCTCACGCGGGGTGAACCCGTACTTCACCAGGATCCGCAGGTTCTGGTGGAGGCTGATGCCGATGTCGTCCAGGGCCGAGTCCGTGCCGGCGACGACCAGCCCGCCGGCCCGGTGCACCCGCAGCAGCATGTCGCAGTCCCCGACGGTCCAGGCGTGGTTGAGCCGGGTGTCCGCGCTGTCCGACGCCGCGTCGTCCGCCTTGCGCACCAGCCGGGCGTACTCCCAGTCGGGGTAGAGCACCCGGGTCCGCTCGTCCTCGACCAGGGAGCGGTCCTCCACGAACAGCTCGCTCGCGAACAGCGTCGTCGTGGAGATCCACATGCCGCTCGCCGCCAGCAGGTCCACCGAGTCCTGGAAGGTCCGCCCGGCGGCGAAGCTCAGCGTCCGCGAGTAGCCGAGGCGGTTGCCGCCCCCGGTGTGCTCCATGCCGTCCAGGCCCTCGCGGGCCGCCGGGTAGAGGTAGTGCGAGGTCACCGGGATGCCTGCCGCGTGCCCGCGCGCCACCACCTCCCGCTGGTACTCCACCGGCAGCCGGATGTACGACTTCAGCAGGTCGTAGCGCAGCGCGAGGGCGCGCCGCAGGTCCCGGTCCAGCTGGTCGCGGGAGAAGACCGGCCGCATCACGCGGTGACGTCCGCGGGTCCCCTCCAGACCCTCGCCGGACCCGAAGTAGCGCGGCCCGACCTTGGTCCCGGCCGCCAGGGCCTCGCGCGTCTCGACCATCTGGTAGGCGGGATCGCCGGGGCTGCGGCTGGTGGTGACGCCGTACGCGAGCCAGGCCCGGCCCTGCCGGTCCCCCCACTGCGGGCCGCGCCAGTGCCAGTGGTTGTGGGTGTCGATCAGCCCCGGCATGACGGTGAGGCCGGAGGCGTCGACGATCCGTTCGCCGCGCGCGCCTCCCCGGCGCACGATCTCCTCGATGCGGTCGCCGCGCAGCACGACGTCCACGTCGTGGCGCAGCGAGCCGGACGTGCCGTCCCACACCGCTCCCGCGCGCACCACGGTCCGTCCGGCGGGGGCGGGCCGGCGGGTCCAGGTCAGCCGGGTCGGCAGGGTGCGCGGCGAGCCGCCGTCGAGGCCGACCATGCGCAGCCGGCCCAGCGAGAGGTAGAGCAGCGCGCCGCAGCGCGTCCCCACGGAGAGCGAGTCGGCGACGTCGCCGGCGATCAGCACGGGCTCGCCGGTGATCGTCCCCGCCGCGTCGACCGGGACCTTCCACGCCTGGCTCTCGATGCCGACGACGAGATGCGTGCCGTCGGGCGTCCACAGCGGGCCGTCGCCGCTGCGGGTGGAGACCGAACGCCCGGGCGCCACGGCCTGGTAGCGCAGTTCGTGCGTGGTCAGGTCGACGGTGAGGATCTGGTTCACGCCGTTGACGCTGCGCCGCGAGTAGGGGGCGGCCGCGGCCAGGGCGAGGATCCTGCCGTTCGGCGACCAGGCGGGCGGACCCGGCTGGTACAGGGCGGGGACGACCTGGGTGACCGAGCCGTCGGCCAGGGTCAGCACCCAGGTGGCGCCGCTCTCGTCCTGGTAGGCGATCCGGGAGCCGTCCGGGGACCAGCGGGGCGAGAGCTGGGCGTTCGGCAGGTCGGTGAGCCGCTCGGAGACGCCCGAGGCGACCTCGTGGCGCCACAGGTTGGCGGTGCCGGCCCGGTCGCTGACGTAGACGAGGGAGCGGCCGTCGGGCGACCAGTCGGGGGAGGAGTTGGAGTAGCCGTCCGAGACGATCCTGACGGGCCGCTCGGCGCCGGTACGCAGCCACAGCGCGTTCAGCGCCCGGAAGGCGACCTTGCGGCCGTCGGGGGAGAGCGCGGGGTCGGCGATGCCCAGGACGTCCTGGGGGCCGTCGCCGGTCAGGTCCGGTCCCCTGCGCTTGTCGTGGTCCACCCGCCGCACCTCGACCGTGGCGGTGAACGGGACCTCGGCGCGCCCGCCGCCGCCGTCGAGCCTGCGCCGGCATATCCGGCCGTCGGCCGTGTAGAGCAGCTCGCCGGCCGACAGCCAGACCGGCGCCAGCGGGAAGACGTCCTCGTCCTCGGAGACGACCCGGTCGTCCACCATGAGTTCGGCGCGCGCGCCGGTGACCCGGACGTACGCCAACCGGCGGCCGTCGGGGGCGAACGACGGCGCGTACAGGGCGGCGTCCGCGGGGCCGGTGAGCAGGGTCCGCGCCGCTCCCGTCCCGAGGTCGACGGCCTCGATCGAGCCGTACTCGGCGACGTAGGCCACCTCCCGCCCGTCCGGGGACCACGTCGGCATGGCGAGGTCGCGGTCCTGCCGGGTGATCGCGCGGCGCGCGCCCGTCGCGAGGTCGAGGACCTCGATCCGCCCGGCGTTGTCCCGGTCCGAGGCGAACGCGACCGAACGGCCGTCCGGCGAGACCTTGGGCTCCTGGTCGTACCCGTCGCCGCTGGTCAGCCGGCGCGCCCCGGACCCGTCGACGCCGATGCGCCACAGGTCGTACGTCCCGTCGCGGAACGACTGGAACACCAGGCTGCGCCCGTCGGGCGCCCAGTGCGGCTGCGTCGCGTCCAGCACGTCGTCGGTGAGCCGGCGGGCCGTGCCGCCCGCGAGCGGTAACAGCCAGATCGCGTTGAGCGCGTCCATCGCGAGCGTCGTGCCGTCCGGCGACAGCGCGACGCACAGATTGGCGCTCTCATGGGTGTCGACGCGGACGAGGCCGTCGCCGGCCGCCCTGCCGGCCGCGTCGTCGGCGTACGCCACGCCGCCCGCGCCGAGCGGTCCCGCCTCGCCGCCGAGCCAGAGCGCCCCCAGCCCGACGGCGCCCGAACGGTGCAGCAGGGAACGCCGGGAAAGCCCCGGACTTTCCCCGGAAATGTCCTCGGATGCTCCGGACCCCTGTTCCGTCACAGTAATCCTCCCTCGTGCGGAGGCAGACAACGCACCGTCAATCCCCCGTGGAGCCGGCCCGTCGTTCGGGCGTGCGTTCGTACGGCGCGTCGAATATATGGCATCGGCCAATGCGGGGGAGGGGCCCGAGGGAAATCGGGGAACAATTCCGCGGCGGAAACGGGCGTCGTGGGGCGATCGGCTGTTTCCGCCGGGGGTCGGGCAGGAAGCGGTGAAGCGCCTGATCTCGGTGGCACGGCCGGCGTGGTCCGGGCGGGGCGAACAGACGTCGAGCGACACCGGCCTGCGGGACGCCCCGCAGATCTCGCCGGATCAGACCAGTCTTGCCGGTCCTTCCGGTCGTCGCTGCCGGGTGGCGCGCTGGAGTACTTCCGGGATGCTCTCGGGCTCCCTGCGGCGAGCCGGTTGCGGGCTGAGCCGCACCCGGGCAACGGCCAGTCCTTCGTTCCGCACCAGGATTCGGCGAAGGGCGACGCCATAGTGGGCACACTGGTGCTCTCCCTCCCTTCGGCGCACACGGGGGTGCCTCTATGCCGTTCGCCAAGGCGCAAATAGCGGGTTTGAGCGGTTTTGGGCTTGCCGAAGTTACGCGGTGAGCTCGACGTCCGCGGGGGTGAAGGGTTGTAGAAGGCGCCGTCGCGGAGTTTGGCGCCGTGGCGCGCGGCCCAGGTCCGCGACGTCGACGCCCCCGACTGGAGCGGCACGACTCCGCTCGGTGACTGGGGCCTGCCCCGGACCGCTACCGGGCGCTGCTCGGGGAGCACGCCACCAGGATTCGCCTGGACCTTCGGGAGGACGACGGCGAAGTCCGGGTGGCGGCGCCGCCGGGAGCGGTGATCCGGCTGTGGAACGGCGCTACGACCACCCTGCGTATCGGCGAAGGCGGGGGGAGCACGCTGCTCCTGCCGCCGGACGGCACGGCGAGGGCCCGTACGGCAACGGCGGCGCCGCTGTTTTCACCAGGGGCGGGGACCGGGTGGCCGTGGGGTGGCTGGGGAGTTATGCGGCTGCCGGCCCCTGAGCCGGGACGCCGGGCGGGTTCGCCAACGAAGGCCACCGCCCGGTCATCCTGGCCGGCAGTCACCGACAGCCGCTGGCCGTGCGGGGAGCTGCTACTAAGGTGGGGCTCGCAGCGTACGCGGGCCCCTTTGACGGCAGGGTCGGCGAAGGTCGGGACGGAGCAGACGGTACACATGGCGGACGAGCAGTTGGACCTCGGAATTCCGATGCCGGAAAGGCCGGGGGGCAAGGGCGGGTCCAAAGAGGGCTCCGATCAGGCCGGCCCCCCACGCAGGCTCGGCGACGACGAGACGATCGACTACATCAGCAACAAGGATGTCGTCAAACTGACCGAGGCCGAGGTCGTCCGTCAGCGCATCGCCAAGGTGCTCGTCCACCAGTACGGCATCAACCCCGACGACATGGTTCGCGACTACGGGCTACAGGTCCCCAACGCCGAGACGGGGCGGACGAGCCGCAGGCGCGCCAGTATCGCGATCTTCGAGCACGGCAAGCCGAAGAGCCTGCAAACCCTGAAGCGCATCGTCGTGACCAAGGCCCGCCCCAAGGGCAGCCGTACCGTCACCAAGATCCGCACCTACGCCCAGGCGGACGCTCAGCTGGCGGAGCTTCGCGAACTGATGCTCGCCGCCGGGCCGTCGTGCACGCTCGGTATGTGGACCGATGACAAGGACCTGTACTTCGTCGAGCGCAAGGACACCCGCTTCGAGCCGGAGTTCCACCCGCTGCCGAACTGGCCGAGCGGCGACGCCGAGGAGTTCGACGCCACGCGGGACGCCTCCTCACTGGCGGAGATGCGCCATGCCGACGAGTACATGCTCCGCTTCGCCTTCCGGCGCTGCCACAACTTCATCCACGGCAATGAGGGCCTGCCCAAGGACGCCGCCTTCTGGCAGTTCCTGTATGTGCTGTTCGCCAAGATCCATGACGAGCGGCTGGTCCGGGAGAACGGCCGGACGCCGCGCTTCCGAGTGGGTATCGAAGACCTGGATCCCGAGGGACACACGGGCAGCCCCGCGGTCGCCGCACGCATAAAGGAACTGTTCGAAGAGGTCAGGAAGTTCTACGCGGACCAGCTCCTGTTCGATCACCGCGACGAGCTGACCCTGTCGTCCGCGGCCCTCACCTTCATCACCGGCGAGCTGGCTCCCTTCAACCTGTATGCCACACCGATCGACGCGAAGGGCGTGGCGTACCAGGAACTCGTGGGTGACAACCTGCGCGGTGACCGCGGGCAGTACTTCACCCCCACCGGCGCCGTGCGACTGATGGTGGACATCCTCGACCCCAAGGAGCACGAGACCGTCTTCGACCCCTGCTGCGGCACGGGCGGTTTCCTCCGCGAGACCCTGAACCACCTGCTGGACCAGTGGAAGCCCAAGAACGGTACCTTCACCAGTCAGCAGTACGCACAGATCCTGCCCCCGTTGCGCAGGAAGCTGGCGGACTACGCGCGCGGGCACATCTTCGGCGCCGACTTCGACCCGTTCCTGCGCCGGGCCACCGCGATGAGCGTCATGATGCTCACGGACGTCGCCGGCAACGCCTTCCAGATGGACTCGATCGCCTTCCCCGACGGCCATCTGCCGGGCAACGAGGAAGCGCGGAAGGTCCCGGAGATCCAGCTGGGCAATGTGGATGTCCTGATGACGAACCCGCCGTTCGGCGCCGATATCCCCTTCTCCGAGGCCGCCGTCCTGGGCAAGTACCGTGCGCGTGCCCGTAAGTGGGGCGTCGCCTGGTCCTATTCCCGGGAGAAGGACGGCACGCTGAAGCCGTCGACCGTTCCCGCCTCGGCCGTCGCCCCGGAACAGCTCTTCGTCCAGCGTGCCATCGAGTGGGTCAAGCCCGGCGGCCGTATCGGCATCGTCCTGCCCAACGGCATCCTGTCCAACCCGGGCCCGTCGGACGAGGCCGCACGCAGGCTCATCCTTCAGGAGTGCTGGGTCATGGCCAGCATCGAGCTGCCGGTGGAGACCTTCATCGTCGAGGCCAACGTCAACATCCTCACCACGCTGCTCTTCCTGCGCCGCAAGACCGAGCAGGAGAAGCAGGAAGAGGGCATGTACGGCGCGGCCGACTACCCGGTGTTCATGGCGGTCGCCGAGAAGGTGGGAGTCGACCGCCGGGGGAACCCGGTCCTGGTCCGCTCTCCCGAAGGGGACGTGATCACCGAGGAGTACGAGGAGACGGAGGTTCTGCGCATCGGGCAGCGCGAGGTGTTGCGCACCTTCAAGCGTCAGCGCCCCATCGTCGACAACGACCTTCCCAAGATCGCGGAGGAGTACCACGAGTTCGTGAAGCGGCACGCGCACGAGTTCCCCTGGAAGGCCCGTACGTGATCACTCGCATCGAGGCCTACAACTACCGCTGCTTCGAGAATCTCGCCATCGATCTGTCCCGCTTCCATGTCCTCGCCGGGGCCAACGGCTCGGGCAAGAGCACCCTGTTGGACATCCCCGTCCTGCTCCGTGACCTGCTCACCGTCCGGCAGATCGCGGACGCCTTCCTGGCCCCCTCTCCGTCCACCGGCCGGCCGCCGCGCGCGCTGTCCCTCGCCGAGTCGGCGCACCGGGGCCAGGGAGGCGGCTTCGGCTTCGCCGTCGAGGCCATCCTCCCGGGGGAGATCGCCGACGCGATCGCCGAATCCTCACGCGACCCGCGGTTCCCGGTTCCCACGCACCTGCGGTACGAACTCCATCTCGCGCCGGTGGACAGCGGTCTGGGCATGGAGATCGCGGGTGAGTATCTGGTGCTCTTCCACGAGGAGAACCCCGTACGCCCCGTACCGCGTCAGAAAATGTTCGACGACCCCGACGAAACCGTGGTCATCCCGGGCAGCGGCCGTCGCCCGCGCCGGGTCGAATACCCCTGGCAGGAATCCTGGCGCCCGGTGTTCGCCCGCACCGGCGGCACGGTGGTCCGCTTCACCGACGAGACCGGCCGCGCGCCCCAGCTCTCCCTCCAGAGCCAGCACAGCAGCCTGGCCCTGGCCAACGTTCCCTTCGACGACACCCAGTTCCCGGCCGCGCTGTGGTTCCAAAACCTTCTCCGGGACGGCGCCGTCCTCTACGACCCCGAGTGGTCCGCTCTCCGTCAGGCCGCCCCGCCCGCCGGCCGAGAACCGGCACTCGACACCCAGGGCCGCAACACCCCCTGGCTCGCGCTCCAGCTCAGCCGCGAGGACCCTGAGTTGTACGGCGCCTGGGTCGATCTCGTCCAGCTCGCCCTGCCCCAGGTGGAGCAGGTGGAGGTCGTCGAGCGGGAGGAGGACCGCCACGCCTACTTCCGTGTGACCTACTCCGGCGGCTACCAGGTCACCTCCTCCGGCCTCTCCGACGGCACCCTGCGCGTACTGGCGCTCACCCTGCTCCCGTACCTGCCCCGCACCCCTGCCCTG
The DNA here is from genome assembly GCF_036226605.1 of Streptomyces sp. NBC_00704. NCBI lineage: Bacteria > Bacillati > Actinomycetota > Actinomycetes > Kitasatosporales > Streptomycetaceae > Streptomyces > Streptomyces sp. NBC_00704. Next base: position 5,713,027 of record NZ_CP109000.1, read on the forward strand.
CTGCTGACCGAGGAACCGGAGAACGGCATCTATCCGCAGGCCATCGAGATCGTCATGCAGGCCCTGCGGAACGTACGCGGCAGCCAGGTACTCGTGGCCACCCAGTCACCCCTGGTGCTGGCCAACGTCGGCCTCGCGGACGTACTCGCCACCCGCATGGATCCGGCCACCGGCGCGGTCACCGTCGTACGCGGCGACCAGCACCCCCGGATGGCCGACTGGCGGGCCGGACTCGACGATCTCGACCTCGGCACCCTCTTCGCCACGGGGGTGTTCGAGTGACCCGCGCCAACGCCAGACGGAACCGCGCCGCAGGGCGGGGGAGCCCCGCGACACCCGTCGTGCCCCGGCAGGCCGCCCCGGTTGCCGAGGAGACCAAGCGGGAACTGGTGTTCCTGGTCGCGGACAAGGGCATGGAGGCCATGATCGGCGCCTTCTTCGGACGACCGGACTTCCCTCACAAGCTCCGCTGCGCCGACTTCGACTTCAACCCCAAGACCGACATCGTGCGCGCCGGCGGCCACGATCCCGGACTGGTGAAGAAGGAAGCCGGGCTGATCCTCAACCGGCGCAGGCACGAGTTCCGCCGCGCGATCGTCGTCGTGGACCACGCCTACGACAACCCCCTCGCCCCGGACAAGATCCGCGAGCGGATCTCCGCCCAACTCGACGGCACTTGGGAGCAGTTCGCCGTCATTGTCATCGAGCCGGAGCTGGAGAACTGGTTCTGGGTGGACTACCCCGACCTGGTCAAGAAGGTCCTGCTGTGGACGGCGAAGGGCGGCGACCGCACCCCCAGGGAAGTACTGGCGGAGGCGGGCCTGTGGCAGGCCGGAGCCGACAAGCCGCTCGACCCGAAGAAGGCGGTGGAGTACCTGTACGAGAACGGGTACAGCCGTGACATGCTCAACGGCATCTTCAAGCGGCTGGCCCTGGCGCTGCCGTCGGTGCGGGGGTGCACGGACGAGTCGTTCCGGCTGCTGACGGCCACGCTCGCCGAGTGGTTCCCGGCCACGGACGGACGAGCCGTGACGACTCACGCATCGGCTGACGCATCGACTTACGCGGTGGACAACACGGAACAGACGGAGCACACGCAGTGAAGATCGCGTCCCACGACAACCCGGTAAAGATCGGCTGGCTCGCGGAACAGGGGCTGCGGCTGGACGCGGCGCCTTATCTGTCGGGGGCGTTCGCCGCTAGGCAGTTGCTGAAGCGGCTGCCCGTGGACAAGGACCCCTTGGCGGAACTGACCAAGGGGCACAACGGGGGGGTTTTCAACGGCCCGAAGTTCAGCCGCGTGTATGTCAACGATCCCGAGATCGGCGTTCCGTTCCTCGGTAGCACCGACATGATGGAGGCCGATCTCACTCACCTGCCGTTGCTCAGCCATGAAGTAGCCAATAAGTTTCCCTATCTCGATATCCAGCCGGGCATGACTCTGATTTCCTGCTCGGGGACCATCGGGCGCATGTCGTACGTGCGGACCGACATGCGGGGTATCTGGTCCTCCCAGCACGTAATGAAGGTCCAGCCGAACCCGGACCGTGTGCCGTCCGGCTACCTCAACACCTTTCTGCGCAGCCGCTTCGGCATTCCCATGATCACAAGCCAGGCGTATGGCGCGATCATCCAGCACATCGAGCCGCACCACATCACGAGCCTGCCCGTGCCGCGGTTCGCTCCGGAGGTGGAGCAGAGTATCCACGAGCTTGTGGAAGAGGCGGCGCGGCTTCGGGTGGAGTTCCAGGCCGGGCTGGAGGCGGCGACCACGGACCTGTTCACCAGGGCAGGGCTGGAGGAGCTGCTCGACCTGCGGTGGCATGAGCAGCCTCGTGATCTGGGGTTCGCGCAGCGGGGGATCACGTCGACGACTCTGCGGGCGCTCAATTATCAGCCGCGGGCAGGTCGGATCCTGCGCAAGTTGCGGGATGCGGATCATGTGCTTCTTCGTGACATCTGCGCGGGTGGGCAGCTGAGTCGGGGGCTACGATTCACGCGGGTGGATGGCGCCGTGGGGCCGCAACACAGCTACAAGTTGGTGGGTCAGCGGCAGGCATTCTGGATGCGCCCGGAAGGGCGTTGGATCAGCAAGGCGAAGACGTCCCCTGCGGTGTTGGCGCGAGATGAGACGATTCTTATTGCTTCGCAGGGAACGTTGGGCGAAAACGAGGTCTTCGCTCGCCCTGTCTTCGCTACTGGCTCCTGGCTGAGGCATGCCTTCTCGGAGCACTTCTTGCGAATCCGTCCTGGAGGCTCGGAAATCTCCGGAGCCTATCTGTTCGCCTTTTTCCGTTCTGAGGCGATTTTTAGGACCCTGCGTTCTATGTCCACAGGTGGCAAGCAGCAGGACATTCACACTGGCTTGTGCGGCGACATCGCGGTGCCAGTTCTCACCGCGACGGACCGGGAACACATTGAGCAAACGATTCGTACCGCATACCGGAAGCGCGACGAGGCCGATGTCTACGAAGACTGGGCATTGGCGCTTCTGGAGCAGGCGGTGTTGGAGCACAGCACGACCGCGTGAGCTTGAGTCTGCTCGACGTGGATAATGGGGTGCTGTTCCCCACGAGCTCATGGAACAGCCTTGGGTGTATCGGTATCCCGGCCCACTGCGGACCGGGGCGTGGGTGGAGGCGTCAGACGGCAGGTGTCGTGCCGTTCTTGAGGGCGGCGACGAACGGGCCCCAGGCGTCCGGCGCGAAGGCCAACACAGGAGCGAGAGGGGTCTTGCTGTCGCGGACGGGGACGAGGACCGGGATGCCGTCGGCTACCTCCACGCAGGCGTCGCCTTGTTCCCCGCCGCTGTAGCTGGACTTGCGCCACAGGGCGGCACTCAGATCTGGGGTGGCTCGCATGGCTTGAAGTTCTCCATCGCTGCTTCGATCAATGCCGCGGACCCCCGCGGCGGCAGGGCGCAGGCCTTCATTCGATCGTACTCCCGCAGTCGCCGGGTGACGGTCTCCCTGTCGTCGAAGACTTCCCCACTCCCGGCGCCTTCCTGGTAGACGGTCGTGGAGTTGTCAGGGAGCGTGAGCAGGATGAGCGTGCCGTTCATCAGGGCGCAGGCCCCGGCGCTGAATGGGACGACCTGAATCGTTGTGCGCCCGGTTTGCACCAGCGGTAGGAGCGCTTCGAGTTGCTCGTACATCACAGCTGGGCCGCCGACTGCCTGCCGGACGGCCGCCTCGTTGAGGATCCACCAGAAATCCGGTGGGTTGTCTCCGCGTAGAACCTCCTGGCGGCTCAGGCGAGCTGCTACGAGGCTGTCGATCTCCGCTACGCCGGCTCCAGGGTTGCACTCGCGGAACAGTGCCCGCATATATGCCTCCGTCTGAAGCAGCCCAGGAACAATGCTGGCCCCGAACTCCTGAATCCGCGCCGCCTTCGCCTCCAGCTCCAAGCAGTGGTCGAACCGCCTGGGCGTGTGTTCCCGCTTGACGACCCCCCACAACCCCTGGAACAACTCCCCGGTCCCGAACGCCGCGTCCAGCTTCTCGGAGATCGGCGGCAGCGGCAGCCGTTCCCCCGTCTCCACGCCGTGCAGATGCGTCTTGCTGTAGTTGACGACGTCCGAGAGGCGGTCCAGGGACATCCGGGCCAGCTGCCGCTGCCGGTGCAGTTCGGTTCCGTACAACTCCCGTGCCGAGCGCGCGGGTTCGAGGTCACGTGCGCCAACCGTCATCCGTCGGTCCTCCTTGGTCCCGTGATTCTCGCTGTTCCAGGTCCCCGGAGGGGACGGATCACCCCTGTCGAGAGTAGCGACGGATGGTGACGATAGAGGCACGAACGGTGATTCCCGCCGCTCGCACGCACCCTCGTTCTCGGAGATCCCTGATGGACGCTGCCCAGTCGCCCGACGCTCCCACCCTCACCACCGGCCCTGCCCCCAGCCCCAGCCCCATCCCCGGTCCGGACCGTCCGCCCGCCCGACCCGCCTCCGACTACGACGGGTTCTGGATCGGCTCGCGCGACATCGGCCCGGTCTACGTCCCGGGCGCACCCCCCGCCGGAGCCGTACCGCAACCGCCATCGTCACCGGCCGTCGGCGACCTGGCGTACGACACCAGAAGGGATCGCTACGGCGTGGTGATGGAACGTACGGGCGGGCAGGTGCACCTCCGTCCCAAGGGCGGCGGCCTGGAGTGGGCGGCGCGGCCGGAGGACGTCGAACCGGCCTGCGCGGGCGAGGAGTTGGGCCCACGCGTGGCCCGCGCCAACGCCCGTAGCCGGGGCGAGATCCTGTGAGCCGCCGGAACCCACCGGACCAGCAGAACCCACTGGACCCGTCACCGAAAGCGAACGAGAAAGTGAACGCGAGCGCGTACACCCCCGCCGCCGGACTGCCCGGCATCCCCGTAGGCACCCTGGTCCGGGACACGGCGACCGGTCGCCAGGGCACCCTGCGGGACGTGCTCCCCTACGAGCCCCCGGACAGCCGGCCGGTCCCGGGTTCCGTCGTCCGGCCGCCCCGGCTGCTCGCCTTCATCCGTCCGGTGGGCGGCGGCCGTGAGTGGACCACCGACCCGGGAGACGTCGTACCGCTGTCGTGAGGGCCGATGCCGGCTCAAGCCTCACCGAGCTCACCCGGACCGGTCTCACGGCTTGCCGATGTCCACCGCCCATACGCCCGTGCCGTCGTACGCCTCCGGGGTCGCGGTCAGTACCTGACCCTCGCCCTGGCCGGCCGCCGAAGCGTAGAGCGCGTGCGCGTGCCGCCAGTCGACGCCCGCGACGGTCGCCTGTTCCACGGCGGCCGCTCCCGCGAAGTCGAGGGGCAGGAACTCCAGGCCGGGAAGCGCCCCCGTGTGCGCCGCCGCACCAGGAAGCTCCTGGCTTGCCGCGAACAGACACAATGCGGGGACGTGCGCGCGCTGAAGCGGATCGTCGACCTCGACCACGGCCAGTCCGGACAGCAGGCGATGCCCCCTGCACAGGGCGACCACCGCCGTGTGATCCAGGATGATCACCGGCGCTCCCCCAAGCGGCCCGCGGCGATTTCCGCTCGCCAGGCCTGAGCCTCGCGCACGTCCTCATCGGTCAGATCCGGCCGCAGGTTCGCGCGGACGTACGCGATCGCCCGTGCTGTCCGCTCGGCCCGCTCGCCTTCGGTGGGAGTTGCCGCGACAACGCGTTCCACGTACGCGCGGGTACTCATTCCGCGCTCTTCGGCCAGCGTGCGAAGGCGATCTCTTATGCCTTCGTCGATCTTGATAGTGGTGTCAGCCATAGAGGGAGAATACCAATGAATACCTTGTCCGGTGTCTGTGCTTGAAGAGTGACCTTGCTCGCGCCCTGGACACGTCCACGGCCAACGACCTCCTTCAGGTCCCGACGTCGGTCAAGGCCGCCGTGCTCACCCGAGCTGGTCGTCGACCACGTCCAGCTCGTCCTCGGCCCGCAGCTCCGCCGCCAGATCGACGAGTGAACCCTCACCGACCACGTGCCAGTAGAGAGTGCCCTGTACCTGCTGGTTGTTGTTCATGGCTTCCTTCCGCATCTTGCGGACGAGTGTGCTGGGGGCGTACGACTCGCCGTCCCCGGCCCAGACCAGCGGCTTGGACGTGTTGTTTTGCCATTCCGCCCGGCCCCGGGCCGGATCGGCCGCCAGCCAGGCGGACAGGCCCTGCCGGTCCGGCCGGGTCACGGGACGGAACTCCACGGGGGTGCCGTCCGTGATCCGAGCCGACTTGACGATGAGGCTCACGGCATTGGTCGAGCGGGCGCGCTTGCCCTGAACCCGCTCCTCCACCCGGTAATCGGCATTGTCGGGGGCGGGTTCACCGGAGCGCATGCCATCCACGACACGTCGTACGACCAGGCGGACCCGCTCGAACGTGCGCATCGCGGTCAGCATCTGGCTGTTGCGGCCGTACGCCACGTCGACCGTGGCTACCAGCCAGCCGAGGGCCCGCTCGACGAGGTCCGGCACCAGGGCGAGCCGGGAGTCCCAGTCCGCGCCTTCCTTCTCGATGTCGGTGGTGTCCAGGACCTGGAAGATCACGTGGGTGATCAGCAGATCGCCGTTGCTGGCGGCGCTGGCCGCACGGCCGAAGAGGTTGTCGCTCTGGACGGCCAGCGCGGACTGCACCGCGCGCAGCAGTTGTACGCAGCGCCATACTCTCAGCGCGCCGAGCGAGTTGCCCGCGCCCGAGCCGAACAGTGCGCGGTAGTTCTCCTTCTCCCAGAGCAGTGAGACGTCCCTCTTGGCTCGCGCCGCCATCTCGGCGGCACGGTGGGTTGCCGCGAGGGCGATCGCTGCCTCGGTCATGGTGGTGCCGCTGTCGGGCTCGGGCGCGGGCTCACCACGTTTGACGACGTACGTACTTCTCAGCGTCAGGGCGAAGTCGTCCCGCAGGGCGATCTGGATCGGGTCCCTGGATTTCCAGTCCCGCTCCTCGATCGGGTTCTGCGTGTTGGTGTTGATCGTGACCTCGTCCCCGAAGCCGTCCGGGCACTCTTCGAGGGAGATGAGCCGGACGAGCACCCGGCCCCGACGGGCGGACGAGGCGTTTCGCAGCATCGCGCGGGACATCGCGCCCACCGTCTGGGCACCGTTGACCACGCTGGCGCCTTCCAGCACGAACCCGGCACCGGCACCGGGCCGGACCTCGCCCCTGCCCTTCTTCACGATACGGTCGCAGACCAGGGTGATGCCGTTGCTGAAGTACCAGAAGTCCTCGGGCCGCTCCAGAAGCGTGCTGTGGATCTTCTCGTTGACATCGCTGGAGTCGAGCGAGTCACGGATGTTGCGGGCGAACAGGTGGCGTTCGTGCTCGTCGTACCAGGCGGCGATGTCCTCGGCGGACATGGTGCCGTAGAAGGCCCGGTAGGGGACCTCTTCCATACCGACGCTATCGAGCCACGCCTCCAAGGTGATCTTCCGCTCGGCGTGCTCACCGAGGATCTCGCGGTACAGACCGCGCAGGTCGACGACCTTGTAGTCCACCATCTCCTCCCCGGTGTGGCCCCAATTGCGCTTGGCCAGTTCGGTCTTGAGTAGATGCCGGGTGTCGGGGTGCAGGTCGGTGTCCGTCACCAGGGCGAGGATGAGCGTCACTCTGGGGGAACCGCTCTCCAACGCCCGTTCCAGGGCTTCCGTATGTGGCTCGATACGCCTGTTGAACTTGCCGAACTCCAGGTTGAGCAGGTAGTCAAGCCCACGCAGGAGGTGATCCACCTCGTTCTGCCCGAAGCCCGCTGTCGCCTTGTCGCTCCACTTGGCCTGGATCAGGGTGACGTGGTGGCGGTTGCCGCGCTGCTCGACGGCCACGGCGTCGATACCCCAGTCGTCCCGGCCGTCGATCACCGAGAGCGCCGCGTCCCGGTCGCCGCATCCCGTCTCGCTCTTGACCGCCAGCGCGGCGACGGCCCGGCTGAGGAACTTCTTGTCCTTCTCGTGCTCCGAGACGTCCGTCGTGCTGATCAGCGGCAGGAAGCGCTCGTTGAGCTGCTTGCGCAGATTGCGGACGTGAACCGGATTCGACATGTGCCCTCCCCGTTGCCGACCTGGCCGACAATCACCCTATCGAGGCAGGAGCGCCTGAATTTGCCCTTGGCCTGGGACTAAAGTGACTCGCGCACATGGTGGTGCGGTGCACATCACACCCGCATCCGCTTGACCAGCAGGGACGGGGGCCGGGGGCGGCGCATGGCAAGGATCATCAGGGTCGGCGAGCCCGTCAACGACGCCGAGAGCATGGTGCTGCGGCACCTGCGGGACAAGGCTCCGGCCGACTGGACCGTGATCCACAACTTCGAGATCGTCCGGCATCGGCAGACCTTCGAGATCGATCTCGCGATCCTCACCGACCGTGCCTGCTACATCGCCGACACCAAGGGCACCCACGGCCGTATCGAGGTGCACGGGCCCCGGTGGTTCCCTCAGGGGCGTCAGCCGTACCCGAGTCCTGTGCGCAAGGTGCGCGAGCACGCCAAGACGGTGGCGAGCCTGCTCCGCCAGTCGCGCGCCTCGTCGCAGATGGGCTCGGTGTGGTGCGAGGAGCTGGTGATCCTCCCGTACGACGACTCGCAGTTGGTCGACGCGGACGGCAAGGACGAGAAGAGCACGGTCCTGCTGAGGGACCTGGTGCCCTTCCTCCAGGGGCATCAGCCGTCCAACGGCCGGCCCGTACTGCCCATCACCCCCCTGCACGAGGACATCGCGCGGACCCTGGGCGCGGTGTACCGGCCCCGGTCCGGGCCGCGGCGGTTCGGGATCTACGAGGCCAGGGAGACGCTGGCCGAGGCGGGCGGCGAGGCGGCGGACGACGCGGACCGGGTGTCGGTGTACCGGGCGGTGCGGTCCGACCAGCCGAACACGGGGACGTACCTGGTCCAGGTGCACACCGTGGACCCGCTGCTGCCGGAGGAGGAGCACACCCGGGCGCGGGAGAAGATCGGCAATCCGCTGCAGGCGCTCAACAAGCTGCCGCCCAGCCGCAACATCGTGCCGTGCGTCGACGTCGTCCAGCTGGAGGACGAGAGCGGGTACGCGGTGGTCCTCAAGGACGTGCACGCGGAGGCGCTGCGCGTGCGGATGGGCACGGGCGGCGCCGCCGCTGGCCGCGCCGTGCTCGGCGCGGACGCCAAGCGCCGGGTGGTGTCCGGGGTGCTGTCGGGGCTCGCGACGGCGCACAGCTACCGGGTGGTGCACCGCAACCTCACCCCGGACACGGTGCTGGTGGACCGCAACGGCACCGCCATGATCACCGGCTTCGACTACGCCCACACCGGGCAGCGCCGGGCAGGCACGGTGGTGATGGACGCGTACGCGCGCCATGACGCCGCCTACCTGGCGCCGGAGTGTCTGCAGGGGCCGCAGGGGTTCGGGACGGCGTCGGACGTCTTTGCCGCCGGAGTCCTCTTCCACGAGCTGTACACCGGTGAACTGCCGGCGGTGACCGGCGGAAACCGGCTCGTCGACAGTCTCGGTGAAACGGACGGGATCGACTCCGGGATCCGGGACCTGATCAGACGCCTGCTCGACGCCGACCCGGCGCGGCGGCCCGACGCGCGGACGGCCGTCGCCGAGCTGGAGCAGTTGCTGCGGGCTGGCTCGGGCGGGAGCGGACGTGGCCGAGGCGCGGGGCCTCAGGCGCCTCCCGGGGAGCCCGACGAACCCTTCGACTGGAACAGCCCGACCAGCTTCTACGACCTGCCGGCGGGCTTCCGGCTCACGGAGAAGTTCCGTGTCCGCAAGGAGCTGGGCCGGGGCAGCTTCGGCGTGGTCTACCAGGTGTTCAACACCCTGGACGACACCGACGAGGTCCTGAAGATCATCACCAAGGACCGGGAGTCGGTCGAGACCCGGCTGAAACTCGAGTACCGCATCCTGCGCCAGCTGCCGCCCCACCCGAACCTGGTCAAGGTCATCGACGCCGACTGGCTGCCCAAGGGCGGATTTCCCTATCTGCGCCTGGAGTTCGCCGAAGGGCATGACCTCCAGGTCGTGTCCGGCCGAGAGCGCCGACTCGGCGCCGCCGATGTGAAACGGCTGCTGGAGGACTGCCTCAGCGGGCTCGGACACCTCCACGAGCACGGCGTCTACCACTGCGACATCAAGCCCAGCAACCTGCTGTGGACGCCCGAGGGCACCAGGCTGCTGGACTTCAACGCCGCGGTCTCGGTGGACTCCACCCTCACCCCCACCCTCGGCTCACCGCGCTACTACGCCCCGGACGCCGTCCACCGGCAGCGTCCCACCCGCGCGGAACTCGCCGACCTCGACCTGTACGCCCTGGGAATCTCCGCCTACATGGCACTGACCGGGGACTACCCCTGGCCCGGCCAACGGCAGCCGCCCCGCGACGAGCGCGGCCTCGACCCCCGGAAGATCGCCGGCCTCGGTGATCTAAGCCAGGCCTTCGCCGACGTGCTGCTGCGGTCGATCGCACCACGCAGGGCCGACCGCTTCGCCGACGCCGAGGCGTTCCTGACCGCCGTACGGGCCATGGGCGAGGTGAGGATCGCACCGGCCGACCCGCACAGTGGCCTCGCGTATGCCCTGCCGGCCGTGTCGCACGTGCCGCAGACCGCCAACACCAACTCCTTCGTCAGCCACCTCCAGACGCTGTACAGCCAGAGCACCCGCACCAACGCGGGAACGCGCGGGCTCGACCCCGCGGAATTCCCGCTCTACGTGGCCACGGCCCTCGACACCCGGCTGCGCGCCGCCGTTCTGGCCGGGGAACACCGGCTGGTCGTCATCACCGGCAACGCGGGGGACGGCAAGACGGCGTTCCTCGAACAGCTCGTCGTCGAGGCGGTCAAGCGAGGAGCGACCCGAGGGGAGAAACGGGTCAACGGCGACGACTTCGTCTTCCAGGGCCGGACCTTCCGTACCAACCACGACGGCAGCCAGGACGAGGGCGAGCAGGACAACGACACCGTGCTCGACGCCTTCCTCGCCCCCTACAGGGGCGCAGACCCGGACGCCTGGCCGGACGGAGAGACCCGCCTGATCGCCATCAACGAAGGGCGCCTGGTCGACTTCGTCACCGAGCACGACGACACCTATCCGCTGCTGGCCGGGACCATCCGCACGGGACTGGGATCCGGTGCGGCCGCCCACGGCGTCGCGGTGGTCAATCTCAACGCCCGGGACGTGGTCGCCGATCCCGGGGGCGCCGGAGAGTCGATCCTGCACCACATGATCGGCGTGATGACGGACGCCAAGCACTGGGCCGCCTGTGCCTCCTGCGACCTCGCGCCCCGCTGCTACGCCCGGCACAACGCGCAGACCTTCGCTCACCCGGCAGCCGGACCCCAGGTCACCGAGCGACTGGCGTCGCTGTACCGCATGACCCATCTGCGCGGGCGGCTGCACATCACCCTGCGCGACCTGCGGTCTGCTCTCGCCTACACGCTCACCTCGGGCCGGGACTGTGCGCAGATCCACGAGCTCTACGAGCGGCCGGACAGCGTCCAGGAACGCCTGGACGGCTTCTACTTCACCAGCTGGGCGGGCCTGCACACGGATGGCGGCGGCGAACCGGACCGGCTGCTCGGCCAGTTGCGCGAGCTGGACATCGCCACGGTCCCGGACCCGCAACTGGATCGCAAGCTGGACTATGTGGGGCCGGAAGGCGGCCACAGCCTGGTCGCCGTCGATCGGCGCGGCGACCACGACGCCGAGCTGCTGAGAGACCGCTTCGCCGCGCTGCCGCGCACCCCGTCGGCTGACGTACGGGCGGCCTCCGCGCACCGGGCCTACCTCGCTGCCGCCCGGCGGCGCTTCTACTTCGAAAGCCTCGACGACGGTCGCTGGAAGAGCATGCTCAGCTATCACGCGGGCGGCCGGTTCCTGGACCTGCTCACCGGCGGCGAGCCGGGCCCCGCCGAGCTGGAGCGGATCATCGAGGCCGTCAACCGGGGCGAGGGGCTGCCAGGCGCGGCCCTGGACGGCCGGCCCGCACTCGCGCTCCAGGTCAGAGCGGTCCCCGGTGGGAGCGTCCGCAGCTACCGGCTGTTCCCCGCCGACCGGTTCACGCTGGCCATCGGGGTTCCGGCGGCCTCACGGTATGTGGAGACCAGCTCCCGTGAGCTGATCGTGCGCTACGAGGACCCCGACGGGGGGCGGCGGCACAGTGCCGAACTCGTGGTCAGGCTCGACCTGTACGAGCTGCTGATCAGGCTCCACACCGGTTACCAGCCGGGCGTCGAGGACCGGCAGGGCCAGAATCTGGCGCTCACGGTGTTCAAGAACGCTCTGTCGGCCACCCCGTACCAGGAGGTGCTGCTGACGGCGCCCGGCAGTGTGCCGCACCGGATCAGTCGTCTGGCGGACGGGGCGCTGCGGCTCGCGCCGGTCGAGTCAGCGCACGGCACGGGGACGGGAACGGGGAGAGACTGATGGCCCTGCGGAAGCGGGACAGCGAATTCCGGCACCTCGGCGTGTCGTACCTGGAGTTCAAGCGGGTCGAGATGGACCGGGTGCTCACCGGATTCCTGATGCGCGTCAACCACAACGGCCAGCCTGGCAAGCTCACCGGGCGGTTCGCCCTCACGAGCGACAAGTTCGTCCAGGAGTTCCTGGACAAGAAGTACGCCGACCGGTTCCAGGGTTTCGGCGATTCCCCGGAGATGGCCCGCCGCTGGATCGAGACACAGCTCCTGGACATGGTCAACCGGGGCAAACCCAGCCAGGCGGTCGCGGGACTGCGTCCGCTGCACGGCCTGACGTACAAATTCCGCAACTACTACCACTCCCGGGCCTACGGGGCCGACGCACAGCTGTACGAGATGCTGAGGCACGCCCGTGGGGGCCGGGGCGGCCTCGCCCTGGACGGGATCCGGGGCTTCTTCTTCAACGGTCTTGACCCGGCGCTCGGGACGGCGCTGTCCGGCGGCAGCCTCGATGTCGAGACCCAGGCCGTACTTCACCTCAACAGCCAGGTGAAGCCGGACACCCCGCAGACGGTGAAGGGCTGGTACTCCGCCCCGCCGCTGTGTGTGGGACAGTCCGACCTGCTCGCCGACGACGTGCTGCGGCTGCTGTCCCTGCGTGATCTGCTGCCCCGCATCGTGATGGTCGAGTATCTGAAGATCCTCTTCGCCTTCCACCTGGCCCTGGGGCAGCTGAAGACGATGAAGCTGCTGCCGTCCTTCGTGGAACGGTCCGGCCCCGAGCCCGGCTGCGGGCCGGAGAACTGCCCCGCCGGTCCTGATCAGGGCCATGACGCCTTCGGAACCTGCCCGTTCCAGGTCGGACTGTTCGCGGACGCGGCCGGGGTGCCCGGCTCGCCGGCCGCCGCCCTCGCCGAGCGGAGCGCGGAGGTGTGGCTGCGGCGCATCCCCGGCTTCGTCCGCGCCGGGTACGTGGTGCGCAAACTCGGTGAGTTCGCCGAGCACATGGCCGGTCGTGGCGAGATCGCCAAGCCGGCGGGCGGCTACTTCACGGTTGCCGAAGTGCTGCGGTACGGCGGCAAGGACTACAAGGAGCGGCGTGAGCAGTTCTTCGCCGCCAGGATGGACGCGCTCCTCGACGAGACCCCCGTCGACGAGCAACCCGAGGAGGTACGGCCGCTACTCGACGCCGCGATGGGACTCGGCTTCTTCGAGCAGTACATCGAACTGCTGATGGCCTACCGGGGCAAATACCACAACGACTACATCATCGACACCATCGACTCGCTGCTGCTCAAGAACCGGCAAGGTGCGGTCATCGCCCAGCCCTACCGGGGCCGCCGCCGTTTCGTCCTGGACAGCGCTCTGCTGGAAGTGCTCGTGCAGATCGCACTGCTGAGGCCCAACCCGCGTGGCACCAGGTCCCGTTTCATGTACCACACGGTGTCCCTTCGGCTGGACGAGTTCATGGACATCCTGCGGACCCGCTACGGCTTGTACGTGAACCAGCTGCCTGTGGCCGACGGCTTCGCGTCCCCGGGCTTCGAGGAGCAGACGGCGCTGCGGTCCAACGCCGAGGCGTTCACCACCCGGATGCGGGAGATCGGCTTCTACAACGACCTGTCCGACGCCTACCTCACCCAGGTGATCACGCCCAGATTCGTGATCTCCGAGGACGGCACAGTGACGGCGGGCGGAAGGTAACGGCATGGCACGCGGACTGAACGAGATCAGCGAGGCCCAGTGGCGCGACGCCCTGGAGCACGCTCTGCTGCCGAGGCTCGCCGCCGTACTGCGCGGCCGGGAGGCCGGACACTGCATGCGGCTCGGTGACCTCGGCGCCGAACTCGCCGCACGGCTGGTGCGGGGACTGCGCACGACCGTTCCCCACTCCCAGGTGTTCGTCCTGGGCAACGCGGAGTCGCACCTGCCCGCGGACGTCGCGGTGACCAGCACCAAACTCGTGGAGCTGCGCAATCCCGATGAGGACGGCGCACTGCGACCGCCGCTGCTGGTCTTCGTACCGCCCGGGATGCGTGCCAGCGCGGAGGACTCCTTCGGCGTCGCCACCTTCGAGCAGCTGTCCCTGAGTGACGTCCACACGCAGTTGAAGGCATCGCTCCTGCGCGAGGTACCTGACGCGTTGCGCCCGGCCGTCACCGAACTCCTGGAACGGCTCCGTGCCGAGGACTGGCCCGCCGCGAACGGTCAGGCGGTCGTCCGCTATCTGCTGACCCTGCGGGAGAACGACTTCGATCTCCAGGCGGCGGGAGCGGCGGTCTTCCTGCTCGGGCTGATCCCCGACTTCGAGCTGTTCAACGACATGACGCTGGTCGCCCGCAAGGCGGACCGCAACCGCCGCAGCGTGGCACGGCTCACGGAATCAGCGGCCACCGACCGTCAGCGGATCCTTGGCCTCGGCCTGCCCCAGAACTCCCGGGCGCACCAGGCGTTCGTGCGCCGTCTGGTCGAGTTCGCCGCGGACGCGGGCCTGGACGAGCCGTCGCGCTGGTGCAGGGCCATCGCTGTCGACGAGGAGAACTGGCCGCTCGCCTTCCACCTGTGGCCGCAGGAGAACGCTCCCGGCGACGAAACGGTGGGCATCGAGGTCCAGGACCTCTCGGTGCTGCCCAAGGCTGGCCAGAACCAGGACGATCTGCGCAACCACCCTGCCCTGGAACGGCTCTTCGGGGCGCAGTATCTGCTGCCGGGCGGGCTCAGTTCGCTGCCCGTGGCCTTTACCGTCGAGCCGGACGCCCGTCATATCCCTGGGCTCGCCCGATTCGCCGTACAGATCTATGCCGAGTCCGAAACCGACGGCGACAACGGGACCACCACCGCCAGTCCCACCGGCTTCACCGCGACCGTGTCCGTGACCAGGACCGCCAAGACGCTCTACAAATCGAGTGTGAAACTGAAGAAGGGGCGCAAGGCCGACTGGGAGGAAGGCTGGCACTTCGTCAGGGTCACCCCGCTGGACACCAACGGCGACCCCATGCCGGTCGTGGGCGCGGAGGGCACGCAACGGCCGCACGAGAGCGACCGCTTCTACGTCGTCCCCGAGGGCGAGTTCGACGACCCGCCGGTCCGTCGGTCCCAGCACGCGCCCGGCCTGGCTCAGGCACTCAACAAGCTGCGCTTCACCGCGCGGGCCGAGGGCCGCGACCCCTCGCGGGTCACCTGCCGCGACATCGGCTGGGGTGCCAAGACCGCGAAGACCCGGCCCCTGAAAGCGTCGTTCGGCGCGGCCGGTTCCGTCACCATCGACCTGCCCATCCCGCTGGCCGAGGCCGAAGAGCGCATGCTGGCCCGGCCGTACGCTCTCGAAGGGCCCCGCCTCACGGTCGACGCCACCGGAGTCGCACTCCTGGGTGACGACGAGACGCCCGCCGTCACAGCAGAGCCCGACAGCGATTTCGACAACTACCTCCAGGCCCGGGCGGTGCTGTTCGCCGCCGTGCGGGACGACACCGAGGACACGGCGCCTCTGGTTGTGGAGGCGACCGACCCGCGGACCGTGCGCAAGGAGACCGAGGCATACGCCGAGGCGTACCTCAGGGCAGTGAACAGGTGCGTCCGCTCCCTGGAGAACGCGCACTCGGGCGGCGCCGACCGAGACCGCGCCGAACTGGCCCTGCTCCTGCGCACCGACACGCTCCAGGTGGACCTGACCGATGTACGGGGCGGCCGGCGCCGGGTCGTCCTCGTCGCCCCGACCCATCCGCTGCGGATGCTCTGGTGGAGCGGGCAAGCCGCCCTGGCCGACCACTGGCTCGACCGGCTCGCCGATGAGGACCGGGCCACCGTCCTGGAGCGCCTGCACAGCCTGAGTACGTCGCTGGTGCCGCTGGGCTTCCCCCTGGTCGTGCCCCTGGCCACCGGCGAACTGACCTTCGCGGGCGGGCAGCTCACCGACTACTGGCAGGTGTGTCTGCCGAGCGAGACCGCCGACCCACGCGGGACGGTGTCCCTGCTCGCCGCGTCGGTCGGCGCCGCTGACGACGCGGCGGCCTCCGGCATGGTGACGGGTGGTGACCTCGCCGACCGGATCGAACGCTATGTCAGGCTCCATCCGTACGTCGACAGCCTCGTCATCAACGCTCTGGGAGCCGGCCGCGGGGACCTGCTCGCCGCGATGCTGACCGAACTGCAAAGCCGCAAGCACCTGGCCCACCTGC
The DNA here is from genome assembly GCF_036226605.1 of Streptomyces sp. NBC_00704. Taxonomy (NCBI): domain Bacteria; kingdom Bacillati; phylum Actinomycetota; class Actinomycetes; order Kitasatosporales; family Streptomycetaceae; genus Streptomyces; species Streptomyces sp. NBC_00704. The sequence goes on from NZ_CP109000.1 coordinate 5,729,055, forward strand.
GTTTCACCATCAGGCTGTTCTCGGACAGCCCGACCGAGCCCTGGGTCGGCGAAGCACTGACCGACCTGTTCTCGCCCGGGTCAGGGCCCCGGTCCGTAGCCGCCGAGGCATTTGCCACGCCGGGCGACCCGCTCCGGCCCAAACTCGCCGTCGTCGTACGTCACGCGGCCGACCTGCGCCGGCGCGCCGGGGAGTTCCCGGCTCACCTCAGCATCCTGTTCGATCCGTTCGGCGGGGAGCAGTACGACATTGCGCCTGGTGTCACCACCACGGGCCGTGTCGCCGCCCACGGCCTCGTCCAGGAACTCTCCAGCTCCTACGCCGAGGAAGAGGAGTACGTGGCATGGAGCCGTCAGCCGCGTCACGGCGCTACCGACCCGCTGGAGGGGGCCGAGGAGACCGGTGATCTGCTGGCGGCACTTCCTCAGGCGCTCTCGGCCGCCGTTGTCGCCGCTACGTCCGGCGAGCCGCGCCCCGGGTACCTGCCGCAGATCACCCTGCGGCTGTCGCCCGACGACCGGGCACTGCTGCACGACGTTCACCACGCCAGTGACTGGGTCGTCACCGTGGACCGGACCCTCGGCGTCGAGTACTTCGACCACGGCCGTGCCGACCGGCCCGAATACGTCATCGACTACTCGGCCACGTCTCAGACCGGTATGGGACACCACATCGTGGTCTCCTCCCGCTCGGTCGACGAGCTGCGTGCCCTGATCGGCCCTGTCCTGGCGGACCGGAACCTGGACATCGAGGAGCGCCATGTGGCGACCTTCTTCGACCAGTTGCGGGAGTTGTCCGGCAGTTTCGCCTTCAAACTCGCCGCCCTCGGTGAGAGCAGCCACAGCGAAGTCCTCGGCCTGGCCCTGGCGCGCCTGTACCTCGGATGCCAGGGCGCTCTGGGGAACCAGATCCTGATCCCGCTCGACGCGCACACCGATCTGTACGGCGAAGACCGTCGTCGCGCCGCAGCCGGTGACGCGATGGTCCGGCTGCACCGGACCGACCTGGCGCTGTTCGACCTCGACGCGGCACGCAGGACAGTAGTGTGCAGGCTGGTCGAGGTGAAATGCTTCACCGGGGCGGGTGGTCTCGGGGCGTACGAGACGAAGAAGAAGCAGATCGCTCAGCAGGTCGAAGGAAGCCAGCGAGTGCTGGCCGCGCAGTTCGACCCCGCAGTCGAGCGCACCGACCGCCCGTTGCAGAACCTCACCCTGCGCTCCCTGCTGGGCTACTACCTCGCCCGCGCGAACCGGTACGGACTCTTCGACGACAAGGGGTATGCCGAAGCGCACTGGCTGCTGGACCACCTCGATCACGGCTACTCGCTGGAGTTCGCCAGGACAGGGCTGATCTTCGATCTGGGCCAGGCAGGTACTGACGTCGAGACCGACGGCGGTGTCACTTTCCACCGGGTCGGGAAGGACGGGGTGAAGCGGCTGCTGGAGGCCATCGAGACCGAATACCTCGGCGGCCAGGTACACAGCTCGCCGAAGCAGCTCTCGATCGCCGATCTCGGTATCGAGCACGGTCAGGCCGCGCGGAGTCTGGGTCCCCAGGAGCGGACCCGTGAAGTACCCGACGAGCCCGCCCCCCTACAGGCCGTGGTCGACTACGCCCCGGAGCCGGAGCCGGAGCCGGAGCCGGAGCCGGAGCCGGAGCCGCAGTCGTCGCCGGCTCCGGAGGACGCCCGACGCGTAGCCGTTGACGAGCTTCCCCAGCGGCCTCCGGAGGAGCCCGCCCGGCTTGACACGGCATCGGAGGCGCCCCCGGCGTCCGCGTCGGCACATCCGCCGCGGGACGAGCATGCGTGGGCCGAGCCGCGTGTCGCTGAGCAGACGGCGGAGGCCGGGGACGGTTTTGCGAACGTGGACGTGTTCCTCGGCGCGTCTCACCAGACGCAACAGTACGGCCTGCTCGGTATGACCGCGGGACGAAAGGTGGCTCTGGACCTCAACGAGACCCACACCATCAGCCTGTTCGGTGTCCAGGGAGGCGGCAAGAGCTACACCCTCGGCTCGATCCTGGAGATGGCCAGTCTTCCCGCGCCGGGCGTCAACCAACTCTCCCATCCGCTGGCCAGCATCGTCTTCCACTACAGCGACACCCAGGACTACGCGCCGGAGTTCACCAGCATGACCAGGGCCAACAGCGAGGTGGAACAGGTCGCAGGACTCCGCGCCCGCTACGGCGCGGAGCCTGCCGCTCTGTCCGACGTCCTCTTGCTGGCCCCCTCCGACAAGGTGGAGGAACGCAAGGCGGAGTATCCGGACTTGGAGGTGCGCCCTCTCGCGTTCGCATCTTCGGAGCTTCAGGCAGCGCACTGGCGGTTCCTGATGGGGGCCATCGGTAACCAGGCGATCTACATCCGTCAGCTCGGGCGGATCATGAAAGCCCACCGCCACGACCTCACTCTGGAGGCTATCCGGCAAGGCGTGGACGAGTCGTCGCTCTCCGACTCGCTGAAGCAGCTGGCCTTCCAGCGGCTGGATCTGGCTGCCGACTACATCGACGACAGCGTCCGTCTCAAAGACCTGGTCCGGCCAGGACGACTGATTATTGTGGACCTGCGTGACGAGTACATCGACAAGGACGAGGCACTCGGCCTGTTCGTCGTCCTGATGCAGCTCTTCGCCGACGCCCGGCAGGATGGCGAGCCTTTCAACAAGCTGGTCGTCTTTGACGAAGCCCATAAATACATTCACAGTCCGGATCTCGTGGATGGTCTTGTGGCGAGCGTCCGGGAAATGCGCCACAAGGGAATGTCCATCCTGGTGGCCAGCCAGGATCCGCCCTCTGTGCCCATTTCGCTGATCGAGTTGTCCAACCATATGGTGCTGCACAAATTCACGTCCCCGGCGTGGCTCAAGCACTTGCAGAAGGCGAATGCGGCGCTTTCCAGCCTCACTCCGGAGAAGATGGCGGGGCTCGAGCCGGGTGAGGCCTTCGTTTGGTCCGGCAAAGCCACGGACGAGGCATTCACTCGAGGCGCGGTGCGGATCCAGTGCCGTCCCAGGGTCACCCAACACGGAGGCGCGACGAAGACGGCGGTCACGTAGAACGGCGCGCCCCTCCCGCTCGGCCGGCGGGCCTCATGGCCACCGGGGTCGGGCGGGGCCCTGGCTTGCGAGAACCCGGCCGTACTGCTCGCCGCCGGTGAACTCCAAGGTATCGCTGTGGCCCCCGTGTGCACGGAGGGCGTCCCGTCCACCGCCTGCCACAAGCTGCGCGGCGATGCCGTGGGCGCGGTAGCAGGGCTGTACTGGCGCGCCGACTTCGATCGGTTCGGCCTGTATATCACCACGGACGCCGTGGCCCGCCACGTTGCCCACCCCTGGCGGATAACGCCACCGACTACAGGGCGGCACTCGGTAAGGGCGAGTCCACGCCGCTCGCGGGACCCCCTGCGGCCAGCCCCTGGGATCCCGTGCTGGCCATCGAGATGGCGGGGGAGCTCGTCCAGGTCGAGCTTTACCACGGGATTTCCCACAGACTTTTTCATGGCCTTTCAAGCCTGTCCCGGGGAGTTTCCAGGGGCTTTCCGCCGTGTAAGCAGGAGAGGCTCAGACAGCGCTGAAGGCCCGCGAACGCCCCGGTCAGGGCTCACGCCCTCAGCACTCGATGATGTTCACGGCCAGCCCGCCGCGCGCCGTCTCCTTGTACTTGACGCTCATGTCGGCGCCGGTGTCCTTCATGGTCTTGATGACCTTGTCCAGGGACACCTTGTGCGAGCCGTCGCCGCGCATCGCCATGCGGGCCGCCGTGACGGCCTTCACCGCGGCCATGCCGTTGCGCTCGATGCAGGGGATCTGCACCAGGCCGCCGACGGGGTCGCAGGTGAGGCCGAGGTTGTGCTCCATGCCGATCTCGGCCGCGTTCTCGACCTGCTCGGGGGAGCCGCCCAGCACCTCGGCCAGGGCGCCCGCCGCCATCGAGCAGGCGGAGCCGACCTCGCCCTGGCAGCCGACCTCGGCGCCGGAGATGGAGGCGTTCTCCTTGAACAGCATGCCGATCGCGCCGGCCGCGAGGAGGAAGCGCACCACGCCGTCCTCGTCCGCGCCGGGAACGAAGTTCATGTAGTAGTGCAGGACCGCGGGGATGATGCCGGCCGCGCCGTTCGTCGGGGCCGTCACCACCCGTCCGCCGGCCGCGTTCTCCTCGTTGACCGCCATCGCGTACAGCGTGATCCACTCCATGGAGTGGGCCAACGCGTCGCCCTCCGCCCGGAGCTGACGGGCCGTCATGGCGGCGCGGCGGCGCACCCGCAGGCCGCCCGGCAGGATGCCCTCCTGGGACATGCCCCGGGACACACAGGCCTGCATCACGCGCCAGATCTCCAGCAGCCCGGCCCGGATCTCGTCCTCCGTGCGCCAGGCGCGCTCGTTCTCCAGCATCAGGGAGGAGATCGACAGGCCGGTCTCACGGGTCAGGCGCAGCAGCTCGTCACCCGTGCGGAAGGGGTACTTCAGCACCGTGTCGTCGAGCTTGATGCGGTCCTCGCCGACCGCGTCCTCGTCGACGACGAAGCCGCCGCCGACCGAGTAGTACGTCTTGGACAGCAGTTCCGCGCCCGAGGCGTCGTGGGCCCACACCGTCATGCCGTTGGCGTGGTAGGGCAGGGCCTTGCGGCGGTGCAGCACCAGGTCGTCGTCGAAGGAGAAGGGGATCTCGTGGCTGCCGAGCAGCCGCAGCCGTGAGGACTCCCTGATCCGCGCCACCCGGTCGTCCGCCCCCGCCACGTCGACGGTGCGAGGCGAGGCGCCCTCCAGGCCGAGCAGCACCGCCTTGGGGGTGCCGTGGCCGTGGCCGGTCGCGCCCAGTGAGCCGTACAGCTCGCAGCGGACGGACGCGGTGGACTCCAGCAGGCCCTCGTTGCGCAGCCGCCGCGCGAACATGCGCGCCGCACGCATCGGGCCGACCGTGTGGGAGCTGGACGGGCCGATGCCGATCGAGAACAGGTCGAAGACCGAGATGGCCACGGGTACTCCTTCAAAAAGGGCGGGGGCGCACGTCGTCGGGCGCCCCCGCCGTGGAACTACTTGTTCAGGCCGGGGTACAGCGGGTGCCTGTCGGCCAGGGCCGTGACCCTCGCCTTCAGCTCCGCGCGGTCGGCCTCGGGGAACGGCGAGGGCGCCGTCAGCGTCCGCGCGATCACGTCCGCGACCTCCGCGAAGTCCTCGGCGGTGAAGCCGCGGGTCGCGAGGGCCGGCGTGCCGATCCGCAGACCCGAGGTGACCATCGGCGGCCGGGGGTCGTTCGGGACCGCGTTGCGGTTGACGGTGATGCCGACCTCGTGGAGACGGTCCTCGGCCTGCTGCCCGTCGAGCTCCGACTCGCGCAGGTCGACCAGGATCAGATGGACGTCCGTGCCGCCGGACAGGACGTTCACACCGGCCTTGCGCGTGTCCTCGGCCGTCAGGCGCTCGGCGAGGATGCGCGCACCGTCCACTGTACGGCGCTGGCGCTCCTTGAAGTCCTCCGAGGCCGCGACCTTGAAGGAGACCGCCTTGGCGGCGATCACGTGCTCCAGGGGGCCGCCCTGGAAGCCCGGGAAGACGGACGAGTTCAGCTTCTTCGCGAACGCCTTCTTCGCGAGGATGACACCGCCCCGGGGCCCGCCCAGCGTCTTGTGGGTGGTGGAGGTGACGACGTCGGCGTACGGGACCGGGTTCGGGTGCAGGCCCGCCGCGACCAGACCGGCGAAGTGCGCCATGTCCACCCACAGGTACGCCTCGACCTCGTCGGCGATGCGGCGGAACTCGGCGAAGTCCAGCTGCCTCGGGTACGCCGACCAGCCCGCGATGATCACCTTCGGGCGGTGCTCCCTGGCGAGCTTCTCGACCTCGGCCATGTCGACCAGGCCGGTCACCGGGTCCACGTGGTAGGCGACCACGTCGAACTGCTTGCCGGAGAAGTTCAGCCGCATCCCGTGGGTCAGGTGGCCGCCGTGGGCCAGGTCGAGCCCGAGGATGGTGTCGCCGGGCTGGGCCAGCGCGAACAGGGCGGCCTGGTTGGCGGACGCGCCGGAGTGGGGCTGCACGTTGGCGTACTCGGCGCCGAACAGCTCCCTGATCCGGTCGATCGCGATCTGCTCGGCGACGTCCACGTGCTCGCAGCCGCCGTAGTAGCGGCGGCCCGGGTAGCCCTCGGCGTACTTGTTGGTCAGCACCGAGCCCTGCGCCTCCATGACCGCGAGCGGAGCGAAGTTCTCCGAGGCGATCATCTCGAGCGTGGACTGCTGGCGGTTCAGCTCGGCGTCGACCGCGGCGGCGATCTCCGGGTCGAGCTCGTGCAGGGGCGTGTTCAGGACGGACATGCGTCTGCGACTCCTCAGCCGGCGGTGTAGGCGGTGTACTCGTCGGCGGAGAGCAGGTCGCCCGGCTCGTCCGTCACGCGTACCTTGAACAGCCATCCGCCCTCGAAGGGGGCGGAGTTCACCAGCGACGGGTCGTCGACGACGTCCTGGTTGACCTCGGCGATCTCACCGGAGACGGGCGCGTACAGCTCGCTGACCGACTTCGTCGACTCCAGTTCGCCGCAGGACTCGCCCGCGGTCACCGCGTCGCCGACCTCCGGGAGCTGGACGAAGACCACGTCGCCGAGCGCGTTGGCCGCGTGCTCCGTGATGCCGACCGTCGAGACGCCGTCCTCGACGACCGACAGCCACTCGTGCTCCTTGCTGTAGCGCAGCTGCTGGGGGTTGCTCATGGCCTGAATTCTCCTGTACGCGGTGGAGTGCTGTTGAAGGGGGACGGCTGCGGACGCACGTGAGCAGCGAGAATGTGCGCAGTCTCACGCGGCCCGGTCGCACGCTGCGGCGCGGGGACGCGCCCAGTGTCTACTTCTGGCGCCGGTAGAACGGCAGCGCCACGACCTCGTACGGCTCGTGCGCGCCGCGGATGTCGACGCCGACGCCCGGGGCGCCCGGCGCCGCGTGGGCCGCGTCGACGTACGCCATCGCGATCGGCTTGCCGAGGGTGGGGGAGGGGGCGCCGGAGGTGACCTCGCCGATCACCTCGCCGCCGGCGACGACCGCGTACCCGGCGCGGGGGACGCGACGCCCCTCGGCGACCAGGCCGACCAGCACGCGCGGCGGCTTCTCCTCGGCGCGGGCGGCGGCCGCGGCGAGCGCCTCGCGGCCCACGAAGTCGCCCTCCTTCTGGAACTTCACCACCCGGCCGAGCCCGGCGTCGAACGGGGTGAGGGAGGTGCTCAGCTCGTGCCCGTACAGCGGCATGCCCGCCTCCAGGCGCAGCGTGTCCCGGCAGGACAGACCGCAGGGGACCAGGCCGGCGCCCTCGCCGGCCTCGGTCAGCGCCTGCCACAGTTCGACGGCGTGCTCCGGCTTCACGAACAGCTCGAAGCCGTCCTCACCGGTGTAGCCGGTGCGCGCGATGAGGGCGGGGACGCCGGCGACCGTGCCGGGCAGGCCGGCGTAGTACTTCAGGCCGTCGAGGTCGGCGTCGGTCAGCGACTTCAGGATGCCGGGCGACTGCGGGCCCTGGACGGCGATCAGCGCGTAGGCGTCCCGGTCGTCGCGGACCTCGGCGTCGAAGCCCGCCGAGCGCTCCACGAGCGCGTCCAGCACGACCTGGGCGTTGGAGGCGTTGGCGACGACCATGTACTCGCTCTCGGCGAGCCGGTACACGATCAGGTCGTCCAGGATGCCGCCGTCGGCCCGGCAGATCATGGTGTAGCGGGCGCGGCCCGTGCCCACGGCCGAGAGGTCGCCCACCAGCGCGAAGTTCAGGAGCTCGGCCGCCTGCGGGCCGCTCACGGTGATCTCGCCCATGTGCGAGAGGTCGAAGAGCCCGGCCCGGGTGCGGACGGCGGTGTGCTCGTCGCGCTCGGAGCCGTAGCGCAGGGGCATGTCCCAGCCGGCGAAGTCGGTCATCGTCGCGCCGAGCGAGCGATGCAGGGCGTCGAGCGCGGTGCGGCGCACGGCCGTGGATTCGGTACTGCTCATCGGTCGGTCGTCTCCCAGGGGCAATGGGGTCCCCCGCGCGAGCGGATCCGGGCGTGGGGGATGGCGAGGTCGTTCCTCCCCATCTGTCATCGGAACCTGAGAGGTTCGCCATGATCGCGAAGATCGTGACTTGCACCTTGGGTGGAGCCGCCCGTGGGCGACCCGCTTTTCAGATGTGCCTCGCCCGCGCGGTAACGGTGCCTGAGAGATTCAAGGGAGGGACTTGCTCCTTCGGCGCCCCAGCGAAGCTGCTGCTGAGGACTCTCCCGCGCGGATTCAAACGGCCGGTATGCAGTTGGCGCGGCCATCATCGCACGGCCCGCCCCGATCACGGCAGGGCCGTATCTGTAACCGGCCTGTGTCGGTACGCGCATGAAAACGCGAGACGCCGCCCATTACCTTCTCTTTACGCTTGGCGGGGATGAGGCCCACCTGACCCCAGGGGAGGACGATCACGGTGAACAGGACGACGCGCACGGCGACGACCACGGCGTTGGCCACCGGCGCGGGGATCGCGCTGCCCGCCCGGCCGGGCCCGACGGCCCGGGACGCGCGCGCTGCGCGGCCCGCGCCCGTCGTCCGTGACCTCCGCGACCGGGCCGGCCGCAGCCCGCACGGCCTGCTCTTCGGACCCCGCGACCTGGTCGTGGTGACCGGCCTGCCCGGCAGCGGCAAGTCCACGCTGATGCGGCGGACGGCGGGCGGCGTCCGCGTCGACTCCCAGGACACCCGCGACCGCTGGGACGCGCGCATGCCCGGCTTCCTGCCCTACGCCCTCTACCGCCCCCTCGTCCGCCTCTCCCACTACGCCGGGCTGCGCCGGGCCCTGCGCGGCGGCGGGGGCGTCGTCGTGCACGACTGCGGCGCGCAGGCCTGGGTCCGCGGCTGGTTGGGCCGCGCGGCCCGCCGCCGCGGCGGCACGCTCCACCTGATCGTCCTCGACGTCGGCGCGGACACGGCGCTGGCGGGCCAGCGCGAGCGCGGCCGGGGCGTCTCGCGCTACGCCTTCCTGCGGCACCGCCGCGCGGCCGCCCGGCTGCTGCGCGCGGTGGAGAAGGGGCGGCTGCCCGCGGGCTGCGGGGCGGCGGTCCTGCTCGACCGGCCCGCGGCCGACGTCCTGCGGCGCATCGGCTTCACGGGCTGAACCGGGCCTCCCGGCACCCGTTAGCCTTTCGGTCACAGCAGTGAGAGCGGTTCTCGGCAGGCGGTAGGCAGATGGACTTCCCACCGGCGGACTTCCCGACGGAATTCCCGGCGCAGGCACACCCCCATTCGCACGGCGGATGGCCCGGCAACGAGCTGGAGGAGGTGCTCTCCGCCTCCCTCGGCGTGCCCGAGGCCGGCGCCCGGATCGTGGAGGTGCTCGGCCGCAGCTTCGTATGGGTGCCGCTGCCCGGCGGCGGCGGCCCGCACAGCGGCCCCCTCGACCTGCCCACGCTGGAGCTGGACGGCCAGGTGTACGTGCCGGTCTTCAGCTCCGAGGAGCAGCTGCGCCGGGTCGCCGGCGCGCACATGTCGTTCACGGTCGCCCCGGCCGTGGAGTTCGCCCGCGGGCTGCCCCCGCAGGCCGGCATCCTGGTCAACCCCGACGGCGTGGTCGGCGTCCCGCTGCCGCCGCCGGCCGTGGCCGAACTGTGTCGGGCGGGCCGCACCCCGCTGGACGGCCCGGCGAGCGGCGGCCGGGTCCGCCTCTACGAGCCCGACTGGCAGGACGACCCCGTCGACTTCCTGGCCGCGGCCTCCGCGGAGTTCGAGGCCATCGGCGTGGTCCGCACCGCCCGCCGCTGCCTGGCCGCGATCGAGACGGCTGACCCGGTGATGTTCGTCGGTGTGGAACTCTCCCAGTGGGAGGGCGACCTGCGCGCGTTGCCGCTGGAGGCCCTCGGCAGGGCGCTGGGCGCGACGGCGTCGCCCTGGCCCGTCAACCTGGTGCTGCTGGACGTCGCCCAGGACCCGGTGGGGGAGTGGCTGCGGGAACGGGTCCGCCCCTTCTACACGCGGCCCTGACCAATCGCGCGAGGCCGCGGCCGACGGCGTTCCCGCCACAAGGCGGCGGGGAGGGCCGCGAGGCCGCGGCCGACGGCGTTCCCGCGGCGAGGCCGCGGGGAAAGGCCGTGGGGACGGGCCGCGCGGACCAGGTCGGGCGGACGGGCCGTGGGGGCGGCCCGGGGGCGGGGGGCCGCGGCCCGCTACGGCTCGCGCGCGGGGGCCCGGGGTCACAAACGGACCGCACCCGCCAACGTGCCGGTCCTCCTGACCCCTTGGACGCTTAAGCTGGACTCCGACGCGGGACGACACGGAAGAAGGGGCGGTACAGGTGAGCGCCAGCGGCATCGCGACCGGTCAGGTCGAGCACATGCTGCGCCAGGTCACGCCCGGGCGCTACGACGCCTACGAGGCGCTCCTGCGCGCGCTCGCGACCCCTTCCTCCGGCCAGGTCTGGATGCTGCTGTGGCACGGCCAGGCCGGCTCCCCGGACGCGCAGTACGGGAACATGGAGGTCGAGGGCCACGGCTACGCGCCCTGCGTGACCTCCGCACAGGAACTGAGCGCCAGCGGCTGGAACAGGTCGTACGAGGTGATCGACGGGCTGGACGCGGCCCGCACGCTCTACCCCGACCACTACGGCCTCTGGCTGAACCCGCACGCCCCCGGCGGTGGCATGGGCATCCCCTGGCTGGACCTGCGCCGCATCGCCACCGGTCTGGAGCGCCAGCCCGCCGGCCCGCTGCGGCTGTCCGAGCCCGGCATCGAGATCCCGCAGTTCTACGCCCTGCTCGCGCAGAACGCCCACCGCACCCCGGTGGTCCGCGCGCTGCGCCGGGCCTGGGTGCAGCCCGCGCTGGGCGCGCCCTACCTGGCCCTCGGTCTCGACGTCTACGAGTCCTCCCCGCCGGCCGTGGACGCCGTCCGGGCGATGATGCAGCAGTCCGTCGCGGCGGTGCCGGACGGGCTGCCGGTCTCGACGGTCGCCATGACCGACGAGTACGACCCCGTCGTCATGTGGATGCGCGCCAACGCGCGGCCGTTCTACGACCGCGAGGCGCACGCCGCCGCTCCCGCCCAGGCTCCCGCGGGCGGCTACGGCTTTCCGCCCGCCGGACGTTACTGACCCCTTCGCCGCTCCTGACTCCATGGCAGGAGTCGGACTTCTTCGCGCGTAGATAACAGCGATATGGGGTGGACGCGCCCAATATGCCCGAATTTGTCACTGTCCGGGGGGCGTTACCCGCCGTCCGGATAACGGAACCCCTCTACCCGCATCACGTTTACGCATCCATTCACTGCCAAGTCTGGCAACAGATCGCCAAAGCGTTGAAGACTCCCGCTCCAGGGGGACTTATCCCCCGCGTATTACGGACTGATCACGCCGCTACAGCGGCAAGTGCGGGCCGGCTACCGCCGGTTGAGAGGGGTCCCTGCCAGATGACGGCACCATTGCACGAGCCGACCGCGGAAGCGGCCCCGAGTGCGGCCGAGGAAGCGGCGGTCGCCAGCAGCGACGCCAAGGCCGTTCAGGGCCGTTCCCTGGGCCGGATCGCCTGGGAGCGCCTCAAGCGGGACAAGCTCGCCCTCACGGGCGGAATCGTGGTGCTCCTCCTCGTGGTGGTCGCGCTGCTCGCGCCCGTCATCACGAGCCTCCTCGGGCAGGACCCGAACGAGTACCACGAGAACCTCATCGACCCGCTCTTCGGCACCCCCACGGGTTCCCTGGGCGGCCTGAGCGGCGACCACCTGCTCGGCGTCGAGCCGGTCAACGGCCGCGACATCTTCGCCCGCATCCTCTACGGGGCCCGGATCTCCCTCCTGGTCGGCTTCCTGTCCGCCGTGGTGGCCGTGATCCTCGGAACGGTGCTGGGCATCCTCGCCGGCTTCTTCGGCGGCTGGGTCGACTCCCTGATCAGCCGGGTGATGGACGGTCTGCTCGCGTTCCCGCAGCTGCTGTTCATCATCGCGCTGGTCTCCGTCATGCCGAACCACATGCTGGGCCTCACCGGTTCGAGCGTGCGCGTCTTCGTGATGATCCTGGTCATCGGGTTCTTCGGATGGCCCTACATCGGACGCGTGGTGCGCGGCCAGACGCTCTCGCTGCGCGAGCGCGAGTACGTCGAGGCCGCCCGCTCGCTCGGCGCCGGACGGATGTACATCCTGTTCAAGGAGCTGCTGCCCAACCTGGTCGCCCCGATCGTCGTCTACACCACGATGATGATCCCCACCAACATCCTCACCGAGGCGGCGCTGAGCTTCCTGGGCGTCGGCGTCAAGCCGCCCACCGCCTCGTGGGGACAGATGCTCTCGAGCGCGATCGACTACTACGAGTCGGACCCCATGTACATGGTGGTCCCCGGTCTGGCGATCTTCATCACCGTGCTGGCGTTCAACCTCTTCGGTGACGGCATCCGGGACGCGCTCGACCCCAAGGCCTCGCGCTGATCCGCCCCGCAGGGGATCCGCGACCACAGCGAGCCGCAGAACCGCCGGGAACACGGCGCCCCAACCGTTCCGTGGTCTTTACACGGGATATCTCTCATCTATCCGGAGGATCCGAGATCGTGACTACCCAACGCACCTCAGGGCGGCGGAAGCAGGCGCTCGCCGCTACTGCCGCGGTCGCCGCGCTGCTGACCACGGCAGCGTGCGGCGGTGGCGGAGACGACGACAAGGGCTCGAAGACCGGCGCCGCCGGCTTCGACGCCGCGAACAACAAGGTCGCCCAGGCCTCCGCCGCCAAGAAGGGCGGCACGCTGAAGTTCGGTGCCGCGCAGGACGCCGACTCGTGGGACACCACGCGTGGCTACTACGGCATGATGTGGAACTTCGCCCGCTACTACAGCCGCCAGCTCGTCACCAACAAGGCCGAGCCGGGCGCCGCGGGCGCCGAGATCACTCCGGACCTCGCCACCGCGACCGCGAAGGTCACGGACGACGGCAAGACCTACACGTACACCCTGCGTGACGGCGTCACCTGGGAGGACGGCAAGCCGGTCACGTCCAAGGACGTGAAGTACGGCATCGAGCGCGTGTGGGCGCAGGACGTGCTGTCCGGCGGTCCGACGTACCTGAAGGACGTCCTCGACCCCAAGGGCGCCTACAAGGGCCCCTACAAGGACACGTCGGCCGACAAGCTGGGTCTGAAGGCGATCGACACGCCCGACGACAAGACCATCGTCTTCCACCTGCCCGAGGCCAACTCGGACTTCGAGGAGATGCTGGCCCTGGTGTCGGCGTCGCCGGTCCGCCAGGACATGGACACCAAGTCCAAGTACGGCCTGAAGCCGTTCTCCTCGGGCCCGTACAAGTTCGCCTCGTACGCCCCCGGCAAGGACCTCAAGCTGGTCCGCAACACCAGCTGGAAGCAGGCCTCGGACCCGGTCCGCAAGGCCTACCCGGACGAGATCACCATCAAGTTCTTCTCGGACGCCAACCAGCTCGACCAGCGTCTGCTCAGCGGTGACCTGGACCTCGACCTGAACCAGACCGGCATGTCGCCGCAGGGCCGCACCACCGCCCTGAAGCAGCACAAGGCCAACCTGGACAACCCGGTCTCCGGCTACGTCCGCTACGCGGTCTTCCCGCAGAGCGTGAAGCCGTTCGACAACATCGAGTGCCGCAAGGCCGTCATCCTCGGCGCCGACCACGTGTCGCTCCAGACCGCCCGCGGCGGCCCGGTCGCCGGCGGCGACATCGGCACCAACATGCTCCCGCCGTCCGTCCCGGGCGCCGAGGGCCAGAAGTACGACCCGTACAAGCTCGCGGGCGACAACAAGAACGGCAACGCGGCCGAGGCCAAGGCGGCCCTGAAGGCCTGCGGTCAGCCGAACGGCTTCAAGACCACCATCGCGGTGCGCAACAACAAGCCGGTCGAGGTGGCCACCGCCCAGTCGCTCCAGGCGTCGCTGGCGAAGATCGGCATCACCGCCGAGATCGACCAGTACGACGGCTCGCAGACCGCCGGCATCATCGGCAGCCCTTCGAACGTGAAGAAGAAGGGCTACGGCATCATCATCATGGGCTGGGGTCCGGACTTCCCGTCCGTCCAGGGCTTCGGTCTGCCGCTGTGGAACAGCAAGTACATCGCGCAGAGCGGTAACAACAACTACGCGCTGATCAACGACAAGACGATCGACGGTCTGTTCTCGTCGTACGTCACCACGCTGGACGACGCCGGCAAGACCAAGATCGCCACGGAGATCAACCACAAGGTGATGGAGGGCGCGTACTACCTGCCCTTCGTCTTCGAGCGGTTCATCAACTGGCGCTCGGACAACCTGGCGAACGTCTACACCACCGACGGTTACAGCGGTCAGTACGACTTCGTGAACCTCGGTCTGAAGAACCCGAAGAAGTAGTCCCGGCACACCCGCCGAACGGCACGAAAGGCAGGTGAAGGCCGGCGCGGCGGACCCGCGGGTCACTGGACACAATCCGGTGGCCCGCGGTCCGCGGCGGGCCGAGAGCTGTGCTCGCTTACCTCATCAGGCGGCTGTTCGCCGCCGTAGTGATGCTCGTGGTCATCGTCATGGTGGTCTTCGGCATCTTCTTCCTCATCCCCAAGTGGGCTGGCGTAGACATCGCCTTGAGCTTCGTGGGCAAGCAGGCCGACCCTGCCGCCGTCGAGGGTGTGCGCGAGAAGCTGGGCCTGGGCGACCCGATCTACGCCCAGGTCTGGGAGTTCTTCAAGGGCATCTTCGCCGGTCGCACCTACACGGGCGGTGGCGACTCCATCCACTGCGCCGCCCCGTGCTTCGGCTACTCCTTCCGCAGCGAGCAGGCCGTCTGGCCGGTGCTGACCGACCGCTTCCCGGTGACGCTGGCGCTCGCGCTCGGCGCCGCCGTGCTGTGGCTGATCTTCGGCGTCTCGGCGGGTGTGCTCTCCGCGCTCAAGCGGGGCAGCATGTGGGACCGCGGCGCGATGGTCATCGCGCTCTCGGGCGTCTCCCTGCCGATCTACTTCACCGGCATGGTCGCCCTGTCGATCTTCGTGTACGGACTCGACCTGTTCGACGGGCAGTTCGTCCCCCTGGACGAGAGTTTCACCGGCTGGTTCGGCGGCATGATCCTGCCCTGGGTCACCCTCGCGTTCCTGTACGCGGCGATGTACGCCCGCATCACCCGGGCCACCATGCTGGAGATCCTCGGCGAGGACTACATCCGCACGGCCCGCGCCAAGGGCCTCAAGGAACACACCGTCATCGGCAAGCACGCCATGCGCTCCACGATGACCCCGCTGCTGACCATGCTCGGCATGGACCTCGGCGCCCTCATCGGCGGTGCGATCCTGACCGAGACGGCGTTCAACCTGCCCGGCCTCGGCCAGGCGGTGCTCAACGCCATCAAGAACCAGGACCTGCCCATCATCCTGGGCGTCACCCTGATCACTTCTCTGGCGGTGCTCGTCGCCAACCTCGTGGTGGACATTATGTACGCCGTGATCGACCCCCGAGTGAGGCTGGCATGACCGAACTCAGCAAGAGCGGAGCGGCCGTGGGCGAGCCCTCCCCCGCTTCGCCCGCGCCGACCGCCTTCCTCGAAGTGCGCGACCTCAAGGTGCACTTCCCCACCGACGACGGCCTGGTCAAGTCCGTCGACGGACTCAGCTTCCAGCTGGAGAAGGGCAAGACCCTCGGCATCGTGGGCGAGTCCGGCTCCGGCAAGTCGGTGACCTCGCTGGGCATCATGGGCCTGCACACCGCCGGCCAGTACGGCAAGCGCAAGGCGCAGATCTCCGGCGAGATCTGGCTGGACGGCACCGAGCTGCTGTCCGCCGACCCCGACCACGTGCGCAAGCTGCGGGGCCGCGAGATGGCGATGATCTTCCAGGATCCGCTGTCCGCGCTGCACCCGTACTACACGATCGGCCAGCAGATCGTGGAGGCGTACCGCATCCACCACGACGTCGACAAGAAGACCGCCAAGCGCCGTGCGGTCGAGATGCTCGACCGGGTGGGCATCCCGCAGCCGGACAAGCGGGTGGAGAGCTACCCGCACGAGTTCTCCGGCGGTATGCGCCAGCGCGCGATGATCGCGATGTCGCTGGTCAACAACCCCGAACTGCTCATCGCGGACGAGCCGACGACCGCCCTGGACGTGACCGTCCAGGCGCAGATCCTCGACCTCATCCGCGACCTGCAGAAGGAGTTCGGCTCCGCGGTCATCGTCATCACCCACGACCTGGGCGTCGTCGCCGAACTCGCCGACGACATCCTGGTGATGTACGGCGGCCGCTGCGTCGAGCGGGGCCCGGCCGACAAGGTGTTCTACGAGCCCCGGCACCCCTACACCTGGGGTCTGCTCGGCTCGATGCCGCGTCTGGACCGCGACCAGCAGGAGCGGCTGATCCCGGTCAAGGGCTCGCCGCCCTCGCTGATCAACATCCCGTCCGGCTGCGCCTTCAACCCGCGCTGCCCGTACGCGGATCTGCCCAAGGACAACGTCACCCGCACCGTCCGGCCCGAGCTGTCCGAGGTCGGGAGCCGGCACTGGGCCGCCTGCCACCTGGGCCAGGAGCAGCGGGAGCGTATCTGGACCGAAGAGATTGCGCCGAAGCTGTGAGCGACGAAGAGAAAGCGGTGACGATCCCCGCGCAGGCCGACGGCCGGACCGAGCCGGGAGCCACCCTCACCAAGGACGCCGCCCCCGGCGAGGTCCTGCTCAAGGTGACCGGGCTGCAGAAGCACTTCCCCATCAAGAAGGGCCTGCTCCAGCGGCAGGTCGGGGCGGTGCACGCGGTCGACGGCATCGACTTCGAGGTCCGCTCCGGTGAGACGCTCGGCGTCGTGGGCGAGTCCGGCTGCGGCAAGTCCACCATGGGCCGGCTGATCACCCGGCTGCTCGAACCGACCGGCGGCACGGTCGAGTTCGAGGGCAAGGACATCACGCACCTCGGCGTCAGCGGCATGCGTCCGCTGCGCCGCGACGTACAGATGATCTTCCAGGACCCGTACTCGTCGCTGAACCCCCGGCACACCATCGGCACGATCGTCGGCGCTCCCTTCAAGCTCCAGGGCGTCGAGCCCGAGGGCGGCATCAAGAAGGAAGTGCAGCGGCTCCTGTCGGTCGTGGGGCTCAACCCCGAGCACTACAACCGCTACCCGCACGAGTTCTCCGGCGGTCAGCGCCAGCGCATCGGCATCGCCCGCGCGCTCGCGCTGAACCCGAAGCTGGTCGTGGCCGACGAGCCGGTCTCGGCCCTGGACGTGTCGATCCAGGCCCAGGTCGTCAACCTGCTCGACGACCTCCAGCAGGAGCTGGGCCTCACGTACGTGATCATCGCGCACGACCTCTCGGTCGTCCGGCACGTCTCGGACCGCATCGCGGTGATGTACCTCGGCAAGATCGTGGAGCTGGCCGACCGCGACCTGCTCTACAAGTCGCCGATGCACCCGTACACCAAGGCGCTGATGTCGGCGGTGCCGATCCCGGACCCGCGGCGCAAGAACGCCAAGAGCGAGCGGATCCTGCTCAAGGGCGACGTGCCCTCGCCGATCTCCCCGCCGAGCGGCTGCCGGTTCCACACCCGGTGCTGGAAGGCGACGGAGATCTGCAAGACCACCGAGCCGAAGCTCGTCGAGCTGCGGACCGGTCAGCAGGTCGCCTGCCACCACCCGGAGAACTTCGAGGACCAGGCTCCGCAGGACACCGTTCTGCTGACCGCCGCGAAGGAGGCGGCGGAGCTGGTGGCCGACGAGGTGCTGGCGGAGTCGGCGGAGACGTCGGCGGCGCTGGCGGCCGAGGCCGCGGAGGCTCCGAAGACCGCGAAGACCGCGGAGGCCGCGAAGGACGCCGAGGCTCCGAAGACCGCTGAGGTCACCAAGGCCACCGAGGCCACCGAGGCCACGGAGGAGGCTCCCGAGCCCGCCGAGGCGGCGGCCCCCGAGCCGGCCGTCGTCGCCGAGCCCGGCAAGCTCGCGAAGGCCGAGCCGGCAGCTGCGACCGAGGCCGCCGGGACCGAAGGGTCCGAGGAGTCCGGGGAGTCCGGGGAGTCCGGGGAGTCCGAGGGGCGCCAGGAGTCAACCGACAAGTAGGGCATGACGAGTTAGTAAAGTCATGTACATGCCTTAACGGGAGAGTGCAGAGTCGTCCGCGTCCGGTACCACGGCACGCGCTCGAAGGGACGACTCATGGCACTCTCCCGTTCGGCACGTCGGGGGGCCCTCGCGACAGCGGCGGCCTCCCTCCTCGTCATCGCCGCCTCCTCCGCCCCCACCCCGGGCTCCGACGGAATCGGCGACGCCTACTTCCCGCGGCTCGGCAACGGCGGCTTCGACGCCCGCCACTACGACCTCTCCCTCGCCTACGACCCCGACACCGACCGCCTCGACGGGCGGACGACGATCACCGCCCGGGCCACCCAGAGCCTGTCGTCCTTCGATCTGGACCTGCAGAAACTCGAGGTATCCCGGGTCGAAGTGGACGGCAGAAAGGCGCGGTTCACCCGCGTCGGCGACGAGATCCGCATCGTCCCGCGCGCAGCGATCCGCAAGGGGCGGACCTTCGAGGTGGCCGTGACCTACGGCGGCGTCCCCGAACCCCTCGGCGGCCCCATCGTCTTCGGCTCCTCCTACGGGTGGATGAAGACGGCCGACGGCGTCTTCGTGGCCTGCGAGCCCAACGCCGCCTCGACCTGGTTCCCGTCCAGCGACCACCCCTCGGACAAGGCCGCCTACGACATCCGCGTCAAGGCGCCCCGCGGCCTGACCGCGGTCTCCAACGGCCGGCTCGTCTCGACGTACGACAAGGGCGCCTCGACGTACACGCACTGGCGCGAGACGAAGCCCATGGCCAGCTACCTCGCGACCGCCACCATCGGGAAGTTCGACGTGCGGACCGGGAGGACGCCCGGCGGCATACCGATCTACGTCGCGATCGACCCGGTGCTCGCGGACGGCAACGCCGTCGACGTGTACGCCGTCACCGCCGCGGCCACCGACTACTGGTCGCGGGTCTTCGGCCCGTACCCCTTCGAGGAGACCGGCGCGATCGTCGACGACATGCCGCAGGCGGGCTTCTCCCTGGAGGTGCAGTCCAAGCCGGCCTACTCGGCCGTCCGCGACGAGTCCACGATCGTGCACGAGCTGGCTCACCAGTGGTTCGGCGACTCCGTGTCGGTGGCCCACTGGAAGGACATCTGGCTCAACGAGGGGTTCGCCACCTACGCCCAGTGGCTGTGGGCCGAGCACCAGGGCGTCCGCTCGGCGCACGACTCCTTCCTGGCCGGCTACGACGCCCGCCCCGCCGGCAACGCCTTCTGGCAGACGGTCGTCGGCGACCCCCAGCGCGACACCATGTTCGCCTCCGCCGTCTACCAGCGCGGGGCGATGGCGCTACAGGTCCTGCGCGAGCGGATCGGCGACCGGGCCTTCTTCCGGCTGCTGCCCGCCTGGACCCGGCTGCACCGCTACGGCAACGCGGACACCGACGACTTCATCCGCCTCGCCGAGAAGGTCTCCGGACGCCAGCTCGACGACCTCTTCCGGACCTGGCTCTTCACGCCGGGAAAACCGTCCCTGTGAGGTCGGTCCGCCTTGTAATGTAAGGCGAAGGTCGCGCGACGGGTGAGAATGTAGGGGTGTACGAGCAAATCTTCAGCCCCTCCGTCCAGCACACCCTCGACGTGGTCGGCATCTTCGTCTTCGCCATCTCGGGCGCGCTGCTGGCCGTGCGCAAGAACTTCGACGTGTTCGGCATCGCCATGCTCGCCGAGGTCACCGCGCTGGGCGGCGGCGTGTTCCGGGACCTGGTGATCGGGGCGGTGCCCCCGGCCGCCTTCACCGACCTGGGGTACTTCCTCACGCCGCTGATCGCCGCTCTGCTGGTCGTCTTCCTGCACCCCCAGGTGGAACGCATCCAGCTGGGGGTCAACGTCTTCGACGCGGCGGGCCTCGGCCTGTTCAGCGTCACGGGGACGACGAAGGCGCACGCCTACGGGCTGAACCTGACCGCGTCGGCGGCCCTCGGGATCGCGACCGCCGTCGGCGGCGGCGTGCTGCGTGACGTGCTGGCCAACGAGGTGCCCTCGCTGCTGCGCTGGGACCGCGACCTCTACGCGGTCCCCGCGATGGCCGGCGCCGTCATGGTGGCGCTGTGCATCCGCTACGACGCGCTCACGCCGCTGGCCGGCGGGGTGGCCGCGGTCACCGCTTTCGTCCTGCGGTTGCTCGCGATGCGCTTCCACTGGCGAGCTCCGCGCGCTTGGAACCGCCGCTCGACGGTGCGTGAGGAGTAGAGCCCTTTCCGTCGACGACCGCGCGCTGGCCCATCTGGGTCGTCAGCCAGCGGAACGCCGGCGCCACCTGCGGCCGCCACAGCCCCATGGTGTGCCCGCCCGCGTTGCGCGGGATGTACACCACGTGCACCGTGGTCGGGGCCTTCGCCTCCTGGCGCAGGGCCATGGCCGCCTCGTAGCCGTCGTGCGGCTGGCCCGACAGGTAGAGCGCCACCGGCGGCGGGGCGACCGCCTTGCGCAGCAGCAGGTAGGGGTTGTTCTCCCGGCGCAGCCTGGCGTCCTGCGCGGCGAGCGAGTCGCGCTCGACCACCGGGTCGTTGTAGCCGGACAGGCTCACCGCCGCCCGGTAGCGGTCGGGGTGGGCGACGGCGAGCTTGGTCGCGCAGTGCCCGCCCGCCGAGTACCCGGCCAAGGCCCAGCCCTTGGGCGCGGGCAGGGCCCGGAAGTTGTCCGTGACCATCTTCGGCACGTCCACGCTGAGCCAGGTGTCGGCGTTGACGGTGCCCGCGACGTTGGCGCAGCCGGTGTCCACACCGGGCAGCAGGGTGGTGCGGGGGGCGACCAGGATGAAGGGCGCGACCTTGCCCTCGCGCATCAGCGGGGCCAGCTGCTCGTGCACGTGCAGCGTGCTGTACCAGGTCTTGGCGGAGCCCGGGTAACCCGGCAGAAGCTCCACGACGGGGAAGGGGCGGTGCTTGTAGGCCGGCTCGTCGTACTGCGGGGGCAGCCAGACGTAGACCTCGGCGTTGACGCCGGACACGCGTCCCTGCACCTGGGTGACGCGCACCCCGCCGGCCGCGTGCATCCCGGGGCCCTCGGCCCGGGTGAACTTCTGCCGCACCCGCGGCAGCCGGTCCAGCGCGATGCCGCCGGTGCCGTCGGCGCCCAGGTCGGCGGCCTGCTGCACATGGGAACCGGTGCCCAGCAGGTCGGCCCAGGTGTCGTACAGGCCGTTGGAGTTGTTGACCAGCACGAAGACCAGGCCCACGGCCGTGGTCTGGGCGAACAGCAGCATCATGACCCGGGCCGCGGCGCGCAGGATGCGCGGCCCGCGCAGTCGCGACCACAGCAGCAGCGGCAGCACGACGGCGACGGCGGACAGCGCGATCAGGGTGTAGAGGAACGGAGTCCCGGTGAGGCTCATGCCTTAGCAGAGGGAAAACGGGGCGTCGAGGTTACGGACGAGTTCGGACACTTACCAAGAAATTGCAGAGGCGGGCTGAGGATACGCCCGTACGGCCCTATGGAAAGCTACCGCTTAGTAATGCCATGTTGTACCGTGCAGCCATGGCAGAAGCAGCTATGGCGACGGCGCGGCGGGCCACCGTCGGGGACAGCGAGTTCGACCGGGACACCGCGCTCACCCGCCGCGAGCCCGGCGTCTACGACATCGACCTGTCGGCCGGCTGGACGATCATCAGCGCGGTCAACGGCGGTTACCTCCTCGCCGTCCTCGGGCGCGCGCTCGCGGACGCCCTGCCGCACCGCGACCCGTTCACGATCACGGCGCACTACCTGACCGCCTCCCAGCCGGGCCCGGCTGTGGTCCGCACGGACGTGGTCCGCACCGGCCGCACCCTGTCCACCGGCCAGGCCTCGCTCCTCCAGTACGACGAACACGGCGCGGAGGTCGAGCGGATCCGCGTCCTCGCCTCCTACGGCGACCTGGACGCCCTGCCGGACGACGTCCGCACCACCGCGCAGCCGCCCGCGATCCCGCCCCTCGACCAGTGCTTCGGCCCCGAGGACGGGCCGGCGCCGGTCGACGGCAGCTCCGCCATCACCGAGCGCCTGATGCTCAAGCTCGACCCGTCCACCCTCGGCTGGGCGCTCGGACAGCCCTCCGGCAAGGGCGAGATGCGGGCCTGGTTCGGCCTCAAGGACGGCCGCGACCACGACCCGCTGTCCCTGCTGCTCGCCGTGGACGCGCTGCCGCCCACCGCCTTCGAGATCGGCCTGCGCGGCTGGGTCCCCACCGTCGAGCTGACGGTGCACGTCCGCTGCCGTCCGGCCCCGGGCCCGCTGCGCGTGTCCATCACCACCCGCAACCTCGCCGGCGGCTTCCTGGAGGAGGACGCCGAGGTCTGGGACAGCGCGGACCGGCTCGTCGCCCAGTCGCGCCAGCTGGCCCGGGTCAGGCTCGGCTGACGGGTTCCTGGCCCCTCCCGTCCCCCGCCCCTCCCAGCTCCTCCTGTCCCCGGCCCCTCCCGTCCCCGGGCCGTACCGGCCCGCACCCCGGATGCCCCGGACGCCCGGACGGACTCCCGCTCCGGTGAGGTGACTCGGGGCGCGTGGCGCTCCACCTGGCGGCCCGGGGACAGGGGCCACCCGAGGTGGCCCCGGGCGCTGTCGGTCGAGTGCGCTCCGGGCTCTCCTCGTCGTCTCGTCCCCGGAGCCGTCGCGCGGGAAGCGTGCGCCGAAGCCCGTCCGCCGCGTCCCCGCGCGGGCCCCGCTCCTGCCGCGGCTCCCGCGCCCGTTCAGTCCAGCCAGTGGTGGCGGCCGATGCTGATGAGCCGCATCTGACGGGTCGCGCGCAGGCCGACCCGCTCGCGCTCCTCCGGCGAGGCCTCCAGCGTCTCCAGGAACAGCGAGGCCGTGATGAGCATCTGGTCGACGTAGAGATGCGCGAGCATCAGCAGGTCGTCGTCGCTCCACCCCTGCGCCTGGGCGTCCTTGGCCAGCTCGGTCTTCACCTCGTCGGCGAAGCGGCCCAGTTGGTCGCGGATCGCCTCCCGCACGATCTGCACCCCGCCATGTCGTTCCCGGGCGATGAAACGGACGTGAGCGGGGTACGCGTTGACGTGACCGGCTATCAACTCGACAGCGCGCTTGATGCGTTCGCCGCTGGAGTCGGCGGACGTGACCGTGGTCCGGATCATCGGGTGCAGGCTGCCCAGCGCCTCCTCGACCAGGGCCACGCCGAGATCCGCGGTGGAGCGGAAGTGGCGGTAGAAGGCGGTCGGGGCGACCCCGACGGCGCGGGTGACCTCGCGCAGACCGAGACTGCTCAGGCTCTGCTCCTCCAGCAGCGCCAGCGCCGCGTCCATGAGTGCCTGCCGGGTCTTCTGCTTCTGGGCCTGCCGAACGCCGAGGATGTGACTCATGTCATCCAGTTAACAACTGTTCTCCGGAATTGAAAAGCCGCGGGAGGCGCTAGACTCAAGAGTCAGTGAACAAGTGTAACCACAACTGTTCACCCAAACTTCACGGAGGGGGATCCGATCCCATGCTGTTCCTCGTCGCCGCACTGCTTCTGCTGGGCGTCGTCATGGGCACCGTCGCCCATGCGCCGTTCGCCTTCACCGCCGTCGCCGCCGCCGTGATCGCCGCCTGGCTCGGCATCTTCGCGCTGCGCGAGCGCCACGGCCGCCGGCACAACCCGACCCGCTGACCGCCCCGCACACCGACAGGAGTCGACCGACCATGCAGCTCACCGCACCGGCCACCCGCCGCACCGGAGTCCGCGACGCCGACGGCATGGCCGTCGCGTCCTTCATCCTCGGCCTGCTCGGCCTGCTCGTGCTCAACATCTTCCTCGGCCCGGTCGCCATCGTCCTGGCCGCGGCGGCCCTCTGGCGCGGCACGGCCCGCCGCGGCCGCGCCTACCTCGGTCTCGCGCTGGGCGTCGCCGACCTGCTGGTCCTGGTGGCGTTCATGCAGGCGGACTCGACCGTCTCCTGGAGCTTCTGACCGTCGAGCCCACCTGGCATCGAGGCGCGCCGCCGGGCCCCCGTAGAATCGGGGCCACCATGGCATACCTCGACCACGCCGCGACCACGCCGATGCTCCCCGAGGCGGTCGAGGCACTCACCGCGCACCTGGGCGTCACCGGCAACGCCTCCTCCCTGCACGCGGCCGGCCGACGGGCCCGCCGCACGGTCGAGGAAGCCCGTGAGGCGCTCGCCGAAGCGCTCGGCGCCCGCCCCAGCGAGGTCGTGTTCACCTCAGGCGGCACCGAGGCCGACAACCTCGCGGTCAAGGGCCTGTACTGGTCCCGGCGCGACGCCGACCCGGCCCGCACCCGGGTTCTGGCCAGCCCCGTCGAACACCACGCGGTCCTCGACGCCGTGCACTGGCTGGGCGAGCACGAGGGCGCCACCGTCGAGTACCTGCCGGTCGACCCCTACGGGCGCGTCCACCCCGACGCCCTGCGCGAGGCCCTCGCCCGCAACCCGCACGACGTGGCGCTGGCCACCGTCATGTGGGCGAACAACGAGATCGGCACGATCCTGCCGGTCCGTGAACTGGCCGACGTGGCCGCCGAGTTCGGCGTGCCGCTGCATGCCGACGCGGTCCAGGCCTTCGGTCAGGCGCCCGTCGACTTCGCCGCCTCCGGCCTCGCCGCGATGACCGTCTCCGGCCACAAGATCGGCGGCCCCTACGGCATCGGCGCGCTCCTCCTGGGCCGCGAGCACACGCCCGTGCCCGTCCTGCACGGCGGCGGCCAGGAACGCCATGTCCGCTCCGGCACCCTGGACGTCCCCGCGATCGCCTCCTTCGCCGTCGCCGGCCGCCTCGCCGCCGAACAGCGCGAGTGGTTCGCCCGCGAGATCGGCGCCCTGCGCGACGGCCTCATCGACGCGGTCCGCACGGCCGTCCCGGACGCGATCCTCGGCGGCGACCCCGTCGACCGGCTGCCCGCCAACGCGCACTTCACCTTCCCGGGCTGCGAGGGCGACTCCCTGCTGCTGCTGCTCGACGCACAGGGCATCGAGTGCTCCACCGGCTCGGCCTGCACCGCGGGCGTCGCCCAGCCCAGCCATGTCCTGCTCGCCACCGGCGTCGACCCGGACCTGGCCCGCGGCACCCTGCGCTTCTCGCTCGGCCACACCTCCACGGAGGCCGACGTCGAGGCCGTCGCCAAGGCCATCGGCCCCGCGGTGGAACGGGCCCGGGCCGCGGGCCTGACCTGACGGGCGGGCCGCCGGTCAGCCGACGGAGTCCATGAAGTCCGGCATCCGCCGGTTGATCTCGTCGGCGTGATCGATCTGCGGCCCGTGACCGGTGCCCGCGACGACCTCGGCCCGAGCCCCCGGCACCAGGCGCTGCCGCCCTGTCCGCGGGGCTCGGCGCCGCCGTGCTTGTCGGCCGGCACGCCCCGGAGTCGGCCGCCGCGGTGCCGGCCCATCACCTGGACCGGATCTTCGGCGGCGACGGGAGCGCCGCCCCGGCCCCCGCCGCCTGAACGGGGCCGCCCGCGCCGCCGGCCCCGGTGCTGTGGCCCTCAGACGGCCGGCGTCGTGTGCGCCCGGGCGACGAGCCGCAGGTAACCGGTCCCAGTCCCAGTGCTCGCCGGGGTCGGTGTGATCGGTGCCCGGCACCTCCACGTGCCCGATGATGTGCTCGCGGTCCACGGGTATGCCGTAGCGCCGGCAGACCGCGGCGGCCAGCCGGGCCGAGGCCGCGTACATCGCGTCGGTGAAGTCCCGCGGCCGGTCCACGAAGCCCTCGTGCTCGATGCCGACGCTGCGTTCGTTGTAGGAGCGGTTGCCCGCGTGGTACGCGACGTCCAGCTCGCGGACCATCTGCGTGACGCGGCCGTCCTGGCCGACGATGTAGTGCGCGGCCGCCTTGTGCCCCGGGTCCTCGAACGCCTTCACCGCGCTGCCGAGGTCGCCCTGCGTGACATGGACGACGACCATGTCGACGTCGTAGTCGTCCGGCCGGTCCGCCCAGCGGAAGTTCGCCTCCGACGCCGCCACCCACCGCGCGCCCCGGAAGTCCACCGCGCCCTCCACGCGCGCCTTGCGCACGCCCGGCAGGCGCCAGTACAGCCGCTCCAGCTCCTCACGCGCGAGCAGAGCCGTGCCGGCGGCGGCCGCCGCCCCGCCGATCAGCAGGGCCCGCCGCCCGATCCTCCGGTCGGAGTCGCTCTTGCCGTCCCCCATGTCCGCGCCCTTCCTCGCCCCTCGAGATCGTCAACGGATACTCGCGGGCCGCGGTTCCCGGCGACCCGTACCCTGGAAGGGTTATGACTGAGACCTCGCCGCGCCCCCGCCCCCTTCGCGTACTCGCCGCCATGTCCGGCGGAGTGGACTCCGCCGTCGCCGCCGCCCGCGCCGCCGAAGCCGGCCACGACGTCACCGGCGTCCACCTCGCGCTCTCCGCGAACCCGCAGTCGTTCCGCACCGGCGCCCGGGGCTGTTGCACCATCGAGGACTCCCGCGACGCCCGCCGCGCCGCCGACGTCATCGGCATCCCGTTCTACGTGTGGGACCTCGCCGACCGCTTCCGCGAGGACGTCGTCGAGGACTTCGTCGCCGAGTACGAGGCAGGCCGCACGCCCAACCCCTGCCTGCGCTGCAACGAGAAGATCAAGTTCGCCGCGCTGCTCGACAAGGCCCTCGCGCTGGGCTTCGACGCGGTGTGCACCGGCCACTACGCGAAGGTCGTCGTCGGCGCGGACGGCGCGCGCGAACTGCACCGCGCCTCCGACATGGCCAAGGACCAGTCCTACGTCCTCGGCGTCCTGGACGACCGCCAGCTCGCCCACGCCCTCTTCCCGCTCGGCGACACCGTGACGACGAAGGACGAGATCCGCGCGGAGGCGGAGCGCCGGGGCCTCGCCGTCGCCAAGAAGCCCGACTCCCACGACATCTGCTTCATCGCCGACGGCGACACCCAGGGGTTCCTCGCCACCCGGCTGGGCCGCTCCGAGGGCGCCATCGTCGACGAGTCCGGCGCGAAGGTCGGCACCCACGACGGCGCGTACGGCTTCACCATCGGCCAGCGCAAGGGCCTGCGCATCGGCACCCCGGCCGCCGACGGCAAGCCGCGCTACGTCCTGGACATCTCCCCGGTGGACAACACGGTGACGGTCGGTCCCGCCGCCTCCCTCGACGTCACGGCCCTCACCGCGATCAAGCCCCGCTGGTGCGGCGCCGCCCCCACCGGCCCCGGCGTCTACACGGCCCAGCTGCGCGCCCACGGCGGCGAGACCGAGGTGAGCGCCGAACTGGTCGACGGCCGCCTGGAGGTCGCCTTCACCGAGCCGGTCCGCGGCGTCGCCCCCGGCCAGGCGATCGTGCTGTACGACGGCACGCGCGTGGTGGGCTCGGCGACGATCGCCTCCACCGTGCGGACGGCGGCCCCGGTCGCCTGACCCCGTCAGTCCCGGCGGCCCCCGAGGAACTCCGCCAGCACCGGCGAGAGGACGGCCGGGTCGACCATGTGGGTCTGGCCCTCCAGCGTCCGGTACACGCCGTCCGGGACCGCTTCCGCGACGGTGCGCACGGCCTCCCGCAGCCAGGGCGGACTGGCCCCGCCCGCCAGGGCCAGCACCGGCACGCCGACCGACGCCAGCCGCTCCCTCGGCGGCCGCCCGTCGCCCATGACCGCGTCGTCGTAGGCCAGGGTCGGCGCGACGGCCTCCATGCCCGCCCACATGGGCGAGCGGCGGGCCCCCTGGATCATCTCCTCGGCCAGCCCCGTCAGCCGCAGGAACAGCTCGACGGCGTCCCCGCGCCGGTCCTGCGCGAGCGCCTCGGTGAGGTTCGCGGTGTACTGCGCGCGCGCCCCGGCGGCCTCCTCGTCCAGGGCGAACGGCGTCTCGTACACGGCCGCCCGGCTCACCGGCAGCCCGGCGGCCGCCGCCTCCAGCACCAGCGCGCCGCCCGACGAGACGCCGTACAGGGCGGCCTCGCCGCCCACCGCCTCGATCAGCGCCGCCAGGTCCTCGACCTCGCGCTCCACCGCGTACGGAGCCGTGTCACCGCTCTCGCCGCGGCCCCGGCGGTCGTAGCGCACGGCCGTGAAGCCGTCCGCGAGCAGGGCGGCCAGGGGCGCCATCGTGCCGCCCGTGGACATCGCCCCGCTCACCAGGATGACCGCGGGGCCCCGGCCGGTGCTCTCGTACGCGAGTTCGGTGCCGTCGCGGGAAACAGTCTTCTTGTCCATGCTCATGCAGACTGCCGCACGGCACGGCACTCATCGGCCTACGACACCTCGGCCGGCGCGACTTCCACTTCGTAGAAGCACAGATGGTCCTTGATCGCGGCGACGTCCGGCTTCGGATCGGGGTAAAACCACACGAGGTCGGCCGCGTCCGGGAGCGACCAGTAGGACGCCGTGCCCTTGAACGGGCAGTACGTGTGGGTGTCGGAAGGGGTCAGGAGGTCGAGCCGTACGTCCTCGGCGGGGATGTAGTACCGCACGGGACAGCCGGTCTCGCGCAGCGCGAGCGCCCGGCCGGTCTCGGCGAGGACGTGCTTCCCGTGGACGGCCCTGACGCGCCGGCCGTCCCGCTCGATCGTGATCGTGTGTCCGTTGGCCATACCGGAACAGCACGCGCGGGCCGCCGGTTCTTCCCGCGTACCGTCGACGAGGCGACCGAGATCCTGGAGCTGAAGAAGCACGGACACACCGACAAGCCGGTCGTGCTGCTCAACACCGCCGGCTTCCACGACGGCCTCAAGGAGCAGTTCCGCCGCATGGAGGACGAGGGCTTCCTGCCCTTGCCCCTCACCGACCTGGTGTTCTTCGCCGAGGAGCCGGTGGGCGCGCTCGCCTGCCTGGAGGAGAGCCGGGGCATCGAGTGACCCGGCGGTGATGCGAGCATGGCGGACATGGCTACTCATGTGATCACCGGAGCGGGCTCCGGCATCGGCGCGGCCGTCACCCGCCGTCTGCACGCGCGCGGGGACGACCTCGTGCTGCACGCGCGCGACGCGGGCCGCGCGAAGGAACTGGCGGCGCTCTTCCCCGGCGCGCGCACGCTCGTCGGCGACCTGGCCGACCCCGACAAGCTGAGCTGGGCCTTCTCCCACCAGACGCTCCCCGGCCGGGTCGACTCCCTGCTGCACGTCGCCGGGGTCGTCGACCTCGGACCCGTCGGCGACCTCACCCCGAAGGCCTGGCGCCACCAGCTCAACGTCAACCTGATCGCCCCCGCCGAGCTGACCCGGCACTTCCTGCCCCAGCTGCGCGCCGCCCGCGGCCACGTCCTCTTCGTGAACTCCGGGGCGGGCCTGCGGGCGAGCGCCGAATGGTCCGCCTACGCCGCCTCCAAGCACGGCTTGAAGGCGCTCGCGGACTCCCTGCGCCAGGAGGAGCACGGCAACGGCGTCCGCGTCACCTCCGTCTACCCCGGCCGCACCGCCAGCCCCATGCAGGCCAAGGTCCACCAGCAGGAGGGCAAGGAGTACGACCCGGCGGAGTGGATCGACCCCGAGTCGGTGGCGACGACGATCCTCATGGCGCTCGACCTGCCCAGGGACGCGGAGGTCAACGACCTCACGGTGCGCCCCGGAAGCTGAGGCCGGCCCCGCGCGCGGGAGGGCGGTTCCCGGTGGGCGGACGCGCCGCTGCGGCTACGTAGGCTTCACCCGTGAACGCACACTTCAGTTTCGGCCCCGCCACCGGCATCGGCTCCCTGCCGGGAGGGGACGCCCGCGAGGCCGCCAGGACCGTCACCGGGTCCTTCGAGGACTTCCCGCACCTGCCCGAACTGCCCGCCCGCGGCCCCGGAGCGGACATGATCGGCCGCACCGCCGGGATGCTCGTCGAGCTGTTCGCGCGCGTGGAGCCCAGCGGCTGGCGCATCGGGGACCGGCCCGGCCGGGACACCAGGCGGGCGCGGTCCTGGCTGGGGGAGGACCTCGACGCGCTGGAGGAGTTCACCCAGGGCTACGAGGGACAGGTCAAGGTGCAGGCGGTCGGGCCCTGGACGCTCGCCGCCGCGCTGGAGCTGCGGAACGGCGAGGCCGCGCTCTCCGATCCCGGCGCCTGCCGCGACCTCGCCGGCTCCCTCGCCGAAGGCCTGCGCCTGCACCTCGACGAGGTGCGGCGGCGCGTCCCCGGCGCCGACGTCGTCCTCCAGCTCGACGAGCCCTCCCTCACCGCCGTCCTGCGCGGCCACGTCCGCAGCGCCAGCGGCTACCGCACCTACCGCGCGGTGGACCGGCAGATCGTGGAGGGCACGCTGCGCGACGTCGCCGGGGTGAACGGCGAGGGGCCCGTCGTCGTCCACTCGTGCGCGCCGGACGTCCCGTTCGCCCTGCTGCGCCGGGCCGGAGCGGCGGCCGTCTCCTTCGACTTCTCGCTGCTCACCGAGCGTGACGACGACGCGATCGGGGAGGCGGTCGAGGCCGGCACCCGGCTCTTCGCCGGTGTCGTGCCGGGCGTGGACGCCCCGTTGTCGGACCCTGCCGGTAGCGTCAGGGGTGTCAGGACGCTGTGGCGCAGGCTGGGGCTGCGGCCGGGGCTGCTCGCGGAGGCGGTCACGCTCACGCCGTCGTGCGGACTCGCGGGGGCCTCTCCCGCGTACGCCCGCCAGGCCCTCGCCCACTGCGTCCGGGCGGCGAGATCCCTCGCGGACAACCCTGAGTAACGGGAGGACGACACGGTGGCCGGCGACAGGCAAGCGGAGACGACGGTGCCCTCGGAGGCACGGGAGCAGCACGCGCAGCTCGCTGAGCAGATCGAGGAGCACCGCTTCCGGTACTACGTGAAGGACGCTCCGGTCATCAGCGACGCGGAGTTCGACCGGCTCCTGCGCGCCCTGGAGGCGCTGGAGGAGCGGTACGCCGAGCTGCGCACGCCCGACTCGCCGACCCAGAAGGTCGCGGGCGCGTACGAGACGGAGTTCACGGCCGTCCAGCACCGGGAGCGGATGCTCTCGCTGGACAACGCCTTCGACGACCTGGAGCTGGCCGCCTGGGCCGAGCGCGTCCACAAGGACGTCGGATCGCTCAGCCACCACTTCCTGTGCGAGCTGAAGGTCGACGGCCTCGCCGTCAACCTCACCTACGAGAAGGGCCGTCTCACGCGCGCGGCGACCCGCGGCGACGGCCGCACGGGCGAGGACATCACGCCCAACGTGCGCACCATCGCGGACATCCCCGACCGTCTCACGGGTGACGGCGTCCCGTCCCTGGTGGAGATCCGCGGCGAGGTCTACTTCCCGATGGAGAAGTTCGAGGAGCTCAACGCCCGTCTGGTCGAGGCCGGCGACAAGCCCTTCGCCAACCCGCGCAACGCGGCGGCCGGTTCGCTGCGCCAGAAGGACCCCCGCGTCACCGCGTCCCGTCCGCTGCACATGGTCGTGCACGGCATCGGCGCCCTGGAGGGCTACGAGGGGCTCGGCCGGCTCTCCGAGGCCTACGACCTGCTCAAGACGTGGGGCCTGCCCACCTCCCGGCACAACAAGGTCGTCGACGACCTCGACGGCGTACGGGAGTTCATCGCCTACTTCGGCGAGAACCGGCACTCGGTGGAGCACGAGATCGACGGCGTCGTCGTCAAGCTCGACGAGATCCGGCTCCAGGGCCGGCTCGGCTCCACGGCCCGGGCGCCCCGGTGGGCGATCGCCTACAAGTACGCGCCGGAGGAGGTCAACACCAAGCTCGTCGACATCAAGGTGGGCGTCGGCCGCACCGGCCGGGTCACCCCGTACGCCCAGGTCGAGCCGGTGACGGTGGCCGGCTCCGAGGTCGAGTTCGCCACCCTGCACAACAAGGACGTCGTCAAGGCCAAGGGCGTCCTGATCGGCGACACCGTGGTGCTGCGCAAGGCGGGTGACGTGATCCCGGAGATCCTCGGCCCCGTCGTCGACCTGCGCGACGGCGACGAGCGCGAGTTCGTGATGCCGTCCGAGTGCCCCGAGTGCGGTACGGCGCTGCGGCCGATGAAGGAGGGCGACGTCGACCTGCGCTGCCCCAACGCCCGCGGCTGCCCGGCCCAGTTGCGCGAGCGGCTGTTCTACCTGGCGGGCCGCAGGGCCCTGGACATCGAGCACTTCGGGTACGTGGCCGCGGCCGCCCTCACCAAGCCGCTGGAGCCCGCGGAGCCGCCGCTGGCGGACGAGGGCGACCTGTTCGACCTCACCGTCGACCAACTGCTGCCCATCCGGGCGTACGTCCTCGACCAGGACAGCGGACTGCCCAAGCGGGATCCGAAGACCGGCGAGGAGAAGATCGCCACCGTCTTCGCCAACCAGTCGGGCGAGCCCCGCAAGAACGCGCTTGCCATGCTCGACAACATCGCCGCCGCCAAGGACCGCCCGCTGGCGCGCGTCCTCACCGGCCTGTCGATCCGCCACGTCGGACCGGTCGCGGCGGAGGCGCTGGCCCGCGAGTTCCGC
Source organism: Streptomyces sp. NBC_00704 (assembly GCF_036226605.1). Classification (NCBI taxonomy): domain Bacteria; kingdom Bacillati; phylum Actinomycetota; class Actinomycetes; order Kitasatosporales; family Streptomycetaceae; genus Streptomyces; species Streptomyces sp. NBC_00704. Next base: position 5,761,323 of record NZ_CP109000.1, read on the forward strand.
TCGATCGAGCGCATCGAGCGGGCCACCGAGGAGGAGCTCGCGGCGACCGACGGCGTCGGCGCGATCATCGCCGCCTCCCTGAAGGAGTGGTTCGCCGAGGAGTGGCACCAGGAGATCCTGCGCAAGTGGAAGGCGGCCGGCGTCCGCATGGAGGAGGAGGGCTCCGCCGGCGACGAGGGGCCGCGCCCCCTCGAAGGGCTCACCGTCGTCGTCACCGGCACCCTCGAACACTTCACGCGGGACGGCGCCAAGGACGCCCTGCAGAGCCGTGGGGCCAAGGTCACCGGTTCGGTCTCGAAGAAGACGTCGTTCGTCGTCGTGGGTGACAGCCCCGGATCGAAGTACGACAAGGCGGTGCAGCTCAAGGTTCCGGTCCTGGACGAGGACGGCTTCACCGTCCTGCTGGAACACGGCCCCGAGGCGGCCTCCGAAGCGGCCCTGCCCGTCGAGGAGTAGCGCCCGGCGGCGGTCGAAGGCCACCCGATCGGCGCATACCAGATGCATACGGGTGGCCGGGGCGCATTCGGGCAACCGTCGACGACCGCTGCCCGTGGAAGCCTTCCGCGGCCTACTGTTGAGGCGTGCGCCCTGCCGTGCCCAGCTGCGGCCGGGGCATCCCTCTGCTCCAGGCGGGCAGAAGGAAGGGTTTTCCCAACGCGGCGCCGCCCGGGATCGCCGGGCAACGGGCCGCGTGGCGTGGGCACCGCCGGCTGTGAGAGGGACGGGAATGGAACCGACCGAGAGCGCCGCCCCGGACGCGACGGTGCGCCGACGCGGGGTCGCCGGCGTCTGGTGGGGGAGCTGGTGGGCGGAGCGCTCCGGAGGGCGTCCCGGCGCGGAGGCGTTCGTACCGCACACCGAGCCGCACTCCACGCTGGACGCGCGCGCCCGGGTCCAGCCGCCTCCCGGTCTGCCCGGCGGCGCCGCGTCCGACCGGCACCTGTCCTGGCCCACACTGCCCGCGGCCGTCGTCGGCGCGGCCGCCTTCGCCCTCGGCGCGGGCTTCTACCGCGCCTTCACCGACGGCCACGCCCTCTTCCCGTGCGGCACGGCCGGCTGGGCGCTGGCCGTCCTCGCCGGCGTCATCGTCGGACACCTGGTCCTGCTCGGCCGCGCCCGCTGGTGGGGCGGCACCGGCTCCGGCGCCGCCCTCACCCTCGCCGTGCTGCTGCTGTACGGCTGGGTGCCCGCCGGGATGGTCAGCCTCACCGTCGTCGTGCTGGTCGGCATAGCCCGGCGCCACCGCTGGCGGCAGGGCGTCCTGCACGGCGCGGTGGACGTCCTCGGCATCGGCGCGGGCGCGCTCCTGCTGGCCGCCTGCGGGCGGATACCGTCCGTGGAGCACCCCTGGGCCCCCGACACCTGGACGCTCTACACCGCCCCGCAGGTCGTCCTGGTGGCCGTCGCCTACCTCGCCGTCACCCGCGTCCTGCTCTGGTACCTGCACGCGCCGCGCGTCGGCGGACTGCCGACCGTCGCCCGCACCGCCCTGGTCAGACAGGGCCTGCTGGCGGTCGCCCTGCTGGGCATCGCCCCCCTGATCTGCGTGGTGGCCCTGGCCAAGCCCGTCCTGCTGCCGCTGTTCGCGATCCCGCTCATCGCCCTCGACTCCACCCTGTGGATAGCGCGCGCCCGCGCCGAGGAGCAACTGCGCGACCCGCTGACCGGACTGCCGAACCGCCAGTGGCTGCTGGAGCGCATCTGGACCGCCCTGGACGACGCCGAGCGCATCGGCGCCCGGGCCGCCCTGATGCTGATCGACCTCGACCGCTTCCGCTCCGTCAACGACACCCTCGGCCATCTCGCCGGGGACCGGCTGCTGCTCCAGATCGCCGACCGGCTGCGCGTCGCCCTCCCGCGCGGGGCCGAGGTCGCGCGGCTCGGCGGGGACGAGTTCGCCGTCTTACTGCCCGTCGCGGACTCCACCACCTCCGCGAGCCGGATCGCCCGCGCCCTGGTCGCCGACCTCGGCTCGCCGCTCGACCTCGACGGCCTCACCCTCGTGCTGGAGGCCAGCGCCGGGGTCGCCGTCTTCCCCGATCACGCGCTCGACGCCGAGGGCCTGCTGCGCCGGGCCGACGTGGCGATGTACCAGGCCAAGCGGGACCGCACCGGGGTCGAGGTGTACGAGTCCAAGCGCGACTCCAACACTCCCGACCGGCTCGGCCTGCTGGGCGACCTGCGGCGCGCCCTGGACGCGCACGAGGTCGAGCTGCACTACCAGCCCAAGGTCCGCTTCGACGGACAGGTGGCGGGCCTGGAGGCCCTGGTTCGCTGGGTGCACCCGGAGCGCGGGAAGGTGCCGCCGGACGAGTTCATAGCGATCGCCGAGTCGTCCGGACTGATGCCCCATCTGACGGAGTACGTGCTGGACACCGCGCTCGCCCAGGTCGCCCGCTGGCGGGCCCAGGGCCTGTTCGTGCCGGTCGCGGTGAACGTCTCGCCCCGCGACGTCCACACGCCCGGGTTCGCCGGGTCCGTCGCCGCGCGCCTGGCCCGGCACGGTGTGCCCGCGGGCGCGCTCCAGCTGGAGATCACCGAGCACGTCCTGCTGGAGGACCCGCAGCGGGCCGCCGACACCCTCAACGCGCTGACCGGCCACGGCGTGAAGATGTCCCTGGACGACTTCGGGACCGGCTACTCCTCCCTGGTCCACCTGCGCCGGCTGCCGGTGAGCGAGCTGAAGATCGACCGCTCCTTCGTGGCCCGGCTGGCCGTGGACGCCGAGGACGCCGAGATCGTGCGCTGCACCCTCGACCTGGCGCATTCCCTGGGGCTGCTGGTGGTCGCCGAGGGCGTCGAGGACGACGAGACCTGGGAGCGTCTGCGCGACCTGGGCTGCGACGCGGTGCAGGGCTGGCTGGTGGCCGCCGCGATGCCCCCGGAGGAGACGACGGCCTGGCTGCGCGCCCGCGGTTCACGCGGCTGGCAGCGCCCGGCGGCGGCGCTGCCCGCGGCGGCCTCCGACGAATGACCCGGCGGGCCGCTCGTCCGCCCGCCGGCACAGCCCCCGCGCCGGCGCCCGGGCCCGCTCCGGCCGCCCCCGGGCGAAACCGCGTCACGGCCACCGCCGCCCGCCCCATAGGATTGGCCCCAAAACCACACTCACTCACCCCACCCCAGAGGAACGCTGCATGCCTGGCATCACGCGCGAGGAGGTCGCCCACCTCGCCCGGCTGGCGCGTCTGGAGCTGAAGCCCGAAGAGCTCGAACACTTCGCGGGACAGCTGGACGACATCATCGGCGCGGTCGCCCGCGTCAGCGAGGTCGCCGACCAAGACGTACCGCCGACCTCGCACCCGCTCCCGCTGACCAACGTCATGCGGGCGGACGAGGTCCGTCCGTCGCTCACCCCCGAGCAGGCGCTCTCCGGCGCCCCGGCCCAGGAGCAGCAGCGTTTCAAGGTGCCGCAGATCCTGGGGGAGGACTAACCGCCATGACGGACAACGTCGCCATCATCAAGCTCACCGCCGCCGAGACCGCCGCGCGGATCGCCTCCGGCGCGCTCACGGCCGTCCAGGTCACCGAGGCGCACCTGGCGCGCATCGAGGCCGTCGACGAGAAGGTGCACGCCTTCCTGCACGTCGACCGCGAGGGCGCCCTCGCGCAGGCCCGCGCCGTCGACGAGAAGCGGGAGCGCGGCGAGAAGCTCGGCCCCCTCGCCGGCGTCCCGCTCGCGCTCAAGGACATCTTCACCACCGAGGGCATCCCGACGACCGTCGGCTCGAAGATCCTCGAAGGCTGGATCCCGCCGTACGACGCCACGCTCACCAAGCGGCTGAAGGCCGCCGACGTGGTCATCCTCGGCAAGACCAACATGGACGAGTTCGCCATGGGGTCCTCCACCGAGAACAGCGCCTACGGCCCGACCGGCAACCCCTGGGACCTCACCAAGATCCCCGGCGGCTCCGGCGGCGGCTCCTCCGCCGCGCTGGCCGCGCACATGGCGCCGCTGGCCATCGGCACCGACACCGGCGGCTCGATCCGCCAGCCGGCCGCCGTCACCGGCACGGTCGGCGTCAAGCCGACGTACGGCGCGGTCTCGCGGTACGGCATGGTCGCCTTCTCGTCCTCCCTCGACCAGGGCGGCCCCTGCGCCCGCACGGTCCTGGACGCGGCGCTGCTGCACGAGGTCATCGCCGGGCACGACCCGCTGGACTCCACGTCGATCGACGCGCCCGTCCCGCCGGTCGTCGAGGCCGCCCGCAACGGCAGCGTCGACGGCATGCGCGTCGGCGTCGTCAAGCAGTTCCGCGGCGAGGGCTACCAGGCCGGCGTCATCCAGCGCTTCGACGAGTCCGTCGCGCTGCTGAAGGAGCTGGGCGCCGAGATCGTCGAGCTGGACTGCCCGTCCTTCGACCTCGCCCTGTCGGCGTACTACCTGATCGCGCCGTCCGAGTGCTCGTCCAACCTGGCCCGCTTCGACGGCCTGCGCTACGGCCTGCGGGTCGGCGACGACGGCACCCGTTCGGCCGAGGACGTCACCTCCCTCACCCGGGAGGCGGGCTTCGGCCCCGAGGTCAAGCGCCGCATCATGCTCGGCACGTACGCCCTGTCGAGCGGCTACTACGACGCCTACTACGGCTCCGCCCAGAAGGTCCGCACGCTCATCACGCGCGACTTCGAGAAGGCGTTCGGGCAGGTCGACGTGATCGTGTCGCCGACGACCCCGACCACCGCCTTCGCGATCGGCGAGCGCGCCGACGACCCGATGGCGATGTACCTGGCCGACCTGTGCACCATCCCGACCAACCTCGCGGGCAACTCGGCCATGTCGCTGCCCTGCGGCCTCGCCCCGGAGGACGGCCTCCCGGTCGGTCTGCAGATCATCGCCCCGGCGCTGAAGGACGACCGGCTGTACAAGGTCGGCGCCGCCGTCGAGGCCGCCTTCGTGGAAAGGTGGGGGCACCCGCTTCTCGAGGAGGCTCCGTCGCTGTGAGCGCACTGAACAAGGCCAAGGGCTTCAAGAAGTCCAAGTCCGGTACGTACCTGTCCATCGCCGGGACCGCGTTCGGCGCGTTCGGCGTCGCCAAGCGGCTCAAGAAGGCCCGTGCCGAGAAGGACACGCTCGTCCTGATCGACGCCACCGTGTCCGCCGTCGCCATCGTCACCGGCCTCGCCATCCTGTACCGCGAGCTGAAGCGGCTGGGCGACGACGACGTCCTGCTGGGCTGAGAGGGAAGTTTCACCGTGACCACCACGACCGACCTGGTGTCGTACGAGGACGCACTCGCGTCGTACGACCCCGTCATGGGCCTCGAGGTCCATGTCGAACTCGGCACCAAGACGAAGATGTTCTGCGGCTGCTCGACCGAGCTGGGCGCCGAGCCGAACTCGCAGACGTGCCCCACCTGCCTCGGCATGCCCGGCGCGCTCCCGGTCGTCAACGCGATCGGCATCGAGTCGGCGATCAAGATCGGTCTCGCGCTGAACTGCGAGATCGCCGAGTGGTGCCGCTTCGCCCGGAAGAACTACTTCTATCCGGACATGCCGAAGAACTTCCAGACCTCCCAGTACGACGAGCCGATCGCCTTCGACGGCTACCTCGACGTGCAGCTGGAGGACGGCGAGACCTTCCGGGTGCAGATCGAGCGCGCCCACATGGAGGAGGACACCGGCAAGTCGCTGCACGTCGGCGGCGCCACCGGCCGTATCCACGGCGCGTCCCACTCGCTGCTGGACTACAACCGGGCCGGCATCCCGCTCATCGAGATCGTCACCAAGCCCATCGAGGGCGCCGGCGAGCGCGCCCCCGAGGTCGCGCGGGCGTACGTCCGTGAGCTGCGCGAGGTCATCAAGGCGCTCGGCGTCTCCGAGGCCCGCATGGAGCAGGGCCAGATGCGCTGCGACGTCAACCTGTCGCTGCGCCCGCACGGCCGGGAGAAGTTCGGCACGCGCTCCGAGACGAAGAACGTGAACTCGCTGCGGTCCGTGGAGCGCGCGGCCCGGTTCGAGATCATGCGGCACGCGGCCGTCCTGAACGGCGGCGGCACGATCATCCAGGAGACCCGCCACTTCCACGAGGACACCGGGTCGACGACCTCGGGCCGCGTGAAGGAGGAGGCGGAGGACTACCGGTACTTCCCGGAGCCCGACCTCGTGCCGGTCGCCCCGTCCCGCGAGTGGGTCGAGGAGATCCGCGCCGGGCTGCCGGAGCTGCCGCTGGCCCGCCGCAACCGCCTCGTCGCCGAGTGGGGCGTCTCCGCCACCGACATGCAGTCGATCCTGAACGCCGGCGCGCTGGACCTGATCGTCGCCACCATCGACGCCGGGGCCGACGCGGCCTCGGCCCGCAAGTGGTGGATGGGCGAACTGGCCCGCAGCGCCAACGAGTCGGGCGTCGCGCTCGACGAGCTGGCCATCACGCCGCGGCAGGTCGCCCGGGTCGCCGAGCTGGTGCTCAAGGGCGACCTGAACGACAAGCTGGCCCGCCAGGTCATCGAGGGCGTCCTCGCGGGCGAGGGCGGCCCGGACGAGGTCGTCGACGAGCGCGGCCTGAAGGTCGTCTCCGACGACTCGGCGCTCGGCACGGCCGTCGACGAGGCCATCGCCGGCAACCCGGGCATCGCCGACAAGATCCGCGGCGGCAAGGTCGCCGCCGCCGGAGCGCTGGTCGGCGCGGTGATGAAGGCCACCCGGGGCCAGGCCGACGCCGCCCGCGTCAAGGAGCTGATCCTGGAGAAGCTGGGCGTCACCGAGGGCTGAGACCCGCGGCGGCGAAGTCGAGAGGGGTGCACCGGTCGCCGGCGCACCCCTCTCCGCCGTCCGCGGCGCGACGCGCTACGCTCGCCCGCCATGAGCGCACGAACCGACTCCGAACCCCACAGCGGCATAGAGGACCCGGACGACGTGCGGGACCCGGACGAGGAGTACGGCGCCGAGGACGCCCGCAAGGCCCGCTGGACGGCGACCGCCACCGGCGCCCTGCTCACCCTCGCCGGACTCGCCGCCTCCCTCATGCGCCTCACCCGCTCCGCCCCGGCCCTCGTCCCGGCGGCCTACGCCCTCGGCGCCGCCGTCTGCGCCGTCGCCGCGTTCCTCGGTTCCCGGGGCCGCACCCGGCGCGCCCTGTGGCTGCTCGTGGCGGGCGTCACCGTCATGGCGTTCGGCGACCAGGCCGACTGACGTCCCCCGACAGCACCGGCGCCCTTGTCCTGTGAGCTGCCTCCCACTCCTGTGAAAAGCCACACGAACGCGACAAACGATCTCGTGTGCCTGCGAGAGTGACCACGTATCGCTCATACGTTCTTTGCGGGCTGTTTCCCGGTCAAAGATCCACAATTCACCTCCGGGAGCACGTCAGTGGCAGCCCTCGCACGTTGGTGTGTCCGCAACCGCCTGCTCGTGGTGCTGCTCTGGCTGCTCGCCCTCGGCGGCACGGCCACCGCCGCCGTCGTCGCCGGCTCCGCGTACTCCGACGACTACGAGGTCCCCGGCACCGAGTCCGGCCGCGCCGCCCTTCTGCTCACCGAGGCCTTCCCGCACCTCGGCGGCGACAGCGACACCGTCGTCTGGCACACGGCGGCGGGCGCCGTCCGCGCCGCCGACGTCGAACAGACCATGACCCGGACCCTGGACGAGATCGCCGAGCTGCCCGGCGTCGCCTCCGTGGCCGGCCCCTACGACGAGCAGGGCGCCGGACAGATCAGCGAGGACGGACGCACGGCCTACGCCACCGTCGTCTTCGCGGACCGCGCCGAGGACGTCGGCCGGGACGAGGCGCGGGCCGTCGTCGACACCGCGCGGGCCGCCCGCGGCGACGGCCTCCAGGTCGAACTGGGCGGCGCCGCGATCGCCCGCACCGAGTCCTCCGGCGGCCATCTCGCCGAGATCGTCGGCGTGGCCGTCGCCGCCGTGGTGCTGTTCCTCGCCTTCGGCTCGCTCGCCGCGTCCGCGCTGCCCATCGCCACCGCCCTGGTCGGCGTGGGCACCGCCTACGCCGGGATCTCCCTGCTCGGACACGCCATGACGGTCGCCGACTTCGCGCCCATGCTCGGCCTGCTCGTCGGGCTCGGCGTCGGCATCGACTACGCCCTGTTCATCGTCACCCGGCACCGGCGCGGACTGAAACGCGGACTGCCGGTCGCCGAGGCCGCCGCGAACGCCGTCGCCACCACCGGACGCGCCGTGGTCTTCGCGGGCGCCACCGTGTGCCTGGCCCTGCTCGGCATGCTCACCCTGCGCCTGAGCTTCCTCAACGGCGTGGCGGTCGCCGCCTCGCTGACCGTCGTCCTCACCGTCGCCGCCTCCGTGACGCTGCTGCCCGCCCTGCTGTCGTTCCTCGGCATGCGCGCCCTCAGCCGCCGCGAACGGCGCCGCCTCGCCGACCACGGGCCCCGGCCCGAACTGCCGACCGGGCTCGCCGCCCGCTGGTCGGCGTTCGTGGAGCGCCACCCCCGGCTGCTCGGCGCGCTGGCCCTCGTCGTCGTCACGGTCCTCGCCCTGCCCACCCTCTCCCTGCGCCTGGGCAGCTCCGACCAGGGCAACGGGCCGCGGTCGGCCACCACCCGCCAGGCCTACGACCTCCTCGCCGACGGCTTCGGACCCGGCGTGAACGGCCCGCTGACCCTCGTGACCCGCGTCCACGGCGCCGAGGACCGGCTCGCCCTGGACAACCTCGGCACGGCCCTGCGCGCCGTCGACGGCGTCGCGTCCGTGACGCCGGTGACCTTCGACTCCGCCGGCCGCGCCGCCCACCTCACCGTCGTGCCGCGGTCCTCGCCGCAGTCGCCGCGCACCAGCGACCTCGTCCACCGGCTGCGCACCGAGGTGCTACCCCGCGCGCGGGCCGGCACCTCCCTCGACGTGCACGTCGGCGGGGTGACGGCCGGCTACGACGACTTCGCCGCCGTCATCGTCGGCAAACTGCCCCTGTTCGTGGGCGTCGTCGTCGCCCTGGGCGCGCTGCTGCTCCTGCTCGCGTTCCGCTCCGTCGGCATACCGCTCAAGGCCGCCGTGATGAACGTGGCCGCCGTCGCCGCCGCGTTCGGAGTCGTCGTCGCGATCTTCCAGTGGGGCTGGGGGAGCGAACCGCTGGGCCTCGGCCGGGCAGGCCCGATCGAGCCCTTCCTCCCCGTGATCATGGTGTCGGTGCTGTTCGGCCTTTCCATGGACTACCAGGTCTTCCTGGTCAGCCGGATGTACGAGGAGTGGCTGGAGACCGGCGACAACCGGCGCGCCGTCCGCGTCGGCCTCGCCGAGACCAGCCGGGTCATCAACTCCGCCGCCGTCATCATGATCTCGGTGTTCCTGGCCTTCGTCCTCAGCGGCGACCGGGTGATCGCCATGTTCGGCATCGGCCTCGCCGCCGCCGTCGCCCTCGACGCCTTCGTGCTGCGCACGCTGCTGGTGCCCGCGCTGATGCACCTGCTCGGCGGCGCCAACTGGTGGCTGCCGCGCGGGCTCGACCGGCGGCTGCCGAGGATCAGCATCGAGGCTCCCGAGTGCCGCGCCGCCCATGAGAGGCTCGCGCAGGCTGTGGACGCAGCCCACGTACCGGAGAAGGAGCCGCGAGCCGATGTACGCGACATCGCTGGGTGACGACGGAGCCGAACTGCGCCCCCTGGAGCCCTGGCACGCCGAGGAGTTCCTCGCCCACCTCGAACGCGGCCGCGAGTTCATCAACCGCTACGTCCCCTTCGGCTCGAAGGCCACCGACGCGGCCGGGGCGCGCGAGGTGCTCCAGCGCTACGCCGACATGCGGGCCGCCGACACCGGCTCGCTGCACGGCCTGTGGCTGGACGGCCGGCTCGTGGGCGGCGTGCTCTTCCTGAACTTCGACGCCGAGGCCGGCAACTGCGAGGTCGGGTGCTGGCTGGAGCCCGCCGGCACCGGCCGCGGACTGGTCACCCGGGCCGTCCGGGTGCTGATCGACTTCGCGGTCGAGCAGCGCGGCATCCAGCGCGTGGAATGGGTCGCCTCCGCCGGCAACACGCCCAGCCTGGACGTCGCCCGCCGGCTCGGCATGACCCGGGACGGCGTGCGCCGGCAGGCGTACCCCTATCGTGGGGTGCGGCACGACCTGGAGGTGTGGTCCGTGCTGGCCCAGGAGTGGCGCGACGCACGCGCGCGTACCGCTCACGACGATCATTAAGAGACCTCTCAGAGAGCGTCCGTACGGTGCGAGGTATGGGAACCAAGACTGCTGACGAGACCGGCCCCGAGACCGCCGGGACCACGACCGACGACGAGAAGGCCGCCGTCGTGGGCGCCACGGGCGAGGTGACCGAGGAGGCCCCGCACTCCGGGGAGGGCGCCGGCGAACCCGCCGCCGTGGACGAACTCGCCGCCGGGAACGAGGCCGCCGTCACGGACGGCTCCGCCGGCGTCGGCCAGGGCGCGGGCGCCGTCGTCTCCGCCGTGCTCGGCTTCGTCTCGCTCACCGGCAGCTGGATCGGCACCCTCGCCGGGGCCCGCCAGACCCTCGTCGGCCAGTTGCAGACGTCCGCCTCCTCCGGCACGACCGTCGCCAAGCAGCTGGAGGCGATCTACGGCGACGCCTGGCAGGCCACCGCCCTGTGGGCCGGCCTCTTCGCCCTGGCCGCGCTGGTCACCGGCGTCGTCGTGCTGGCGCGCCCCGCCTTCAGCAGCCCGGCCCGTCCGCAGGCGGCCTGGATCAAGTCGGTCTCCTGGGCCGGCGTCGTCCTCGGCGTCGTCGGCCTGCTGCTGGCCGTCCTGAAGTACACCGACGCCCTGCTCGGCCTGCCCTCCGGCGGCTGAGTCCGCGCACGTCACGAGGGGCCTCAGACCCGCCGTAAGCACCTTACGGCCGGCCTGAGGCCCCTCCGGCGCGTCTAAGGCCCCCGCCCGCCGCCGAAGATGCGGCACTCTCCCGATGTGGCGCACCCCCCTGGCAGACGACAGTGAAGGCATCGCAGCAAGCGAAGCCCGACACCGACCTCTCAGGGGACACACCATGTACGAGCTCGAACTCCACCAGGCCCGCTCCACCGAACTGCGCCGCCGGGCCGCCGAGGAGCGACTGGCCCACGAGGCCGTCCGCGGCGCCCGCGCCGCCCGCCGCGAAGCCACCGCACGCGCCGCCGAGCGCTCCGAGGGCGAAGCCGAGAGCGAACCGCATACCCGCCGCCCGCGCCGGTTCGGCTTCCCCCGGCCGGCGTGAGCACCGCCACCGGGCGGGGCGGCCGCACGGGGGTCGGCCGCCCCGCGGACGAGGGCCCGGCGATATCCGCTGGGCCCTCGTCGTCTGCGCGTGCCATGCTCGCCCCCGTGGAGACCAGGTCAGTCAGCCCCGTCTTCGTCGGCCGCGCCGACGAACTGGACACCCTGAACGAGGCGCTCACCCGCGCCGCGACGGGAGAACCGCAGGCGCTGCTCATCGGCGGCGAGGCCGGCGTCGGAAAGACCCGGCTGGTCGAGGAGTTCGCCACGGCCGCCGGCCGCCGGGGGGCCGTCGTCGCCCTCGGCGGCTGCGTCGAGATCGGCGCCGACGGACTGCCCTTCGCCCCGTTCTCCACCGCCCTGCGCGCCCTGCGCCGCACCCTGCCGGACGAACTGGCCGCCTGCGCCGCCGGCCAGGAGGAGGAACTCGCCCGGCTCCTGCCGGAGTTGGGGCCGAACCGGACCGGACGCCACGACGAGGAGGGCATGGCCCGCCTCTTCGAACTCACCGCCCGCGTCCTGGAACGCGTCGCCGCGAAGCACACCGTCGTCCTCGTCCTGGAGGACCTGCACTGGGCCGACGCCTCCACCCGCCACCTCCTGTCCTACCTGCTGCGCACCCTGCGCACCGGCCGCCTCGTCGTCCTCGCCACCTACCGCGCCGACGACATCCACCGCCGCCACCCGCTGCGCCCCCTGCTCGCCGAACTCGACCGGCTGCGCACCGTCCGCCGCCTGGAACTGGCCCGCCTCACCCGCGACGAGGTCTGCCGCCAGATCGCCGGCATCCTCGCCCGCGAACCCGACCCCGCCCAGGTCGACGACATCTTCGAACGCTCCGACGGCAACGCCTTCTTCGTCGAGGAACTCGCCGTCGCCGCCCACGAGGGCTGCCGCACCGGCCTCACCGACTCCCTGCGCGACCTGCTCCTCGTCCGCGTCGAGGCGCTGCCCGAGAGCGCCCAGCACGTCGCCCGGATCGTGGCCGAGGGCGGCTCCACCGTCGAGTACCGGCTGCTCGACGCCGTCGCCCGGCTCGCCGAGGACGACCTCATCGACGCGCTGCGCGCCGCCGTCAACGCCAACCTCCTGCTCGCCACCCCCGACGGCGACGGCTACCGCTTCCGCCACTCCCTGGTCCGCGAGGCCGTCAGCGACGACCTCCTGCCCGGCGAGCGCGCCCGCCTCAACCGCCGCTACGCCGAAGCCCTCCAGGCCGACCCGGCACTCGTCCCCGCCGACGAGCGCGTCATGCGGCTGGCCAGCTACTGGTACCACGCCCACGACCCGGCCAAGGCCCTGCCCGCCGTCCTCGACGCCTCCGTCGAGGCCCGCTCCCGGCGCGCCTACAGCGAACAACTGCGGCTTCTGGAACGGGCGATGGAACTGTGGGAGTCCGCCCCGCAGGAGGTGCGGGCCGCGCTGCGCGCCGTCGACCACACCGAGGCCTACCCCCGCCCACTGCCCGAGAGGTGTGGAGGGACCCCCGGCGGCCGCGACCCCGCCGCCACCCCGCTGCGCTATCTCGACCTCATGGCCGAGGCCGCCGTCGCGGGCCGCTACTGCGGGGAGCGCGAACGCGCCCTGAAGATCGCCAAGCGGGCGCTGCGGCTGCTGGAGGACGAGGACGACCCCCTGCGCGCCGCCTGGTTCTGGATGCAGCGCTCCCGGCTCGCGCGCGCCCTCGGCCGCGGCAGCGGCCGCGAGGAACTGGCCACCGCTCAGGAGCTGTTGGGCGGGCTGCCGCCCAGCGCGGTGCACGCCGAGGTGCTCGCCCACCTGGCCCACTGGTCCACGATCCACGCCCCCGGCCCCGAGGCCTACCAGGCGGCCGAGCGCGCCGTGGAGTACGCCCGCATGATCGGCTCCCGCGAGACCGAGCTGGACGCCCGCCAGATCCTGGGCGTCCTCAAGGTCCACGCCGGCCACATCGAGGCCGGACTCGCGGAGCTGCACGAGGTCAGGGAGCGGGCCCTCGCCGAGGACGCCCCCGCCGTCGCCCTCAACGCCTACGTCAACCTGCCCTCCGAACTGGAGGCGGTCGGCCGCTCGCGCGAGGCCGTCCCGATGCTGGAGAAGGGCCTCGACTTCGCGCGGCGGCACGGACCGCCCGACACCGAGGCCTGGGTGTGGGGCAACCTCGCCGAATCCCTCTTCTCCCTGGGCCGCTGGGACGAGGCGGACCGCGCGTGCGCCGCCGCCGGCCGGGTCGGCCAGGGCGTGGCGGTCCGCGGGGTGCACGCCATCCTCCGCGCCGAACTCGCCCTCGCGCGCGGCGACCTCGCCGAGGCCGCGCGCCGGCTCGACGCGGGGCGCGACTACTTCGGCTCCCAGGAGCGCGCCCCGCAGCACCACCTGCCCCTCACCCGCCTCGTCGTCCAACTGGCCGCGGCCCGGGGCCGCCCGCTGGACGCCCGCGCCCACGTCGTCCCCGTCCTCGACCGCGGCTTCCCGCCCGGCACCCAGCGCGACGCCTGGCCCCTGCTGCTCGCCGCCGCGGCCGCCGAGGGCGACGCCCGCGCGCTGCCCGCCGCCGACGCCGGCCGCGACGGCCTCCTGGCCCGGATCCGCGACGCCGCCAAGAAGCTCGTCACGATCGCGCCGGTCTGGCAGGCCCACGAACACTGGGTGCGCGCCGAGGTCCTGCGCGCCGAGGGCGGCGCCGGCCCCGACGACTGGTGCGAGGCCGTCACCGCCTTCGAACGCCTGGAACGCCCCTACGACCTCGCCCGCACCCGGCTCCGGCTGGCCGAGGCCCTGCTCTCCACCGGCGACGCCGCCGAACGCGACCGGGCCGCCGAGCTGCTGCGCCTCGTCCACGCGGTCGCCGCCCACCTCGACGCCCGTCCCCTCGCCGACGCCGCCGCCCTGCTCGGCCGGCGCGCCCGCCTGGGCCCGGCGCCCGTCGCGGACCGCGCCGCCGCCCCGGCCGCTCCCGTCGACCCGCTGACGGCCCTCGGCCTGACCAGCCGGGAACGGGACGTCCTGCGGCTGGTGTCCGAGGGCCGCACCAACCGCCAGATCGCCGAGGAGCTGTTCATCTCGCCGAAGACGGCGAGCGTCCACGTCTCGAACATCTTGTCCAAGCTCGACGTCTCGGGCCGGGGCGAGGCGGCGGCGCTGGCCCACCGGCAGGGGCTGTTCCCGCCGAACGCCGAAGACCGGGTGGCCGCGCGATAATGGGCTCGGGCCGCTGACCAGGCACGCCGGAGGAGGACAATGTTCAGCCCCTTCGAGGAACTCTTCGCGCCCGGCCGCAAGCACACCCGCGACGAGCAGAACCGGCTGGAGCTGACCCGCGAGGACGTCGGCGACGCCGACCCCGGGCACGGACCGATAGACCTCGCCTCCGGAAAGGTCGTGGTCCGGGCCGCCGAGACCGACCCGATCGAGACCGACACGATCGAGGCGGAGCCGGGAGAGGGGCGGGGCGAGGAGCCCGCGGGGGACGGGCCGGTCCGCGGGGGACCGGACCGGGCGGACCCCGCGGCCGGGGACGGGTGACGGCGCGGCCGGGGACGGGTGACGGCGCGGGCGGGGACGGGTGATGGCGCGGGCGGGGACGGGTGATGGCGCGGCCGGGGGCGGGTGACGGCGCTCAGCTCACCCGCAGCTCCAGGATCCGGTCGTCCCCCGGCTTCGGGCCGCCGCGGCCGTCCGTGTTGCTGGTCGTGACCCACAGCCGGTCCCCGCCCGCCGACACCACCGTGCGCAGCCGGCCGTACTCGCCCGCCAGGAAGGCCTGCGGCGCCGCCGAGGCGGCCGTCCCGCGAAGGGGGACGCGCCACAGGCGCTGTCCCTTGAGACCGGCCATCCAGATCGACCCCCGGGCGTAGGCGATGCCGCTGGGGGAGGCGTCGTCGGTGTGCCACTGGGCTATCGGGTCGCGGAACTTCGCGTCCGCGCCGCCGCCCCCGGCGCTCCTGCCCTCCGCGACCGGCCAGCCGTAGTCGGCGCCCGGCGCGATCGCGTTCAGCTCGTCCCACGTGTCCTGGCCGAACTCCGAGGCGAACAGCCGCTGCTCGGCGTCCCAGGCCAGGCCCTGCACATTGCGGTGGCCGTAGGAGTACACCGGTGAGCCGGGGAAGGGGTCGCCGGGAGCCGGTTCGCCCTCCGGGGTCAGCCGCAGGATCTTGCCGCCCAGGGACTTGGGGTCCTGGGCCAGCCCGCGGTCGCCGTTCTCGCCGGTGCCGGCGTACAGCATCCCGTCGGGACCGAAGGCGATCCGGCCACCGTTGTGGATCATGCCCTTGGGTATGCCCTTGAAGATCGTGTCGGGCGCCCCCAGCTGGTCCCCGGCCGGCCGCTTCGCGTCGTAGAGCATACGGACGACGCGGTTGTCCGACGCCGTGGTGACGTACGCGTAGACCATGCGGTCCGAGGCGTAGCGGGGAGACAGCGCGAGGCCCAGCAGGCCGCCCTCGCCGGCCGCGGAGACGCCGGGCACCTCGCCGAGCCGCGTCTTCGCGCCCGTCTTCTCGTCGACCCGTGTGATCGTCCCCTCGTCGCGCGAGGCGACCAGCAGGCCGCCCTCCGGAAGGGGGGCCAGCCCCCAGGGACTGTTCAGACCCTCAGCGACCGTGCGCACCACCGTGACCGTGCCCTTCGCGGGCGGGGTCCGTACCGCCGACGGGGAGGCCGCCGGCGCGGACGCGCCGCCCGGTGAGGGGCTGGCGGAGGCGCGCGGCGACGGCCCGGCGCCCGGGGAGCAGCCGGCCGTCGCCAGCAGGGCGCCCCCGGCCAGCACGGCCAACACGGCGGACACAGCTCGACGTTCCACGATCACGGTCCCTTCGGCACGGCGGTTCCTTCGGCGGGTCCATTCGTCCTACGCCCAGTCCTACGCAGCGCACGTCTCCAGGGTTCCCGATCTGCGCCGGCACCACCCCCGAGGGGCACTCATTCCCACGATCCCAGCGCCGCCGGCAGCTTCGCCACCTCCGCCAGGTCCTGCGGCGTCAGACGCAGCCCGGCCGCCGCCGCGTTCTCCGCCACCCAGCGTTCCTGCTTGGCGCCCGGCACGGGGACCACGTGCCGGCCGCGCGACAGCACCCAGGCCAGCGCCACCTGCGCCGCCGTCACCCCCTCGCCGTGCCGGGCGGCGATCCGGCGCAGACCGGCCACGATCGGCTGGTTCGCGGCCATCATCTCGGCGGTGAACCGCGGATGCCGGGCCCGCAGGTCGTCCGGCTCGAAGCCCCGGCCGGGCTTCAGCGTGCCGGTGAGAAAGCCGTTGCCGAGCGGCATCGCCGCCAGGAAGCCGACGCCGCGCGCCTCGCACCACGGCAGCAGCGCCTCCAGCGCCTCGGGCGACCACACCGACAGCTCCGCCTCCACCGCGGCCACCGGGAAGACCTGCTGGACCCGCCCCAGCTGCCGAATCGTTCCGTCGTACAGACCGCCCGACCGGCGGCCGCCGCGCGCCCCCACCGCGCACCACCCCAGCGCCCGCACCTTGCCCACCCGTACCAGCTCCGCCATCGCGCCCCAGGTCTCCTCGACCGGGATCTCGGGGTCGGCACGGTGCAACTGGTAGAGGTCGATGACGTCCGTCTGAAGGCGCCGCAGGGACGCGTCGCAGGCCCGTCTCACGTATCCGGGGCGGCCGTTGGCGACGATGTGCTGCTCACCGACGAGCAGCCCCACCTTCGTCGACACGAACGCGTCCGCCCGCCGCTCCTTCAACGCCCGCCCCAGCAACAGCTCGTTGGTGAACGGCCCGTACATGTCCGCGGTGTCCAGCAGGGACGAACCCGCGTCCAGCGCCCGGTGCACCGCCCTCAGCGACTCGTCACCGCGCTGCCGCGACCCGCTGTACGCCCAGCTCATCGGCATGCACCCGAGGCCCACGGCCCCCACCTCGAGCGCCCCCGCGCCGATCGTCCTGCGCTCCACCTGCTCGTGACCCTCCCTCGCCGGACCCCCCAACCTAACCGCTGGGCCGGCACACCCCTGACATAGCCTCCTGGCATGACCGCTGACCTGGCACGCGACGTATGGCTGCCCATCCCGCCCGACGAGATCGACGGGCTCCCCGAGGGGCTCGACTACCTCTTCTGGGACGGCGGGGAGAGCGGCGACCAGCCCTACCCCGGTGACCCCGCGCGCTGCGTCGTCTACGTGGTGCCGTACATGAAGCGGCAGCCCGTGAAGGTACGTCCGCTGCGGGAGATGAGCCGCCTCCAGGTCGTGCAGACCCTCACCGCCGGCGTCGACGACATCACCGCGCGCCTGGCGGACCTCGTGCCCGGGGTGCGGCTGTGCAACGCGCGCGGGGTGCACGAGGCCAGCACCGCGGAACTGGCGCTCACCCTCACCCTGGCCGCCCTGCGCGGCATCCCCGGGTTCGTGCGCGCGCAGGACGAGGGGCGCTGGCAGGGCGCGTTCCATCCCGCGCTCGCCGACAAGAACGTCCTCGTCGTCGGGTACGGCTCCATCGGCGCCGCCATCGAGGACCGGCTCGTGCCGTTCGAGGTGGCGCGGGTGGCGCGCGTCGCGCGCTCCTGGCGCACGACGGCGCGCGGCCCCGTGCACCCGATCGCCGAACTGCCCGCCCTGCTCCCCGAGGCGGACGTGGTGATCCTCTCGACGCCGCTGGACGACAGCACGCGCGGCCTGGTCGACGCCGGCTTCCTGGCCCGGATGAAGGACGGCGCGCTGCTGGTCAACGTGGCCCGCGGAGGGGTCGTCGACACGCAGGCGCTGCTCGCCGAACTCCGACGGGGCCGCCTCACCGCCGCCCTGGACGTCACCGACCCCGAACCCCTGCCCCCGGGCCACCCGTTGTGGACCGCGCCGGGCGTCCTCATCAGCCCCCACGTCGGCGGACCCACCTCGGCCTTCCGTCCCCGCGCCGAGCGCCTGCTGGCGGACCAGTTGACCCGCTTCGTGAACCGTGAACCGCTGCGCAACGTGATCGTGACGACGGGCACGGACGACGGATCCTGACGGCGCCGGGGAACTCCGCCGCCCCTGCACGGGCACGCTCCGCAGTCCTGCGGACGCGTTCTGTACCTCATCCGGGCGCATATGCCGATGATCGTCACGCAGCGTAGAGGAACTATGTCCCTGAGTGACGAGACTGGTGTATCGTCCCGACAGGGGCTGCGCCGCGCAGGATCGGCGTCAGGGATGGACATTTCAGACTTGTGAGGGGGGCGACGGGCGATGCACGGCCTATGGACGAACGATCCGACGCGGCGGAGCCGCCGGCGGCGACCCTGGCACCCGGCCGCGGGCGGTCACGGTCACCGCACCCACCACGGTTCTCCCCACGGCCCCCCTTCCTCGGGATGCGGCGGCCGCGGGAGGCGGACGCAGCCACCGTCCCGCACCCCGAGGGGCCCGGGAGCCACACGGACCGGGAGGCCGCGGTGAGTTCGCCGTCGACCTCCACGCCCCTCCTCGACGGAGCGCCGCGGACACAGGCGGCCCCTGCCGGGAGGCCGCGCCTCGGACCGCCGTCCGCCCACGGCCCCGGATCGAACCTGGTCCACCAACTTCTGCTCGCCCTGGTCTGCGCGGTGTACGCCGTCGGCTCCGCGCTGGGCTGGGGCTCCGACCGACTCGCGTTGATCATGGGCGACTTCGGGCTCACCGCCGCGGCCGGCACGGCCGCCGTCTCGTGCCTGCTCTACGCGCGCAACCGCCGCGTCCGCTTTCGACCCGCCTGGCTGCTGTTCTCGCTCTCCTCGGCGATGGCGGCCCTCGGCAACTTCGTCTGGGGCTGGTACGAGGTGGTCCTCGGCCGTCCCGTGCCCAGCCCCAGCTTCGCCGACCTGTTCTTCCTGTGCTTCGCGCCCCCCGCCATCGTGGGGCTGCTGGTGCTCGCCGCCCGCCCCATGACGAAGGCCGGCTGGGTCTGCCTGGCGCTCGACGCCTGGCTGATCGCCGGTTCGCTGCTCACCCTCTCCTGGAGTCTCGCGCTCGCCCAGGCCGCCAAGTTCGACGGGCCGAGCGTGGCGCACGCCGCCCTCTCGCTGGCGTACCCGCTGCTGGACATCGCGCTGGTGAGCATGGTGCTGGTGCTGCACTTCCGGCGCACCTCGGTGAACCGCACGGCGGTCAACACGGCCGTCGGCGCGCTCGCGCTGACCGTGATGTGCGACGCCCTGTTCACCTCGCCGCTGCTGCACAACAACTACCGCTCGGGCCAACTCCTCGACGCGGGCTGGTTCGCCGGCTCGCTGCTCCTCGCCTACGCGCCCTGGGCCGCCTCCCGACGGCAGGCCGCGGAGGAGGGACACACGCGCGTGGTCCTCGAACACCTCCCCGGCCGGCGCGCCGGCGCCCGCCCGCAGACGCCGCCGCGCACCCCGGGCCGCACCCCGCAGCCCGGCCGGCCGACCGCGCACACCGCCCCGCACCCCCAGGCGCAGGCGCCTGCCCAGCAGGGCGAGCACGGCCGCTTCCCGTCCACCCGGCCCATCACCGGCTCCCTGGCCGCGCTGACGCCCTACCTCGCCGCCGCCGTCTGCACCCTGGGGATCCTCTACAACGTCCTCAACGGCCGCAGCGTCGACCGCGTGGTGCTGCTGACCGGCGGCACGGTCGTGCTCGCCCTCGTGGTGCGCCAGGGGATCATGCTGCTCGACAACATCACCCTCACCCAGGAACTGGCCCAGAAGGAGAACCACTTCCGCTCCCTGGTGCAGGGTTCCAGCGACGTCATCATGATCGCCGCGCCCAGCGGGGTCCTGCGCTACGTCTCCCCGGCCGCCGCGGGCGTCTACGGCCGGCCCGCCGAGGACCTGGTGGGCACCGAGCTGGCCGACCTGATCCACCCCGGCGACCTCGGCTGCGTGGTGCACGAGGTGCGCCGCTTCCTCGCCGCCAGCCCCCAGGACGAGCCCACCACCCGCATCGAGTGCCGGTTCCGCTCCGGCGACGGCGGCTGGCTCAACGTCGAGTCCACCGTCAACCGCCACCACGGCGGCCTCATCTTCAACAGCCGGGACGTCACCGAACGCGTGCGGCTCCAGGCCCAGCTCCAGCACAACGCCGAGCACGACCCGCTCACCGACCTGCCCAACCGCGCCCTGTTCACCCGGCGCGTCCAGCAGGCCCTGTCCGGCCGGCGCAGCTCCGACCGCCAGGCCCTGCGGGGCACGGCCGTCCTGTTCATCGACCTCGACGGGTTCAAGGCCGTCAACGACACCATCGGCCACGCGGCGGGCGACCAGCTCCTGGTCCAGGCCGCCCGCCGGCTCCAGGAAGCGGTCCGCAAGTCGGACACCGCCTCCCGGCTGGGAGGAGACGAGTTCGCGGCCCTGATCGTCGGCGACGGCGCCCGCGACCGGGCCGCCCGTGAACGGCAGATACTGGAACTCGCCGACCGCCTGCGGCTCACGCTCTCCCAGCCGTACCTCATCGACGGCGGCGAGGTACGGGTCGCCGCGTCCATCGGCGTCGCCTTCGCCGACCCCGGTCTCGGCGCCGGCGAACTGCTGCGCAACGCCGACCTCGCCATGTACCGCGCCAAGGCTGGCGGCAAGGGCCGCGTCGAGCTGTACAAGCCGCAGATGCAGCAGGACGTCGTCCGCAAGGCGGAGCTGGCCACACGGCTGCGGGCCGCGCTGCACGACGGCGAGTTCGCGCTGCTGCACCAGCCCGTGGTGCGCCTGGACGACGGCCGGATCACGTCGGTGGCCGCGCAGGCCCGCTGGCGCTCCTCCCAGGGAGTCCTCTTCACGCCGGCCGAGTTCCTGCGGGTCGCGGAGGACGGCGACAGAGCGGCCGAGCTGGGCCGCTGGGTGCTGGAGGAGGCCGTCGAACAGGCCGCCGACCGCACCGCGAGCGGGCTGACCCTGCCGGTGGTCGTACGGATGGGCGCCCGGCGGCTGACGGACCGTTCGCTGCCCCTCGGCTCGGTGGAGGCGCTGCTGACCCGGCACGGCCTGCCGTCCGGTTCCCTCGTGATCGAACTCTCCGACACCGACCCCAGAGTGCCGCTGGACGAGCTGGAGCGCCGCCTGGGGGCTCTGAAACGCCTCGGCGTCCGCATCGCCCTGGACGGCTTCGGCAGCGGCTACGCGGCCCTCACGGCGCTGCGCCGGCTCCCCGTGGACATCCTCAAGCTGGACCGCTCCCTGGTCGAGGGCGTCGTCGAGTCCGCCCGGCTGCACAAGATCACCAGCGGGCTGCTGCGGATCGCCGGCGATCTGGGGCTCCAGTCGGTCGCCGACGGGGTGGACCTTCCCGAACAGGTCGTCGCCCTGCGCGCGATGGGCTGCACCCACGGCCAGGGCATGGCCTTCACCGGACCGCTGGACGAGTACCGGCTGCGCCGGGCCCTGGCGACGGGCCGCTTCCCGGTGCCCCACGAGCCCGTGGAACCCGCGTTCGCGGGCGGGGGCGCGGGGGTGTACACCAGTGGTGTCCACGCAGGTGGCGTCGTCGCCGGCGGCGTCACGGCCGTACTCGGGAGCGGGAATGCCCTTCGCTCACATAATGAGACTCCCGTCCCACCCACTTGACAGTCGGTGCGCGCCAGAGGGAGGGTCAATGCCATGCGCACCCGAATTCTCGTACTTGGAAAGCGCGTCGGCTGAAGCTGGTGACGTCCGGTCGGACCGGAACACACCGCGACCCACACCCGGCGCGCTCCCCTCGCTTGCCTTTTGGCACGAGGGGTTTTTTGTTGCACAAAACCCGCAGGCACCGCACCACCCGCACGACCCGCACGACCCTCAGTAAAACCCTCAGCATCGAGAAGAGAATGCCGATGACCGAGCAGGCCACCGGGGCCCATCCGCAGCCGCGGCCCCGATCCGGAGGACACTCCGCGTCCGTCGAGCACGTGACGGGTGCGCAGTCCCTCATCCGTTCTCTCGAGGAGGTCGGCGCCGACACGGTATTCGGCATTCCCGGCGGTGCGATCCTTCCCGCCTACGACCCGCTGATGGACTCCACCCGGGTCCGCCACGTCCTGGTCCGGCACGAGCAGGGCGCCGGCCACGCGGCCACCGGCTACGCGCAGGCCACCGGCCGGGTCGGCGTCTGCATGGCGACCTCGGGCCCCGGCGCCACCAACCTGGTGACCCCGATCGCCGACGCCCACATGGACTCGGTGCCGCTCGTGGCGATCACCGGGCAGGTGGCCTCCAAGGCGATCGGCACGGACGCCTTCCAGGAGGCGGACATCGTCGGCATCACCATGCCGATCACCAAGCACAACTTCCTGGTCACCCGCGCCGAGGACATCCCGCAGGTCATCGCGCAGGCCTTCCACATCGCCTCCACCGGCCGTCCGGGCCCGGTCCTGGTCGACATCGCCAAGGACGCCCTCCAGGCGAAGACCACGTTCTCCTGGCCGCCCGCCATGGACCTGCCCGGCTACCGGCCGGTGACCAAGCCGCACGCCAAGCAGATCCGCGAGGCCGCCAAGCTGATCACCGCCGCCAAGCGGCCGATCCTGTACGTCGGCGGCGGCGTGCTCAAGGCCGGCGCCACCGCCGAGCTGAAGGTCCTCGCCGAGCTGACCGGCGCGCCCGTCACCACCACGCTGATGGCGCTGGGCGCGTTCCCCGACAGCCACCCGCAGCACCTGGGCATGCCCGGCATGCACGGCTCGGTGGCCGCCGTCACCGGACTGCAGAAGGCGGACCTGATCGTCGCGCTGGGCGCCCGCTTCGACGACCGCGTCACCGGCAAGCTGGACAGCTTCGCGCCCTTCGCCAAGATCGTCCACGCGGACATCGACCCGGCGGAGATCGGCAAGAACCGCACCGCCGACGTCCCGATCGTGGGCGACGCGCGCGAGGTCCTCGCCGACCTGGTCCAGGCCGTCCAGAAGGAGCACAGCGAGGGCCACCGGGGCGACTACACCGCCTGGTGGAAGGACCTCAGCCGCTGGCGCGAGACCTACCCGCTCGGCTACGACCAGCCCTCCGACGGCTCGCTCTCCCCGCAGCAGGTCATCGAGCGGATCGGCCGACTGGCCCCCGAGGGGACGATCTTCGCCGCGGGCGTCGGCCAGCACCAGATGTGGGCCGCCCACTTCATCCAGTACGAGAAGCCCGCCACCTGGCTGAACTCCGGCGGCGCGGGCACGATGGGCTACGCGGTCCCGGCCGCGATGGGCGCCAAGGCCGGCGTGCCGGACCAGGCGGTCTGGGCGATCGACGGCGACGGCTGCTTCCAGATGACCAACCAGGAACTCACCACCTGCGCCCTGAACAACATCCCGATCAAGGTCGCCATCATCAACAACGGCGCCCTCGGGATGGTCCGCCAGTGGCAGACGCTGTTCTACAACCAGCGCTACTCCAACACGGTGCTGCACTCCGGTCCGAACGACGTGAACCCGGACGCCCGGGGCACGCGCGTTCCGGACTTCGTGAAGCTGTCCGAGGCGATGGGCTGCCACGCGATCCGCTGCGAGTCCCCGGACGACCTCGACAAGGTCATCGAGGAGGCGAACTCGATCAACGACCGCCCGGTCGTCGTCGACTTCATCGTCCACCAGGACGCGATGGTGTGGCCGATGGTCGCCGCCGGCACCTCCAACGACGAGATCATGGCCGCCCGTGACGTCCGCCCCGACTTCGGCGACAACGAAGACGACTGAGCGAGAGAGACGTAAAGAAGACATGTCCAAGCACACGCTCTCCGTCCTGGTGGAGAACAAGCCGGGCATCCTCGCCCGGATCGCCGCCCTGTTCTCGCGCCGCGGCTTCAACATCGACTCGCTCGCCGTCGGCGTCACCGAGCACGCCGACATCTCCCGCATCACGATCGTGGTGAGCGTGGAGGCCCTGCCGCTGGAGCAGGTCACCAAGCAGCTCAACAAGCTCGTCGAGGTGCTGAAGATCGTCGAGCTGGAACCGGGACAGGCCGTCCAGCGCGAACTCGTTCTGGTGAAGGTGCGCTCCGACAACGAGACGCGCTCCCAGATCGTGGAGATCGTCCAGCTCTTCCGCGCCAAGACGGTCGACGTCTCCCCGGAGGCCGTGACCATCGAGGCCACCGGCAGCAGCGACAAGCTGTCCGCCATGCTCAAGATGCTGGAGCCGTACGGCATCAAGGAACTGGTCCAGTCGGGAACGATCGCGATCGGCCGTGGCGCCCGTTCGATCACGGACCGGTCCCTGCGCTCCCTCGACCGGTCGGCTTAAGACACGGAACGGGCGGCCGGCGTCATCCGGCCGCCCGTATGCCGAGACCCCGAGACTTCCCTTCCGCCCGCCGTCATACGGTGGGACGCAACACCTGCACCCCAAGGAGAGAACCCAAAGTGGCCGAGCTGTTCTACGACGCCGACGCCGACCTGTCCATCATCCAGGGCCGCAAGGTCGCGGTCATCGGATACGGCAGCCAGGGCCACGCCCACGCCCTGTCGCTGCGTGACTCCGGTGTCGACGTCCGGGTCGGTCTGCACGAGGGCTCCAAGTCCAAGGCCAAGGCCGAGGAGCAGGGCCTGCGCGTGGTGGCCCCGGCCGAGGCCGCCGCCGAGGCCGACGTCATCATGATCCTCATCCCGGACCCGATCCAGGCCCAGGTCTACGAGGAGTCCATCGCCCCGAACCTGAAGGACGGCGACGCGCTGTTCTTCGCCCACGGCTTCAACGTGCGCTTCGGCTTCATCAAGGCCCCGGCCGGCGTCGACGTCGCCCTGGTCGCCCCGAAGGGCCCGGGCCACCTGGTCCGCCGCCAGTACGAGGAGGGCCGCGGCGTCCCCGCGATCGCCGCGGTGGAGCAGGACGCCACGGGCAACGCCTTCGCGCTGGCGCTGTCGTACGCCAAGGGCATCGGCGGCACCCGCGCGGGCGTCATCAAGACGACCTTCACCGAGGAGACCGAGACCGACCTGTTCGGTGAGCAGGCCGTCCTGTGCGGTGGCACCTCGGCGCTGGTCAAGGCGGGCTTCGAGACCCTGGTCGAGGCCGGCTACCAGCCGGAGATCGCCTACTTCGAGTGCCTGCACGAGCTGAAGCTGATCGTGGACCTCATGTACGAGGGCGGCCTGGAGAAGATGCGCTGGAGCGTCTCCGAGACCGCCGAGTGGGGCGACTACGTCACCGGCCCGCGCATCATCACCGACGCCACCAAGGCCGAGATGAAGCAGGTCCTCACCGAGATCCAGGACGGCACCTTCGCCCGGAACTGGATGGACGAGTACCACGGCGGTCTGAAGAAGTACAACGAGTACAAGGACGCCGACTCCGAGCACCTGCTGGAGACCACCGGCAAGCAGCTCCGCAAGCTGATGAGCTGGGTGAACGAAGAGGCGTAGCCTCAGGACGAGGGGCCGGAGCGCACTGCTCCGGCCCGTTGTCCATTCCGTCCGGCCACGGACGGGTGATCCTTCCGCGGAGGCATGAGGCGACCTCCGTCGCAGCACTACACTGCTGCCTACATTCGCGTTCAGGCCCACAGCGTCGTGCGTCTTCCACGCGGCTAGCCCCTCCCTCCGCCTGCGGCCGTCGGGACGGCCGTCCGCACGCTCTGGACTTGTGAGGACTCACGTGAGCTCGAAACCTGTCGTACTCATCGCTGAAGAGCTGTCGCCCGCCACCGTGGACGCGCTCGGCCCGGACTTCGAGATCCGGCACTGCAACGGAGCGGACCGGGCCGAACTGCTCCCGGCCATCGCCGACGTGGACGCGATCCTGATCCGCTCGGCCACCAAGGTGGATGCCGAGGCGATCGCCGCCGCGAGCAGGCTGAAGGTGGTCGCGCGGGCCGGCGTCGGCCTGGACAACGTCGACGTGTCGGCCTCGACCAAGGCCGGCGTGATGGTCGTCAACGCCCCCACCTCGAACATCGTGACCGCCGCCGAGCTGGCCTGCGGTCTGCTGCTGGCCACCGCCCGCCACATCCCGCAGGCCAATGCCGCGCTGAAGAACGGCGAGTGGAAGCGCAGCAAGTACACGGGTGTCGAGCTGGCCGAGAAGACGCTCGGCGTGGTCGGCCTGGGCCGTATCGGCGCGCTCGTCGCGCAGCGCATGTCGGGCTTCGGGATGAAGGTCGTCGCCTACGACCCCTACGTGCAGCCCGCGCGGGCCGCGCAGATGGGCGTCAAGGTGCTGTCGCTGGACGAGCTGCTCGAGGTCTCCGACTTCATCACCGTCCACCTGCCCAAGACGCCCGAGACGGTCGGCCTGATCGGCGACGAGGCGCTGCGCAAGGTCAAGCCGAGCGTGCGGATCGTCAACGCCGCGCGCGGCGGCATCGTCGACGAGGAGGCGCTGTACTCGGCGCTGAAGGAGGGCCGGGTCGCCGGCGCCGGACTCGACGTGTACGCGAAGGAACCCTGCACCGACTCCCCGCTGTTCGAGTTCGACCAGGTCGTGGCCACCCCCCACCTCGGCGCGTCCACCGACGAGGCGCAGGAGAAGGCCGGCATCGCCGTCGCCCGCTCGGTACGCCTCGCGCTCGCCGGTGAGCTGGTCCCCGACGCGGTGAACGTCCAGGGCGGCGTCATCGCCGAGGACGTCAAGCCCGGTCTGCCGCTCGCCGAGCGCCTCGGCCGGATCTTCACCGCGCTGGCCGGCGAGGTGGCCGTCCGCCTCGACGTCGAGGTGTACGGCGAGATCACCCAGCACGACGTGAAGGTGCTGGAGCTGTCGGCCCTCAAGGGTGTCTTCGAGGACGTCGTCGACGAGACGGTGTCCTACGTCAACGCCCCGCTGTTCGCGCAGGAGCGCGGTGTCGAGGTGCGGCTGACGACCAGTTCGGAGTCGGCCGACCACCGCAACGTCGTCACCGTGCGCGGCACCCTCTCGGACGGCGAGGAGGTGTCGGTGTCCGGCACGCTGGCCGGCCCCAAGCACCTCCAGAAGATCGTCGCGGTCGGCGAGTACGACGTCGACCTCGCGCTCGCCGACCACATGGTCGTCCTGCGGTACGAGGACCGGCCGGGCGTCGTCGGCACGGTCGGCCGGGTCTTCGGCGAGGCCGGGATCAACATCGCCGGCATGCAGGTCGCCCGCGCGGTGGCCGGCGGCGAGGCGCTCGCCGTGCTGACGGTCGACGACACGGTGCCGGCCGCGGTGCTGGCGGAGGTGGCGGAGGAGATCGGCGCGACGTCTGCTCGTGCCGTGAACCTCGTCTGAGGTTCGCCGCACGGTCCGGGGGCTGCCGCCCCCGGGCCCCCGCTCCGGCCCTGAACGGGCCTTGTCCTCAAACGCCGGACGGGCTGGGATGTCCGACCCGGGCTCAAAGTGCACGTAAGACGGGCTGGGATGTCCGACCCGGGCTCAAAGTGCACGTAAGACGGGCTGGGATGTCCGACCCGGGCTCAAAGTGCACGTAAGACGGGCTGAGATGTCCGGCCCCGGCTTGAAGGGGCACGTAAGACGGGCTGGGATATTCGACCCCGGCTTGAAGGTGCACGCCGACCGGGCTCGATGAAGGTGTACGCCGGGCGGGCTGGAGTGATCCGGCCCGTCCGGCGTCTTGTTTGTGCTGTGCGGTTATGCGCCGCCTACGCGGCTTCGTCGCAGTGTCGCCGTCGCCGCGATTCCCGCCGTCGCGAGGATCACCGCTCCCGCGATCGCCGCCCCCTGCATCCCGTGGGTGAAGGCCTCGCGGGCGGCGGTGGCCAGGGCGTCTCCCGTGCGCCCGGGCAGGTGGGCGGCGGTGGCCAGGGCGCCGCCGAGGGTCTCGCGGGCCTCCGCCGGCGCCGAGGCCGGCATCTCGTGGCGGTAGATCGCGGTGCCGATGGAGCCCAGCACCGCCATGCCCAGCGCGCCGCCGAACTCGGTGCCCGTCTCCAGGAGGGAGGACGCGGAGCCGGCGCGCTCGACGGGGGCCGTGCCCAGCGCCAGGTCCGTCATCTGGGACAGGACCATGACGATCCCGGAGGCGAGGACCCCGCACGCGGTGAGGACGAGCCACATCGAGTCGGTGCCGGCGAGGGTGAGCAGGCCGTAGCCGGCCGCGCCGGTCACGAAGCCCGCGGTGACCACGTGGGCCCGGTCGACCCCCTTCTGGACCAGGGAGGTGGCCAGGGGCGCCGCCGCGCCGATCGGGACCGAGGGCAGCAGCGCCCACAGCGCCGCTTCCAGCGCGCTCCTGCCGAGGACCGACTGCAGGTACTGCGTGGTGAAGAACGCCGAGCCCAGCATCCCGAACGAGGACACGAGGTTCAGGACGACGGCGGGGCCGAAGCCCGTGCCGCGGAACAGGGCGGGGGAGATCATCGGGTCGGCCGTCGTGCGCTGGCGGTGGACGAAGAGGGCGGCGAAGAGCAGGCCCAGGGTGATCGAGACGACGTGGTCGGTGTGCCAGCCCTGCGCGGCGATCTCCTTGAGGCCGTAGATCACGGGGAGCACGGCGGCCATCGACAGCAGCACGCTCGGCCAGTCGAAGCGGCCCGGGGCGGGGTCGCGCGACTCGGGCAGCAGGACCGGGCCGAGCACCAGCAGCAGGGCCATCGCGGGCAGGTTGACCAGGAAGACCGAGCCCCACCAGAAGTACTGGACCAGGACGCCGCTCATCACCGAGCCGAGCGCGATGCCGCCCGTCATGACGCCGGACCACAGGCCGATCGCCTTCGCGCGCTGGCCGGGGTCGGCGAACATCGTGCGGATCAGGGCCATCGTGGAGGGCATCAGGGTCGCGCCGCCGATGCCGAGCACCGCGCGGGCGGCGATCAGCGTTCCGGCGCTGTCGGCGTAGGCGGCGGTCAGCGAGGCGGCGCCGAAGGCGGCCGCGCCGATCAGCAGCAGCCTGCGGCGGCCGATGCGGTCGCCGAGCGAGCCCATCGTCATCAGCAGCCCGGCCAGGACGAACGCGTAGACGTCGAAGATCCACAGCTGCTGGGTGCCGCTGGGGTGCAGGTCCGCGTTGATCGCGGGGATCGCGAAGTAGAGGACCGAGACGTCCATGGAGACCAGCAGCAGCGGCAGCATCAGCACGCCGAGGGCGGTCCATTCGCGTCGTCCGGCGCGGGCGGCCGGGGGTGTGGCGGTGCTCGTCGGGTTCGTCATGGCGACGACTGTACGGGCGTCTTAAACGGTTGTCTAGAACGATTGTATAAATCATGCGTCTAGGACGGCTGTATGGATCCGGAGTAGGGTGTCGGGCATGGGACACCGTGAGGATCTGCTCGAAGGCGCCCGGCGCTGCCTGCTGGACAAGGGCTTCGTGCGCACGACGGCGCGCGACATCGTCAAGGAGTCGGGGACCAACCTCGCGTCGATCGGCTACCACTACGGATCGAAGGACGCCCTGCTCGTGCAGGCCTACGTCTCGCTGATCGAGGGCCTCGGCGACACCTTCGACCCCGGCTGGGGCGCGGGCGGCGACAGCTCGTCGGCGCCGAGGTCGCTGGAGCGCTTCCAGGAGGTCTGGGCGAACATCATCCGGTCGATGCCCGAGGCCCGGGGGGTGTGGATGCTGAGCCTCGAAGTCATCCTCTACGCCGACCGGTTGCAGGAGGTGCGCTCGCTGCTCGCCGTGGCGCAGGAGCAGGGCCGCGCCGGGATCGTCCCCATGTTCACCGGCGTCCCCGAGAGCGAACTCGACAAGGAGACGGTCGAGTCGGAGGGCCGCTTCTACCAGACCCTGCTCAACGGGCTCATGGTCCAGTGGCTCTTCGACCCCCCGTCGGCGACCGGCGCGGAGCAGCTCACCGAGGGGCTGCGGCGGGTGATCGCGGGCGCCGCGGGCGATCCGCGCGATCCGCGCGACTGATCCGCCTCCGGCGCGGCCGGTCAGGGCAGCCGGGCCGCCTTCAGCGTCATGTGCAGCAGCAGCCGGTCCTCGCCGTCGTCCAGGTCGAGGCCCGTCAACTGCTCCACCCGCGACAGCCGGTAGTAGAGCGTCTGCCGGTGGATGCCCAGCTCGGCGGCCGTGCGGCCGGCCTGGCCCGCGCAGTCGAGGTACACCTCGGCGGTGCGGGCCAGCTCCCGCTGGGCGGGCGCCAGCAGGGGCAGCACGCCGGGATCCCGGGCGACCTCGGGCGGCAGCGAGGTCAGCAGCCGGTAGGGGCCGACGGACGCCCACCGCGCGACCGGGCCGAGGCGCGGCTCCGCCAGCGCGGCCCGCGCCGACGCCGACGCCTCCTCCCAGGCCGCCCCGAGCCCGGCCAGCCCGACCCGACCGGCGGCCACCCCCGCCGCCGCCCCCGCCGCCCGCTCCAGCAGCCGGGCCGCCGCGGAGGTCGCCGGGGTGAGGGTGTCCGCGGAACGCAGCCGCACCAGCACCGCCAGGCACTGACCGGTCGTCGCCCACGGCACCGTGCACAGCGCCGTCGCCCCCGGCAGGGTGCGCAGCGAGGGCGCCTCGTCCGGGTCGGCGGACGGCCACGGGGCCACGCACACCACCGTGTGCGACGCGTCGGCGCGGGCGCCGAGCGCGGTGCGCAGCTCCGCCACCGCCATGTCCCGGGGCCAGCCGCGGCCGGCGGTGAGCACCGCCCGCAGCTCCCGGGTGAGGTCCGCGCCGTGCTGAGCCTCGTCCGCGAGCAGGGCGCCGATCCGCGCGGTCACCTCCATCGCGGCCGCGAGCTGGGCGTCCGAGGGCCCGGGGTCGTCGTCCAGCAGCCAGACGTAGCCGAGGGCGACCCCCCGGTGCCGTACGGGCAGGCAGACGCGCCCGCGGTGGACCCCCGCCGCCGGGGTGGGCGGGATGCGGACCGGGCCGGTGGCGCGGGTGATGCCGAAGCCCTCGAACCACGTGCGCACGGCGGCCGTCGAGCGCCGGGTCAGGATCGAGCGGGTGCGCACCGGGTCCAGCGCGGACGCGTCCAGCTCGTCGTCGCTGTCGTAGGCCCCGAACGCGATCAGCTCGAAGTCGCGGTTCTCCAGGGTCGCGGGGGCGCCGAGCAGCGCCGAGATCTCGTCGACGAGCTCCTGGTAGTCGCCCGCGTGGGAGGAGGATGCAGCATCGGCCGTCACAGGGGCATTCTCCCCCATTCCCCCAGGCGCTTCATACATCTGTCTGAGATCTGCGGCACGGATGCGTGACAGCTGTCGATGGCTCAGGATCGGAGGGATCCTTAGGTTTCACGGTGGTTCTGTCTGCTGGTTTGTGGAGGTGCCCCGTGCTGGGTCCCGTGATTCTCGCCGCGTCGCGCAGCGACCGGATGCGACGTCTGATCTCGGCGGCCCCGGTGACGAAACAGGTCGTGGACCGCTTCATCCCCGGTGAGACCGTCGACGACATCGTGCCGATCATCGAGGAGCGCACCGCCCAGGGGCTGGAGCTGACGATGGACGTCGTCGGCGAGGACATCACGACCCAAGACGAGGCCCGCGCCGCCCGCGACGCCTACCTGGCGCTGATCGACCGTCTGGCGGGGCCGGCGCTCGGCGACCGCGTCGAGATGTCCGTCAAGCTGTCGATGTTCGGGCAGGCGCTGGAGGGCGGGCACGAGCTGGCGCTCGCCAACGTCCGCCCGGTGGTGGAGGCCGCCGCCGCCATCGGCACCACCGTCACCCTGGACGCGGAGGACCACACCACCCTCGACTCGATGTTCGCCATCCACGAGGAGCTGCGGAAGGACTTCCCGCAGACCGGCTGCGTCATCCAGGCCTACCTCTTCCGCACCGAGGCCGACGCCCGCCGCCTCGCCGCGAGCGGCAGCCGGGTCCGGCTCGTGAAGGGCGCGTACAAGGAGCCCGCGGAGGTCGCGTACCAGCAGAGGCACGAGATCGACAAGGCGTACGTCCGGGTCCTGCGCATCCTGATGGAGGGCGAGGGGTACCCCATGATCGGGTCCCACGACCCGCGCCTGATCTCCATCGCGCAGGAACTGGCCCGCCGGGCCGGCCGCAAGCTCGACGAGTACGAGTTCCAGATGCTGTACGGGATCAGGGGCGACGAGCACCTGCGCCTGGCCGCCGAGGGCCACCGCATGCGCGTCTACACCGCCTACGGCACCGACTGGTACGGCTACTTCATGCGCCGTCTGGCGGAGAAGCCCGCCAACCTGCGGTTCTTCCTCCGCTCGATGGTCAGCAAGGGCTGAGCCCCACCCCCGCTCGCCACACCGCCCGCAACACCGCTCAGTAAGGAGTCACTGAACTCATGGACGCTGTGACCCAGGTCCCCACCCCCGTCAACGAGCCGGTGCACGGCTACGCCCCCGGCTCCCCGGAGCGCGCCCGGCTGGAGGCCAAGCTCAAGGAGCTGGCCGGCAACCCGGTCGACCTGCCCTGCATCATCGGCGGCGAGCGGCGGATGGGCGGCGGAGAGCGGTTCGACGTCGTGCAGCCGCACAACCACCAGGCCCGCCTCGGCACCTACGCCAACGCCACCCGCCAGGACGCCCAGGACGCGATCGACGCGGCCCTCGCCGCCGCGCCCGCCTGGCGCGCGATGTCGTTCGACGACCGCGCGGCGATCATCCTGCGCGCCGCCGAACTGCTCTCCGGCCCCTGGCGCGAGACGCTCGCCGCGTCGACCATGCTCGGCCAGTCGAAGACCGCCCAGCAGGCGGAGATCGACTGTCCCTGCGAACTGGTCGACTTCTGGCGCTTCAACGTCGCCTACGCCCGCCAGATCCTCGCCGAGCAGCCCCCGGCCAACTCCCCGGGCGTCTGGAACCGTCTCGACCACCGCCCGCTGGAGGGCTTCGTCTACGCGATCACGCCGTTCAACTTCACGGCGATCGCGGGCAACCTGCCGACCGCGCCCGCGCTGATGGGCAACGTCGTCGTGTGGAAGCCGTCGCCGACGCAGACGCACGCCGCCGTGCTGCTGATGCGGCTCCTGGAGGAGGCCGGGCTGCCCAAGGGCGTCATCAACCTGGTCACCGGCGACGGCCTGGAGGTGTCCGAGGTCGCCCTGAACCACCGCGACCTCGCCGGCATCCACTTCACCGGCTCCACCAAAACGTTCCAGTACCTGTGGAAGACGGTCGGCGCCAACATCGAGAAGTACCGCTCCTACCCGCGGCTGGTCGGCGAGACCGGCGGCAAGGACTTCGTCGTCGCGCACCCGAGCGCCGACCGCGCGGTGCTGAAGACCGCCCTCACCCGCGGCGCCTTCGAGTACCAGGGCCAGAAGTGCAGCGCGACCTCCCGGGCCTACATCCCGGCGTCGATCTGGAACTCCGGCTTCAGGGAGGAGTTCGCGGCCGAGGTCGACCAGCTGACCATGGGCGACGTCACCGACCTGTCGAACTTCATCGGCGCGGTCATCGACGAGCGGTCCTTCGCCAAGAACAAGGCGGCCATCGACCGCGCCAAGGCGGACCCGGCCTGCACGGTCGTCGCGGGCGGCACGTACGACGACTCCGTCGGCTACTTCGTGCGCCCGACCGTCGTCGAGTGCACGGACCCGGCCAACGAGGTCTTCACGACCGAGTACTTCGGCCCGTTCCTCGCCGTGCACGTCTACGAGGACGACCAGTACGACGCCATGCTGACGCAGATGGAGTCGGTGTCGGACTACGCGCTGACCGGCTCGGTCATCTCGGGCGACCGTGCGGCGGCCGCGTACACGATGGAGAAGCTGCGCTACGCGGCCGGCAACTTCTACATCAACGACAAGTCCACCGGCGCCGTCGTCGGCCAGCAGCCCTTCGGCGGCGGCCGCGCCTCCGGCACCAACGACAAGGCGGGCGCCCCGCAGAACCTGATGCGCTGGACCCTGACCCGCGCCATCAAGGAGACCCTGGTCGCGCCGACCGACTACAGCTACCCGCACATGGGCTGACGGCGCACAACGCGCGCACGTACCCCGAACGGGCCGGTCTTCCCCGACCGGCCCGTTCGGCGTGCCATCGCCCGTGACGGGGGCTCCATCGGACCGTGCCGTCTCAGATAGTAGGAAGTCCGAGTAACTGTAGAGACAGGCGCGCGCTCCTCCCTTAGTTTTGTAGGAGCCGAACGTCTCGCTCGATCAAGCGAACGGCGGTCGTGAGCCGGGCCCCGTGCAGGCAACCCCTGCGGTCCGCTCCCCGCCCCTTCCGGTGTCTCGCAACCCTTCCGCACTCCCCGGAACCAGAAGGAGTCGATTCCCCATGGCCGAGACGACCGTCCGCCGCCGAGTCCGCCACGTCTCCCGCAGCACCGAGTCCGACCGCAAGAACGCCGCCGCCGCCCTCCAGCGCGCCCTCGACCGCCGCGACAACGGCGGCGAGACCGGCCACTGAGCACAGGTCGCCGAACAGGGGCGCGTCGCGGGCGTCCGCACGGGACGCCGGGCCCCGCGCCGCCCTGCTCCGCTCCGCGCCCCCCTGCACCCCCGCGCGCCCGCGACGCGCTGTCCGCATGACGGACGGTCCGTGTCATCCCATGGGACGAGGAGTACGGTTTCCCGCATGTCTCGCAGCCTCAATCTCGCAGTGATCCCCGGTGACGGCATCGGCCAGGAGGTCGTGGCCGAAGGTCTCAAGGTCCTCTCCGCCGTCCTCCCGCAGGACGTGAAGCTGGAGACCAAGGAGTACGACTTCGGCGCCCGGCGCTACCACGCCACCGGTGAGACCCTCACCGACGCCGACGCCGAGGCGCTCAGGCAGCACGACGCGATCCTGCTCGGCGCGATCGGCGACCCGAGCGTGCCGTCCGGCGTCCTGGAGCGGGGCTTCCTGCTCAAGCTGCGCTTCCTCTTCGACCACCACGTCAACCTGCGGCCCTCGAAGCTGCTGCCCGGCGTGGCCACCCCGCTGGCCGGCCAGCCCGAGATCGACTTCGTCGTGGTCCGCGAGGGCACCGAGGGGCCGTACACCGGCAACGGCGGCACGATCCGCAAGGGCACCCCGCACGAGGTCGCCACCGAGGTCTCCGTGAACACGGCCTTCGGCGTCGAGCGCGTGGTCCGCGACGCCTTCGCCCGCGCCCAGGCCCGCCCCCGCAAGAAGCTCACGCTGGTCCACAAGAACAACGTGCTGGCCTTCGCCGGCCACCTGTGGACGAACGTCTTCAACCGGGTCGCCCAGGAGTTCCCCGACGTCACCACGGACTACATCCACGTGGACGCCGCGACGATCTACCTGGTCACCGACCCCGGCCGGTTCGACGTCATCGTCACCGACAACCTCTTCGGCGACATCATCACCGACCTCGCCGCGGCCGTCTCCGGCGGCATCGGCGTCGCCGCGAGCGGGAACATCAACCCCTCCGGCGAGTTCCCCTCCATGTTCGAGCCCGTGCACGGCTCGGCCCCGGACATCGCGGGCCAGGGCAAGGCCGACCCCACCGCCACGGTCCTGTCCGTCGCCCTGCTGCTGCGCCACCTCGGCCACGACGCCGAGGCGGTCCGCATCGAGGACGCCGTCTCCGCCGACCTGGCCGAGCGCGCCGCGCTGCCCGCCCGCAGCACCTCCGAGATCGGCGACGCGCTCTCCGCACGAGTAGCCGGCTGACCCGGCGCACCGCACGACTCCCGCTCCCCGGAGCGGGGGCACCCCATCGAAGCCGCCGGGTCACATCGCACCCGGCGGCTTCTCGTATGTCCTGCCGGGTGCCACCATCGACCCCGGGTCGCACGCACGCCGTTTTCCTCCGCGCACCCCGCTTGCGATAATCGAACGCGGAGCCGCGGTATCAGGCAATGCTCGGACGTCCTAGCACACGCCACTGGCCGTACGGACGTGAGCGCGGCCCGTCACACACAACCGGTGAAGGACAACCACTCATGACGACGCCCACGATCGAGCTCAAGCCCTCCGCCAGCCCCCTCTCCGCCGCCGAGCGCGAGGCGATCCTGGCGAACCCCGGCTTCGGCCGCCACTTCACCGACCACATGGTGACGATCCGGTGGACCGAGGGCCGCGGCTGGCACGACGGTCAGCTCGTTCCGTACGCGCCGATCCCGCTCGACCCCGCGACCAACGTCCTGCACTACGCGCAGGAGATCTTCGAGGGACTGAAGGCCTACCGCCGCCCCGACGGCTCCGTCGCCACCTTCCGCCCGGACCAGAACGCCAAGCGGTTCCAGCGGTCCGCCCGCCGCCTGGCCATGCCGGAACTGCCGGTCGAGACGTTCATCGGGGCCTGTGACGCGCTCGTCGCGCAGGACAAGGACTGGGTGCCCGCGCACGGCGGCGAGGAGTCCCTCTACCTGCGCCCCTTCATGATCGCGACCGAGGTGGGCCTGGGCGTGAAGCCGGCCAACGAGTACCTCTTCATCGTGATCGCCTCGCCGGCCGGCGCCTACTTCCCGGGCGGCGTCAAGCCGGTCTCCATCTGGGTCTCCGAGGACCACGTCCGCGCCGTCCCCGGCGGCATGGGCGACGCCAAGACCGGCGGCAACTACGCCGCCTCCCTGCTCGCCCAGGCCGAGGCCGCCGCACAGGGCTGCGCCCAGGTCTGCTACCTCGACGCCGTCGAGCGCAAGTGGGTCGAGGAGCTCGGCGGCATGAACCTGTACTTCGTCTACGGGAACAAGATCGTCACGCCCTCGCTGACCGGCTCCATCCTCGAGGGCGTCACCCGCGACAGCCTCCTCACCGTCGCCCGCGACCTCGGCTACGAGGCCGAGGAGGGCCGCGTCTCCGTCGACCAGTGGCAGCGCGACTCCGAGAGCGGCGCGCTGCGGGAGGTCTTCGCCTGCGGCACCGCGGCCGTGATCACCCCGGTCGGCACGGTCAAGCGCACCGGCGGCGAGTGGCGGCAGTCGGGCGGCGAGCCCGGCGAGGTCACCCTGCGGCTGCGGCAGGCCCTGCTGGACATCCAGCGCGGCACCGCCGAGGACAAGCACGGCTGGATGCACCGCCTGGGCTGATCCCGGCGCCTCCGACGCCGCCGCAGGGCCGCCCCCGAACCGGGCGGCCCTGCGGCGTTTCCGCCCCCCGCACGCCGCCGCGCCCTCGCTATCGAGCGGCGTTCTAAAAGTCGCCGCCAGGTCTTCTGATCATCGAGCGGAACGTTTAGAGTGCCGTTCTAAGAACGTTCAGGGAGGCCTTGTGCGACTCACCCCCACCGAGCGGGACCGGCTGCTGCTCTTCGGGGCCGCCGAGCTGGCCCGCGCGAGAAGGGCCCGCGGGCTGCGGCTCAACGTGCCGGAGGCCACCGCGCTGGTCGCCGACGCCGTCTGCGAGGCCGCCCGCGACGGCCTCCGGCTCGCCGAGGCGATCGAGCGGGCCCGGTCCGTCCTCGGCCCGGACGACGTCCTGCCGGGCGTCGCGGACGTCGTCACCGAGGTGCACGTCGAGGCCGTCTTCGACGACGGC
This sequence comes from Streptomyces sp. NBC_00704, assembly GCF_036226605.1. Lineage (NCBI taxonomy): Bacteria > Bacillati > Actinomycetota > Actinomycetes > Kitasatosporales > Streptomycetaceae > Streptomyces > Streptomyces sp. NBC_00704. The sequence goes on from NZ_CP109000.1 coordinate 5,798,512, forward strand.
TCGCGGCTCGCCGTCGTCCGCGACCCGATCGGGGCGGGCGGCGCGGGCGCCCGGCGACCGGACGGCCTCGGGCCGGGCGCGCTGCTGCCGGGACCCGCGCACGCCGAGCCCGAGGCGGCCGTGCGCCTGACGGTCGTCAACACCGCCGCCGTGCCCGTCTCCGTGACGTCCCACTTCCACTTCTTCGAGGCCAACCCGCGGCTGGACTTCGCGCGGGCCGCCGCCTACGGGATGCGGCTCGCCGTCCCCGCCGGGTCCTCCGTGCGGTTCGGGCCCGGGGAGAGCGCCGAGGTCGGCCTGGTCCCCATCGGGGGCGAACGGGTGGCGATCGGCTTCGCCGGACTCGTCGACGGGCCGCTGGACGCCCCGGGGGCCCGCGAAGAGGCCCTGCGCCGGGCCGCCGCCTGCGGATACCTGGGGGCGAGGGCGTGAACCCGCACGAGTACGCCGCCACCCACGGCCCGCGCGCCGGCGATCGCCTCCGGCTCGGCGACTCGGGCCTCGTCGTCCGTGTCGAGTCCGACTCCCAGCTGCCCGGCGACGAGTTCCTCGCCGGCTTCGGCAAGACCGCCCGCGACGGCCTGCACCTCAAGGCCGCCGCCGTCCGCGACACCTGCGACGTCGTGATCAGCAACGTCGTCGTGATCGACGCGGTGCAGGGGATCCGCAAGGTCTCCATCGGGATCCGCGAGGGCCGCATCCACGCGATCGGACGCGCCGGCAACCCCGACACCCTGGACGGGGTGGACGTCGTCGTCGGCACCGGCACCTCGATCGTGTCCGGCGAGGGGCTCATCGCCACCGCGGGCGCCGTCGACACCCACGTCCACCTGCTGTCGCCGCGCGTCATGGAAGCCTCGCTGGCCTCCGGCGTGACGACGGTCATCGGGCAGGAGTTCGGGCCCGTGTGGGGCGTCGGGGTCAACTCGCCCTGGGCGCTGCGGCACGCGTTCGGCGCCTTCGACGCCTGGCCGGTCAACATCGGCTTCCTCGCCCGCGGTTCGTCCTCGCGCGACGCCCCGCTCGTCGAGGCGCTGGCCGAGGGCGGCGCGTGCGGCTTCAAGGTGCACGAGGACATGGGCGCCCACACCCGGGCGCTGGACACGGCGCTGCGCGTCGCCGAGGAACACGACGTCCAGGTCGCCCTGCACAGCGACGGGCTGAACGAATGCCTCTCGGTCGAGGACACCCTGGGCGTCCTGGAGGGCCGCACGATCCACGCCTTCCACATCGAGGGCTGCGGCGGCGGCCACGTGCCCAACGTGCTGAAGATGGCGGGCGTGCCGAACGTCATCGGCTCCTCCACCAACCCGACCCTGCCCTTCGGCCGGGACGCCGTCGCCGAGCACTACGGCATGATCGTCGCCGTCCACGACCTGAAGACCGACCTGCCGGGCGACGCCGCCATGGCCCGCGACCGCATCCGCGCCGGCACGATGGGCGCCGAGGACGTGCTGCACGACCTGGGCGCGATCGGCATCACCTCGTCCGACGCGCAGGGCATGGGCCGCGCGGGCGAGACCGTGCGCCGCACCTTCGCCATGGCCGGCAAGATGAAGGCCGAGTCCGGCGCCCCGCACGACGACCACGACAACGAGCGCGTCCTGCGCTACATCGCCAAGCTGACCGTCAACCCCGCCATCGCCCACGGGCTGTCGCACGAGGTCGGCTCCCTCGAGGTGGGCAAGCTCGCCGACATCGTGCTGTGGCGCCCCGAGTACTTCGGCGCCAAGCCGCAACTCGTGCTCAAGTCCGGCTTCCCCGCCTACGGGGTGACCGGCGACCCCAACGCGGCCACCGACACCTGCGAACCCCTCGTCCTCGGCCCGCAGTTCGGGGCGTACGGCGCCACCCCCGCCGACCTCTCCGTCGCCTTCGTCGCCCGGGCGGCCCTCGACCGGGGGAACGACTCGATGCCCACCCGCCGCCGCCGGGTCGCCGTGCACGGCACCCGCGGCATCGGCCCCGCCGACCTGCGCCTGAACTCGCGCACCGGAACCGTCGACGTCGACGGGCGCACCGGCCTGGTCACCCTCGACGGCGAGCCGCTGCGCTCCGGGCCGGCCCAGTCCGTGTCCCTCAACCGCCTCTACTTCCTCTGACGCCCCACCGACCAAGGACCGTCCCATGAGCAAGGCAGCCGCCGCCGGCTTCCGCATGCCCGCCGAGTGGGCCCCGCACGAACGCACCTGGATGGCGTGGCCGGGCCCCAACCCCACCTTCGACGACCCCGACGGCCTGGCCGCCGCCCGCGCCGCCTGGGCCGAGGTGGCCCGCGCCGTCCGCCGCTTCGAGCCGGTGACCGTGGTGTGCGGCCCCGGCCGGTCGGCGGGGGCCCGCGCCCTCCTCGGCCCGGACGTCGACACGGTGGAACGCGACCTCGACGACGCCTGGATGCGCGACATCGGCCCCACGTTCCTCACGAACGGCCGTGAACTGGCCGCCGTCGACTGGACGTTCAACGGCTGGGGCGCCCAGCCCTGGGCCCGCTGGGAGCACGACGCGAAGATCGCCGCGTCCGTGGCGGACCTCGCGGGAGCCCGGACCTACGCCTCGCGGCTGGTCAACGAGGGCGGCGCGATCCACGTCGACGGCGAGGGCACGGTCCTGCTGACGGAGACCGTGCAACTCGGCCCCGAGCGCAATCCGGGATGGACGCGGGAGGAGACCGAGGCGGAGATCCACGCCATGCTCGGCACCCGCAAGGCGATCTGGCTCCCGCGCGGCCTCACCGCCGACTACCCGCCGCACGGCTACGGCACCCTCGGCCATGTGGACATCGTCGCCGCCTTCGCCCGCCCCGGAGTCGTCGTCGCCCACAGCCAGCCGGACACGGCGCACCCCGACCACGAGGTGACCCGCGAGGCCGTCGCACTGCTGCGGGCGCAGACCGACGCGCGCGGCCGCCGGCTGGAGGTCGTCGAGGTCGCCGCCCCGACGGTGCTGGAGGCCGACGGCCACTGGGTCGACTGGTCCTACATCAACCACTACCTCTGCAACGGCGGCGTGGTGCTCTGCGGATTCGGCGACCCGCGCGACGAACTCGCCGCGGACGTCTTCCGGCGGCTGTTCCCGCGGCGCACGGTGACACCGGTGGACGCCCGTACGATCTTCTCCGGCGGCGGCGGCATCCACTGCGTCACCCAGCAGCAGCCGAGGGTCTGACCCCCGGCCGACGACGAGCAAGAGCGCGACAGCACGACAGCACGCGAGCACGAGAACGCGAGAGCAGGGGAGCGGGGACATGGCCGCAGCGGCACGGGCACGCAGGAACGCCCCGCCCCGCGAGGACGTCCTCGCCGCCGCCATGGGGATGATCGCCGAACGCGGTCTGGAGAAGCTCACCATGGCGGCGCTCGGCCGCCGGGTCGGCATGAGCAGCGGCCATCTCCTCTACTACTTCCACTCCAAGGACGAACTCCTGCTGCGCACCCTGGAGTGGAGCGAGGGCCGGCTCGGCGCCGAGCGCGCCCGGCTCCTGGCCCGCGCCGCGCCCGCCCGCGAGCGCCTCGACGCCTACGTCGGCCTGTACGTCCCCGACGGCCACCGCGACCCGCACTGGACGCTCTGGCTGGAGGTCTGGAACCGCTCGCAGAACGCCGCCGACGACACGGACGCGCGCGACCGCCAGGCGGCCATCGAGGGCGCCTGGCACCGCGACCTCGTCGCCCTGCTCGCGGAGGGGACCTCCCGCGGCGAGTTCCGGCAGGTGGACCCCGACCGGTTCGCGGCCCGGCTGCGGGCCCTGCTCGACGGGTTCTCCATCCACGTCGCCGTCGGCCTGCGCGGCACGGACCGCGCGCAGGTCCTCGCACACGTCGGGGAGTTCCTCGCCGGGAGCCTGCTCACCGACGCCTGAGAACGCGCTGTTCGCATCCTGAGACACCCCGTGAGCACGAGGGCGGTCTGTGCAAAACTGCCCCCGTGCTCTCGTTCGCCATGATTATTGGCAGCAGGCGCGCCGGTCCGCAGTGACCGCTCCGTACGACCAGGTACGAGCGGCCATCGTCGTCCTCGACCCGCGCGCAGACCTCTCGCACCCGCGAGGGGTTTTTCGCTTTTCTGGCCCACCCACAGCCGGGAGCGAGCGCGCGCGGGGGACCATGGGGGGACGGTGGAGCCGGTCATTCCGGTAACGACCGAGATCCGACACAGGAGTCTTCAGACCATGACCGCACCGAGCGAACTCGACGATTCCTTCCACGTGTTCGACACCACCCTGCGCGACGGCGCGCAGCGGGAGGGCATCAACCTGACCGTCGCCGACAAGCTGGCCATCGCCCGGCACCTGGACGACTTCGGCGTGGGCTTCATCGAGGGCGGCTGGCCCGGCGCCAACCCCCGCGACACCGAGTTCTTCGCCCGCGCGCAGGAGGAGATCGCCTTCCGGCACGCCCAGCTGGTCGCCTTCGGCGCGACCCGCCGGGCCGGTGCGAAGGCCTCGGAGGACCCGCAGGTCAGGGCGCTGCTGGAGTCGGGCGCCGACGTGATCACCCTGGTGGCGAAGTCCCACGACCGGCACGTCGAACTGGCGCTGCGCACCACCCTGGACGAGAACCTGGCCATGGTGAGCGACACGGTCTCCTTCCTCAGGGGCGAGGGCCGCAGGGTCTTCGTCGACTGCGAGCACTTCTTCGACGGGTACCGCGCCAACCCCGAGTACGCGAAGGCGGTCGTCCGGGCCGCCGCCGGGGCCGGCGCCGACGTCGTCATCCTGTGCGACACCAACGGCGGGATGCTCCCGGCGCAGATCCAGGCCGTCGTCTCGACCGTGCTCGCCGACACGGGCGCCCGCCTCGGCATCCACGCCCAGGACGACACCGGCTGCGCGGTGGCCAACACCCTCGCCGCGGTGGACGCGGGCGCGACCCACGTCCAGTGCACGGCGAACGGCTACGGCGAACGCGTCGGCAACGCGAACCTGTTCCCGGTGGTCGCCGCCCTGGAGCTGAAGTACGGCAAGAAGGTGCTGCCCGAGGGTCGCCTGCGGGAGATGACCCGCATCTCGCACGCCATCGCCGAGGTCGTCAACCTCACGCCGTCCACCCACCAGCCCTACGTGGGCGTCTCGGCGTTCGCCCACAAGGCCGGGCTGCACGCCTCGGCGATCAAGGTCGACCCCGACCTCTACCAGCACATCGACCCCGAGCAGGTCGGCAACACCATGCGCATGCTGGTCTCCGACATGGCCGGCCGGGCCTCCATCGAGCTGAAGGGCAAGGAGCTGGGCGTCGACCTGGGCGGCGACCGCGAGCTGGTGGGCCGGGTCGTGGAGCGGGTCAAGGAGCGCGAGCTGCGCGGCTACACCTACGAGGCGGCCGACGCCTCCTTCGAACTCCTGCTGCGCGCCGAGGTCGAGGGCCGGCCGCTGAAGTACTTCGACGTCGAGTCCTGGCGCGCCATCGTCGAGGACCGCCCAGACGGCACCCACGCCAACGAGGCCACCGTGAAGCTCTGGGCCAAGGCCGAGCGCATCGTCGCGACGGCCGAGGGCAACGGCCCGGTCAACGCCCTCGACCGCGCCCTGCGGGTGGCCCTGGAGAAGATCTACCCCCAGCTGGCCAAGCTCGACCTGGTGGACTACAAGGTCCGCATCCTGGAGGGCGTCCACGGCACCCAGTCCACCACCCGCGTGCTGATCTCCACGACCGACGGCACGGGGGAGTGGTCCACGGTGGGCGTGGCGGAGAACGTCATCGCCGCCTCGTGGCAGGCCCTGGAGGACGCGTACACCTACGGACTGCTGCGGGCGGGCGTGGACCCGGCGCAGTGACGTCCGGGAGGCGGCCGGCGCCCGCCCGGTGAGAGTTCGCGGTAGCGTCGAAGGATGAAGGCCGTGCTCTCGGCCCGCCGGGCCCGAGCCCTCACCGGCGCGCTGTTCGCGCTGGTGCTCGCCGCCCTCACGGTGTGGACCGTGTGGGGGGCGGGCGCCCCGCGGGCCGCCGCCGCCACGGGCGTCTCGACGATCGCCGACTCCCTGCGCCGCGATCCGGTCTACGTCGACCCCGAGGCGGCCGGGCAGCTGTCCCCGGCGCAGGAGCGCGCCCTGGAGCGGCGGATCGAGGACGCCGACAAACCGCTGTTCATCGCGGTCCTCCCGGCCGGCTATCCCACGGCCGGACTCTTCAGCGACCTGCGCACCGCGACCGGCGTGACCGGTCTGTACGCGATCCGCCTGGGCGACCGCTTCGACGCCCGCGCCGACTCCTCGGTCCTGCCGCGGACGGCCGTGCGCAACCTGGTGGGCAGCGTCGACGGCGAGGGGGACGCCGCGACCCAGCTGACCGACTTCACCGACCGCGCCCTCACCCGCATGGGCGGTTCCGCCCCCGCGAGCTGGGGTTCCCCGGGCGGCGGCGGGGGGATCTCGTCCTCCGGGCTGATCGTCGCGGGCGCGGTCCTGGCGGCCGGCGGGGCGGGCGCGTACACCCTGGTGCGGCGGGGCCGCCGGCGCCGGGCCGAGGAGCAGCGGGCCGCGCTCGACCGGCTGCGGGTCGTCGTGGACGAGGACATCACCGCCTTCGGCGAGGAACTCGACCGCCTCGACTTCCATCCGGCCGAGGCGGGCGCCGACGACGCCATGCGCGCCGACTACGAGCGCGCCCTGGACGCCTACGAGCGGGCGAAGGCGGCCATGGCGGCGGCGGGCCAACCGCAGGACGTCCGGGCCGTCACGGAAGCGCTGGAGGACGGCCGGTTCTCCCTGGCGTCGCTGGCGGCCCGCAGGGAGGGCAGGCCGCTGCCCGAGCGCCGTCCGCCCTGCTTCTTCGATCCCCGCCACGGCCCCTCGGTCGCCGACGCCACCTGGACGCCGCCGGGCGGGGCCACCCGCGAGGTCCCGGTCTGCGCGGCGGACGCGACCCGGCTGGCCGACGGCCGGGACCCCGTGATCCGCGAGGTCGACAGCGACTACGGTCGGCGCCCGTACTGGGAGGCCGGTCCGGCCTACGGCCCCTGGGCGGGCGGCTACTTCGGCGGCGGCATCCTGCCCGGCCTCCTCGTCGGCACGATGCTCGGCTCGATGATGGCCACCCCCTCGTACGCGGCCGGCTACGGCGACGGTTACGGGGACTTCGGCGGCGGCTACGACGGCGGCGACGTCTCCGGCGCGGACTTCGACCCCGGCGACTTCGGGGGCGGCTTCGGCGGCGGGGGCGGCGGGGACTTCGGCGGCGGGGGCGGCGGCGACTTCGGCGGAGGGTTCTGACCGGGCGGCCCGCACCCGCAGCCCACCCCGTACCCGCGGCGCGGGTACGGGCCCGGCGCCGCTGAGTGCGGTGGCGCCGGGCCCGTGGACCCCGTGGGGGGCTGCCGGGGGTGTGCCGGGGGCCGGCGGAAGCGCTGCCGACGCTCTGCCGGGGAAGCGCCCGGCCGGGGGACGTCGCGGCCGGGCGCGCCGGGGTGCGGGTCAGAGCGAGGCGGCCGCCGAGGCGATCGCGGAGGCGAAGGTGGACACCTCGGTGTAGACGCCGGGGGCGTTGGCCCGGGCGCAGCCGATGCCCCAGCTCACGATGCCGACCTGGATCCAGGCGCCGGCGTCGTCGCGGCGGAACATCGGGCCGCCCGAGTCGCCCTGGCAGGTGTCGGTGCCGCCGGCCGCGTACCCGGCGCAGATCTCGTCGCTCGCCACGAGTCCGCCGTATCCCCGGTAGGAACGGCAGGTCGCGTCGCTCACGAAGGGCACGGAGGCCTTGAGGAGATAGCGCTGCTGGGCGCCCCCCTCGGACGCGGATCCCCACCCGGCGACGGTGAAGGTGCCGGTGTTGTACTGCGGGGTGGTGGCGGTCTTCAGGGTGGCCTGGGTGGTGATCGGCGAGGCGAGCTTGATGAGCGCCCAGTCCTTGCCGTTGCCGTTGTAACCGGGGGCGCGGTAGACGTAGGCGGACCTGACCTGGACCCGGCCGCCGGTGGACTGCAGGTCCACGACGCCGGCGGTGGCGGTGATGCCGGTGTCGGCGCCGGTCCGGCCGACGCAGTGGGCGGCGGTGAGCACGATCTGCTGCGTGTAGAGCGCCCCGCCGCAGCCCATGGAGAGCCGGACCATGAACGGGAACTCGCCCTGTGCGGCGCGGGTCCCGCCGACGACGGGCGCGGGGGCCGCCTGCGCGGCCGGGACGGGCTGGAGGCCGGCGATCGCCAGCGCGGCCGCGCCGACGACGGCGCATCTTCTGAGTGCGGTGAGGAGCTTCTTCAAGGTGCTGCCCTCCGTGGGGGGTCGCCCTGCGCTGACGTGCGCATGTCAATGCATGCGACACGCGTAAAGAATCGCTCTTCCTCCTGACATGGTCAGGTCAAAACCATGGCTGGATTATGCGAACCGTGCCGCCCCGCGCACAAGAGGCGATCCGGCCACCGGACGGCGATGTCGAGAACCCGCGTCCGGCTCCGTCCCCGGTGCGAACGCGGCCACAATGGGCCGCACACCGCACGGAGGAGAACCGCCATGGCCAAGTACCTGCTGCTCAAGCACTACCGAGGCGCCCCGGCCCCGGTGAACGACGTCCCCATGGAGCACTGGACCCCGCAGGAGATCTCGGCCCACGTCCGGTACATGAACGACTTCGCCGACCGCCTGCGGGACACCGGCGAATTCGTCGACGGCCAGGCGCTCGCCCCCGAGGGCACGTTCGTGCGCTACGACGGCGAGGGCCGCCCGCCGGTCACCGACGGTCCCTTCGCCGAGACCAAGGACCTCATCGCCGGGTGGACGATCATCGACGTCGACAGCTACGAACGGGCCCTGGAGGTCGCGGGCGAACTGTCGGCCGCCCCCGGGGCCGGCGGCAGGCCGATCCACGAATGGCTCGAGGTGCGCCCGCTCATGGGCGAGCACTGCACCGTCACGGAGTGACCGCCACGATGGACGAGGCACTGCTGCGCGGCCTCATGCCGAACGTGCTCACCGTCCTCGTCCGCCGCGGAGCCGACTTCGCGGCCGCCGAGGACGCCGTCCAGGACGCGCTCCTGGAGGCGCTGCGCGTCTGGCCGGACGACCCTCCGCGCGATCCCAAGGGCTGGCTGATCACCGTGGCCTGGCGCCGGTTCCTCGACGCGAGACGGGCGGACACCGCCCGCCGCCGGCGCGAGGACCGCGTCGACGAGGAGCCGGCCCCCGGCCCCCCGCCCACGGCCGACGACACGCTCCGGCTGTACTTCCTGTGCGCCCACCCGTCGCTGACGCCGTCGTCCGCCGTCGCGCTCACCCTGCGCGCCGTCGGCGGGCTCACCACCCGCCAGATCGCCCGCGCCTACCTGGTGCCCGCGGCCACCATGGCGCAGCGCATCAGCCGGGCCAAGCGCACCGTCTCCGACGTCCGGTTCGACCGTCCCGGCGACGTCGCCACCGTGCTGCGCGTGCTGTACCTGGTGTTCAACGAGGGCTACTCCGGCGACGTCGACCTCGCCGCCGAGGCCATCCGGCTCACCCGGCAGCTCGCGGCCGCCGTCGACCATCCCGAGGCGGCGGGCCTGCTCGCCCTCATGCTGCTCCACCACGCCCGGCGCGCCGCCCGGACCGCCTCCGACGGCAGCCTGGTGCCGCTCGCCGAGCAGGACCGCGGCCGGTGGGACACCGCGGCGATCGCGGAGGGCGTGGCCGTCCTCCAGGGGGCGCTCGCCCGCGACCGGCTGGGCGAGTTCCAGGCCCAGGCCGCCGTCGCCGCCCTGCACGCCGACGCGCCCACCGCCGAGGAGACCGACTGGGTGCAGATCGTCGAGTGGTACGACGAACTCGTGGCCCTGACCGGCAACCCGGTCGCCCGGCTGAACCGCGCGGTCGCCGTCGGCGAGGCCGACGGACCGCGCGCCGGTCTCGCGGCGCTCGCCGCGCTGGACGCGTCGCTGCCCCGTCACACCGCGGTCGCGGCGTACCTCCACGAGCGCGACGGCGACCCGGCGAGGGCGGCGCGCCTGTACGCCGAGGCGGCCCACCAGGCGTCCGACCTCGCCGAACGCGACCACCTGACGCGCCAGGCCGCCCGGCTCAACGCCCGCCTGCGGAGCTGACGCGGCGCGCCCGGCCCGCGGCCCGCCGGGCGGGCGGTCAGTCCTGGGCGGCGGCCTTGGCGAAGCCGATCAGCGCCTCGAAGTCGATCGCCCCCGGGTCGCCGTGGTCGTTCTCGGGCACGTGCATGTGGCCGCACACGCCCTTGAAGCCGTTCCAGCGCTCGAAGCCCATCCGCTGTCCGCCTCCGGTGCCCGCGGACTTCGGGTACGCGGGCCACAGCGTCGGCCCGCGCAGCGGCACGTCGTGGTGGATGTGCATCCAGGCCAGGTACTCGGCGAGGGCGCGCAGCGCCCACTCCGGGGCCTTGGGCCAGTAGACGTGGGCCTGGCCGTGGGTGTTCCACTTGGTGTGCAGCTTGGGGTCGCAGGTGCCGACGAGCTCCACCTGGCAGACGTTGAGCGTGTTCGTCTCGACGCCCCCGCGCCGGTTGGCCAGCGCCCGCGAGGAGACGTCGATCTCGAAGTGCTGGTACCACTTGAGCCGTTTGGCGGCGAGGTCGGGCACGGCCGTCAGGTTGGGCGCGACCGACCCGCCCTGGTAGTCGGGCAGCGAGCGGCCCTCCGTGGTGTGCAGGACGACGACGTTGACCTCCATGCGGTCACCGCCGAAGTCGTCCTGGTACCAGTGCTCGCGGTCGGCGCCGGGGTAGTGCTGGGGTCCGGTCTTGATGCTCATGGTTCGCGACTGTGACACAGGACACATCAAGGGGCCGGAAGCTCTTCGCTTCCGGCCCCTTTCTGCCGGTATTCGCCGTATTCGGCCACAGGCTTAGGCGTTCTTGATCGCCGAGATGTCGAAGTTCAGCTTGATCTTGTCGGAGACCAGGACGCCGCCCGTCTCCAGCGCCGCGTTCCAGGTCAGCCCCCAGTCGGAGCGCAGGATCTCGGCCTTGCCCTCGAAGCCCACGCGCTCGTTGCCGAACGGGTCCTTGGCGGAGCCGTTGAACTCCAGGTCGATGGTGAGGGGCCTGGTCACGCCGAGGATGCTCAGCTCGCCGGAGACGCGGTAGTCGTCGCCGCCCAGGGCCTCGGCGGAGGTGGAGCGGAACGTCATCGCCGGGAACTCGTCGGTGCGGAAGAAGTCCGCGCTCCGCAGGTGGCCGTCGCGGTCGGCGGACCCGGTGTCGATGCTGTCCATCTTGACGTCGATGGAGGCGGTCGAGCGGGACGGGTCGACGCCGTCCAGCAGCAGCGAGCCGCTGAAGTCGCCGAACTTGCCCTTGACGTTGGTGACCATGGCGTGGCGGGCGGTGAAGCCGATCGTCGAGTGCGCCGGGTCGATCGCGTACTCGCCGGTCAGGGCGGCGAGGCCGGGGTTCACGGTGGCGGTGTCGGCGGTGTCGGCGGCGGTGGTGGTCTCGTCGGTGTTCTTGCGGCCGAAGATGCCCATGACGTGCTCCTTGGGGACGGAGGAGGAGGTCGAAGATGTTTAACCTTCAACGAGCTGACATGGACGACTGTAGTCCCATTCAGTTCAACTTTCAACTTAATCTGGCGGGGGATTCCGAGGGACTCCCGCAGGGCCCCGCGTCGCGTCCGGACGGCCCCGGCGACCGCCGTCCGGCGCTGCCGGTTCACCCCGGGGAGGGCAGGCGCGGGGCGAAATGTGAGCGGGGTCTCCGCCGCCGGGTTTGTGTGACACCTACAACCCCCGGGCCCTCTGAGCAGTCGGAACGGCTGCATGCCGACCCGGTTCTGTTCGGTCGTACCAGGAAAACGCTCCGAGGACTGTACGGAGTCGACGTCACTCTTTCCTTGGCGGGCTTCGTAAGGTCACTACATGACCGTTTTGGAAGAGACGACCGGTGAGCCGACCACGGAGCCCACGGACGCGCGTGGTCGCGTGGCCGAGCTGCACGGGATCCGTGCGCAGGCGCTGGCCGGCCCGAGCGAGAAGGCGACCCAGGCGCAGCACGCCAAGGGCAAGCTGACCGCGCGGGAGCGGATCGAGCTGCTGGTGGACGCGGGGTCCTTCCAGGAGGTCGAGCAGCTGCGCCGGCACCGGGCGAGCGGGTTCGGGCTGGAGGCCAGGAAGCCGTACACCGACGGGGTCATCACCGGGTGGGGGACGGTCGAGGGGCGCACGGTGTTCGTGTACGCCCATGACTTCCGCATCTTCGGCGGCGCGCTGGGCGAGGCGCATGCCACGAAGATCCACAAGATCATGGACATGGCCATCGCGGCGGGGGCGCCGCTGGTCTCGCTCAACGACGGTGCGGGCGCCCGGATCCAGGAGGGCGTGTCCGCGCTCGCCGGGTACGGCGGCATCTTCCAGCGCAACACCCGGGCGTCCGGGGTCATCCCGCAGATCTCGGTGATGCTGGGCCCGTGCGCGGGCGGCGCGGCCTACAGCCCGGCCCTGACCGACTTCGTCTTCATGGTCCGCGAGACCTCGCAGATGTTCATCACCGGCCCCGACGTGGTCAAGGCCGTCACCGGTGAGGAGATCACCCAGAACGGCCTGGGCGGCGCGGACGTCCACGCCGAGACCTCCGGCGTCTGCCACTTCGCCTACGACGACGAGGAGACCTGCATCGCGGAGGTGCGCTACCTCCTGTCGCTGCTGCCGCAGAACAACCGCGAGAACCCGCCGCGCGTCGACTCCTCCGACCCGGCCGAGCGGCGCGGTGACGTCCTGCTGGACCTGGTCCCGGCCGACGGCAACCGGCCCTACGACATGACCAAGGTCATCGAGGAGATCGTCGACGACGGCGAGTACCTGGAGGTCCACGAGCGCTGGGCGCGCAACATCATCTGCGCCCTCGCCCGCCTCGGCGGTCAGGTCGTCGGCATCGTCGCCAACCAGCCGCAGTCCCTCGCGGGCGTCCTGGACATCGAGGCCAGCGAGAAGGCCGCGCGTTTCGTGCAGATGTGCGACGCGTTCAACATCCCGATCGTCACCCTTCTGGACGTACCCGGCTTCCTCCCGGGCGTCGACCAGGAGCACGGTGGAATCATCCGCCACGGCGCGAAGCTGCTGTACGCCTACTGCAACGCGACCGTGCCCCGGATCTCACTGATCCTGCGCAAGGCGTACGGAGGCGCCTACATCGTCATGGACAGCCAGTCCATCGGGGCCGACCTCACCTACGCGTGGCCGACGAACGAGATCGCCGTCATGGGCGCCGAGGGCGCCGCCAACGTCATCTTCCGCCGTCAGATCGCCGAGGCCGAGGACCCCGAGGCCATGCGGGCCCGCATGGTCAAGGAGTACAAGTCCGAGCTGATGCACCCCTACTACGCGGCCGAGCGCGGCCTGGTCGACGACGTCATCGACCCCGCCGAGACCCGCGAGGTCCTCATCAGGTCCCTGGTCATGCTCCAGTCCAAGCACGCGGACCTGCCCTCGCGCAAGCACGGCAACCCCCCGCAGTAGCCCGCCGGCAACCCGGCGGACCCCCTGCGGAAACCTCATCAACGGAGACTGACACCCATGAACGCTCCCGACATCCGCGTCGAGAAGGGCCATGCCGAGCCCGAGGAAGTCGCCGCCATCACGGCGATCCTCCTGGCCCGCGCGGCCGCCCGTCCCTCCGAGCCCACCGCGCACCGCATCCGGCCCAGGGCCGGCTGGCGCCGCCTGGAGCGCGAGGGCGGCTTCCGCGCCCCGCACAGCTGGCGCTGACCCCGCACCACGCGACGACGAAGGGCCCCTCTCCCGCGGGAGAGGGGCCCTTCGTCGTCGCCTGGTGAGCACGCACGCCGGGGAGGCGTGCCCGGGCGGCGTGGAGAACCGGGGGGGGGCAGGCGCGGCGCACCGCGCACCGCCGGCCGCGAACGGACACGGGCCGCCCCGGACGGCCTGCGCACGTCCCGGGCGGCCCGGTGGCCGCGTGCCCGACTACCGCAGGCGCGCCATCAGCGCGTGCTCCACGAGCGTGATCAGAGCCGACTTCGCGTCCGCACGGTGGCGCGCGTCGGTCGTGATGATCGGGGTGTCCGGGCCGATCTGCAGCGCCTCGCGCACCTCGTCCGGGTTGTACGGCTGGTTGCCGTCGAAGCCGTTGAGCGCGATGACGAAGGGGAGGCCGCTGTTCTCGAAGTAGTCGACCGCGGGGAAGCAGTCGGCGAGACGGCGGGTGTCGACGAGCACGATCGCACCGATGGCGCCGCGCACCAGGTCGTCCCACATGAACCAGAAACGGTCCTGGCCGGGCGTGCCGAAGAGGTAGAGGATCAGGTCCTGATCCAGGGTGATGCGGCCGAAGTCCATCGCGACCGTGGTGGTCGTCTTGTCCCCGGTGTGGGTGAGGTCGTCGATGCCCGCCGACGCTGACGTCATGACGGCCTCGGTGCGCAGCGGATTGATCTCCGAAACAGCCCCGACGAACGTGGTCTTGCCCACGCCGAAGCCGCCCGCCACCACGATCTTCGCGGAAGTGGTGGAGCGGGAGGGACCCCCGCTAGAGCTTGCGAAGTCCACTGAGCACCCTTTCGAGCAGTGTCACGGCTGGCTGGCCGCCGGCGCTCTCGTCGCCGCCGGGCTGATGGATGGCGACCAGGCCCGCCTCCGCCAAGTCGGCGACGAGGATCCTGGCCACGCCGAGGGGGATGGTCAGCAGCGCCGAGATCTCGGCGACCGACTTGATCTCTCGGCAGAGGTTGCAGATCCGCTGATGCTCGGGCAACTGGCCCTGCATCTGGTGCGGCTGCGCGGTGGTGTGCACCAGCGCCTCGATGGCGAGCTGGTAACGCGGGCGGGTCCGGCCGCCGGTCATGGCGTACGGACGCACCAGCGGGTTGTTCGCCGCCCCGGCGGGAGCCGCCTCGGGCGTGCGGCGATGGGGCTGCACGGGCTGGATGCGCGGCGCCTGCGGCTGGTCGTACGGGGAAGGCCCGGGACCCTGGGGGGACTGGGGCGCGTACGGCCGCTGCTGGCTGGGCGCGGAGGGGAAGTTGTAACGGTTCGGGTTCTGGGAACCGTCGCCCTGGCCCTGGGCAGGGCCGTACGACCAGTTACCCGAATTGGAACCGCCTGGTGGTGTTGCCACTCTCTCTCCTCCTCCGACTGTGCCTGGCCTCCATCGCATGGAAGCCGCGTCCCGAAACCCTACGGCCTCGGGACGTCAAACCGCACCGTCCCGCTGTTAGTTGAGAAGGCTCCCCTGGAGCTCCGCTCGAAGGTCGGGCGTCAGGACCGAGCCGGCCCGGTCCACCAGAAGGGCCATCTCGTACCCAATGAGGCCGATGTCCGCCTCCGGGTGCGCGAGCACCGCGAGCGAGGAACCGTCGGATACGGACATGATGAAGAGGAATCCCCGCTCCATCTCCACAACCGTCTGGTTCACGCTGCCGCCCTCGAAGATCCGGGAGGCGCCTGCCGTCAGGGACGTCAGGCCGGAGGCGACGGCCGCGAGCTGGTCGGCACGGTCACGGGGAAAGCCTTCGGACATCGCCAGAAGGAGTCCGTCGGCGGAGACCACCACCGTGTGGGACACCCCCGGGGTGTTGTCCACGAAGTTGGTGATCAACCAGTTCAGGTTCTGTGCCGCCTGGCTCATCGGGCTCACACTAACGCTCCTGGTCGTAGGTGCTGTCAGAACCGAAGCCCTGACCGTTCGTTTCACTGCTGCCTGCGTTGCGTCCGCGCTGGACGCCCCGACGCAGGTTGCTCAGCCTGCCTCGGACGTCCTCCGGGGCGCGGGAGACCTGTGGGCCGCCCTGAGGTGTGTTCTCGGCGGCGCCCTCGATCAGATTGGCCTTGGGCACCCGCCGCGGCAGGCCGGAGGAGGTGACCCCGCCCGCCTTGGGCTTCTTCAGAGCGGAGGCCTGATGCCAGCGCTCGTCGTTCGCCGATCGCCAGACGTCGC
This sequence comes from Streptomyces sp. NBC_00704, assembly GCF_036226605.1. Taxonomy (NCBI): domain Bacteria; kingdom Bacillati; phylum Actinomycetota; class Actinomycetes; order Kitasatosporales; family Streptomycetaceae; genus Streptomyces; species Streptomyces sp. NBC_00704. Next base: position 5,814,327 of record NZ_CP109000.1, read on the forward strand.
TGCCGCCGCCGTTCTCGGAGGAGGTGGCCGGCGCTTCCTGCCTCGCGGGCCGCGTGCCGTTCGCACCGCTTGCGGTGGATCCGCGGCGAGGCAGACCGGCTTCGGTCAGCGCGTGGGGGGCGGAGGGGCCCGGTCCCGGACGGTCGAAGCCTACGCGGTTCTGTTCGCCCGCGTCAGCGGCCTGCACGGATTCCGCTTCCGGAGCGTACTGGTCCGGGTAACCGTTCTGGTAACCGTTCGTGTGGCCGTTCTGCTGAGGCCAGTCGTCCTGGTAGGACTGCTGCTCCTCGTAGGGCGGGAAGCCCTCGGAGCCGTCGGCCGGGGCAGGCGTCCGCTCCTCCTGGACGGGCTGGACGGGCTCCGCGTACGCGGGGTCCGGATAGCCGCCGTTCGAGGTGAAGGCGTCGTTCTGCGGCAGGCCGCCGTTCTGACCGAAGTACTGGTCGTCGTACGCCGGGCGCTGCTGCTCCTCGTACGCCGTCTGCCGGTCGAACGTCCCGGGCCGGTCGGCGTAGCCGGTGGCGTTGGGGTCGTAGCCGTTCTGGGCGGCGTTCTGCGCGGGGTCGTAGCCGTTCTGTCCCGCGCCGTACTCCTGCTGGCGGGGGGCGTCGAAGCCCTCGGCGTACGAGCCGGCCTCGGCGGGCTGCTGCCCGAACTGACCGGCCTGCTGCCCCTGCCCGCCCGGCTGTACCTGGTTCCCCGGCTGTACCTGGTTCCCCTGCTGTCCCTGCTGGCTCTGCTGTCCCGGCTGGTCCTGCTGGTCGCCGGGGGTCTCCAGTGCGGCGCGTCGTTCCTCGCGCAGCAGGGAGCGGCCCACCGGGTCCAGTTCGCGGATGTCGTCCGGGACCTCGTAGCGGCTGTCGTCGAAGCCCAGCTCGGCGGCCGTGCGCATCGGCAGACCGGTGTTGAAGTCCTCGCCGCCGAAGTTCTGCTGCTGCTGCTCGGGGATGATCTGCGAGACCGTGAAGTCGTCGCGCGACTGCTGCTGTTCGCCGCCGCCACCGTGGGTGATGGCGTCCGGCAGCATGACCAGCGAGGTGGTGCCGGCCTGCTCGCCCGAGGGGCGCAGCTGGACGCGGATGCCGTGCCGGTCGGACAGCCGGCCGACCACGAACAGGCCCATGCGCTGCGAGATCGCGGCGTCCACGGTCGGCGGGTTGGCCAGCTTGTGGTTGATGTCCGCGAAGTCCTCGGCGGTGAGGCCGATGCCCTTGTCGTGGATCTCGATCATGACCCGGCCGTCGGGGAGACGGGTGGCGGTCACCCGGACCTTGGTCTGCGGCGAGGAGAACGTGGTGGCGTTCTCCAGCAGCTCGGCGAGCAGGTGCACGAGGTCGGTCACGGCGCGGCCGTGGATCTCGGCCTCCGGGACGCCCGACAGCTCGACGCGCTCGTACTGCTCCACCTCGGAGGAGGCGGCGCGCAGCACGTCGACCAGCGGGACCGGCTGGTCCCAGCGGCGGCCCGGCTCCTCGCCGGCCAGGACCAGGAGGTTCTCGCCGTTGCGGCGCATACGGGTCGCGAGGTGGTCCAGGCGGAAGAGGTTCTCCAGCTGGTCCGGGTCGGCCTCGTTGTTCTCCAGGTCGGTGATCAGGGTCAGCTGGCCCTCGATCAGCGACTGGTTGCGGCGCGAGAGGTTGGTGAAGATCGCGTTGATGTTGCCCCGCAGCAGGGCCTGCTCGGCGGCGAGCCGGACCGCCTCGCGGTGGACCTGGTCGAAGGCGCGGGCGACTTCGCCGATCTCGTCCGTGGTGGTGATCGGGATGGCCTGGACACGGGTGTCCACGCGTCCGGGGTCGGTGCGCGAGAGCTGGTCGACCAGCATCGGCAGCCGCTGTTCGGCGATGCCGAAGGCCGCGTTGCGCAGCTGGCGCATCGCGCGGCTCATCTGGCGTGCCACGGCGCCGGCGAGGATGAACGCCAGAAGCAGGGCGACGACGACGGCGGCGCCGGTGATGATCGCGGACGTCTTGGCGTCAGCGGCGATGTCCGAGGCCTCGGTCACGGCCTTGTCGGCCATGTCCGACTCGATCTGCCGGTAGGCGTCGTACTTCAGCGTGGTGACCGCCCACCAGTTCTCCTTGCTGATGCCCTTCTGGGCGAGACCGGCGCGCTCGGCGCCCGAGGTGGTCTCCATCGTGGAGATCGCGCCGACCATCGTGGTCGGGTCGGACGGCGGCGGAACGTAGTCCGGGTCCTTCTGCTTCTGCTCGGCGGCCAGCGCGGCGCCGTCGCCCTTGATCTTCGCGCTGGCGTCCTCCAGCCGCTTCGCGTCCGCCTCGGTGCCGCCGCCGATGTACTCCTCGACGGCGATGCCCTCGAGGTAGGCGTAGGAGGAGAGGGAGACCTTCTGCTTGGCGAAGTCCGTGTCCTGCGGGCCCGGCTTGATCAGCAGGTGCATGCCGATCGAGCGCTCCAGGGAGAGCGCGGCCTTGGTCAGCGAGATGGCGTAGACGGTACGGCCGTACGAGGTGATGTTTCCGGTGCCCAGACCCAGCTCGTTGGAGAACTCCATCAGCGGGTGCGCGACCTGGGTGTAGCCCTCTTCGGTCTGCACGCCGGCGAGCTTGGAGGTGTAGGAGGCCGCGCGCAGCGCGGGCAGCTTGGTCTCGGTGACGCGGAACAGCTTCAGCCTGCGTTCCAGGCCGGGCTTGGACGGCATGTTCTGCGCGGCCGCGTCGAAGGCGTCGGCGGCGGCGTCGGTGGCCTTGCGGGAGTCCGCGACCGTGGCGTCGTCCTTCTTGCCGGCCAGCAGGGGGGCCGCGGAGACGTCGCGCTCCTTGTAGAGGGCGTCGCCGTAGCTCAGCGCGGCCCGCACCAGACGCGCGGTGTTCTCCGCGTCCTCGGCCTCCTGCCAGGTGTCGATCGAGCTCTTCACCTGGAAGCCGCCCATGACCAGGCCGACCACCACGGGTATGAGCAGGATCGCGTTCAGCCGGGTCGGCACCCGCCAGTTGCGCGGGGAGAGGCGGCCGCCGCTCTTCGCGGGCGCGGCCGCCGGCTCCGAGCCGGCCACGGGGGCGGTCGCCGCTCCGCGCGGCGGCGGGGTGAAGTTGCCCCGCGCCGCCGGCTCGGGACTTTTCTTGCTTCGCCTCACTCGACCAACAACCTCTCGGCGGTCGGCACCTTCGTCGTGCCGCAGTGTCTCAGAGCCCGGTCAGCCATCGACCATGAGTACGTCATTGACTATTGGGCAGTTCAGGCATTCCAGCACGACGACCAGTCCTCTTCCAAACATGAGTAAGAGAGGGTTCGACGTGATGTAAACCCCAGATAAAACGGTCAAAAAGAACGAGCCCCGTCAAAAGACGGGGCCTTCGTGCGCACAGTGAGACCGAACGACCGCGACGCGTGGCCGCGTTCGCCGATTCCTCTGCCGAAACGTTATGAACACCGGAGCCGGCCGTGTCAAAGGCCACAGCCGGCTCCGAAGCGTCTACGACAACCGCCGTAGGTGCACGGTGTTGTCGAAAATTACCGCAGTCGTGCCATGAGCGCGTGCTCGACCAGCGTGATCAGCGCGCTCTTGGCGTCCGAGCGGTGCCGGGCGTCCGTCGTGATGATCGGGGTGTCCGGACCGATCTGCAGCGCCTCGCGCACCTCTTCGGGCTGGTAGGGCTGCTGGCCGTCGAAGCCGTTGAGGGCGACGACGAACGGCAGGCCGCTGTTCTCGAAGTAGTCGACCGCCGGGAAGCAGTCGGCCAGCCGCCGCGTGTCCACCAGCACCACGGCGCCGATCGCGCCGCGCACCAGGTCGTCCCACATGAACCAGAAGCGGTCCTGACCCGGCGTCCCGAACAGGTAGAGGATCAGGTCCTGGTCGAGCGTGATGCGGCCGAAGTCCATGGCCACCGTGGTGGTGGTCTTGTCCCCGGTGTGGGTGAGGTCGTCGATGCCCGCGCTCGCGGACGTCATGACGGCCTCCGTGCGCAGCGGGTTGATCTCGGAGACGGCGCCCACGAACGTGGTCTTGCCCACGCCGAAGCCGCCCGCCACCACGATCTTCGCGGAGGTGGTGGCCCGCCCTCCGTCAGAGCTTGCGAAGTCCACTGAGCACCCTTTCGAGCAGCGTCACGTCAGGTGCGCCGCCGTTGTTCTCGTCGCCGCCCGGCTGGTGGATGGCCACCAGACCGGCCTCGGCGAGGTCCGCGACGAGGATCCGAGCCACCCCCAGTGGCATGGCCAGCAGCGCCGACACCTCGGCGACCGACTTCACCTCACGGCACAGGTGGCAGATGCGCTGGTGCTCGGGAAGCAGCCCCATGAGCGCTGCCGGGTCGGCCGTGGTGCTGATCAGCGCCTCGATGGCGAGCTGATAACGCGGCCGGGTCCGGCCACCGGTCATCGCGTACGGACGCACCAGCGGCTGGTCGCCCTCATCCCCGTACGGCTCCGCGTACGGGTCATGATGGGCGGTGGGCGGGGTCATGGATCCTCCGGGCGGGACAGCATTCTCGGATTGTCGTGCCGTCCGTCTGGGCCGGTGGGGGGATTGTGTCGGCCGGACGGTGATTTCGTGAGGTGGGTGGTACGAGGGCGGGTCAGTGGAGCAGACTGCCCTGGAGCTCGGCGCGCAGATCCGGCGTGAGCACCGCTCCCGCACGATCGACGAGGAGCGCCATCTCGTAGCCGACGAGGCCGATGTCGCACTCCGGGTGCGCGAGCACGGCGAGCGACGAGCCGTCCGAGACGGACATGAGGAAGAGGAACCCTCGTTCCATCTCGACGACGGTCTGCGCCACGCTGCCGCCCTCGAAGATCCGGGACGCGCCGGCGGTCAGCGAGGTGAGTCCCGACGCGACGGCCGCCAGCTGGTCGGCACGGTCGCGCGGGAAGCCCTCGGACATCGCGAGCAGGAGCCCGTCGGCGGAGACCACGACGGTGTGGGACACCCCTGGGGTGTTGTCCACGAAGTTGGTGATCAACCAGTTCAGGTTCTGTGCTGCCTGGCTCATCTGGCTCAACTAACGCTCCTGCTGGTGAGTGGGGCTGGGGAAACTGCCGGTCTGGGGGCCGTTGCCGGCCTGTCGACCCTGTGCGATGCCCCGACGGAGATTGGTCAGCCGGCCGCGTACGTCGTCAGGCGCACGCGAGACCTGCGGACCGCTTTGGTGCTGTTGCTGCTGAGCGGTGCCCGGGACGAGGTTCGCCCTGGGCACCCGGCGCGGCAGACCGGAGGTGGTGACGCCGCCCGCGGCCGGCTGCCTGACACGCTCTGCCTGCCGGACGAGTTCGTCGTTCGGCGAGGTGCGCCAGGAGGCAGTGGCGGCGGGACGCTGGGGTGCGGCCGGAGCCGGCTGCTGCGGCTGCGACTGCTGGGGCTCCGGGGCCGTGCCGCCCGCCTGCTGACCGTGGAACCAGTTGGTCTCCAGCGTGTCGTACAGCGGGGTGCGGCCGTCGCCCGGACCGGCCGGCGGCAGGGCCTCCGGCCGGTCCGGAGTGCCGTAGCCGTCCTGCTGCGGAGCGGCGAACCGGCCCGCGGCCGAGGGGTCCTGGCGGTCGGGCAGCGCGTGCTGCCCGGTGCCGGAGCCGTCGTAGCCGGGGGCGGCGTACTGACCGGTGGAGCCGTTGTCGTAGGCCTGCGGGGCGTACTGGCCGGGGTTCGCGGGGGCGTTCTGCCCGCCCGGGGCACCGAAGACGTCGGAGCGGGTGAAGCCGTTGTCGTCCGGGCGGCCGGACGTGCCGGGCCGTTCGAAGCGGCCGCCGTCCTGCTGCCCGTTCGCACCGCTGGCGCCGTTGACGCCGTTCAGGCCCGGACGCTGGAACTGGCCCGTGTCCTGGCGTCCGTCGTAACCGCCCTGCGGGGCGCTCACAGCCGGGAACTGGCCCGTGCTCTGCAGCCCGTTCGCGACCGGACGGCCGAAGTCGGCGGGGCCCGCCGGGCCCTGGCGCTCGTCCATCCGCGGGACGGCGGGTATCTCGGCGGTGGCGCCGGGACCCTGCCGGTCGTCGATGCGCGGCATCCGCGACGTCTGGGCGACGTCCGGCTCCTCGTGGCCGCGCGGAGCGTCCAGCGGGGTGCGCGGCACCGGCGGCTGGGCGTTCTCGTCGCCCCAGCTGGTCACGCGCGGCTGCGGGTTGCCGCCGGGCAGCTCGGCGCGCGGACCCCCGCGCGGCGGCAGCTGCGGCTGACGGCCGCGGCCGCCCTGCTCGTTCTTGGCGCCCCGCTGCTGCGGCGGACGTCCGCCGCCGAACATGTCCGTGCCCTGCGTGCCCGTGCCGGCGGCCTGCATGCCCTGCGGCGCGCCCGGCGCCTGGCCGCCGAAGCCGGCGCCGGCCGGAGCCGGACGGCCCTGCTGGGGGGAGAGCGGAGGCTGCTGCGGTCCGCGCGGCGGCTGGCCGCCGGGACGGCCACCGCTGTCACGGCCGGGCAGCGCGGCCCGGGGACCCTGGCCGCCGGCGAGCCGGCCGCCCCCGCCGGAACCGGCGCCGAGGGCGCCGCCGCCGTTCGGGGCGCCCGCACCGAGCGCACCGCCCTGCGAGCCGTTCTGACGACGCGCGGCGGCGACGCCGGCGGCGGCCTGCGCGGCGGCGGGACCGCCGGCCGAGCCGCCCTGGCCGGGCTTGGGCTGGGGCTTCTTGCCGCCCTGGGCGACGTCCACGGGCAGCATGACCAGCGCGGTCGTGCCACCGGAGTCGGACGGGCGCAGCTGGATGCGGATGCCGTGACGCTGCGACAGCCGGCCGACCACGAACAGACCCATGCGCCGGGAGACGGACACGTCCACGGTCGGCGGCGAGGCGAGCCGCTCGTTGATCGCGGCGAGGTCCTCGGGGGACAGGCCGATGCCGGTGTCGTGGATCTCGATCAGCACGCGGCCGTCGGGCAGCGCGTGACCGGTGACCTTGACCTTGGTCTGCGGGGAGGAGAACGACGTGGCGTTCTCCAGCAGCTCGGCGAGCAGGTGCACGAGGTCGTTGACGACCCGGCCGGCCACTTCGGTGGTGGGCACGGAGGAGAGCTCGATGCGCTCGTACTGCTCCACCTCGGAGGCGGCGGCGCGCAGGACGTCGACCAGCGGGACCGGCCGGGTCCAGCGGCGGCCGGGCTCCTCGCCGGCGAGGACGAGGAGGTTCTCGCCGTTACGGCGCATGCGGGTCGCGAGGTGGTCGAGCTTGAAGAGCGAGGACAGCTGGTCCGGGTCGGCCTCGCGGGACTCCAGTTCGGAGATGAGCGAGAGCTGACGCTGGATGAGGCCCTGGGAGCGGCGCGAGAGGTTGGTGAACATCGCGTTGACGTTGCCCCGCAGCAGGGCCTGCTCGGCGGCGAGGCGGACCGCCTCGCGGTGCACGTCGTCGAAGGCCGCGGCCACCTGGCCGATCTCGTCGCGGGAGTGCACACCGACCGACTCCACGGACGTGTCGACGTCCTGCGGGTCGGACTCGGACAGCTGCTTGACCAGCTCGGGCAGCCGGTCCTGGGCGACCTTGGTGGCGGTCTCCTGGAGGCGGCGCAGCGAGCGGATCATGGACCGGGCGACGACGAACGCGCCGACCAGCGACACGCCCAGCACGAGCAGGATGAGCGCACCGGAGATGATCGCCTCGCGCTCGGACTCGGAGCGCAGCTCACGCGCCTTCTGCTCCATGTCCTCGAGCAGCGTGTGCTCGATGTTGTTCATCTGCTTGATCTTGGTCGAGCTGTCGTCGATCCAGTCCCGGTACGAGCGCTTGTCCAGGGACTGCAGACCCGTGCTGGAGTTGAGCGCGCGGCGGGCGTAGGTGTCGGCCTCCTCGATGACGGGGTTGCCCTTGTCGATCGGCTGGAGCAGCTCGTCGGCGGCGTCGTTGCCGTAGATGCTGCGGAAGGTCGACTCTTCGCGGTCCTCGTTGTCGACCGCGGCGTTGCCGTACTGCCGGTCGTTCTCGGACATCTTGCCGGTGACGGAGTTGCCCACCGGCAGGGCCGCGGCGAGCACGGCGCGCTGGACCGAGGCGTACTCCTGGGAGGCGGAGAAGGCGGCCAGGGCACGCGTGCGCTGGATCATCTCCGGGTTGCTCGTGGCCTGCGCCATGTCCTGCGACAGGTCGAGGAGGCCGGTGATCAGCCGGTGGTAGGCCTCGACGGTCTGGGTCGAGTTGCCCCGCTCGGCATAGGCCGTGTTGCGGATCTTGTTGAGGCTGCCGAGGTCGCTCAGGAGGCCGACGAGGCTGTCGCGGACACCCTCGAGGTTGCCGTCCGCGGTGGCGGCGTCGATCTCCTCGGAGGCGTCCTGGAACGCGGTGAGGGCCTTGTCGGTCTTGTCCCGGTAGCCCGTGACGCCGAAGTCGTTCGCCTTGCCGCCGTGCGACAGCGGGCCGGCCGAGTTGTCGCGCTCGTCCTGGAGCCGGTCGGCCAGCGTGGTGGCCTGCTTGGTCATGTCCGTCAGCAGCTTCATGTTGTCGAGCTGCTGGATGTCGTCCATGGACTGGTTGATGCGCAGCGCGCCCAGCGAGGTGGCCGCGACCACCGGCAGGGTCAGCAGCGCCACCAGGCGGGTGGAGATGCGCCAGTTGCGCAGCGCCACGCGCGAGCCGGGACCGGGGGGACCGGCCGGCGGCTTCACCGTCGGAGTGGGCGTGGGAGAACTCGACGACGCGGACGCGCCGGGGCGCCCGGAGCGCTCACCGCCGTCGCCGGACGGAGCATGGCCCGGGTTCTGGGCGTGCTGGGGCGAGGAGCCGACTGCCATCGGGCCAGTCCCGCCGTGCGGCTCCGGCTCGGCCGAAGCGCTGCCATCCCTCTTGAAACGTCCCTGCACTAGCGTCGCAACCTCTGGACCAGGCGCCCTCCCGCGTGAACGGAAGGACGGTGTCGGCGTGTGGAGGGGCGTCCTGAATTACGCCCCCCGAATGGTCGTGAGTACCGGCGCCGGCTCCCCCTAACCTCGCCGCCACCGGGCGCTCTGACGCGCCCTCTGTGCGCCGGCTCGATCCCGCGGCGGTCCGAGGAATTCCAGCACAGTGCAGGATCTCCAACAAGGCCCGTTGGCCAGGCTGTGACATCCGTGACACGAAGTGAGGGTGGCGTCACGGGATGTAGAGGCCGATCCCACATAAGGCGGACATAAATGGGCGAAGCCGCAGGGTGCTGGCGGTGTCCCAGTCGCGATGATCAGGAGCGGAATGAGGGCTTCAGATGCCCAATGTCCGTTTTTCTGCGTTCCCTTGGGGGTCTGAATTGACCGGTTTGCCCCTGGATTCGTGAGGAAACTCACACGCCGATCATGTGACCTTCACGGGTTCACCGGCATTCGCGTGTTTAGCCTGGCGTTTTACAGGGATGGCAAATCCGACAAGACGCGCCTGCGCGGAGGCCCTCGAAGGCCTCTCCGGCGCCCGGAAACGACAGGGTCCAGTAGAACAGTGAAGACGACGACGATGTTCCACAAGATCGCCAACCCGCGGCGCACCACGCTGGCCCACCTCGCGGGCGCCGACGAACTGCAGCTCCCCGAGCAGCCGGAGCACGCCGTCGACCTCCCGGCCCAGACCGCCAACCCCCGCCGCACCGTCCTCATGGAGATCCCGGTCGCGGCCTCCGTCGCGCAGTAGACCCACCCGTCGCTCCACACGCTCGTCGTCGTTCGCCGATCTTCGTGGAGGAGTACGGGCGGCGGCCGCCGAATGCTCAAGGCGACCGTCCCCGATGTCAAGGGCGTCCCCGGCCGGGGACGCCCTTCCGCGTTAGCCTGGAGCGTCACACTCCAGCCAGCTCAGTCAAGGGGCCAACCAACCCGTGCGCATCGCCAGGTTCTCCATCGACGGGAACGTCGCCTTCGGCGCGGTCGAGGGCGACAAGCCGGACGAGCTCGTCCTCGACATCATCAAGGGCATCCCGTTCACGGACTTCGAGCTCTCCGGCACCAAGGTGCCGCTGAGCAAGGTCCGGCTGCTCCCGCCCGTGCTGCCCAACAAGGTCGTCGCCTTCGGCCGCAACTACGCCGAACACGCGCGCGAGCTGGGCAACGAGGTCCCGGACGCGCCGTTCGCCTTCTTCAAGCCGTCCACCTCCGTGATCGGCGACGGCGACGCCATCCAGTACCCGTCCTTCTCCGCGGAGGTCCACCACGAGGCCGAGCTGGCCGTCGTCATCGGCCGGCTGTGCCGCGAGGTGCCCCGCGAACGCGTCAAGGACGTGATCTTCGGCTACACCTGCGCCAACGACGTCACCGCCCGCGACGTGCAGAAGCGCGAGAAGCAGTGGGCCCGCGCGAAGGGCTTCGACACCTCTTGCCCCCTCGGCCCCTGGGTGGAGACCGGCCTGGACCTGAAGACCGCGGGCGACCTCACCGTCCAGCTCACGGTCAACGGCGCCCAGCGGCAGCTCGGCCGCACCAGCGAGATGATCCACTCCATCGAGGATCTGATCGTCAACATCACCGAGGCCATGACGCTGCTCCCCGGCGACGTGATCCTCACGGGCACCCCGGCAGGGGTCGGCCCCCTGGCTGTCGGCGACGAGGTCGCCGTCACCATCGAAGGCATCGGCACTCTCACCAACAAGGTTGTCAAGCGTGGCTAGCGCATCAGGCTCCCCCGTACGCGTCCGTTTCTGCCCCTCGCCCACCGGCAACCCCCACGTGGGCCTGGTCCGCACCGCCCTGTTCAACTGGGCGTTCGCCAAGCACCACCGGGGCACGCTGGTCTTCCGCATCGAGGACACCGACGCGGCCCGCGACTCCGAGGAGTCCTACGCCCAGCTGCTGGACTCGATGCGCTGGCTGGGCTTCGACTGGGACGAGGGCCCCGAGGTCGGCGGCCCGCACGCGCCGTACCGCCAGTCGCAGCGCATGGACCTCTACAGGGACGTCGCCGACAAGCTCCTGCAAGCCGGGCACGCGTACCGCTGCTACTGCTCGCAGGAGGAACTGGACACCCGCCGCGAGGCCGCCCGCGCCGCCGGCAAGCCGTCCGGCTACGACGGCCACTGCCGCGACCTGAGCGCCGGGCAGGTCGAGGAGTACACGGCCCAGGGCCGCACGCCCATCGTCCGCTTCCGGATGCCCGACGAGACGATCACCTTCACCGACCTGGTGCGCGGCGAGCTGACGTTCACCCCGGAGAACGTCCCCGACTACGGCATCGTCCGCGCGAACGGCGCCCCGCTGTACACGCTGGTCAACCCGGTGGACGACGCGCTGATGGAGATCACGCACGTGCTGCGCGGCGAGGACCTGCTGTCCTCCACGCCCCGCCAGGTCGCCCTCTACAAGGCGCTGATCGAGCTGGGCATCGCGAAGTCCGTGCCCGCCTTCGGTCACCTGCCGTACGTGATGGGCGAGGGCAACAAGAAGCTCTCCAAGCGCGACCCGGAGTCGTCCCTCAACCTCTACCGCGAGCGCGGCTTCCTCCCCGAGGGCCTGCTCAACTACCTCTCGCTCCTCGGCTGGTCGCTCTCGGCCGACCAGGACATCTTCACGATGGACGAGATGACGGCGGCCTTCGACATCGCCGACGTCAACCCCAACCCGGCGCGTTTCGACCTGAAGAAGGCCGAGGCGATCAACGCCGACCACATCCGCCTGCTGGACGTGAAGGACTTCACCGAGCGCTGCGCCCCCTGGCTGAAGGCCCCCGCCGCCCCCTGGGCGCCGGAGGACTTCGACGAGGCGAAGTGGCAGGCGATCGCCCCGCACGCCCAGACCCGCCTGAAGGTCCTCTCCGAGATCACCGACAACGTCGACTTCCTCTTCCTGCCGGAACCCGTCGTCGACGAGGCGTCCTGGACGAAGGCGATGAAGGAGGGCAGCGACGCCCTGCTGACCACGGCGCGCGAGAAGCTCGACGCGGCGGACTGGTCCTCGGCCGAGTCCCTGAAGGAGGCCGTCCTGGCCGCCGGCGAGGCCCACGGCCTCAAGCTCGGCAAGGCCCAGGCCCCCGTCCGCGTCGCCGTCACCGGCCGCACCGTAGGCCTGCCCCTCTTCGAGTCCCTGGAGATCCTGGGCAGGGACAGGACGCTGGCCCGCATCGACGCCGCCCTGGCGAAGCTCGCCGCGTAGCGGCGGAACCCATGTGAGGGGCGGCTCCCGGACACCACCGGGGGCCGCCCCTCACGCGTTCGCCTCAGACGGCGTCGTTCTCGTCGATCAGGTAGGCGAACCCGTCAAAGATCTCCCGTGCGACGACGATCACGACGGCCCCCGGACCCTGTACTCGATCCTGACTCCGGGGGCCGCGCAAGCCCTGCGGAAGCGGTCGCCGGCGCCGATCGGCGCGCTGGACTTCGTGCTGAACGGGTCGCTCGCCAGTATCCGCACGGCCCTGTCCCGTCCCGCCCGGCGTTCGCCGGACGCGGCGTCGTACGCGGCCTGTGCCTCGACGGTGAACTGAACGCGTACTCGGTCATGTCCGGAGCGTGCCGGCCCGCGATACCGTCGGCGCATGAGCATTCGTGCCGTGGTCTGGGACGTGGACGACACCCTCTTCGACTACACGACCGCCGACCGCGAGGGCATGCGGTCGTACCTCACCACCGAGCGGCTGCTCGACCGCTTCGGCACCGCGGAGGAGGCCCTCGCGCGCTGGCGGGAGGTGACCGACCAGCAGTGGGCGCGGTTCTCCGCGGGCGGGATGACCTTCGAGGACCAGCGCCGCGACCGGGTACGGGCGTTCCTGGAGCGACCGGAGCTGACCGACGACGAGGCCGACGCCTGGTTCCGCCGCTACATCACGCACTACGAGGCGGCCTGGTCGCTCTTCCCCGACGTCCTGCCCGTGCTCGACGCCCTCGCCGCCAGCCACCGCCACGCCGTGCTGTCGAACTCCAGCATCCACGTGCAGGACCACAAGCTGCGCGTCCTCGGCGTCCACGACCGTTTCGAGGCCGTCCTGTGCGCAGCGGAGCTGGGCGTCTCCAAGCCGGAGGCGGCCGCCTTCCTCGCGGCCTGCGAGGCCCTCTCCCTGCCCCCGCACGAGGTGGCCTACGTCGGCGACCATCCGGAGATCGACGGACGGGGCGCCGCCGACGCCGGACTCCTGTCGGTGTGGATCGACCGCCCCGGAGGCGGCGCCACCGTCGAGCTCCCGTCCGGCCGGCACCGCATCGTCAGCCTCGCCGAACTTCCCGCGCTGCTCGGCGCGGATACCCGTTTTGGAGCGCAGTCCACCTTCGGGTAATGTTCTTCCTGCGCCGCCGGAGAGCGGGCCGAAAGGCCGGACCGGAGGAGCGAAACTAGAACGAGATCCCCTTCGGGGCTTGCGTTCCAGTGGCCTATGGTGTAATTGGCAGCACGACTGATTCTGGTTCAGTTAGTCTTGGTTCGAGTCCAGGTAGGCCAGCTCGCAGAGCTCATCTGCGCACGTGGAGATCATCTCCGCAAACGCCCCCGTTGTGTAGCGGCCTAGCACGCCGCCCTCTCAAGGCGGTAGCGCCGGTTCGAATCCGGTCGGGGGTACAGATCCTTCCCGCGGGGGGAGTTCGGGTAGCTCCCGCTCACCTCGATGCAGGATCGCTAGGGCCCCCGTTGTGTAGCGGCCTAGCACGCCGCCCTCTCAAGGCGGTAGCGCCGGTTCGAATCCGGTCGGGGGTACAAACTGGTCTAAACCACATTGGTCTATGGTGTAATTGGCAGCACGACTGATTCTGGTTCAGTTAGTCTAGGTTCGAGTCCTGGTAGACCAGCTCGGATCTGCGGCGGTGCAGTTCACTCGCTCGCAAGATCCTCGCCCCCGTTGTGTAGCGGCCTAGCACGCCGCCCTCTCAAGGCGGTAGCGCCGGTTCGAATCCGGTCGGGGGTACGCATCAGGCAAGGCCCTCCACTCCGGTGGGGGGCCTTCCTCGTGCGTCCGCGGGCGTCCCGACCACTCCTGTGACCGCGCTCACTCGAAGCCGTACCGCCGGGCCGACTCCTCCTCCTGCGCCAGCCGGTGCAGCGCCTGAAGCATCGGCTCGACGAGGATCGCGCCGAGCACCGCCGTCTCGACCCGCTCGGCCTCCGACTCCTGCGTCTCCACGAAGTCGAGGTCCAGCGAGGCCGCCCGGTGCATCAACCGGGCGTAGGACGCGAGGAGTTCGGCGTCCCACTCGTAGCCGAGCCGGCGCAGCGCGGCCACCGACACCACCAGCGAACGGTAGGCGGGGGACAGGGACGTCAGCAGCCGGGCGTTCTCCCAGCCCAGGCCCGCGAGCAGCTCGTCCGTCTCCTGACGCGCCGCGCGCACGTGGTCGTCGTCCGTGTCCGGCTCGGGCGCCTGGGGCAGCGCCCACAGGGCCGCGCCGAGGCGCATCGTGCGGCCCAGGGAGTCGTCGTCGACATGGCCGAGCACCTCGCGGACCGTGGCCACCGGCAGCCGGCCCACCTGGATCATCGCGCGCACCAGCCGCAGCCGGCGCAGATGCTCCTCGTCGTACTCCGCGGTGGTCCGGTTGACCTGGCGGCCGGGCGGCAACAGGCCTTCGCGCAGGTAGTACTTGATCGTCGCGGTGGACACACCGCTGCGTTCGCTCAGTTCGGCCAGTCGCATGTCTTGCGTCTCTCCTTGGGAAGCGCCACTATCCAAGCATGTCTGTCGAAGCCACCCGCACCACCGCGGACGCCCGGGGAGACGTGGTCGTCCTCCTGATCGGCATGCGCGTCAACCACTTCTGGGCCGTGCACCAGTGGGTGCCGGTCATGCTGGCCATGTTCCGCATGCTCGCGGAGCTGAAGAAGGACCCGGAGCGCGGGCTGCTCTCCCGGGTGCTGCTGACGGCCTCGCCCCGCACGTACTACGTCGTCCAGTACTGGGAGTCCAAGGAGAAGCTCTACGCCTACGCGACCGCGCCCGACGCCTTCCACCACGAGGCGTGGGCGAAGATCAACCGCATGGAACGGCGCGGGCGGATCCGCGGTCACGTCGGGATCTGGCACGAGACGTATGTCGTGCCGGAGGGCTCCTACGAGGCGGTCTACGGGGACATGCCCGCGTTCGGCCTCGCGGCCGCGCACGGGCAGATCCCGCTGGAACAGCGGGGACGGTACGCCAGGGACCGGTTCGCGCACCGGTCGGCGCCGTAGGGGAGAGGGCCGCCGCGGCGTTGAGGCTGCCCTCGTCCCCCCCCCCCGGCGGGTCAGCCCGTCCTGCGCAGCGCCTCCGACAGACGGGCCGCCGCGTCGATCACGGCCTGTGCGTGCATACGGCCCGGATGCCGGGTCAGGCGCTCGATCGGGCCCGACACGGAGACGGCGGCCACCACGCGGTTCGAGGGACCGCGCACGGGGGCCGACACCGAGGCCACGCCCGGCTCGCGCTCGCCGATGGACTGGGCCCAGCCGCGGCGCCGCACGCCCGACAGGGCCGTCGCCGTGAACCGGGCGCCCTGGAGGCCGCGGTGCAGGCGCTCGGGCTCCTCCCAGGCCATCAGGATCTGCGCGGAGGAGCCGGCCTTCATCGTCAGCGTGGAGCCCACCGGGACCGTGTCCCGAAGACCGGACAGGCGTTCCGCCGCGGCCACGCAGATGCGCATGTCGCCCTGGCGGCGGTAGAGCTGCGCGCTCTCGCCCGTGATGTCCCGCAGGTGGGTGAGCACCGGGCCGGCGGTGGCCAGCAGGCGGTCCTCGCCCGCGGCCGCGGCCAGCTCGGCCAGCCGGGGGCCCAGGATGAACCGTCCCTGCATGTCCCGCGCCACCATACGGTGGTGTTCCAGTGCCACGGCCAGACGATGGGCCGTGGGTCGTGCGAGTCCGGTGGCAGCGACCAAGCCTGCGAGGGTGGCCGGACCGGACTCCAGGGCGCTCAGGACAAGGGCTGCCTTGTCCAGGACGCCGACGCCGCTACTGTTGTCCATGAAACGATACTCCCGTCTCACTCTGTGAAACGCAAGTTCATTTTTCCGTGAGACGCGCAACCCTTGGAGACATGACGGCCCGCAGACCAACGGGCCTGGCGGCGAGTGCCCGGGAACGCCGAGAACACGACGAGGGCGTCGCCTCCACCAGATCTCTAGTTGGGCCGGTGCTCCTGCGCCGGCCGGAGGGAAAGCGATGGGTAGGACACTCGCGGAGAAGGTCTGGGACGACCACGTCGTCCGGCGCGCCGAGGGCGAGCCCGACCTCCTCTTCATCGATCTGCACCTGCTGCACGAGGTGACCAGCCCCCAGGCCTTCGACGGCCTCCGTCAGAACGGCCGCCCGGTGCGGCGTCTCGACCTCACCATCGCGACCGAGGACCACAACACCCCGACTCTCGACATCGACAAGCCGATCGCCGACCCGGTCTCGCGCGCCCAGCTGGAGACGCTGCGCAAGAACTGCGCCGAGTTCGGCGTGCGGCTGCACCCCCTCGGCGACGTCGAGCAGGGCGTGGTGCACGTCGTGGGCCCGCAGTTGGGCCTGACCCAGCCCGGCATGACCGTCGTCTGCGGCGACTCGCACACCTCCACGCACGGGGCCTTCGGTGCGCTGGCGTTCGGCATCGGCACCTCGCAGGTGGAGCACGTGCTGGCCACCCAGACGCTGCCGCTGGCCCGCCCGAGGACCATGGCGATCACGGTCGACGGCGAGCTGCCCGACGGCGTCACCGCCAAGGACCTGATCCTGGCGATCATCGCGAAGATCGGCACCGGCGGCGGCCAGGGCTACATCCTGGAGTACCGCGGCTCCGCCATCGAGAAGCTCTCGATGGAGGCCCGGATGACCATCTGCAACATGTCGATCGAGGCCGGCGCCCGCGCGGGCATGATCGCCCCCGACGAGACCACCTTCGCCTACCTCGAGGGCCGCGCCCACGCGCCCGAGGGCGAGGACTGGGACGCCGCCGTCGCGTACTGGAAGACGCTGAGGACGGACGACGACGCCGAGTTCGACGCCGAGGTCGTCATCGACGCCGCCGCGCTGTCGCCGTTCGTCACCTGGGGCACCAACCCCGGCCAGGGCGCGCCGCTTTCGGCCCACGTCCCCGACCCGGCTTCGTACGAAGACGCCTCGGAGCGCTTCGCCGCCGAAAAGGCCCTGGAGTACATGGGGTTGGAGGCCGGACAGCCGCTGCGCTCCATCAACGTGGACACCGTCTTCGTAGGTTCCTGCACCAACGGCCGCATCGAGGACCTGCGCGCCGCCGCCGCGATCGTCGAGGGCCGCAAAGTCGCCGACGGCGTACGGATGCTGGTCGTCCCCGGCTCGGCGCGGGTCGGCCTCCAGGCCGTCTCCGAGGGCCTGGACGTCGTCTTCAAGGAGGCCGGCGCCGAATGGCGGCACGCGGGCTGCTCGATGTGCCTCGGCATGAACCCCGACCAGCTCGCGCCGGGTGAGCGCTCCGCGTCCACCTCCAACCGCAACTTCGAGGGCCGGCAGGGCAAGGGCGGGCGCACCCACCTGGTGTCGCCGCAGGTCGCGGCCGCCACGGCCGTCCTGGGGCACCTGGCCTCCCCGGCCGACCTGTCCGACGCCGAGAACCGCACGCCCGCTGGAGTCTGATCAGTCATGGAAGCATTCACCACGCACACCGGCCGGGCCGTCCCGCTGCGCCGCTCCAACGTCGACACCGACCAGATCATCCCTGCTCACTGGCTCAAGAAGGTCACGCGGGACGGCTTCGAGGACGGACTGTTCGAGGCCTGGCGCAAGGACCCGGAGTTCATCCTCAACCGCCCCGAGCGGCAGGGCGCGAGCGTGCTGGTCGCCGGCCCCGACTTCGGCACCGGCTCCTCCCGTGAGCACGCCGTCTGGGCGTTGCAGAACTACGGCTTCAAGGCCGTGATCTCCTCCCGCTTCGCCGACATCTTCCGGGGCAACTCGCTCAAGAACGGCCTGCTCACGGTCGTCCTGGACCAGAAGACCGTGGAGGCGCTCCAGGACCTGAGCGAGAAGGACCCGACGGCCGAGATCACCGTCGACCTGGAGGCCCGCGAGGTGCGCGCCGAGGGCGTCACCGCGGCCTTCGAGCTCGACGAGAACGCCCGTTGGCGGCTGCTCAACGGCCTGGACGACATCTCCATCACCCTCCGGGACGAGGGCGACATCGCCGCCTACGAGGCCAAGCGCCCGTCGTACAAGCCGAGGACGCTCCCGGTCTGATCACGGAGCCCGGCACGCCCCGGGCAGGTCGAGTTTCGGCCACCGCGACACCCCCGCCGTACCCCCGATCCCGCCGATCGGGGGTACGGCTGTGTCTGCACCCGTTCGGCCCTGCGGTCCCCGTCCGCCGCCGCCAACTTCCCACGTTAGGCGGGGTGTTGCCGGGGTACGCGGCTGATGACGACGCGACCGCCGCAGGTGCCGGAACGGCCGTCCGAGGCGGCAGTTGCCCCCTGAGCGGGCGACAACTCGCCCCAGATGGCACAATCTGTGCATGGAACACGACGGCCAACTCGAGCTCTATACGGCGGTCGCGAACCAACTCAAGGAAGCGCACGCGAGGGTGCGCGCACTGCAAGTCCCGGAGGGCGTACGGATGGCGCTGACCCGGAAGCTGCTGGTCATTACGGCCGCGGCCAAGCACGATCTCGCCGATGCGACAAGGCGTCTGGAGCGGTTCATGGCGGACCTCGACGAAGGGCGAACGCCCGAAGAGGGGCGTTGATCGCCTCCGGAGCCGCCGATTTCGTTGCGGCACAAGGGTGATTAGCCCGTTTCGTGTTTGATTTGCGGTATATATCTGCCTAACGTGCGAAAAAGCTTGAACGTATCGTTCCGGCTAATGTCTCCGAAGGGGAAGACGTGAACAAGGCGCAGCTCGTAGAAGCGATTGCCGACAAGGTGGGCGGCCGCCAGCAGGCCGCCGACGCGGTCGACGCGGTCCTGGACGCCATCGTCCGCGCGACGGTCGCCGGCGACCGGGTCTCGGTCACCGGCTTCGGTTCGTTCGAGAAGGTCGACCGGCCGGCCCGCTACGCCCGCAACCCCCAGACGGGCGAGCGGGTGCGGGTCAAGAAGACGTCTGTCCCGCGCTTCCGCGCGGGCCAGGGCTTCAAGGACCTGGTGAGCGGGTCGAAGAAGCTTCCCCGCGGTGGCGAGGTCGCCGTCAAGAAGGCCCCCAAGGGCAGCCTGACCGGCGGTTCTTCCGCCACGGTCAAGAAGGCCGCCGCGAAGAAGGCCTCCCCCTCGACGAGGGCCGGCGCCGCGAAGAAGACCACGGCCGCGGCGAAGAAGACGACGGGCGCGGCGAAGAAGACCACGGGCGCCGCCAAGAAGACGACGGCCAAGAAGACCACCGCCAAGAAGGCGACTCCGGCGGCCGCGAAGAAGACCACGGCCGCCAAGTCGGCCACCGCCAAGAAGACGACGGCGAAGAAGGCCCCGGCCGCGAAGAAGGCGACGGCCACCAAGGCCCCCGCCAAGAAGTCGACCGCGCGCAAGACCACCGCCAAGAAGGCCACCGCCCGCAAGGCGTAGGGCAGCTGGGGCACTCACACGCCGGGCCGGACTCCGCACGGAGCCCGGCCCGCGGCGTGTGCGCGGAGCGCTCAGAAGGTCTGCAGCGTCACCAGGGTGATCCGCGGGCCGGCGCCGTCGCCACCGTCCTCCGTCTCCACGCGCACCCGCTGTCCGGGCCGCAGCAGCCGCAGCCCGCCCGCGTCGAACGCCGACGCGTCGAAGGGGACGGGAGTGCCGTCGTCCAGCAGCACCTGTCCGCTGCGCGTGGCGGGGTCGTACGTGTACGCGGTCGCCTGCATGTGCGGCAGCCTACTGCCCCGGGATCAGCAGCCGCGCGGTCGCCGCGGCCGTCCGGGGCCCCACCCCCAGGGCCAGCGCCGCACGCAGGTCCTCGCCGGTGTCCACGTCCCGGCGCACGGAATCCACCGCGTCGAGACGGAGTTCCTCGGCTCCGCGGGCCCGGTGACGGGCACGGGAATCCGCGCCGAACGCGGGCCGCAACGCGCTTCCCGGAGCGGCGGTGAGAAGAGTCGTGCCGATCGCGGCCGCGTCGGCGAGAAAAGCACGGGGGAATTCGGCGGCCGCCTCCAGAACGCGCGTCAATTCCGGTGGGCGCAGCGCGGGCAGGTCGGCGTTGAGGGCCGCGAGCGCGGAATCCGGACGAAAGGCCCGTACGGCGGCCGCGCCGTGCTCCAGGGCGGCGTTGAGGCCCGCGCGCGGCTCGTCCGGGACGATCCGGGCGCCCAGCGCCGCCAGGGAACGCGCGGCCAGCGCGTCGTCCGTGACTACGGCCACATCCCGCACCGCGGCCGAGGCCAGCGCCGCCGCCACGGTGTCCTCGGCGAAGGCCAGGGCGAGACCGGGGCGCAGCCCGTCGGCGGCGGTGTCCGCGAGTCTGCTCTTGGCCAGCGCCAAGGGCTTCAGGGGTATGACCAAGGTCCACTGCACCGGTGTACCGTCCCTCTCTCGTCGCGGCCATTGTCACCCGGCCCGTCGGCACGCCGCGGAGGCGGGCGTACGGTGTTCTCGACAGACCAGCGGCCCGGGGCGACACTTGTGCGGCCCCGGGTCCAGGAGCAGGCCTCGGGAAGTCCTAGAGGAAGGTGTCCGCGTGCCCCGCCGCAGAATCGGCTTCTGGTACCGCTTCGCAGCGGTCCTCTGCAAACCCTGGCTGGTGGTTCTGATCAAGCGGGACTGGCGCGGAATGGAGCACATTCCGGCAGAGGGTGGATTTATCACCGCGGTGAACCACAATTCGCATGTCGACCCCTTCGCGTACGCCCATTTCCAGTACAACACCGGGCGGGTGCCGCGATTCCTCGCGAAGAGCGGGCTTTTCAGGGAGGGATTCGTCGGAGCCGCGATGCGCGGCACCGGGCAGATCCCCGTGTACCGCGAGAGCACGGACGCGCTGAGCGCCTTCCGGGCCGCGATCGACGCCGTGGAACGCGGCGAGTGCGTCGCGTTCTACCCCGAGGGCACCCTCACCCGCGACCCCGACGGCTGGCCCATGACCGCCAAGACCGGCGCGGCCCGCGTGGCCCTGCAGACCAGGTGCCCGGTGATCCCCGTCGCCCAGTGGGGCGCCAACGAACTGCTGCCGCCCTACGCCAAGAAGCCCCACCTCTTCCCGCGCAAGACCCACCATGTGCTCGCCGGCCCGCCCGTGGACCTCTCGCGGTTCTACGGCCACGAGATGACCCCCGAGCTGCTGAAGGAGGCGACGGAGGTCATCATGGCGGCCGTCACCGCCCAGCTGGAGGAGATCCGCGGCGAGAAGGCGCCCGAGAGGCCCTACGACCCGCGCCGGGAGCGGATCGAGCAGCGCCGCCGCACGCAGTCGCAGACCGGCCGCGCGCAGGACCGTCACGAGGGGGAGAACAGCAAGTGAGCAAGTCCGTGAAGGCGGCGGTGTTCAGCGCCGGTTCGTGGGGGACGGCGTTCGGCATGGTGCTCGCCGACGCCGGGTGCGACGTCACCCTGTGGGCGCGCCGCCCCGAGGTCGCCGACGCGATCAACACCACCCGGACCAACCCCGACTACTTCCCCGGCGTCGAGCTCCCGGACGGTCTGCGGGCCACGACGGACCCGGCCGAGGCCGCCGCCGGCGCCGACTACACCGTGCTGTCGGTGCCCTCGCAGACGCTGCGCGCCAACCTCGCCGACTGGGCGCCGCTGCTCGCCCCGGGCACCGTCCTGGTGTCGTTGATGAAGGGCGTCGAACTCGGTACGACCATGCGGATGAGCGAGGTGATCGAGGACGTCGCCAAGGTGGGCCCCGGCCGCGTCGCGGTGGTCACCGGTCCCAACCTCGCCAAGGAGATCGCCTCCCGCAGGCCGGCCGCCGCCGTGGTCGCCTGCACCGACGAGGCCGTCGCCCAGCGGCTCCAGGCCGCCTGCCACACGCCCTACTTCCGGCCCTACACCAACACCGACGTGGTGGGCTGCGAGCTGGGCGGCGCGGTGAAGAACGTCATCGGGCTCGCGGTCGGCATCGCCGACGGCATGGGCCTCGGCGACAACGCCAAGGGCTCGCTGATCACCCGCGGGCTCGCCGAGACGACCCGGCTGGGCCTGGCCATGGGCGCGGACCCGCTCACCTTCGCCGGACTCGCCGGTCTGGGCGACCTGGTGGCCACGTGCTCCTCGCCGCTGTCCCGCAACCACACCTTCGGCACCAACCTCGGCAAGGGCATGACCCTCCAGGAGACCATCGCGGTCACCCGGCAGACCGCCGAGGGCGTCAAGTCCTGTGAGTCGGTGCTGGATCTGGCCCGCCGGCACGGCGTCGACATGCCGATCACCGAGACGGTCGTCGCCATCGTGCACGAGGGCAAGCCTCCGGTCGTCGCCGTCAAGGAGCTGATGTCGCGCAGCGCGAAGCCCGAACGACGCTGAGCGACCCCGGCGGGCGGACGCTGACTCCCGGCCCTACCACCGGGTACTCTCACACCGATATGAGCACCGAGAACCTCCCCCAGAGCCCTCAGCAGCCCGTCCGCAAGCCGCGGGTGGCCGTCGTCTTCGGCGGCCGCAGCTCCGAGCACGGGATCTCCGTGGTGACCGCCGGCGCGGTCCTCAGGGCCATCGACCGGACCAAGTACGAGGTCCTGCCGATCGGCATCACGCGCGAGGGCCGCTGGTTCCTCACCGCCGACGCGCCCGAGCGCATGGCGATCGCCGACCGCCGCACGCCCGACGTCGAGGAGCTCGCCGAGTCGCGGGACGGCGGAGTGGTGCTCCCCGTCGACCCCGCCAACCGCGAAGTCGTCTACTACGAGCCCGGATCGGTGCCGAAGGCGCTCGGCGAGGTCGACGTCGTCTTCCCGGTGCTGCACGGCCCCTACGGCGAGGACGGCACGCTCCAGGGCCTGCTGGAGCTGTCCGGCGTCCCCTACGTGGGCGCGGGCGTGCTCGCCTCGGCCGTGGGCCAGGACAAGGAGTACATGAAGCGGGTGTTCACCTCCTTCGGGCTCAAGGTCGGCCCGTACGTGGTGATCCGCCCGCGCGAGTGGGCGCAGGACGAGTCCGCCGCCCGCAAGAAGATCGTCGACTTCGCGGGCGAGCACGGCTGGCCGCTCTTCGTGAAGCCCGCGCGCGCGGGTTCGTCCATCGGCATCACCAAGGTCGACGACCTGTCCGGCCTGGACGAGGCGATCGCCGAGGCCCAGCGCCACGACCCGAAGATCCTCGTCGAGGCGGCGCTGCGGGGCCGCGAGATCGAGTGCGGCGTCCTGGAGTTCGAGGACGGCCCGCGCGCGTCCCTCCCGGCCGAGATCCCGCCGCCGGACGCGCACGCCTACTACGACTTCGACGCCAAGTACATCGACTCGACCCCGGGGATCGTCCCGGCGCCGCTGACGGACGAGGAGACGGCGCAGGTCCGCAGGCTGGCGGTGGAGGCCTTCGACGCGGCGTCCTGCGAGGGCCTGGTCCGCGCGGACTTCTTCCTCACCGAGGACGGCGAGTTCGTCATCAACGAGATCAACACGATGCCCGGCTTCACGCCGATCTCGATGTACCCCAAGATGTGGCAGGAGACCGGGATCGGCTACCCCGAGCTGGTGGACCGCCTGGTGCAGGCGGCGCTGCGCAGGTCCACGGGCCTGCGCTGACCCCCGGCTCGGAGCCGTCAGGCGGCCCGGTCCGGGGCCGCGACCCCGGCGGAACCGGCCGGATCCGCACGAACAGGACACTCGGCGCACGCGGCCGTGCAGGCCGTGCAGGACCTAGTCGGCGATCCCCTCGGGGATCGCCTTCTTCACGGCCGGGGCGACGTCGACGAGCGGCGCCATGCCGTCCCCCGTGCGCTTCTCGGGGATCGTCACCTCCACATACGCCTTGCGCAGGGTGGTGGTGAAACGGAACGCCCCGCCGTCCCGCTTCTCCAGCAGCCAGCCCACCCCGTCCACTTCGACGCCCTCGGCCTCGGAGTCGTTCATCTTCGCGGGTCGTTCCACACCGCAGCGCAGTATGATCGCCGGGTTCCCCCAGCCCGCGGTCAGCGCGGACGCGGGCGAGGGATCCCGGCGGTCGAGGTCGTCCACGGCGGACGGCAGCGCCTCGTCCAGGTTTCGGCACAGCTCGGTGACCGCTGCCGTGGGACTGGGAACCGCCGTCGACGTGGCGCCGTCTGCTGAGGAGCAGCCCCCCGCAGCGAGCAGGAGAGCGAGCGAGGGCAGGACGACGGGCCGGTGACGGAAAAGGTTCACCGGCCAAGGTTAGACGGGGGCTACAGATGGACCACCGGGCAGGTCAGGGTGCGGGTGATCCCGTCCACCTGCTGGACCTTGGCGACCACCATGCGGCCGAGGTCGTCCACGGTGTCGGCCTGGGCTCGCACGATCACGTCATAGGGTCCCGTCACGTCCTCGGCCTGGACCACGCCAGGGATTCTGCCGATCTCCTCGGCGACGGTCGACGCTTTGCCGACGTCCGTCTGGATGAGGATGTACGCCTGTACCACGGAACCTCCAGGGCGGCCACGAGGATCATGTGGGGAAAAGGAACGCCACGGTATCGCGTCGCCGCGCGCCGCGGGGAGACCTACGAGGACCACGGCTCGCGCGCCGGGGTACGGGGGCACGGAAGAAGACGACGGTCGCCTCGACCGTATCGAGGACACTGGGTATGCGCGACCGGGCACGGACAGGTACAGAAGGGGCCGAAGGGCAAATGAAGGGCACTGTTGGTGAACTCGGCGAGTTCGGGCTCATCAGGGAGCTCACCTCCCGTCTCACCACCACCCCCGCGGTCCGGGTCGGCCCCGGCGACGACGCCGCGGTGGTCGCCGCGCCCGACCGCAGGGTCGTGGCCAGCACCGACATCCTGCTGGAGGGCCGGCACTTCCGCCGCGACTGGTCGACGGCCTACGACGTCGGACGCAAGGCCGCCGCGCAGAACCTCGCCGACATCGCCGCCATGGGCGCGGTGCCGACGGCCCTGCTGCTCGGCCTCGTGGTGCCCGCCGAGCTGCCCGTGACCTGGCCGTCGGAGATGATGGACGGACTGCGCGACGAGTGCCAGGTGGCGGGCGCCTCCGTGGTCGGCGGCGACGTCGTGCGGGGCGACACGATCATGGTGTCGATCACCGCGCTCGGCGATCTGCGCAACCAGGAGCCCGTCACCCGCGGCGGAGCCCAGCCCGGCGACCTCGTCGCGGTGACCGGGTGGCTCGGCTGGTCCGCCGCCGGGTACGCGGTCCTCTCCCGCGGCTTCCGCTCGCCCCGCGCCTTCGTGGAGGCCCACCGCCGTCCCGAGCCGCCCTACCACGCCGGTCCGGCGGCCGCCGGGCTCGGCGCGACGGCGATGTGCGACGTCAGCGACGGGCTCATCGCCGACCTCGGGCACATCGCCGAGGCCAGCAAGGTCCGCATCGACATCCGTTCGGGCGCCATAGACATCCCCACCCAGATGAACGACATCGGACAGGCCGTCGGCGTCGACCCCATCCAGTGGGTGCTCACCGGGGGAGAGGACCACGCGATCGTGGCGACCTTCCCGCCGGACGTGAAACTGCCCGCCCGCTGGAAGGTGATCGGCGAGGTGCTCAACCCGTCCGCGCTGCCCCAGGTGACGGTCGACGGGGCGCCGTGGACCAGCAAGGGCGGCTGGGACCACTTCGGGGACATGGAGTCGTGACCGCCCGACCGGCCCCGCCCCGCGTGCTGACCGTGGCCGGCTCCGACTCCGCCGGCGGGGCCGGCGTCCAGGCCGACCTCAAGACGATGCTCGCCCTCGGGGTGCACGGCATGAGCGTCGTCACGGCCGTCACGGCGCAGAACTCCCTCGGCGTGCAGGGGGCTTGGGAGCTGCCGGCGGAGGCGGTCCGTGCCCAGTACCGCAGCGTCGTCGACGACGTCGGCGTCCAGGCCGTCAAGACGGGCATGCTCTCCTCCGCCGAACTCGTCGAGACCGTCGCCGAGTTGCTGGCCGGGACGGACGCGCCCGTCGTCGTCGACCCGGTCGGCGTCTCCAAGCACGGCGATCCGCTGCTGGCCGTCTCCGCGCTGGAGTCCGTGCGTACGAAGCTGCTGCCGCGGGCCACGGTCGCCACCCCCAACCTCGACGAGGTGGCCCGGCTGACGGGCGTGCGGGTCGAGTCCGAGGATCAGCTCAGGGAGGCGGCGGCCGCGGTGCTGGCGTTCGGACCGCGCTGGGCGCTGATCAAGGGCGGCCATCTGCCCGGCGACGCGGTGGACCTGCTGACGGACGGCGTCGAGGAGCACTGGCTGCGCGCCCGGCGGCACGACAACCGGCACACGCACGGCACCGGCTGCACCCTCGCGTCGGCGATCGCCTCGCACCTCGCGAAGGGACGGTCCGTGCCCGAGGCGGTGACGGCGGCGAAGAGCTACGTCACCGGGGCGATCGCCGCCGGCTTCGCGCTCGGGGCGGGCATCGGTCCCGTGGACCACGGCTGGGCCCTCGACCGGGACGTCCCGGCATCCTGACGGCCGTGCCCCGGCTGGTCGTGCTCCGGGTCGTCGAGCCTCGGACGGTCGCGTTTCGGACGGTCGGGCCCGTCGGGGACGGCAAAAAGCCGGTCCACACTGGGTGGACCGGCTCGATGCAGCGAACCAGCAGTGGCCGCGCGCGATGGGGATCCCGCCGGCTCGAACGGAGTCGAGCGCGGGGGAACGTGCGTCAGCGCGAGACCTTGCCGGCCTTGATGCACGAGGTGCAAGCGTTCACGCGCTTCGGCGTCCCGCCCACCACGGTACGGACGCGCTGGATGTTCGGGTTCCAGCGACGGGACGTACGGCGGTGCGAGTGCGAGATGTTGTTGCCGAAGCTCGGCCCCTTGCCACAGACGTCGCAGTTGGCAGCCACGGGTCACTCCAAAGACTTCAGATGCACTTACGGATGATCCCGGCATGCCGGGATCGGATCTAGGATCTGAGTGGCGGTGCCAGGGGGATGGCCCGATGCGGATCGGGCAACCGGAGCAGCATACAACGGCCGCGCCGGTACAACGAAACTACCATGGCTGCTCAGGGGCCCGGCCCCCGCCCGGAGCCGTCCCGCCCGCTCCGGCCCGGCCCGGCCGCTTTCCGCCGTTCACCCGTCCGGGGTCTACGCTGCGTCCAGTCCAGCAGCCAGGGAGGCGCAGGTGGCGCAGGTGCCGCAGACATTCTTCGATGCTCTCGCGGTGCGCACCTGGTGCGGCCTGGCCCTCACGGCCCTGGGGCGGGCGCGCGAGGAGATCGACGCCATCAACGTCTACCCGGTCGCGGACGGGGACACCGGCACCAACCTGTATCTGACCGTCGAGTCGGCGGCGACCGCCGTCGAGGCGGTGTTCGCCGGGTACGAGGCCGGTTCGGGTGCGGGCGCCGGTTCCGCGCCCGCCGGGAAGCCCGCCCTGGCCGACGCCGCCCGCGCGATGGCGCACGGCGCGCTGATCGGGGCGCGCGGCAACTCGGGGACGATCCTCGCGCAGCTGCTGCGCGGCATGGCCCAGGTGCTCGCCGCCGAGGGTGAGGCCTCTCACACCGACGGACGCGGACTGCGGCTGGCCCTCCGGCGGGCGGCCGACTCGGCCCGCCAGGCCGTCGCCCACCCCGTCGAGGGCACCGTCCTGTCGGTCGCCTCGGCCGCCGCCGACGCCGCCGGGACGGCCGGGGGGACCGAGGGGGCGGAGGACGACTGCGGGATCGTCGCCCGCGCCGCCTACCGGGGGGCCTGCGCGGCGCTCGCCGCGACCCCGCGGCAGCTGGCCGTCCTGGAGCGCGCGGGAGTCGTGGACGCGGGCGGCCGGGGACTGGTCGCGGTGCTCGCGGCCCTGGTGGAGACGTTCACCGGGGAGGCGCCCGGGTTCTCCCCGGTCGCGTCCGGAGGGCCGGTGCGGGAGCGCGGGGAGCGGGAGGGCGAGGGCGGGTCGGCTCTGGGCGGTGGCGAGGGTCCCGCGCGGGACTGCGGCGACGGGCCGCAGCACGGGAACGGTCCCGCCTTCGAGGTGATCTACCTGCTGGAGGCCGAGGACGCCGCCGTGGGGCGGCTGCGCCGACGGCTGGACGCCCTGGGCGACTCGCTCGTCGTGGTCGGCGGCGACGGACTGTGGAACGTCCACGTGCACGTCGACGACGCGGGCGCCGCCGTGGAGGCCGGCGTCGACGCGGGCCGGCCCTACCGGATCCGCATCACCCACTTCGGCGCCGGTGACGCGCACACGCGCGGGAGCGAGCGTCCGCCCCGCGAGCGCGTCCAGCGCGCCGTCGTCGCCGTCGTCCCCGGGGAGGGGCTGGCCGGGCTCTACGCCGAGGCGGGCGCGACCACCGTGCTCGCCCGCCCCGGGGAGCCGCCCGCGAGCGGCGAACTGGTCGACGCCGTACGACGGGCCCACGCGCGGGAGGTCGTGCTGCTGCCCAACGACGCCGACCTGCGCCACACCGCCGCCGCGGCTGCCGAGCAGGCCCGCACGGAGGGCATCCGGGTGGCCCTGATCCCGACCCGCTCGGCCGTGCAGGGGATCGCCGCCCTCGCCGTCCACGAGCCGGAACGCCGCTTCGACGAGGACGTCGTCTCGATGACCTCGGCGGCCGGCGCGACCCGGCACGCCGAGATCGTCCTGGCCGAGCGCCAGTCGTGGACCATGGCCGGCATCTGCCAGGCCGGCGACGTCCTCGGACTCGTCGACGGCGACGTGGCCGTCATCGGCTCCGACGTGACCGCCACCGCCGAGACCGTCCTGAACCGCATGCTGTCGGCCGGCGGCGAACTCGTCACCCTCGTACTGGGCGACGAGGCCCCCGAGGGGGTCGCCGACCACCTGGAGGCACGGGTGCGGGAGGCGTACCTCGCCGTCGACACGGTGGTGTACCGGGGCGGCCGGCAGGGCGCCCTGCTGCTCATCGGCGTGGAATAGCCCACCCTCGCCGCCGGCCCCGGCCCACCCTCGCCGCCGACCCCGCCCACCCTCGACGGTGGCCCCGGCCCGGCCCGGCCCCGAACCGGGCCCCGCCCCGGCCGCTCCGCGAGCCCGGAGCGCGGCGCCCACGGGGTGCGGCGTCCTCGGGGTTCAAAGGCATGGGGACATGCCCTCATCGGGAGCCTGGGCGCTTCCTTGGAGTAGCCCGGTGCACCCGGTGCCGACCCGGCCCGTCCTGAACCGGGCCCCGACCCGGCCGCTCCGCGAGCCCGGAGCGTGGCGTCCACGGGGCGCGGCGGGCACGGGGTGCGGGGGTGTGGGGGCGCGCCCCCATCGGGAGCCTGGGGGCGCCCCCTCGTCGGGGCATGGCCCCACGGGAGGCGGCCCACGGCGTCACCACGGCCTCACCGCTCGCGGTTCGTGGGCCCTGCGGTTCGCGGGCCCCTGGGGGGCGCCGGGGCGTTCAGCGGTCCTTCTGTTCCTCCGCCACCTGGAGCAGCTGCTCCGCCTCGGCCCGCCGTGCCCGCGCCGTCCCGTCGTCGCCCTGCGGGCTCCGGCCGCGCCGGCCGCCGCCGTACTCACCGTGTTCGCCGGGCTCGTCGAGGCGGCCGTGTCCGGCCTCCGCGTCGGCGCCCGACCCGGCGCGCGACTGCGCGTCCGCGTAGGAGCGCAGCACCGCACGCGCGCGTGCCGCCGCCTCGGCCGGACGCCCCAGGTCGCTCTCCAGCCAGCCCGCCGCCAGCTCCGCGCCGGTCCGGGCGTGCAGGGCGCTGTCGCCCAGGGCGACGAACACCGCGACGGCCTCGGACATCTGGGAGAGCGCCTCGTCCAGAGCGGCCCGGATCGCGTCGTCGTCGGCGTCCTCGGCGGCCGAGCGGGCCAGCAGATCCCCGAACTGGCGGTGGGTGTCGCCCAGTTCGACGACGATCCGGCGGCGCACCTCGTCGTCGTCGCGGGCCGCGTCGAACGCGTCCGCGCACTCCTCCAGGGCGCTCGCCATCAGGTCGCGCGCCGCCTCGGCGCCGCCCTCGGCGCGCAACGCCAGCCACGCGCGGGCCCGCAGTGAGCGGACCAGCCCGTGGACGTTGCCCAGCTCGCGCCACAGCGCGCCAGCGCGCGCGTAGGCCCGGTCCGCGTCGGCATGCAGACCGGCCTGGCCGAGCGACTCGGCGGCCAGGTGGGCCAGGGTCGCGTGGTCGTGCTGTTCGGGCCAGTGGCGGGCGGTCTCGGCCGCCTGCAACCGCCGCTCGGCGGCGTCCCGGTGCTCTCCCAGCTCGCTGAGGCAGTCGCCCAGCCACCACTGCGTCTGGACGACCGCGCCGTCGCCGTGCGTGTCCGCGCTCAGGTCCGCGAGCGCCGACTCCAGCACCTCCGCGGCCTCGGCCCAGCGGCCCTGCCGCACCAGGTACCCGCCGAGCTGGTGGCGCGCCCACGCGCCGAACGTCGGGCCCACGCCCGCCTCGTCGGCCCAGTGCGCCGCCTCCAGGGCGTGCTCGGCGGCCTCGGCGTCCTCCCCCCGGCCCCCGACCACTTCGGCGAGCTGTAGATGCAGCTGGGCGCGCCCCACCGCCTCCAGGTACGGCCCGCCGTGCTCCAGCGCCGCCCGCAGCGCCCGCTCCGCCTCCGCCATGTCGTCGAGCTGGTGGGCGAGACCGGCCAGCCGTGCCTCGTACTCCACGGCGAACCACGGCAGTCCGGCCGCGACGAACTCGCCGGCCGCCCGGGCGAACAGCTCCACGCCCCCTTCCGGCTCCCCCGACCGCACCGCCAGCTCGGCGAGCATCGCGTGGCCCTCGGCGACCCGTGCGGCGAGCCGCACGTCGTCGCCCGCCCGGCCCTCCACCAGCGCCAGCAGCTCCCGCACGGCCGCCTCCGCCGCCGTCAGGACGCCGTCCGGCACCGGGCCCTCGGCCCCGTGGACGTGCCGCATCAGGATCCGGGCCCGCGCCATCAGCACACCGGCCGCCTGCGGCACCTGGGTGCCGCCGTCGGCGTACAGCGAGAGGACGCGGTCGTAGGGGCCGGCCACCGCCGCGAGCGCCTCGTCCACCTCGCCGGCGAGCGCGCGGACGTAGGCGGCACGCGCGCGTGCGGCCAGCGCCTCGCCGGGGTCGCCCGCCCGCTCGTACAGCCGGGCCGCCTCCTCGAACCTCCCGGCGCCCTCGGGGCCCAGGCCGATCGCCTCGTGGTCGGCGATCTCCGCGAGGTCACGCGCCCCCAGCTCCAGGCCCTCCGGGCCGGCGGCCGCCTCGGCGACCCGCGCCCAGGCCTCGACGGCGTGCGGCTGAAGGGTCTCCGACAGCCGCCGGGCCTCGGCGAGCAGAGCCGCCGACTGCGGCCCGCCGGACTCCCCGGCCGCGGCCGGAGCCTGCGCCGAGGGCTTCGGGACGGCCCCGGCGGACACCGGGCGCGCGGTCCGCACCCCCAGGGGCAGCCGCTCCACCAGGGGCCGCCGCGCCATCCGCGCGCGGGCCCGCTCGCTGACGTGCCGGGTGCCGTTGCGCTCGTCGAAACGCGCGGCCAGCGCGAGCGCCTGCACGCGCGCGTGGTCGGCGAGTGCGGCGGCGGTCCACTCCCGGCCGGCCGGCCCGGGCACCCGCTGACCGCCGAGCCCCAGCTCCGCCAGCCGGTCCATCAGCAGCACCGTCACGCTCAGGAACTCCATCCTGCTGCGCGGGTGCCCCTCGTCGGTGAAGTACGCGGGCCGCTCCGCGAGCAGCTCCAGACCACGCGCCTCGTTGCCGGTCAGCGCGCAGAACTCGACGTGGTCGGCGTAGGCCCCCCGCATCGACTCCATGGGCCGCACCAGCCGGAACCCGCGCAGATGGTGGGCGCGGGCCTCCTCCGCGCGGCCCAGCCGCAGCAGCGGCAGCAGGGACGAGGCGAGCACGGTGTGCGGCTCGTGCGCGCACGTGTACTCGCCCTCCAGGACCGGCGCCCACACCTCCAGGGCCTCGGCGTCCCGGCCGCGCTCCGCCTGCCACCAGCCCTGCCCGTGCAGCTCGCACGCATGGCAGTCGGCCATGGCGTCCCGGTCCGCGGCCAGCCAGGCGGCGAACGCCCGCTCGGCCCGCTCCACGTCGCCCACGTGCGCGGCGACGCTGAACTCGGCGCTGCGCACCGCCCGCTCGGAGTGCCCGGCGAGACGGTAGCGGTGCTCCATCTCGCCCAGCCACTTCTCCACCGACGCCAGCGGCACGTGCGGCTGGTCGAGCATGCCCGCCGACATCCACTTGAAGACCCAGTGCAGCGTGTGCGTCTCGTACGCGTCGAAGTCCTCGGGCCGCTCGTCCCACATGCGCAGCAGCCGCGCGAACGGGACGAACATCTTCGCCTTCTCGGAGCTGTAGTTGTAGACCTTCAGCTGGTGCCCGAGCGCCTCGATCACGGCCAGCGGGATGCCCAGCCGCTCGGCCTCCGCCAGCAACTGCTCCGCGCGCGCGTTGCGGGCCGGGCCCTCCGGCTGCTCGCCGTTCTCCGCCATCGCCCGGCGCAGCGAGTCGAAGTCCGTGATCTCACTCATCGTCGGCCGCCTGTCCCTCCGCCGGCTCCCGATGGGCCGGCTCCCCGTGTGTGGCCCACTCCAGAAGGCCGATGAACGCCCGGTTCAGCAGCGCCGAGTCCGCCGGGCGCAGGGGCCGCTGCGCCATCAGCAGCGCCTGCCCGTACAGGGACTCCGTGGCCGTGCCGATCAGCTCGGGATCGCGCAGCGAACCGATCCGCCGGATCAGCGGGTTGAGATGGTTGAGCACCAGACGCGCGCGTGGGGCGCTTCCGCGCAGCGAGCCCAGGATGCCCGCCCACAGGTCGTCGGCCTCGTCCTCGGCCTGTGCGCGCGCCTGCTCGTGCCTCGCCGCCCGGTCGTCCAGATGGAGCGCGGGCACCGACAGCGGATGGAAGGCCCGCAGGACGACGTCGCACCCCAGCGGGTCCAGCCTGGCGCGCGCGGCCGCCAGGAAGCCCGCCAGCGCCAGCTCGTCGGCCGCGTCGACGCCGTCCAGGTGGGCCGTCACGGTGAGCGCGTCCAGCTCGGCGACCACGGTCCCCGGCCGCACCGAGGGCAGCGCCTCCACCAGCTCGCCGTCGTACGTGTAACCGCCGTTGACCACCCCGACGCCCTGCGCGGAGGCGATCGGCGCGACCTGCCGGAACTCCTCCACGGTCCGGGTGAAGTGCACCACCGGGTGGCGCCGGGCGAAGTCCTCCAGCGACAGCCGTCCGTCGGTCGTCTCGAAGGGCAGCCACGGCAGCATCGTGCGCAGCATCTCCCGGTCGTGCCGCGCCAGGGACTTCACGCCCAGGTGGTGCACCGCCAGGAAGGCCGTGAGCCGCTCCGGATCGCCGGCGGCCAGTCCCGTCAGCCAGGACCGGATGCGCCCGCCCAGCGCCTCGCGCACCGCCGCCAGCGTCTCGTCCTCGTACAGCGACTCCCGCGACGCCGTGGGGCGCAGACTGTCGGTGTCCAGGACGCAGCGCACGAAGAACGCCCAGTCGGGCAGCAGTTGTTCGCCCCGCTCGGTCAGCAGCATGCCCTTGAGGTGCACCCGGTGACCGCCGCGCTGCGCCGGGCTGACCGCCGACGGCAGCACGTACGCCACCCCGCGGACGCCCGCCAGCGGCACGTCCAGTTCGACCGCGTCCAGCGGTGTGAAGCCGAACAGCTCGTGACAGTGCCGGGCCAGCGCGACCCGCCGGGCCGCGGGGGAGGGGTACGGGCGGTCCCAGGGCGCGGGCAGGTCGGCGACCGCCTCGTCGCCGACCCGGACGTCGTACGGCAGCAGCGACCCGAAGTCCCGCGCCAGCTCCCGCACCCGCGACGGCGTCAGCCACTCCCCGGCGCCCGCGCGGGCCTCCAGATGCACGGTGGTGCCCGGCTCGGGACGCTCCTCGTGGGGCAGTGTCCGCACGGTGTACGAGCCGTCGTCGCGGGCCGTCCACTCCACGGGCGGCGCGTCCGGCGTCCGCGCGCTGCGGCTGACCACCCGGATCCGCTCGGCGACCACGAAGGCGGCCAGCAGCCCGATGCCGAACTGCCCGAGGAAGTGCGAACGCGCTTCCTGGAGGCCCTCGGCGCGCTTGGAACTGCGCCCGATGGTGGCCAGCAGGCTGTGCACGTCGGCCTCGGTGAGCCCGATGCCCGAGTCCTCCACCCGCAGCCGCCCGTCCGCCGCGACCAGCCGCACCCGCGCCGGGGCGCCGGGCTCCTCGGCCCGCCGGGCGGTGACGGCGTCCACCGCGTTCTGCAGCAGCTCCCGCAGGTAGACCCGCGGACTGGAGTAGAGGTGATGGGACAGCAGGTCCACCAGGCCGCGCAGGTCGACCTGGAACGTGTGAGGCGGCCGGGGCGCCTGGGATGACTGTGAGGTCTGGGAGTCCATCGCTGCAGCGCCGCGGGCTGGGGGAGGAGCACGGCGCGGGGTCGGGCGGTCCCGGTGGGGCGGTGACCGCGGATGATGGCCAAAGCGCCATCGTAGGGCCCGAACGAGCCGTCTGACCAGGGGTTTCGGGACACCTGTGCGGCGATGTCAGTGCCGTGGTGTGCAATGGATCCCGTGCCCGCGCTGAAAGAACCACTGGAACGACCGCTGAAGTCAGTGCTCGGCCCCGCCACCGCGAAGGTGATGGCCGAGCACCTCGGCCTGCACACCGTCGGCGACCTTCTGCACCACTACCCCCGCAGATACGAGGAGCGCGGCCAGCTCACCCACCTCGCCGACCTGCCCATGGACGAGCACGTCACCGTGGTCGCCCAGGTCGCCGACGCCCGGCTGCACAGCTTCGCCTCCGCCAAGGCCCCCCGCGGCAAGGGCCAGCGCCTGGAGGTGACGATCACCGACGGCAGCGGCCGGCTGCAACTGGTCTTCTTCGGCAGCGGCGTGCACAAGCCCCACAAGGACCTCCTGCCCGGCACGCGCGCGATGTTCTCCGGCAAGGTCTCGGTCTTCAACCGCCGCCTCCAACTCGCCCACCCGGCCTACGAGCTGCTGCGCGCCGACTCCGAGGAGTCCGTCGAGAGCTGGGCCGGCGCCCTGATCCCGCTCTACCCGGCCACCGCCAAACTGGAGTCCTGGAAGATCGCCAAGGCGGTCCAGACCGTCCTGCCCGACGCCCGCGACGCCGTCGACCCCCTCCCCGACTCCCTGCGCGAGGGCCGCGGCCTGGTCTCCCTGCCCGAGGCCCTGCTGAAGATCCATCGCCCGCACACCAAGGCAGACATCGCCGACGCCCGCGCCCGCCTGAAGTGGGACGAGGCGTTCGTCCTCCAGGTCGCCCTGGCCCGCCGCCGGCACGCCGACGCCCAACTCCCGGCCGTCCCCCGCAGGCCCGCCCCCGACGGCCTCCTCACCGCCTTCGACGCCCGTCTGCCGTTCACCCTCACCGAGGGCCAGCGGAAGGTCTCCAGGGAGATCTTCGACGACCTGGCCACGGACCACCCGATGCACCGGCTGCTCCAGGGCGAGGTGGGTTCGGGCAAGACCCTGGTCGCCCTGCGCGCCATGCTCGCCGTGGTCGACGCCGGCGGGCAGGCCGCGCTGCTCGCCCCCACCGAGGTCCTCGCCCAGCAGCACCACCGCTCCGTCGTCGAGATGATGGGCGACCTCGCCGAGGGGGGCATGCTCGGCGGATCCGACCACGGCACCAAGGTCGTGCTGCTGACCGGGTCGATGGGCACGGCCGCCCGCCGCCAGGCCCTCCTCGACCTGGTCACCGGCGAGGCCGGCGTCGTGATCGGCACGCACGCGCTGATCGAGGACAAGGTCCAGTTCCACGACCTCGGCCTGGTCGTGGTCGACGAGCAGCACCGCTTCGGCGTCGAACAGCGCGACGCCCTGCGCGGCAAGGGCAAGCAGCCCCCGCACCTGCTGGTCATGACGGCCACGCCGATCCCGCGCACCGTCGCCATGACCGTCTTCGGCGACCTGGAGACCTCCGTCCTGGACCAGCTCCCGGCCGGCCGCTCGCCCATCGCCAGCCATGTCGTCCCGGCCGCCGACAAACCCCACTTCCTTGCGCGCGCGTGGGAGCGCGTGCGCGAGGAGGTGGCGGGCGGCCACCAGGCCTACGTCGTCTGCCCGCGCATCGGCGACGACGCCGACGAGCCGGGGGAGTCCGGGAAGGGCGGCCGGAAGAAGTCCGCCGAGGACGAGGCGGAGAAGCGCCCGCCCCTCGCGGTCCTGGAGGTGGCCGAGCAACTGGCGAAGGGCCCGCTGAGCGGGTTGAGCGTCGAAGTGCTGCACGGCCGGATGCACCCCGACGACAAGGACGCCGTCATGCGCCGCTTCGCCGCCGGCGACACCGACGTCCTCGTCGCGACGACCGTCATCGAGGTCGGCGTCAACGTCCCCAACGCCACCGCGATGGTGATCATGGACGCCGACCGCTTCGGCGTCTCCCAGCTCCACCAGCTGCGCGGCCGGGTCGGCCGGGGCTCGGCCCCCGGCCTGTGCCTCCTGGTCAGCGAGATGCCGGAGGCGAGCCCGGCCCGGCAGCGCCTCGACGCCGTCGCCACCACCCTCGACGGCTTCGAGCTCTCCCGCATCGACCTCGAACAGCGCCGCGAGGGGGACGTCCTGGGCCAGGCCCAGTCCGGCGCCCGCACCTCCCTGCGCGTCCTCGCGGTGATCGAGGACGAGGAGGTCATCGCCGAGGCCCGTCAGGAGGCGGTGGCCGTGGTCACGGCCGACCCGGAACTCGGCGCCTACCCGGGCCTGCGCACGGCCCTGGACGCCCTGCTGGACGAGGAGCGGGAGCAGTACCTGGAGAAGGGCTGAGCCACAGCGGCCGCCGCAGGCCACGAGGGCGTCCCGTCCCCGCCTGAGAGACTGGAGCCGTGACCGTCGGGCCCGTCCGCAACGGGCGGCCCGTGACCCCTGCCGAACAAGGACCCGAGATGACCCGCGTGATCGCTGGCGCAGCAGGCGGACGTCGCCTGGCCGTCCCGCCGGGGAACGGCACCCGTCCCACCTCCGACCGCGCCCGCGAAGGCCTCTTCTCCACTTGGCAGTCGCTCCTCGGCGGCCCCCTGGACGGCGAACGCGTCCTCGACCTGTACGCCGGCTCCGGCGCCGTCGGCCTGGAGGCCCTCTCCCGCGGCGCGGGCCACACCCTCCTGGTCGAGGCGGACGCCCGCGCGGCCCGCACGATCCGGGAGAACGTGAAGGCGCTCGGCCTGCCCGGCGCCGAGGTCCGCGCGGGCAAGGCCCGCCAGGTCGTCCAGGAGGAGCCCGCCGCCCCCTACGACCTCGCGTTCCTCGACCCCCCGTACGCCGTCTCCGACGACGATCTTCGCGAGATCCTGCTCACACTCCGCTCGGGGGGCTGGCTAGCGGCCGATGCCCTCGTCACCGTGGAGCGCAGCACCAGAGGCGGGGAGTTCCCCTGGCCGGACGGCTTCGCGGCGCTGCGGGCCCGTCGCTACGGCGAGGGAACGTTTTGGTACGGTCGCGCCGCCTCTACGTGCGAAGACGCACGATGACCGGACCGGAGAGCGAGGGACCACAAGTGCGCCGTGCCGTCTGTCCCGGGTCGTTCGACCCGATCACCAACGGACACCTCGACATCATTTCCCGCGCCTCCCGTCTGTACGACGAGGTCTATGTCGCGGTGATGATCAACAAGTCGAAGAAGGGCCTGTTCGAGATCGACGAGCGGATCGACCTGATCCGCGAGGTCACCGCCGAGTACGGCAACGTCCGCGTCGAGGCCTTCCACGGCCTCCTCGTCGACTTCTGCA
Source organism: Streptomyces sp. NBC_00704 (assembly GCF_036226605.1). Classification (NCBI taxonomy): domain Bacteria; kingdom Bacillati; phylum Actinomycetota; class Actinomycetes; order Kitasatosporales; family Streptomycetaceae; genus Streptomyces; species Streptomyces sp. NBC_00704. Next base: position 5,851,705 of record NZ_CP109000.1, read on the forward strand.
AGGAACGCGAGATCCCGGCCATCGTCAAGGGCCTGCGCGCGGTCAGCGACTTCGACTACGAGCTGCAGATGGCCCAGATGAACAACGGCCTCTCGGGCGTCGAGACGCTGTTCGTGCCGACCAACCCCACCTACAGCTTCCTGTCGTCCTCCCTGGTCAAGGAGGTCGCCACCTGGGGCGGCGACGTCTCCCACCTGGTGCCCGCGCAGGTCCTCGCGGCGCTCGGCGAGCGCCTCCGGCGGGACTGACGCCGAACGGGGTTCCTGACGGCCCGTCATCCGCTGTCCGGCGGACACCCCGTGGCCTTACAGTCGACCCGTCCGTCTCCAACCCAGCTGTAGAGAGTGGCGAGCAACCGGTGGACGTGCAGAAGAAGCTCGACGAGATCGTCACGGCGGTCTCCAGTGCCCGGTCGATGCCGATGTCGGCCTCGTGCGTGGTCAACCGCGCGGACCTGCTCGCCCTGCTCGAAGAGGTGCGCGCGGCCCTGCCCGACTCCCTGGCCCAGGCCGAGGAGCTGATCGGCGGCCGCGAGCAGATGGTCGAGCAGGCCCGCGCCGAGGCCGAGCGGATCATCTCCGGCGCGCACGCCGAACGCGGCTCGCTGCTCTCCGACACCGAGATCGCCCGCCGCTCGCAGGCGGAGGCCGACCGGATCCTCGCCGAGGCCCGCAAGGAGGCCGAGGAGGTCCGCGCCGAGGCCGACGACTACGTCGACTCCAAGCTCGCGAACTTCGAGGTCGTCCTCACCAAGACGCTCGGCTCCGTCGGGCGCGGCCGCGAGAAGCTCCTCGGCACCGGCCCGGGCGTCGACGAGAACGGCTACGAGGACGAGGACGCCCCCGAGCGCAGCCACGACCCCGAGACCCTGCGCCGGGACGCCGACGCCTACGTCGACACCAAGCTGGGCGCCTTCGAGGCGGTCCTCGCCAAGACCCTGGAGGCGGTCGGCCGCGGCCGCCAGAAGCTGCACGGCCGCATCGCCACGGACGACCTCGGCGCCCTCGCCGGCGACCCGACGACGTTCCAGCACTCCTCGGACGCCGACTACCTCGCCGACCTGGCCGCTCTCGCGGAGCAGGACGCGAACGCCGCACAGCCCGTCCAGCAGCCGTACGGACAGCAGGAGCCGCAGCCGGCGTACGGCTATCAGCAGCCGGGGGACGGCTACCCGCAGCAGGCGGACCCCTACGGCGGCTACCAGCAGCAGGAGCAGCAGACCTACGGCGGGCAGGACGCCTACGGCTACCAGCAGGCGGACCCCTACGCGTACGGCTACGACAGCGGGCAGGCGTCCTACGACCCCCACCAGGCCGTCCAGCAGGCCCAGCAGGCCCAGCAGGCCCAGCAACAACAGCAGGCGCAGCAACAGCAGCAGGACCGGCCGGGGTACGCCCTGGACGAGACCAGCCTCTTCGACACCAGCATGATCAGTGCCGAGCAACTGCGCGCGTACGAGCAGGAGCGCGGCCTGTAGGGGCGCCCGCACCACCCGATTGGGCTGTGGGCGAAAGCTCCAGTATCCTGGCTCTTCGGTCGCGTGTGCGCCTGGCCGATTTCGCATGCGCCCGCGATCGATGCCGCCCGTCCACACCGGGGGCGGCGTCCCGAGTTCGAAGATCGAAAGCAGGAATGGCTCTGAACGCCCGCCTCGACCACCGCAACCCTCTTGTGTTCGACACACACGAGCTGGGGCGGCGTCCTGGCGCACTCCAGCGCCTGACCCGTGAGATCGACGCTCCCAGGGATCTCGGGATCCAGGGAGTGATCGGGGTGCCGGAAGGCGCCCCGGTGGAGCTCGCGCTCCGACTCGAGTCGGTCATGGAAGGGGTGCTCGTCACAGGCACCGCCCGTGCACAGGCCGAGGGGGAGTGCGTAAGGTGTCTGGAGCCGCTCGAGCTCGATCTCGAAGCGGAGTTCCAGGAGATGTTCTCGTACCCTGACGCCGACGACCGGGGCCGCGTGAAAGCGGAGCCGGCCGACGACGCCGAGGAAGACGAGGACAGGCTCTTTCTCGAGGACGGCCTGTTCGACCTCGAACCCGTGCTGCGTGATGCGGTAGTGCTCGCACTGCCGATGCAGCCGGTGTGCCAGGACGACTGCCCCGGCCTGTGCTCCCAGTGCGGAGCCCGGCTGGCGGACGACCCGGGACACCACCATGACGCCACCGACATCCGTTGGGCGGCATTGCAGGGACTCGCCGGTTCACTCGAAGACGGCGAGAAGGACGAGATGAGCGGCGGCGTGCCTCGATCAGCGCCCGCCGACGAGAAGCAGGAGAAGTAGCCGTGGCTGTTCCGAAGCGGAAGATGTCGCGCAGCAACACGCGCCACCGCCGGTCGCAGTGGAAGGCTGCGGTCCCCACCCTGGTTGCGTGCGAGCGCTGCCACGAGCCCAAGCTGCAGCACATCGCGTGCCCGTCTTGCGGCACCTACAACAAGCGCCAGGTCCTCGAGGTCTGAGCGGCTGGTGAGAGGCTTCATGTCTGACGCCAAGGCGGACACGACCGCCAAGAAAAAGGCGGACACCACAGCCTCGTCCCACACGCTTCTGGAAGGGCGGCTCGGCTATCAGCTCGAGTCCGCCCTTCTGGTGCGTGCGCTGACCCACCGTTCCTACGCGTACGAGAACGGCGGTCTGCCGACGAACGAGCGGCTGGAGTTCCTCGGGGACTCCGTGCTCGGCCTCGTCGTCACGGACACGCTGTACCGCACCCACCCCGACCTGCCCGAAGGCCAACTGGCCAAGCTTCGGGCCGCGGTGGTCAACTCGCGCGCGCTGGCGGAGGTCGGCCGTGGCCTCGACCTGGGCTCCTTCATCCGGCTGGGCCGGGGCGAAGAGGGCACGGGCGGCCGGGACAAGGCGTCCATCCTCGCCGACACCCTGGAAGCGGTGATCGGCGCGGTCTATCTCGACCAGGGCCTCGAAGCGGCCTCCGAACTGGTGCACCGCCTGTTCGACCCGCTGATCGAGAAGTCCTCCAACCTCGGCGCCGGCCTGGACTGGAAGACCAGTCTCCAGGAGCTCACCGCGACCGAAGGGCTCGGCGTCCCCGAGTACCTGGTCACGGAGACCGGCCCCGATCACGAGAAGACCTTCACTGCTGCCGCCCGCGTCGGAGGCGTCTCGTACGGCACCGGCACCGGCCGCAGCAAGAAGGAGGCGGAGCAGCAGGCCGCCGAGTCCGCATGGCGGTCCATCCGGGCCGCGGCGGACGAGCGCGCCAAGGCGGAGCAGACGGCCCAGGCCGTCCCGGTCGCCGACGGCAGCACGCCGGACCCCGAGTCCGCCTCCGCCTGACCGGCACCGCGGCAGCGACACAGCAGCACCGCAGTGCCGGCACCAGCAGTACCCGGCAGCACCAGCAGTACCAGCAGTACGAGACGAACGCCCGCCCCCCCCCGCAGGGAGGCGGGCGTTCCGTACGGGGGATCCCATGCCCGAGTTGCCCGAGGTCGAAGTCGTCCGGCGCGGTCTGGAGCGGTGGGTCGCCCATCGCACGGTCGCCGACGCCGAGGTGCTGCATCCGCGCGCCGTGCGCCGCCACCTCGCGGGCGCCGACGACTTCGCTCACCGCGTCGAGGGCCATCGCGTCGGCACGCCCAGCCGCCGCGGCAAGTACCTGTGGCTGCCGCTGGAGGACACCCGCCTCGCGGTCCTGGCCCACCTCGGCATGAGCGGCCAGCTCCTGGTCCAGCCGCACGCGGCCCCCGACGAGAAGCACCTGCGCGTCCGGGTCCGCTTCGCCGACGACGTGGACACCGAACTGCGCTTCGTGGACCAGCGAACCTTCGGCGGCCTGTCCCTGCACGACGTCACCCCCGACGGACTGCCGGACGTCATCGCGCACATCGCCCGCGACCCCCTCGACCCGCTGTTCGACGACGAGGCCTTCCACCAGGCCCTGCGGCGCAAGCGCACCACGATCAAGCGGGCCCTGCTCGACCAGTCGCTGATCAGCGGAGTCGGCAACATCTACGCGGACGAGGCGCTGTGGCGGGCCCGTCTGCACTACGACCGCCCGACCGGGAACCTCACCCGTCCGCGCACGCGTGAACTCCTGGGCCACGTCCGGGACGTGATGAACGCGGCGCTCGCCGTCGGCGGCACCAGCTTCGACAGCCTTTACGTCAACGTCAACGGCGAATCCGGCTACTTCGACCGGTCGCTGGACGCCTACGGGCGCGAGGGCCTGCCCTGCAAGCGCTGCGGCACGCCCATGCGCCGGCGCCCGTGGATGAACCGGTCCAGCTACTTCTGCCCGAAGTGTCAGACGCCGCCGCGCATACCGTCGTAACGCTCGCGGGCCGCGAGGACGTCGTCCATCCGTCCTTCGAGGTGATGGATCAGGCTGAGCAGGCGTTCGGCCACCTCACGCCCGAGCGGGGTCAGTTCGTAGTCCACGCGGGGCGGGTTGGTGGGCTGCGCCTCACGGTGCACCAGCCCGTCGCGCTCCAGGGCGTGCAGCGTCTGCGACAGCATCTTCTCGCTCACGCCGTCGACCCGGCGGCGCAGCTCGTTGAACCGCAGTGAGCCCTCGTACAGCGCGCCGAGCGTGAGCCCGCCCCAGCGGCCGGTGATGTGCTCCAGCGTGCCGCGCGAGGGGCAGGCCCTGGCGAACACGTTGAACGGGAGGGCCTGGTCCTCCTCGTCCGTCCGGGTGGTGGTCATGACGCGAGCGTACTCCAAGGCAGCGCTAACCGGCAGGTTGCACTAACCAAAAGTTAGTGCTTTCCTTCATTCACTGTCCCTGAGCTGCCCAACGGCTCTGTTCATGAGGAGTGAGCATGTCCGCCCCTGTCACCACGGCCGCCGGCGCCGCCCCCGTCCTCCCCACCCCGCCCGTCGTCTCCGTCGCCTACCACTCCGGCCACGGCCACACCGCCGTCCTCGCCGAGGCCGTGCGCGCGGGCGCCCTGGACGCCGGCGCCGAGGTGCACCTGATCAAGGTCGACGAGATCACCGAGGAGCAGTGGTCCCTGCTCGACGGCTCGGACGCGATCGTCTTCGGCTCACCCACCTACATGGGCACCGCGTCCGGCGCCTTCCACGCCTTCGCCGAGGCGACCTCCGCGCGCTGGGCCACCCAGGCCTGGAAGGACAAGCTGGCCGCCGGATTCACCAACTCGGGCTCCAAGAGCGGCGACAAGCTTCACACGCTTCAGTTCTTCCAGATCCTGGCCGCGCAGCTCGGCATGCACTGGGTCAGCCTCGGTCTGCTGCCCGGCTGGAACAGCTCCACCGGCTCCGAGCACGACCTCAACCGCCTCGGCGTGTTCCTCGGCGCGGCCGCCCAGACCAACGTCGACGAGGGCCCGGACGCCGTGCACAAGGCCGACCTCGCGACGGCGGAGCACCTGGGCCGCAGGGTCGCCGAGACGGCCGCGGTCTTCCTGGCCGGCCGCAACCGGGCTGCTTGATCGTTTCTGCGCTCAGGGCGGGGGGAGGGCCCTCAGTAGCCGAAGTCCTGCGTCCACCAGGGGCCGCCCGAGCCGAAGTGGACGCCGACGCCGAGCGTCTTGAAGTCGCAGTTCAGGATGTTCGCCTTGTGGCCGGGGCTGTTCATCCAGGCCGCCATGACCGCGGCGGCGTCGGACTGGCCGCGGGCTATGTTCTCGCCGCCGAGGTCGGATATGCCGGCCTTGGCCGCCCGGTCCCAGGGGCTCGCACCGTCCGGGTCGGTGTGGTCGAAGAAGCCGCGCGCGGCCATGTCGTCGCTGAAGTTCTCGGCGAGGTCCGACAGGGCGCTGTTCGCGGAGAGAGGGGTGCAGCCGACCTTGGCCCGCTCCTCGTTGACCAGGCTCAGCACCTCGGCCGCGGCCTGGGCCTCGGCGGAGACGGTGATCGGCGTCTCGGCCCGCTGCGGCGCCTTGGCCGACGGCTTCGAGGTGGACGGCGTGCTCTGCGGCTTCCGCGCCGGCTTCGAGGGCGTGACCTGCGGCTTCTCGGCCGCCGTCTTGCTCGGAGAGGCCGAGGGCGAGGTCGAGGCCGAGGGTGCGGAGGTAGAGGGGGACGGGGCGGCCGAGGAGGCGGACGGCGAGGCGGCCCGGCCGGCGTCGCGGCTGGTCGACGCGGGGCCGCGGCCGGACTCGGCGGAGCCCGACGTGCCGCCCTGCTCGGCGGCCGAGTTGGTCGGCGAGCCCGCCGCCTGCACCTTGTCGGCGGGGCCGCTGCCGCCGCCGAGCCGGTAGCTGTCCAGGCCCGGCACCACGCCCGTGGCCACCGCGACGGTGCCCAGGGCGACCGCCGCGGACACGCCGAGCAGCCCCGTCTTCACCGGGGTGACGACGCGCTTCTTGCGGCGGCGGCCCGAGCCGTCCCGGCCCGCAGGCCTGCCGCCTGGAGCGAACCCGCCGGAGGCGAAGACGGCGGTGTCGGCGCGCCCGTGCTCGTCGTCCCTCGCGAACAGGTACTCCTGGCTGCGGGCCACGGAGTCGGCGTAGGCCTCGGGGTTCAGGTACGGGGCGATGCCCATGGCGGGGCGGTCGGCGCCGTACCGGTCCTGCGGGGTGTGACCGTCCGCGAGCGAGCCGTGCGTCTGTGCGACCCCCGTGGCGCGGCTCGTGGCGGCGCGGCCGGCGGCGGAGCGTCGGTGGCGTCCCATGTCCTTGCCTTCCTCGTCCAAGCGGTGTTTCCCCAGGGTCGGCCGGGGGCTCGGGGCGTCGCGCGCCTCCTGCTCCCCCTGGTCAACCGGACTCACCCGATCGAGTGAGTTTCATATGAGAATCATTGGGTGGGGACGGTACCGCATGGCGCCCGGGGAGGAAGTGCCCCGAGTGACTTTGCCCGGTTAGGTTGCACCCATGAGCGAGGATGTACGGCTGGTCGCCTGGGTGCGCGGAAACGTCCAGGGCGTGGGATTCCGCTGGTTCACGCGGGCCAAGGCTCTGGAGATCGGCGGCCTGAGTGGTTTTGCTCTCAATTTGGCCGACGGCCGGGTCCAGGTCGTCGCCGAGGGCGCGCGGAAGGGCTGCGAGCAACTGCTCGACTGGCTCCTCGGCGACGACACGCCCGGACGCGTGGACGGCGTCACAGAGATATGGGACACACCGCGCGGGGGCTACGACGGCTTCGCCATCCGCTGATCGGGGGAGGCGGGCCGGCGCCCCGGAAACGGGCGGATGTGCCACCGGCAGCTGCCGGAAGAGGAAAGCGCAGGTGGTTGCCAAGAATCGCTTGCAGTGGCAGGCTCCGCACGCAAGGATGATCGCCACGCCTCCAGGGCCCCGCAGGAGCCGCAGCGCCGCCGTGAACGGCCGCATGCCACCGGGTCGCCCGCCAATACGGGGCGTGATCGTGTTGACCGTCAAACTTTTTGGTGAGACGCTGAAAGCACCCCGCGCACCTTCGCTGTCCGGCATGGATCAACGGCAGCAAGAACAAGATCCCGCCAGGCATCGCGGGTGCGAATCCCTCACGACCCACACCGCTTCGGTCGGTCACTCATTGTGGAGGACCATCCATCATGGCAAAGGCGCTTCTCGGTTACGTCGGCGGCTCCGACCCGCGACTCCTCGCCGAGATGCGACGGCTCCAGCAGCGTGTACAGGATCTGGAATCCGAGCTCGGACGGATCCAGGCCGAGAACGACGCGCTGACGGCTGCCGCTTCTCACGAATCGCTTCTGGAGAGCATCGACGCACGCCAGGCGGAGCCTGCGCTCACCTGATCGCTGCACGGCTGCACAACGGCATCGCAGTGGTCGGGCGGCACACACCAACCGCGTCGGACCGCTAAGTTGTCAGAGTTTGCAAGGGACGCCTCCTCGGCGTCCCTTCTTTCTTTCCCGCCGCTCCCGTGGCCCCCGCCGACGCTTCCCCCACGCACCCTTTCACTCTCTTGACGTCTGGTGTGCCCTGCGTGTTCACCGGTGAAACCGCGCGTTCATGGAGTGAGACAGGCCCGGAAGGTAGAGTCCAGCGCCGTGCACCTCAAGGCCCTGACCCTCCGGGGATTCAAGTCGTTCGCCTCGGCGACCACCCTCCGGTTCGAACCGGGCATCACCTGCGTCGTGGGTCCGAACGGCTCGGGCAAGTCCAATGTGGTCGACGCGCTCAGCTGGGTCATGGGGGAACAGGGCGCCAAGTCCCTGCGCGGCGGCAAGATGGAGGACGTCATCTTCGCCGGCACCACCGGCCGCCCCCCGCTGGGCCGCGCCGAGGTGTCGCTGACCATCGACAACTCCGACGGGGCGCTGCCCATCGAGTACGCCGAGGTCACCATCACGCGGATCATGTTCCGCAACGGCGGCAGCGAGTACCAGATCAACGGCGACACCTGCCGCCTGCTCGACATCCAGGACCTGCTGTCCGACTCCGGCATCGGCCGCGAGATGCACGTCATCGTCGGCCAGGGCCAGCTCGACTCCGTCCTGCACGCCGATCCGATGGGCCGCCGCGCCTTCATCGAGGAGGCCGCGGGCGTCCTCAAGCACCGCAAGCGCAAGGAGAAGGCGCTGCGCAAGCTGGACGCGATGCAGGCCAACCTCGCGCGCGTGCAGGACCTCACCGACGAACTGCGGCGCCAGCTCAAGCCCCTCGGCCGCCAGGCGGCCGTCGCCCGCCGGGCCGCCGTCATCCAGGCCGACCTGCGCGACGCCCGGCTGCGCCTCCTCGCCGACGACCTCGTCACACTGCGCGAGGCCCTGCGCGGCGAGATCGCCGACGAGGCCGCCCTCAAGGAGCGCAAGGACGCCGCCGAGCAGGAGCTGCGCAAGGCGCTGCAACGCGAGTCCCTCCTGGAGGACGAGGTCCGCCGCCTCACGCCCCGGCTGCACCGCGCCCAGCAGACCTGGTACGAGCTGTCCCAGCTCGCCGAGCGCGTCCGCGGCACGATCTCGCTCGCCGACGCGCGGGTCAAGAGCGCCACCTCGGCGCCCCCCGAGGAGCGGCGCGGCCGCGACCCCGAGGACATGGAACGCGAGGCCGCCCGCGTCCGCGAGCAGGAGGCCGAGCTGGAGGCCGCCCTCGAAGCCGCCCGGCACGCCCTGGACGACACCGTCGCCCACCGCGCCGACCTGGAGCGTGAACTCGCCGGGGAGGAACGCCGGCTAAAGGACGTGGCCCGCGCGATCGCCGACCGGCGCGAGGGGCTGGCCCGTCTGAACGGGCAGGTCAACGCCGCCCGCTCGCGCGCCGCGTCCGCCCAGGCCGAGATCGACCGGCTGGCCGCCGCCCGCGACGAGGCACAGGAGCGCGCCGCCGCCGCGCAGGAGGAGTACGAGACGCTGAAGGCCGAGGTCGACGGCCTCGACGCCGACGACCACGAACTGGGGGAGCGGCACGAGACGGCCAGGGTGCGGCTCGCCGAGGCGGAGGCCGCCCTCGCCGAGGCCCGTGAGGCGACCACGGCCGCCGAGCGCAGCCGCGCCGCGACCCGGGCCCGCCGCGACGCCCTCGCGCTCGGACTGCGCCGCAAGGACGGCACCGGCGTGCTGCTGGGCGCGCGGGACCGGCTGAGCGGCCTGCTCGGTCCCGCCGCCGAACTCCTCACGGTGACCCCGGGACACGAGGTCGCCCTCGCGGCCGCCTTCGGGGCGGCCGCGGACGCGGTGGCCGTGGCGACGCCGGCGTCGGCGGCCGACGCGATCCGCCTGCTGCGCAAGCAGGACGCCGGCCGGGCCGCGCTGCTGCTGAGCGGCGCCGCCGACGAGCCGCCCGGGGAACGGCGCGGCGACGGTCCGCCCTGGGCCGCCGACCTCGTGCGGGGCCCCGCCGAGCTGATGCCCGCCGTGCGCCGGCTGCTGCGCGGGATCGTCGTCGTCGGCACCCTGGAGGACGCCGAGGACCTCGTCTACGGCCGTCCCGACCTCGTCGCCGTCACCGCCGAGGGCGATCTGCTGGGGGCGCACTTCGCGCACGGCGGGTCGGCCGGGGCGCCCAGTCTGCTGGAGGTGCAGGCGTCGGTCGACGAGGCCGACGCCGAGCTGGAGGAACTGGCGGTGCGGTGCGAGCACTTGGCGCGGGCGCAGAGCGCGGCCGGGGAGCGGCGCGCGCGGTGTGCCGCTCTCGTCGAGGAGCTGGGGGAGCGGCGGCGGGCCGCCGACCGGGAGAAGTCGGCCGTGGCGCAGCAGCTCGGGCGGCTCGCGGGCCAGGCGCGGGGCGCTGCGGGCGAGGCGGAGCGGTCCGCGGCGGCCGCGGCGCGGGCGCAGGACGCGCTGGACCGCGCCGTCGAGGAGGCCGAGGAGCTGGCCGAACGGCTGGCCGTGGCCGAGGAGATGCCGGTCGAGGAGGAGCCCGACACCTCGGTGCGCGACCGGCTCGCCGCGGACGGGGCGAACGCCCGGCAGACCGAGATGGAGGCACGGTTGCAGGTGCGCACCCACGAGGAGCGGGTCAAGGGGCTGGCCGGGCGGGCCGATTCCCTGGACCGGGCCGCGCGCACCGAACGCGAGGCACGCGCGCGTGCCGAGCAGCGGCGGGCGCGGCTGCGGCACGAGGCCGCCGTCGCGCAGGCCGTGGCCTCCGGTGCCCGTCAGCTGCTCGCCCATGTCGAGGTGTCCCTCGGGCGGGCGCAGGAGGAGCGCGTCGCGGCCGACGCCGCGAAGGCGCGCCGGGAGCAGGAGCTGGCCGCCGCCCGCACCGCGGGGCGTGATCTGAAGGCGGAACTCGACAAGTTGACGGATTCGGTTCACCGGGGCGAGGTACTCGGAGCGGAGAAGCGGCTGCGGATCGAGCAGCTGGAGACCAAGGCTCTGGAGGAGTTCGGTGTCGAACCGGCGGGACTCGTGTCGGAGTACGGTCCGCAGCTGCCGGTGCCGCCCTCGCCCCCCGCCGAGGGCGAGGAGCTGCCGGAGGATCCCGAGCACCCGCGCAACCGGCCGAGGGCGTTCGTCCGGGCGGAGCAGGAGAAGCGGCTCAGGGCCGCCGAGCGCGCCTACCAGCAGCTCGGCAAGGTCAACCCGCTGGCCCTGGAGGAGTTCTCCGCGCTGGAGGAGCGCCACCAGTTCCTCAGCGAGCAGCTGGAGGACCTCAAGAAGACCCGCACCGACCTGCTTCAGGTGGTCAGGGAGGTCGACGAGCGGGTGGAGCAGGTCTTCACCGAGGCGTTCCGGGACACCGCCCGCGAGTTCGAGGGCGTGTTCGGCCGGCTGTTCCCGGGCGGCGAGGGACGGCTGGTCCTGACCGACCCCGACAACATGCTCACCACGGGCGTCGACGTCGAGGCGCGGCCTCCCGGCAAGAGGGTCAAGCGGCTGAGCCTGCTCTCGGGCGGCGAGCGTTCGCTGACCGCCGTCGCGATGCTGGTGTCGATCTTCAAGGCCCGTCCGAGCCCGTTCTACGTCATGGACGAGGTCGAGGCGGCTCTCGACGACACCAACCTCCAGCGGCTGATCCGGATCATGCAGGAGTTGCAGGAGGCCTCGCAGCTGATCGTCATCACCCACCAGAAGCGCACGATGGAGGTCGCCGACGCGCTCTACGGCGTGTCCATGCAGGGCGACGGCGTGTCCAAGGTGATCAGTCAGCGGCTGCGCTGACGACCGGGCCGCCCGGTCCCAGGGCGCACGCCGCGATGCGCGCTGTCTTCAAGAAGTGAACACATCTGCCCTCGATCTTGTCTGGGTTCTCACAACTCACCACGTTTGATTTTGAAACTTGAAGGCATAAGGTCAGGAACGTTGGATTTACCTTCAGGTGCCACCTACCTGGAGGGCTGACCACGCCGGCGGCGTTGCCGGTGCCCGAGGAGTTCACGTGACCAGCACAGCGCAGGCACCCAAGTCAGGAGCCGCGACGGCTCACCCCGATCATCTCGGGCATGTCATCTTCATCGCCGCGGCGGCCGCGATGGGCGGCTTCCTCTTCGGCTACGACAGCTCCGTGATCAACGGCGCCGTCGAGGCCATCCGCGACCGCTACGACGTGGGCTCCGCAGCCCTCGCGCAGGTCATCGCCATCGCCCTGATCGGCTGTGCCATCGGCGCGGCGACCGCCGGCCGCATGGCGGACCGCATCGGCCGCATCCGGGTCATGCAGATCGCCGCCGTCCTGTTCACGGTCAGCGCCGTCGGCTCGGCCCTGCCCTTCGCGCTGTGGGACTTCGCCCTGTGGCGGGTCGTCGGCGGCTTCGCCATCGGCATGGCCTCCGTGATCGGCCCCGCCTACATCGCCGAGGTCGCCCCGCCCGCCTACCGCGGCCGGCTCGGCTCCTTCCAGCAGGCCGCCATCGTCATCGGCATCGCGATCTCGCAGCTGGTCAACTGGGGTCTGCTCAACGCCGCCGGCGGCGACCAGCGCGGCAAGCTCATGGGCCTGGAGGCCTGGCAGGTCATGCTCGGCGTGATGGTCGTCCCGGCCGTCCTGTACGGACTGCTCTCCTTCGCCATCCCCGAGTCCCCGCGCTTCCTGATCTCCGTCGGCAGGCGTGAGCGGGCCCGCGACATCCTGGAAGAGGTCGAGGGCGACAAGATCGACCTGGACGCCCGCGTCGCCGAGATCGAGCACGCGATGAAGAGCGAGCACAAGTCCACCTTCAAGGACCTGCTCGGCGGCTCCTTCTTCTTCAAGCCGATCGTCTGGGTCGGCATCGGCCTGTCGGTCTTCCAGCAGTTCGTCGGCATCAACGTCGCCTTCTACTACTCCTCGACGCTGTGGCAGTCGGTCGGCGTCGACCCGACGGAGTCCTTCTTCTACTCCTTCACGACGTCGATCATCAACATCATCGGCACCGTCATCGCCATGATCTTCGTGGACCGGGTCGGCCGCAGGCCGCTCGCCCTCATCGGCTCGGTCGGCATGGTCGTCGGCCTCGCGCTGGAGGCCTGGGCGTTCTCCTTCGACCTCGTCGACGGCAAGCTCCCGGCCACCCAGGGCTGGATCGCCCTGATCGCCGCCCACGTGTTCGTCCTCTTCTTCGCCCTGTCGTGGGGCGTGGTCGTCTGGGTCTTCCTCGGCGAGATGTTCCCCAACCGGATCCGCGCCGCCGCCCTCGGCGTCGCCGCCTCCGCGCAGTGGATCGCCAACTGGGCCATCACCGCGAGCTTCCCGTCGCTGGCCGACTGGAACCTGTCCGGGACCTACGTGATCTACACCGTCTTCGCCGCGCTCTCCATCCCGTTCGTCCTCAAGTACGTCAAGGAGACGAAGGGCAAGGCACTGGAGGAGATGGGCTGAACCACGGATCCAGGCCGGGTCCCGTGACGGGGCCCGCGATCCCCCCGAACTCGAGGAGCCGGGCCGAGTCCCCGCCGCCCGCTCCTCGACACCCGTGACGCGTGCCGCCCCGGCTCACTGCCCGAGCCGGGGCAGCACGCGTTCGCAGAACAGCCGCAGGCTCCGCCAGGCCTCCTCCACCGGCATCCCGCCCGCCAGCGGATGCAGGACGAGGTTGTCGAGCCCCTGCGCCACGCACTCGTCCGGCGTGAGGATCCGGTACACGCCCTCGTCGCGCAGCTCGTCGACCGTGAGCGCGCCCGAGCGCACCGCCGAGCGGATCTCCCCGGACTGCCACGAGGCGTACGTCCTGGCCTCGTGCAGGAAATGCCCGCCGTAGTGCGCCCAGGCCCGGTCGGGGTCCTCGGCCACGTGCAGCAGCGGGGTCTCGGCGGCGGGCATCATCGTCCAGCCCTCCGTCCCGTACTCCACCAGCCGCTCCTTGTAGTACGCCTCCAGCTCCGGAAGATGCGCGCTGGGGAAGAAGGGCAGACCCAGCCGGGCGGCCCGGCGGGCGGCGGCCCGCGAGGAGCCGCCGACCAGCAGCAGGGGGTGCGGCGCGGTCCCCGGGCGCGGGGTGACCCGTACGGTGCGGCCGCGGTACTCGAACTCCTCGCCGGTCCACGCCCGCAGCACGGTCTCCAGCAACTCGTCCTGGAGCCGGCCCCGGCGCTTCCACTCGACGCCCGCGCGCGCGTATTCCTCGGGCCGGTAGCCGATCCCGGCCACCGTGACCAGCCGGCCCCCGCTCAGCAGGTCGAGCACCGCGATGTCCTCGGCGAGCCGCAGCGGGTCGTGCAGCGGGCCGATGACGGCGGAGACGGTCACCGCCAGCCGCCGGGTCGCCCCCAGCACCGCGCCCGCGAACGTGAACGGGGACGGCAGCCAGTTGTTCTCGACGCCGTGGTGCTCCTCGGTCTGCACGGTCGTGACCCCGTGCCCGTCCGCGTACGCGGCCATCTCCAGCGCGGCCCGGTAACGGGCGCCCAGCTCGGCGCGGGTCGCGCCCGGCGCGACGAGGTTGAACCGGACCACGGTGACGGGCATGGCGACCCCCTTCGGCGGATGCGAGGGACGGTAACTGACGCAACGTCAGATATCCATCCCCGCGAACCCCCGCCGTGACCGTGACATCCGCACCGCCCACGACCGCCGGCCCACGGCAGCGGACGCGCGTGCAGCGTGGCGGCCCCCGTCATGTTTTCGGTGGCCCGGCAACGGGGCCGCCGGCCCCCGGGCCCGCGGGAGCGTTCGGTGGGTCGGAGGTCCCGGCGTGGAGCCGTCCGTCCCGGCGCGGAGGGGTCGCGCATACTGGGTGCGTTATGGAAACCGTCATCCTTGCTGTAGTCATCGCCGTGGTCGTGCTAGCGGTGCTCGGCGGGCTCGTCGTCGGCAGTCGACGGCAGAAGTCGCTGCCCCCGCCGCCCCCCACCACGCCCGACATCACCGCCCCGCCGACCGAGCCGCACGTCGGCGACGAGGCCGAGACGCCGCGCGACGAACCGCGCCGCACGATCGAGGAAGTGGACCTCCCCGGCGGCGGCGCGACCGGCACCGCCGTCGAGGAGCCGCCCGCTCCCGAGGTCCCCGAGCTCGAGATCCCGGAGCCGACGGAGGGCCGTCTGGTCCGCCTGCGCGCCCGGCTCTCCCGTTCGCAGAACGCCCTCGGCAAGGGGCTGCTCACGCTGCTGTCGCGCGAGCACCTCGACGAGGACACCTGGGAGGAGATCGAGGACACCCTGCTCACCGCCGACGTCGGCGTGCAGCCCACCCAGGAACTGGTCGAGCGGCTGCGCGAGCGCGTGCGGGTGCTCGGCACCCGCACCCCGGAGGAACTGCGCGCCCTGCTGCGCGACGAACTCCTCAAGCTGGTCGGCACGGACTTCGACCGCACGGTGAAGACCGAGCCCGCGGACCGCAAGCCGGGCATCGTGATGGTCGTCGGGGTCAACGGCACCGGCAAGACCACCACCACCGGCAAGCTCGCGCGCGTGCTCGTCGCCGACGGGCGCACCGTGGTGCTGGGCGCGGCCGACACCTTCCGCGCCGCCGCCGCCGACCAGCTCCAGACCTGGGGCGAGCGCGTCGGCGCCCACACCGTGCGCGGGCCCGAGGCCGGCGACCCCGCCTCCGTCGCGTTCGACGCGGTGAAGGAGGGCAAGGAGATGGGGGTCGACGTCGTCCTCATCGACACCGCCGGCCGGCTGCACACCAAGACCGGCCTCATGGACGAGCTCGGCAAGGTCAAGCGGGTCGTCGAGAAGCACGCCCCGCTGGACGAGGTGCTGCTCGTCCTCGACGCCACCACCGGGCAGAACGGACTCGTCCAGGCCCGGGTCTTCGCCGAGGTCGTGGACATCACCGGCATCGTGCTGACCAAGCTGGACGGCACGGCCAAGGGCGGCATCGTGGTCGCGGTCCAGCGCGAGCTGGGCGTCCCGGTCAAGCTGGTGGGGCTCGGCGAGGGCGCGGACGACCTGGCGCCCTTCGAGCCGGAGGCGTTCGTCGACGCCCTCATCGGCGACTGAGCGACCCGAGGAACGGCCCCGGCCCGCAAGCCGCATGGCTTCGGGGGCCCGGCCGCCGGCGGCGAGAAGCGCCCGCCCCCAGGTGCAGTGGGAGCGGGCGCTTCGCTGTGTGCGCCGTTGCACGGGCCGCCCGCGCCGCCCGTGCCGTACGCCCGCGCGGGTCTCGCACGCGTCGTGCGCGTCGTGCGCGGGGCGTGCGGAGTGCCGGCGGGTGAGGCCGGGCGCCCCGGCTCAGGCGCGGGCGCGGTGGGCCAGGTAGGCCAGGGTGCCCAGCAGCAGCCGCGCCTCCGGCGGGCGGGTGGCCGAGTCCAGCGCGGGCGGGCGCAGCCAGCGCGCCGGGCCGAGGCCGCCGCGGTCCGGCGCCCGCGCCGCCCGTGCCGTACGCCCGCGCGGGTCTCGCACGCGTCGTGCGTGTCGTGCGCGGGGCGTGCGGAGTGCCGGCGGGTGAGGCCGGGCGCCCCGGCTCAGGCGCGGGCGCGGTGGGCCAGGTAGGCCAGGGTGCCCAGCAGCAGCCGCGCCTCCGGCGGGCGGGTGGCCGAGTCCAGCGCGGGCGGGCGCAGCCAGCGCGCCGGGCCGAGGCCGCCGCGGTCGGAGGGCGGGGCCGTGACGTGCGTGCCGGGGCCGAGACCGCGCAGGTCGAGGGCGGTGGGATCGTCCCAGCCCATGCGGTAGAGCAGACCGGGCAGTTCGGCGGCGGCGCCCGGCGCGACGAAGAACTGGGTGCGGCCCTGCGGGGCGGCGACGACCGGACCGAGCGGCAGCCCCATGCGTTCCAGGCGGACCAGGGCGCGCCGCCCGGCCGCCTCGGCGACGTCGATCACGTCGAACGCGCGCCCGACGGGCAGCATGATCGCCGCGCCCGGGAACTCCGACCAGGTCCTCGTCACGTCGTCGAGGGTGGCCCCGGCGGGAACCCGCGGGGCGAACTCCAGAGGGTGCGCGCCCGGTGCGCGGCAGTCGGGGCGGCCGCACGAGCAGACGCCCGCCGAGGCCCGCGCGCCCGGCACCGCGTCCCAGCCCCACAGCCCGGTGAACTCGGCGACGGCGGTGCACTCGGACGCGCGGCCCCGCCTGCGCGCCCCGGATCGGATCTCGCGAATGCCGCCGATCGTGAAGCCCATGCCCCCTCCAACGGGTCCGACTGCCCCCTCCAACGGCCCGCCGCACCGATGGTTACGCAGCGGTCCCGTTCCGTGACGCTCTGTGTTGTCGCTTCCCGCGGGCCGCGCGTTCCAGGCAGCGCCCGGAAGCGCCCTCGGTGGCGTGCCCGGCTTCGCGCGCCCCTGAGTGCACCGCTCCGCTCACTCCCGCCCGTCCTATGTCAAGTGAATCGCGTGCGGGCCGCCGAGAGTTCATTCGAAGGGGTGGCGAATGGTGGCGATTCCGGGATCCCCGTGGCTGGGAGCGTGATCGTAGGACTACTTTGAGTGTGCGGGTCATGGAGGCACATGCGCTTGTGGGTATGCCGGAGGCAAGTCGCCTTTCCGTTCGAAGGGTGACAAGTGCCGTACGGCGGGCCGTATTTACCGGCATTCTGATAGGGCTTGGCGCACTCGGTGACAAGTGGTCTCAGGAATGGGGGCGTTCCAGTGAGCGGCAACGGCGGAAGCGGAACCAACGCTGCGGGCGCGGACAAGCGCCCGAACGAGCTGCTCACTTCGTGGTTCGTGCGCAGCGGCTGGTCGAAGGGCGAACTGGCCCGCCAAGTCAACCGCCGGGCCCGCCAGTTGGGTGCCAACCACATCTCCACGGACACCTCGCGGGTGCGCCGCTGGCTGGACGGCGAGAACCCCCGCGAGCCCATCCCCAGGATCCTCTCCGAGCTGTTCTCCGAGCGGTTCGGCTGCGTCGTCTCCGTCGAGGACCTCGGTCTGCGCGCCGCGCGCCAGGCGCCCTCCGCGACCGGCGTCGACCTGCCCTGGACGGCCCCGCAGACGGTCGCCCAGCTCAGCGAGTTCTCACGCAGCGACCTGATGCTGGCCCGGCGCGGCTTCCTCGGCACCTCGCTCGCCCTGTGCGCGGGACCGTCCCTCATCGAGCCGATGCAGCGCTGGCTGGTCCCCTCGCCGCCCGCCCCGCTCCCGGAACCGGACTCGATGCCGACCAGCCGGGCCCGCGGCCGGCTCTCCCGGCCCGAACTGGAGCTGCTGGAGTCCACCACCGTGATGTTCCGGCAGTGGGACGCCCAGTGCGGAGGCGGGCTGCGCCGCAAGGCGGTCGTCGGTCAGCTCCACGAGGTGACCGACCTGCTCCAGGAACCGCAGCCCGAGGCCACCGCGAAGAAGCTCTTCAAGGTCGCCGCCGAACTGGCGGAGCTGGCCGGGTGGATGTCGTACGACGTGGGCCTGCACCCGACCGCGCAGAAGTACTTCGTCCTCGCGCTGCACGCCGCCAAGGAGGCGGGCGACCGGCCGCTCGGCAGCTACGTGCTGTCCAGCATGAGCCGCCAGATGATCCACCTCGGCCGCCCCGAGGACGCGCTGGAACTCATCCACCTCGCCCAGTACGGCAGCCGGGACTGCGCCGGCCCGCGCACCCAGTCCATGCTGTATGCGATGGAGGCCCGCGCCTACGCCAACATGGGGCAGCCCGGCCGCTGCAAGCGGGCCGTGCGGATGGCCGAGGACACCTTCACCGAGGCCGGCGAGTGGGACGAGCCGGACCCGGACTGGATCCGCTTCTTCTCCGAGGCCGAGCTGTACGGCGAGAACAGCCACTCCTTCCGCGACCTCGCCTACGTCGCCGGACGCAGCCCCGCGTACGCCTCGCTCGCCGAGCCCCTGATGCACAGGGCCGTCGAGCTGTTCGCGGGCGACCGCGACCACCAGCGGTCGTACGTGCTCAACCTGATCGGCATGGCCACCGTCCATCTGCTCCAGCGTGAGCCCGAACAGAGCGCCGCCCTCGCCACCCAGGCCATGAGAGAGGCGAAGAAGGTGCGCTCCGAACGGGTCAACACGCGCATCCGCAAGACCGTCGACAGCGCTGTACGCGATTTCGGGGAGCTGTCCGAGGTCGTGGACCTCACCGAACGGCTCACCATCGAACTCCCGGAGACGGCCGAGGCGGTCTGAACGCCTCGCGGCACCCCGGTACCCCGGCCGCGGCCGGCCCTCCCGAACAGCCCGACTCGGCTCCCCCGTGCCAGGTCATCGGAAGGCCGACCGCGGCCGGTTCCTCTTCCCGCCGTGCAGGTTGCGCCACGATAACGATCGACTCGCCGGACACAGGGCAGTTCATCGAGGCGTAACGCGGGAGGCGTCTTCGTCACGGCGGCGAAACAACGAGGGGCTTCCACCGAAACGGCACTGCGCGAATCTCATGGCGCATAACCGGCCCGCCCCTCACGAACCCGCTCCGGCTTCGCCCGCACGGGGCCGTACCTACGACGAGGAGACGCCGATGGCAGCAGCCATCACGCTTGCCGCGGAGGCACCCAAGCTGTCCTCCGCGAACACAGGCTTCATGCTCATCTGTTCCGCCCTGGTGCTGATCATGACCCCGGGCCTCGCCTTCTTCTACGGCGGCATGGTCCGCGTCAAGAGCACGCTCAACATGCTGATGATGAGCTTCATCAGCATGGGGATCGTCACCATCCTGTGGGTGCTGTACGGCTTCTCGCTCGCCTTCGGAACCGACTCCGGCAGCCTCATCGGCTGGAACTCCCACTGGGTCGGCCTCAGCGACATCGGCCTGACGCAGCTCTGGGACGGCTACACCATCCCGGTCTTCGTCTTCATGGTCTTCCAGATGATGTTCGCCATCATCACGCCCGCCCTGATCAGCGGTGCGCTCGCCGACCGGGTGAAGTTCTCCGCCTGGGCGCTCTTCGTCGCCCTGTGGGCCACCGTCGTCTACTTCCCGGTCGCGCACTGGGTCTGGGGCGCCGGCGGCTGGGCCTTCGAGCTGGGCGTCATCGACTTCGCCGGCGGCACGGCGGTCCACATCAACGCCGGCGCCGCGGCCCTCGGCGTGATCCTCGTCATCGGCAAGCGCGTCGGGTTCAAGAAGGACCCGATGCGCCCGCACAGCCTGCCGCTGGTCATGCTCGGCGCCGGTCTGCTGTGGTTCGGCTGGTTCGGCTTCAACGCCGGCTCGTGGCTCGGCAACGACGACGGCGTCGGCGCGCTGATGTTCGTCAACACGCAGGTCGCCACCGCCGCCGCCATGCTGGCCTGGCTCGTCTACGAGAAGATCCGCCACGGCGCGTTCACCACGCTGGGCGCCGCCTCCGGCGCGGTCGCCGGCCTGGTCGCCATCACCCCCTCGGGCGGCGCCGTCTCCCCGCTCGGTGCGATCGCCGTCGGCGCCATCGCCGGTCTGCTGTGCGCCATGGCCGTCGGCCTGAAGTACAAGTTCGGCTACGACGACTCCCTCGACGTCGTCGGCGTCCACATGGTCGGCGGCATCGCCGGATCCCTGCTGATCGGCTTCTTCGCCACCGGCAAGGGCCAGTCCACCGCGACCGGCGTCTTCTACGGCGACCACTCCTTCGACCAGCTGTGGAAGCAGTGCGCCGGCGTCTTCGCGGTGCTCGCCTACTCGCTGGTGGTCTCCGCGGTCCTCGCCTTCCTCCTCGACAAGACCATCGGCATGCGGGTCTCCGAGGACGACGAGATCGCCGGCATCGACCAGGCGGAGCACGCCGAGACCGCATACGACTTCAGCGGGGCCGGCGGTGGCGCCGCCCGCACGACCGCCCTGCCGACAGCGGTCGCCGGCGCGAACAAGAAGGTGGACGCATGAAGCTCATCACGGCCGTCGTCAAGCCCCACCGGCTCGACGAGATCAAGGAAGCCCTCCAGGCGTTCGGCGTGCACGGCCTGACGGTCACCGAGGCCAGCGGCTACGGTCGTCAGCGGGGACACACCGAGGTCTACCGGGGCGCGGAGTACACCGTCGACCTGGTGCCCAAGATCCGCATCGAGGTGCTGGCCGAGGACGAGGACGCCGAACAGCTGATCGACGTCGTCGTCAAGGCGGCCCGCACCGGCAAGATCGGTGACGGCAAGGTCTGGTCCCTCCCGGTCGAGACGGCCGTACGGGTCCGCACCGGCGAGCGCGGCCCGGACGCGCTCTGACGGCAGAACAGAACAGGAGTCGCTGGGTGACGAGTACGAACGTGCGCAAGGATGCAGAGGACTCGGGACCCAGCGGCTACGCGGCGGCCCGGCTGCGCCTCCTCACCGAGGGGGCGCGGTCCGGGCCGCCGCGCCGTGCGGCCCTCGCCGAACTGACCGACGAATGGCTGGCCGGCCTGTTCGCCGCCGGCTCCGAGGACCTGAAGGGCGTGTCCCTGGTCGCCGTCGGCGGCTACGGGCGCGGCGAGCTGTCCCCGCGCAGCGACCTCGACCTCCTCCTGCTGCACGACGGCGGCGACACCAAGGCGGTCGCGGCCCTGGCCGACCGGCTCTGGTACCCCGTCTGGGACCTGGGCCTCGCCCTCGACCACTCCGTCCGCACCCCGGCCGAGGCCCGCAGGACCGCCGGGGAGGACCTCAAGGTCCAGCTCGGCCTGCTGGACGCCCGCCACCTCGCCGGCGACCTCGGCCTCACCGCCGGGCTGCGGACCTCGGTCCTCGCCGACTGGCGCAACCAGGCGCCCAGGCGTCTGCCCGAACTCCAGGAACTGTGCGCCGAGCGCGCCGAGCGCCAGGGCGAACTCCAGTACCTGCTGGAACCCGACCTCAAGGAGGCGCGCGGCGGGCTGCGGGACGCCACCGCGCTGCGCGCCGTCGCCGCCTCCTGGCTGGCGGACGCGCCCCGCGAGGGCCTCGACGACGCCCGCCGCCGCCTCCTCGACGTACGCGACGCCCTCCACCTCGCCACCGGCCGCGCCACCGACCGGCTCGCCCTCCAGGAACAGGACCAGGTCGCCGCCGAGCTGGGCCTGCTGGACGCCGACGCCCTGCTGCGGCAGGTGTACGAGGCGGCACGCGTCATCTCGTACGCCAGCGACGTCACCTGGCGCGAGGTGGGGCGCGTCCTGCGCTCGCGCGCCGTACGGCCGCGGCTGCGCAGACTGGTGGGCGGCGGCAAGCCCGCGCCCGAGCGGTCGCCGCTGGCCGAGGGCGTCGTGGAGCAGGACGGCGAAGTGGTGCTCGCCCGCGCCGCACGCCCCGAACGCGACCCCGTGCTCCCGCTGCGCGCCGCGGCCGCCGCCGCCCAGGCCGGCCTCCCGCTCTCCCTGCACGCCGTCCGCCGCCTCGCCGCGACCGTGCGCCCGCTGCCCACACCCTGGCCCGCCGAGGCCCGTGAGCAGCTCGTCACCCTGCTCGGCTCCGGCCCGCCCACCGTCGACGTCTGGGAGGCGCTGGAGGCCGACGGCCTGATCACCCGGCTGCTGCCCGACTGGGAGCGGGTGCGCTGCCGCCCGCAGCGCAACGCCGTGCACATCTGGACCGTCGACCGGCACCTCATCGAGACGGCCGTGCGCGCCTCCGAGTTCACCCGCCGCGTCGGCCGCCCCGACCTCCTCCTGGTCGCCGCGCTGCTGCACGACATCGGCAAGGGCTGGCCCGGCGACCACTCCGTGGCGGGCGAGATCATCGCCAAGGACGTCGCCGCCCGCATCGGCTTCGACCGCGCCGACGCGGCCGTGCTGTCCTGCCTCGTCCGGCACCACCTGCTGCTCGTCGAGACGGCCACCCGGCGCGACCTGGAGGACCCGGCCACGGTCCGCTCGGTCGCCGACGCCGTCGGCTCGCAGAGCACCCTGGAGCTGCTGCACGCGCTCACCGAGGCCGACGCGCTCGCCACCGGGCCCGCCGCCTGGTCCTCCTGGCGCGGTTCGCTCGTGACGGACCTGGTCAAGCGGGTCGCGGCGGTCCTCGCCGGGGACGAGCCCGACGAGCCCGACGCCGCCGCGCCCACCGCCGAGCAGGAGCGGCTCGCCATCGAGGCGATCGCCACCGGCGGCCCGGTGCTGTCCCTGCACGCCCAGACCGAGCCGCCCGCCGAGGACGGGCCGGCCGGCGACCCCGAACCGCTCGGCGTGGAACTGCTCATCGCGGTGCCCGACCAGGCCGGCGTGCTGCCCGCGGTGGCCGGCGTGCTCGCCGTGCACCGGCTCACCGTGCGCACCGCCGAACTGCGCGCCCTGGACCTGCCCACCGGGGTCGACGGCTCCGTCCTGCTGCTGAACTGGCGCGTCGCCGCCGAGTACGGCTCGCTTCCCCAGGCCACCCGGCTCCGCGCCGACCTCGTCCGTGCCCTCGACGGCTCGCTGGACATCGCCGGCCGGCTCGCCGAACGCGACGCCGCCTACCCCCGCCGCCGCGGCGTGGTGCCGCCGCCCTCGCGCGTGACCGTCGCCTCCGCCGCCTCCCGGCACGCCACCGTCATCGAGGTGCGCGCCCAGGACGCGCCGGGCCTGCTGTTCCGCATCGGACAGGCCCTGGAGGACGAGGGCCTGCACGTGCGCAGCATGCACGTCTCCACCCTCGGCGCCAACGCCGTCGACGCCTTCTACGTCACCGGCGCCGACGGCGCGCCCCTGCCCGCCGACGAGGCGGCCTCCGTCACCCGCAAGCTGGAGGAGGCGCTGCGGGCGTGAGCACGGCGGCGCGCGCGTCGTCCCCGTCGCCGAATGCGACAGGCGGGGACGAATGTCTTGCGCGGCCGGATACCCTGGAAGACGCTCAGACTGCCCCCGACTCCGAGGACCGACGCCGCCGTGTTCGATACTCTCTCCGATCGCCTCTCAGCGACCTTCAAGAACTTGCGCGGCAAGGGGCGCCTGAGCGAAGCGGACATCGACGCCACGGCGCGCGAGATCCGCATCGCGCTCCTCGAGGCCGACGTCGCCCTGCCGGTCGTCCGCACCTTCATCAAGAACGTCAAGGAGCGGGCCCTCGGCGCCGAGGTCTCCAAGGCGCTGAACCCCGCCCAGCAGGTCCTGAAGATCGTCAACGACGAACTCGTCACGATCCTCGGCGGCGAGACGCGCCGGCTGCGCTTCGCCAAGCAGCCGCCCACGGTGATCATGCTGGCCGGCCTCCAGGGCGCCGGCAAGACCACCCTCGCGGGCAAGCTCGGCCGCTGGCTGAAGGAGCAGGGCCACTCGCCGCTGCTCGTCGCCTGCGACCTCCAGCGCCCCAACGCCGTCAACCAGCTCAGCGTCGTCGCCGAGCGCGCCGGCGTCGCGGTCTACGCCCCGCAGCCGGGCAACGGCGTGGGCGACCCGGTCCAGGTCGCGAAGGACTCCATCGAGTTCGCGAAGTCCAAGGTCCACGACATCGTGATCGTGGACACCGCCGGCCGCCTCGGCATCGACGCCGAGCTGATGCGCCAGGCCGCCGACATCCGCGACGCCGTCTCGCCCGACGAGATCCTCTTCGTCGTCGACGCGATGATCGGCCAGGACGCGGTCAACACCGCCGAGGCCTTCCGCGACGGCGTCGGCTTCGACGGCGTCGTGCTGTCGAAGCTCGACGGCGACGCCCGCGGCGGCGCGGCCCTGTCGATCGCCTCGGTGACCGGCAAGCCGATCATGTTCGCCTCCAACGGCGAGAAGCTCGACGAGTTCGACGCGTTCCACCCCGACCGGATGGCCTCCCGCATCCTCGACATGGGCGACCTGCTCACCCTGATCGAGCAGGCGGAGAAGACGTTCAGTCAGGAAGAGGCCGAGAAAATGGCCTCCAAGCTGGCGTCCAAGAAGGGCCAGGACTTCACCCTGGACGACTTCCTGGCCCAGATGGAACAGGTCAGGAAGATGGGCAGCATCTCCAAGCTGCTCGGCATGCTGCCCGGCATGGGCCAGATCAAGGACCAGATCGCCAACCTCGACGAGCGCGACGTCGACCGCACGGCCGCCATCATCAAGTCGATGACCCCGGGCGAGCGCCAGGACCCGACGATCATCAACGGCTCGCGCCGCGCCCGTATCGCCAAGGGCTCCGGCGTCGAGGTCAGCGCCGTGAAGGGGCTGGTCGAGCGGTTCTTCGAGGCCCGCAAGATGATGTCCCGCATGGCCCAGGGCGGCGGCATGCCCGGAATGCCGGGGATGCCGGGCATGGGCGGCGGCGCCGGCCGGACCAAGAAGCAGCCCAAGCAGGCCAAGGGCAAGCAGCGCTCCGGCAACCCGATGAAGCGCAAGCAGCAGGAGCTGGAGGCGGCCCGGCGGCGCGAGGCCCAGGCCCAGGGCGGCAACGCGCTCGGTCTGCCCCAGCAGGGCGCGCAGGACTTCGAGCTGCCGGACGAGTTCAAGAAGTTCATGGGCTGAGGCCCCGCAAGGCCATGAGGGCGCTCTCCGCACCGGAGGGCGCCCTCAGCGCATGCCGTAGCGCGCGCTCTGCCGTAACGTCCAGATATGAGCAATGCCGCTCCGGCGCGCAAGGCCCCCGACAAGCCGTGGCGAACCGAGGGCACCCCGGACGACCGGCAGCGATCCCCGGACGGCAGGAGACCGCGGGGCCGCTGGTGGGGGCTGGCCATAACCGCGGTGATCGTCTTCCTGCTGGCCTACATCGGGCTGAACTACCTCGGCGGGGGAGACGAACCGACGATCTCCTACACGGAGTTCAGCAGACAGGTCGACTCGGGCAACGTCGAGAAGATCTACTCCAAGGGCGACGCCATCCAGGGTCGCCTGAAGAAGGCGCGCGACGACCCCGACGGCGGCGGCCAGTACACCACCTTCAAGACCCAGCGCCCGGCCTTCGCCGACGACGACCTCTGGCGGAGCCTGGACCGCCAGGACGTCACCGTGACCGCGCGCCCGGTCGTGCAGCAGCGCAGCCTGCTGTCCAACGTCCTGCTCTCGCTGGCGCCGATCGTGCTGCTGGCGGCCCTGTGGATCTTCTTCGCCCGGCGACTCGGCGGCGGCCTCGGCGGCGCGGGCGGCATGCTCGGGCGCAAGACCCCGCCCAAGCCGGTGGAACTGCGGCCCGACGGCCGGCGCACCACCTTCGCCGACGTCGCCGGGATCGACGAGGTCAAGGGCGAGCTGGACGACGTCGTCGACTTCCTCGAACACCCCGAGCGGTACCGCCGGATGGGCGCGAAGATGCCCCGCGGCGTGCTGCTGGCCGGCTCGCCCGGCACCGGCAAGACCCTGCTGGCACGGGCGGTGGCGGGTGAGGCCGGCGTGCCGTTCTTCTCCGCCTCGGCGTCGGAGTTCATCGAGATGATCGTCGGCGTCGGCGCGTCCCGGGTCCGTGAACTGTTCGCCGAGGCCCGCAAGGTGGCGCCGTCGATCATCTTCATCGACGAGATCGACACCATCGGGCGGGCCCGCAGCGGCGGCGCCTCGGTGAGCGGCCACGACGAGCGCGAGCAGACCCTGAACCAGATCCTCACCGAGATGGACGGCTTCACCGGCTCCGAGGGCGTCGTCGTCATCGCGGCGACCAACCGCGCCGACATCCTCGACCCGGCACTGACCCGGCCCGGCCGCTTCGACCGGGTGGTCAGCGTCTCCCCGCCGGACCGCGCCGGACGCGAGGCCATCCTCGCCATCCACACCCGCGACATCCCGCTCGCGCCCGACGTGGACCTGACCCGGGTGGCCCGGACCACCCCCGGCATGACGGGAGCGGATCTGGCCAATCTCGCCAACGAGGCCGCGCTCCTCGCCGTCAAGCGCAAACAGGAGCAGGTGACGCAGTCCGACCTGTCCGAGGCGCTGGAGAAGGTGCAGCTCGGCGCGGAGCGCACCCTGGTCATGCCCGAGGAGGACCGCCGGCGCACCGCCTTCCACGAGAGCGGCCACGCCCTCCTCGGCATGCTGCAACCCGGCGCCGACCCGGTCCGCAAGGTCACCATCGTGCCGCGCGGCCGATCCCTCGGGGTCACCATGTCGACCCCCGAGGTCGAGCGGTACGCGCACTCCGAGGAGTACCTGCGCGGCCGGATCATCGGCGCCCTCGGCGGCATGGCGGCCGAGCAGGTCGTGTACGACGTCGTCACCACCGGCGCCGAGAACGACCTGGAACAGGTCACCAACATCGCGCGCGGGATGGTGGCGCGCTGGGGCATGAGCGAACGGGTCGGCCGCCTGTCCGCCCTGCCCGGCGACGCCCAGCAGGCCTACGGCCTCGCCGCCGCACCGGCCACCCTCGACGCCATCGACAGCGAGATGCGCCGCCTCGTCGACGAGTGCTACGAGGAGGCCTGCCGCAAACTCCGCGACCACCGGGGGCAGTTGGACGCCCTCGCCCAGGCGCTGCTGGAACACGAGACGCTGGAGGAGGCGGACGCGTACCGGATCGTCGGCATCTCCCGGCTGACCAAGACCGACGCGCAGTTCTGACGGCCGCGACCCGGCCCGCGGCCCCGGACGCGCACGCGCGTCAGGGGGTACGGGCGATCAGGTACCGGAACACGTTCGGCATCCACACCGTCCCGTCCGGCCGCAGGTACGGGTGCAGCGCCTCCGTGACCTCCTTGTCGACCTGCGCCTGGTCGGTCGCCGCGACCGCCGCGTCGAACAGGCCCGTGGAGAGCAGCCCCTTGAGGGCGCTGTCCAGGCCGGCGTACCCGAACGGGCAGGCCACCCGTCCCGAGCCGTCAGGCCGCAGTCCGGCCCGCCGGGCTACGTCCTCCAGTTCGTCGCGGACCGCCGGACGCAGACGGACCGTGCCGCGGTCCTGGTCGGCCGCCTTGGCCGCGACCCGCAGCACCGCCGTGGTGGCGCAGCGCTCGGGCGGGCCCCAGCCCACCAGCACCACCGGCGCGCCGCGCCGGGCGAGCGGCGTCGCGGCCGCCAGCGTCCCGGCCAGTTCCTCCGCGTCGCCCGCCACGCGCCCGATCGGCTCGAAGGCCGTGATCGCCGTGTACGCGGACGGCTGTCCGCCCGGCCGGTCCGCGGACGCCACGGGCAGGCGGTCCGTGAGCCGGACGCCCGCACGCGCGCGTGCCCCCGGGTTCTCGCCGAGCAGCCGCTCGCGGGCGAGGGCCAGCCGGGCGGGGGAGGCCGGCTCGACGCCCGTGAAGGCCGCGCCCGCGGAGGCCGCCATCACCAGGGCGAGCCCGGAGCCGCAGCCGAGGGACAGGAGCCGGGTGCCCGGCCCCACGTCCAGTCGTTCGTGGACCGCCTCGTAGAGCGGAACCAGCATCCGTTCCTGGATCTCGGACCAGTCACGCGCGCGGGCGCCCAGATCAGCGCGGGGCGCCGGCCCCGCGTGAGCCAGGTTCCGTCGCACGAGCACAGGTGTCATGGAAAAGCGCCCCAATCCGCCGTGAGTCTGCCGCTCGACTCGCTCAGGTGGGCCCCCGTGCAGTGCCCTCGCACCGCTCCCGTATGCCAGGTAACTCCCCGTCTGCGGCCGCGTCCAGGGGTTGCGGTGCCCCGGTTGGGGACGGCATGTGCCTGTGGCGAGAATTCACATCCCGGCAACGCGGGGCCGTACCATCGCGGCCGTGGCCGAGGCTCCCGCCCTCGCCGGGCGTCCGTCGGCGGCCCGGTGCCGGACGGCGAGGACGGTCGCGGTAACGTCACGGTCGTCGCACGCGCTTACCGAAGCAGCGCCCTTCGCCGGCGAGAGCGTCCGAAAGGCCCCTTGCGCCCCTCGGAACAACCGCGCCCCGGCGTGCGGACCCGGCCTACGCGCCGGGTCGTAGCGCGGCCTACGCACCAGCTTGGTATGAGCTGTGAGGCTTCTCCGCAGATCAGCGCACCCGCCCTCGTCCGGACGCATCAGTACCGACTGACGGGTACGTGCAAATTATTTGGGATGCCCCGGAATAGGAACACGAGGGCACCCCCGCTCGTTGTCATTACGTGAGCACGACACAGACACCACCAGTTCTCGCCGCAGAGCTGGCAGAGGCGTGGGCCGACATTCAGCGGTACCACCCCGAGCTGCCGGATCTCGCCGCGCCAGAGTCCCTGATCGGGGAGTCGTCGTCCGCCTGCGGTCACGAGCTCTCCTTCGAGCGACTGCTCCATGAGGCAGTCCATGGCATCGCCGCCGCCCGCGGCGTCCGCGACACCTCCCGCGCGGGCCGCTACCACAACCGCCGGTTCCTCGCGATCGCCGAGGAGCTGGGGCTGGACCACCCCGAGGAGCCGCATCCCAGCAGCGGGTTCTCGCTGGTGACGCTCAACCCCGAGGCCAAGCGCCGCTACCGGCCGACGATCGAGCGCCTCCAGCGGGCCCTGAAGGCCCACACGGCGGCCACCTCCGCGGACACCGCCCGCACCTTCCGCGGTCCGGCGGCCCGGCACGGCTCCTCGGGCGGAGGCGTCCGGGTCAAGGCCGTCTGCGACTGCGGGCGCAACGTACGGGTCGTGCCCTCGGTCCTGGCCCAGGCGCCGATCGTGTGCGGGGGCTGCGGCAAGCCGTTCCGGATCCCGGAGATCGCCGGCGCGGCGTAACCCGGGCGGCCCGGCACCGGCATCTCGTGGCTGCCGGTCGACGGCCAGGCGGCACGGGCGGGCGCGGCCGGGGCCTCACGGCTCCGGCCACGCACACGGCAGGCGTCCGCGGCGCCGGACGCCCCCGCGGCGTGCCCGGCCGGGGCCGGGCGGCCGCCGACGGGACCTCGGCCCGAGGCGCCCCGCGGGGTGTGGCACAATGGCAAGCTGTACTCGACAGTCGCACAGGACCCCTCTCTCCTCCGGCTGACGCGTCCATCGGGCACTCGGGTACCGCAACCCCACGCGGCAACTTCGCCGTGCCCAATCACGTCAAAACCAGGAGAACCCACTCCAGTGGCAGTCAAGATCAAGCTGAAGCGTCTGGGCAAGATCCGTTCGCCTCACTACCGCATCGTCGTCGCCGACTCCCGTACCCGTCGTGACGGTCGTGCGATCGAGGAGATCGGCAAGTACCAGCCGACGTACCACCCGTCGATCATCGAGGTGGACGCCGACCGTGTGGCGTACTGGCTGGGTGTCGGCGCGCAGCCGACCGAGCCCGTCCTCGCCATCCTGAAGAAGACCGGCGACTGGCAGAAGTTCAAGGGCGAGCCCGCCCCGGCGCCGCTGCTCGTCGCCGAGCCGAAGAAGGCCCGCCCGGTGTTCGAGGCCCTCGGTGGCGACGACTCGGGCAAGGGTGAGGCGATCACCCAGAAGAAGAAGGCCGAGAAGAAGGACGAGGCTGCCGCCGAGTCCTCCGAGTCGACCGAGGCCTGAGCACCATGCTCGAAGAGGCGCTTGAGCACCTCGTGAAGGGCATCGTCGACAACCCCGACGATGTGCAGGTCGCCTCGCGCGACCTGCGCCGCGGGCGCGTGCTCGAGGTCCGGGTCCACCCGGACGACCTCGGCAAGGTGATCGGCCGCAACGGCCGCACCGCGCGCGCTCTGCGCACCGTCGTGGGCGCCATCGGCGGCCGGGGCGTCCGCGTCGACCTCGTCGACGTGGATCACGTCCGCTGACGCGTTTCGCAGCACCGGCTCGGGCCGGGGAGGGCCACTCGGCCTTCCCCGGCCCGCAGTCGTTCCGGCACCCGCACCCCCGCAGGTACGACGTACTCGTGCCCCCGCGCATCGCCGGCACCGACAGGCACGACAGGCACGACAGGAGATCTTGAGAAGTGCAGCTCGTAGTCGCACGGATCGGCCGCGCCCACGGCATCAAGGGCGAGGTCACCGTCGAGGTACGCACCGACGAGCCGGAACTGCGGCTCGCGCCCGGCGCCGTCCTGTCCACGGACCCGGCCTCGACCGGCCCGCTGACCATCGAGACCGGCCGGGTGCACAGCGGCCGTCTCCTCCTGCGCTTCGAGGGCGTCCGCGACCGCAACGCCGCCGAAGCCCTGCGCAACACGCTCCTCATCGCCGAGGTCGACCCCGAGGCGCTGCCCGAGGAGGAGGACGAGTACTACGACCACCAGCTGATGGACCTGGACGTCGTCACCAAGGACGGCGAGGAGGTCGGCCGGATCACCGAGATCTCCCACCTCCCCTCCCAGGACCTCTTCATCGTCGAGCGGCCCGACGGCAGCGAGGTGATGATCCCGTTCGTCGAGTCGATCGTCACCGAGATCGACCTGGAGGAGCAGCGGGCGGTCATCGACCCGCCGCCCGGCCTGATCGACGACCGCGCCGAGATCGCCTCCTCCCGCGACGCGGCCGAGGACGCGACCGAGGACGCGACCGAGGACGGGTCCTGATGCGCCTCGACGTCGTCACGATCTTCCCCGAGTACCTGGAGCCGCTGAACGTCTCCCTCGTCGGCAAGGCCCGCGCGCGCGGGCAGCTCGACGTGCGCGTGCACGACCTGCGGGAATGGACGTACGACCGGCACAACACGGTCGACGACACTCCGTACGGCGGCGGCCCCGGCATGGTCATGAAGACCGACCCCTGGGGCGACGCCCTCGACTCCGTCCTGGCCGACGGTTACGAGACCGGCGCGCACGCCCCGGCGATCGTCGTCCCGACGCCGAGCGGACGCCCCTTCACCCAGGAACTGGCCGTCGAGCTCTCCGAGCGCCCCTGGCTCATCTTCACGCCGGCCCGCTACGAGGGCATCGACCGGCGCATCGTCGACGAGTACGCCACCAGGCTCCCCGTCTACGAGGTCTCCATCGGCGACTACGTGCTGGCCGGCGGGGAGGCCGCCGTACTGGTCGTCACCGAGGCGGTGGCCCGGCTGCTGCCCGGCGTGCTCGGCAACGCCGAGTCCCACCGCGACGACTCCTTCGCCCCCGGCGCCATGGCCAACCTCCTGGAAGGCCCCGTCTACACCAAGCCGCCCGCCTGGCGCGGCCGGGAGATCCCGGAGGTGCTGATCAGCGGGCACCACGGCAAAATCGCCCGCTGGCGGCGCGACGAGGCGCTGCGCCGCACCACCGCCAACCGGCCCGACCTGATAGAGCGCTGCCCGCCGGAGGCCTTCGACAAGAAGGACCGCGAGATGCTCTCCATCCTGGGCTGGACACCCGACCCCGAGGGCTCGCCCCACGGTCGATTTTGGCGCAGGACCGGCGGCGTGGAACAATAGGTCGCTGTTGTGCGCCGTCCGGTGTGCGCCCCTGCCACAGGGGGACACGACGCCCGCCTCGACGGGCACACGGCACTCAATCCCCGAACTTCTAGTTCCGTTGATGACCTGTGGCATCAGCGAAGAAAGCAGACGAAATGTCTCACCTTCTCGACACCGTCGACGCAGCGTCGCTGCGCAGCGACGTCCCGGCCTTCCGCCCGGGCGACACCGTCAACGTCCACGTCCGCGTCATCGAGGGCAACCGCTCCCGTGTGCAGCAGTTCAAGGGCGTCGTCATCCGCCGTCAGGGCGCCGGTGTCCGCGAGACCTTCACGGTCCGCAAGGTCTCCTTCTCCGTGGGCGTGGAGCGCACCTTCCCGGTGCACACCCCGATCGTCGAGAAGATCGAGCTCGTGACCCGCGGCGACGTGCGTCGCGCCAAGCTCTACTACCTCCGTGAGCTGCGCGGCAAGGCCGCGAAGATCAAGGAGAAGCGCGACAACTGAGCGCCTTCCGGGGTTCACAGAGGGGCCGGATACCATCTGGCCCCGATGGACACCGAAGCTCAGCCGACGGAGCGCGACCGCTCCTCCCGCCCTTCCGCACCCGGCGTCTCCCAGGAGACCCCGGGCCCGGAGGGACCGGAGGGCCGGTCGCGTTTCGCGTTCGCGGCGCGTCTCGCCCGGTGGCTCCCCGGCGGCCGGGTCAGCCTGACGCTGCTGGTCTGCCTGGTGTTCCTGCTCGCCGTCAACGCTTTCGTGGCACAGCCGTTCCAGATTCCCAGCGGATCCATGGAGAACGGATTGAGGATCGGGGACCGGGTTCTCGTAAATAAGTTGGCGTACCGTTTCGGTGCCGCCCCCCGGCGCGGCGACGTCGTCGTGTTCGACGGCACCGGCTACTTCGGGAACTCCGACTACGTCAAGCGCGTCGTGGGGGTAGGGGGAGACCACGTGGTCTGCTGCGACAAGGAGGGGAGGATCCAGGTGAACGGCCGGTCGGTCGACGAGTCGACGTTCCTGTATCCCGGTGACAGCCCGTCCACGGTCGGCTTCGACGTCGTCGTCCCCGACGGCAGGCTCTTCGTCCTCGGCGACCACCGCGCCCGCTCCAGCGACTCGCGGAACCACCTCGGCTCACCGGGCGGCGGCATGATCCCCGTCGGTGACGTGGTCGGCCGCGCCGACTGGATCGTCTGGCCCTACGCACACCTGACCCGGCTGTCCCGTCCGGGTGCCTACGCGCGCGTGCCCGGCCCGGAGGGCGCCCATGGGTAACCGCGGCAGACCGCGCGGCGTGTCCGCGTCCCCGGCGGACAACCTGCTGCCCACCGGCTCACGGCGCGCCGCGAGCCCCGGCGGCGGACGCTCGCGCGCGGAGCGGCGCAAGCTTCAGCGCAAGGTCAAGCGCAAGCGCAGGCGGTCGGCCGTCCGGGAGATCCCGCTGCTGGTCGGCGTCGCCGTGCTGATCGCCCTCGTCCTGAAGACGTTCCTCGTCCAGGCCTTCGTGATCCCCTCGGGTTCCATGGAGCAGACGATCCAGATCGGCGACCGCGTCCTGGTCGACAAGTTCACCCCGTGGTTCGGCTCGAAGCCCGAGCGCGGGGACGTCGTCGTGTTCAAGGACCCGGGCGGCTGGCTGAACGACGAGCAGACCACCGTCAAGAAGAAGGACCCGGTCGTCGTCAAGCAGATCAAGGAAGGACTCACCTTCATCGGTCTGCTGCCCTCCGACAACGAGAAGGACCTCATCAAGCGGGTCGTCGGAGTGGGCGGCGACCGCGTCGTGTGCTGCGACGCCCAGGGCCGGGTGACCGTCAACGGCGCTCCCCTGGAGGAGGGGTCGTATCTGTACCCCGGCAACGCGCCCTCCAGCACCCCGTTCGACATCACCGTCCCGCCCGGCCGGCTGTGGGTGATGGGCGACCACCGGGCCAACTCGG
Source organism: Streptomyces sp. NBC_00704 (assembly GCF_036226605.1). Taxonomy (NCBI): domain Bacteria; kingdom Bacillati; phylum Actinomycetota; class Actinomycetes; order Kitasatosporales; family Streptomycetaceae; genus Streptomyces; species Streptomyces sp. NBC_00704. The sequence continues at coordinate 5,885,206 of NZ_CP109000.1, forward strand.
CCGACTCCCGGTTCCACCAGAACACCGACTACGGCGGCACCGTCTCGGAGGACGAGGTGGTGGGCCGGGCCATGGTCATCGCCTGGCCGCTGGGGCACTGGGTGCGCCTCAAGGAACCGCAAACTTTCTCGTCCGTGACCGCCTCGGCCGCCGGGGCGACCGCGTCGCCCCGGCTGTCGCATAGTGTTGCTACCGGCGATCCGAACGGATCGGTCCGGCAACTCCCGAGCCCTGCGGAACTCCCGCTCGTTATGGGAGTGGTGGGTCTGCGTCGTACGTGGCGCAGGCAGCGGCACAGAGTGAGGAGTTGGCGTGGGGGATGTGGCGGTTGGCGCACGGTCCGGGCACGACGGCGAGGAACACCGCGGACACCCCGTGGAAGCCGCCGATCCGGCGCCGGACGACGGCGTGACCTCCGGGAGTGACCCTGCGACCGGAGGTGACGGCCCGCCGTCGAGCGAGCCGCCGCGGACCGGCGGCGAGGGATCGGGCGGCACGGCGCCGAAGGCGAAGAAGCCCCGCTCCTTCTGGAAGGAGCTGCCGATCCTGATCGGCATCGCGCTCGTCCTGGCGCTGCTGATCAAGACGTTCCTGGTGCAGGCGTTCTCCATCCCGTCGGCGTCGATGGAGAACACGCTGAAGATCGGCGACCGGGTCCTCGTGGACAAACTGACCCCGTGGTTCGGCTCCGAGCCGGAGCGCGGCGAGGTCGTCGTCTTCCACGACCCCGACGACTGGCTGGCGGGCGAGAACCCGGCCGAGCCGAACGCCTTCCAGACCGTCCTCAGCTGGATCGGCCTGATGCCGTCCGCGGAGGAGAAGGACCTGATCAAGCGGGTCATCGGCGTCGGCGGCGACACGGTCTCCTGCAAGGGCACGGGCCCGCTCACGGTCAACGGCAAGGCGCTGAACGAGCCGTACGTCTACCCCGGCAACACCCCGTGCAGCCAGGACGACCAGGGCGGCCAGTTCTCGGTGAAGGTCCCCAAGGGCTACGTCTGGGTGATGGGCGACCACCGGCAGAACTCGCGCGACTCGCGCTACAACCAGTCCGACAAGAACCACGGCATGGTCCCCGTCGACCAGGTCGTCGGACGCGCCATCGTCAAGGCCTGGCCGATCAGCCACTGGGGCACGCTGCCGGTGCCGGACACCTTCGACCAGACCGGCCTGAACGACCAGTCCGCGGCCTCCGCGGCGCTGACGGCCGCCCCCGGCGGTCTCGCCCTGGCCGGCGCCGTACCGGTCGTCCTGTGGCGTCGTCGGCGCGAGCGGACCGCCGGGACCCGCTGACCTCCCCCTCTCCGCCGTGCAAACCCTTTCCCAAGCTTGTGGACGGGGCCGGGGAAGTCCTGGGGTGAAGGGCTGACCCGGCTCGGTACCGCCGGGTAGGGTGCGGATCCATGGGTGGCGAGAGCACTACACGTACGGCCCCGCGCAGCGGCGGCACCAGCAGTGGCCCGGTGGGCAGCCGGACCGGACAACGTCTGTCCGGTCTGGCCGTCGCGCTGGGCCTCGTGCTGTTCCTCGGCGGATTCGGCTGGGGCGCCCTGGTCTACCGGCCGTACACCGTGCCCACCAGCTCCATGAGCCCGACGATCGCCGCCGGCGACCGGGTGCTGGCCGAGCGCGTCGACGGCGGCGAGGTGCGCCGCGGGGACGTGGTCGTCTTCACCGACAAGACCTGGGTCAGCGACGCGCCCGTGGTCAAGCGGGTGGTCGCCGTCGGCGGCGACACGGTCTCCTGCTGCACCGACGGCAAGCTGACCGTCAACGGCAAGCAGATCGAAGAACCGTATCTTCCCGCCGGCAGCCTGGCCGAGAACAAGAACATCCCGACCGTGAAGGTCCCGGACGGCCGGCTGTTCCTGCTCGGCGACGAGCGGGAGGGCTCCCTGGACTCCACCGCCCACCTCACCGACGCGGCGCAGGGAACCGTCGCGCGCACCGCCGTCAAGGCCCGCGTCGACGCCGTCGTCTGGCCGATGAACGGCATGCTGAAGCGGCCCACCGGCTTCGAGACCCTCGGCGCGCTCTCCCGGCCCGGTCCGCTGGGCACGATCGGCTGGCTGATCGTCGCCGGGGCGGTCCTGGTGCTCGGCGGCGGCGCGTACGGCCCGATCGCCAAGCGGACCTCGGGCCGCCGCGCCCGGCCGGAGGCCGCCGGTGCCCGCTGAGACGGCGGACGGGCCGGCCGGCGCCGCCTCCGCCGGGGACGGGCTGCGCAAGGTCGCCCGGGTCGTGCTCCTCGACCCGCAGGACCGCATCCTGCTGCTGCACGGCCATGAGCCGGACGACCCCTCCGACGACTGGTGGTTCACGCCCGGCGGCGGTGTCGAGGGCGACGAGACCCGTGCGGAGGCCGCCCTGCGCGAACTCGCCGAGGAGACCGGCATCACCGAGGTCGAGCTGGGCCCGGTGCTGTGGCGGCGCGTGTGCTCGTTCCCCTTCGCCGGCCGTCGCTGGGACCAGGACGAGTGGTACTTCCTGGCCCGTACGACGGGCACGGCGACCGGGGCGACGGCCCTGACCGAGCTGGAGCGCCGCAGCGTCGCCGGATCGCGTTGGTGGACGTGTCGGGAACTGGCCCGGGCACATGAGACGGTGTATCCGACCAGACTCGCCGAGCTGCTGCGCACGCTGCTCGACGACGGTCTCCCCGCCGGGCCGGTGACCCTGGACACGGAAATCGTCTAGGGGCGCGCGGGACTGGCGCACAATGGGGAGATCGCACGGCTGAAGGGGAACATGCCATGAGCGCCGAGGACCTCGAGAAGTACGAGACCGAGATGGAGCTGAAGCTCTACCGGGAGTACCGCGACGTCGTCGGTCTGTTCAAATACGTGATCGAGACCGAGCGGCGTTTCTACCTCACCAACGACTACGAGATGCAGGTGCACTCGGTCCAGGGCGAGGTGTTCTTCGAGGTGTCGATGGCCGACGCCTGGGTTTGGGACATGTACCGGCCGGCCCGGTTCGTGAAGCAGGTGCGGGTGCTCACGTTCAAGGACGTGAACATCGAGGAGCTAAACAAGAGCGATCTGGAGCTTCCGAGCAGCTGAGTCCCGCATACCGCCCGCAGCGCCGCCCGTGCGGGTGACGGGGTTTTCCACAGCCGCCGGGTTGTCCACCAAGATCTTTTCGGTGGCGGCGGATGCGTGAGCGTGGGTGCCGGAGGTGGTGCCCACATGAGCACGAACACGGATCTGGCCCGAGGAGCACTCGGCAGGTACGGCGAGGACCTGGCCGCACGACGGCTCGCCGCGGCCGGCATGACCGTCCTGGAGCGCAACTGGCGCTGCGGCAGGACCGGCGAGATCGACATCGTCGCCCGGGACGGCGACGTCCTGGTCGTCTGCGAGGTGAAGACCCGCAGGGGCGGCGCGTTCCAGCACCCGATGGCCGCGGTGACGCCGCAGAAGGCGCGACGACTCCTCGCGCTCGCCGCGCGATGGATCCAGGCGCACGGGGGAGCCCCGCCGGGCGGCGTCCGCATCGACCTCGTCGGCGTGGTCCTGCCCCGCCGCGGAGCGCCCGTCGTCGAGCACGCGCGGGGGGTGGCCTGAGATGGGGTTCGCGCGTACGTGCTCGGTGGCGCTGGTCGGCGTCGAGGGAGTCGTCGTCGAGGTCCAGGCCGACCTGGAGCCCGGAGTGGCGGCGTTCACCCTGGTGGGGCTGCCGGACAAGAGCCTGAGCGAGAGCCGGGACCGGGTACGGGCGGCGGTCGTGAACTCCAGCGCCGAGTGGCCGCAGAAGAAGCTCACGGTCGGCCTCAGCCCGGCCTCCGTCCCCAAAGGAGGGTCGGGCTTCGATCTCGCAGTCGCTTGTGCCGTGCTCGGCGCGGCCGAACGCATCGACCCCAGGGTGCTCGCCGACATCGTGATGATCGGGGAACTGGGTCTGGACGGCCGGGTGCGCCCGGTCCGCGGCATCCTGCCCGCGGTGCTCGCCGCGGCCGACGCCGGATACGAACAGGTGGTCGTGCCCGAATGCGCCGCCGCCGAGGCCTCGCTGGTGCCGGGCGTCTCCGTGCTCGGCGTGCGCAGCCTGCGCCAGCTGATCGCCGTCCTCGCCGACGAGCCGGTGCCCGAGGAGGAGCCGGACGAGGCGGGCCGCCCCGATCCGCTCCTGGCCGGGCTGCGGATGCCCGGCTCCGGCGCGGCCACCGGAATGCACGGCATGGGCGCCGCCCAGCAGGACCAGGGGCACGACCTCGCGGACGTGGTCGGACAGCGCTCGGCGCGCACCGCCGTCGCGGTCGCCGCGGCCGGCGGCCACCACCTCTTCCTGGAAGGCCCCCCGGGAGCGGGCAAGACCATGCTCGCGGAACGCCTGCCGGCGGTGCTGCCCCGGCTCGGCAGGCAGGAGTCGCTGGAGGTCACGGCCGTGCACTCGGTGGCCGGGCTGCTGCCACCGGGCAAGCCCCTCATCGACGTGCCCCCCTACTGCGCGCCGCACCACTCGGCCACGATGCAGTCGCTGGTCGGAGGCGGCCCCGGTGTCGCCCGGCCCGGCGCCGTCTCACTGGCCCACCGAGGGGTGCTCTTCCTCGACGAGACACCGGAATTCGGCAGTCACGCCCTCGACGCCCTGCGCCAGCCGCTGGAGGCGGGCCACGTGGTGATCGCGCGCAGCGCGGGCGTGGTGCGCTTCCCGGCACGGTTCCTGATGGTGCTCGCCGCCAACCCGTGCCCGTGCGGCCGCTTCTCGCAGCGCGACACCCTGTGCGAGTGCTCGCCCTCCGCGATCCGCCGCTACCAGGCCCGCCTGTCCGGCCCGCTGCTCGACCGGGTCGACCTGCGCGTCGAGGTCGACCCGGTCGGCCGCGCCGAGCTGGCCCACCGGGGCCCGGGCGGCGAGTCCACCCGGACCGTCGCCGACCGGGTCCGGGCCGCCCGCGAGCGGGCGTCGGCCCGGCTGGCGGGGACGCCGTGGCGGACCAACAGCGAAGTGCCGGGCCGTGAACTGCGCAACCGCTGGCACGCCGCGACGGGAGCCATGGACGAGGCCGAACGCAACCTGGAGCGCGGGGTGCTGACGGCGCGGGGCCTCGACCGGGTGTTGCGCGTCGCCTGGACCGTCGCCGACCTCGTCGGCCACGACCGGCCGGACGCCATGGACGTCGCCCTCGCCCTGCAACTGCGCACAGGGGTGCCACGCGGTGTCCCCATGGCCCTGGGAGCGCTGACATGACGGCCGACGGCCCCCGCCACGACAGCTCCCGGCCCGACCACCCCTCGACCTACGACCCTCCGGCTCACGGTTCTCCGGCCCACGGTCTTCCGTCGCGGACTTCTCCGGCCCACGGTTCCCCGGCTTCCGGTTCTCCGGCCCAGGCTTTTCCGACCCAGAGTTCTCCGACCCACGGTTCTCCGGCCCACCGTCCGTCGGACGGCGATCGTCCCGACGGTGAGGGTTGGGACGAAGGACCCGCGGACGAAGGATCTCGGGACGAGGAGCGGCTCGCCCGGGTCTTCCTCGGGAGGGTCGTCGAGCCCGGGGACGAGGTGAGCGGTCAGTGGGTGCGGGAACGGGGCGTGCGGGAGGTGGTGCGCCGGCTGCGCGGTGACGGGGAGCCGCTGCCCGGGGTGACCGCCCGACGCTGGGCCGGGCTGCTCGCGCGGGCCGAGCAGGCCGACCCCCGGCGCGATCTCGCCGTCGCCCGGGAAGCAGGGGTCCGCTACGTCTGTCCCGGCGACGCCGAGTGGCCGGGCACGCTGGACGAACTCGGGGACGCCCGGCCGCTCGGGCTGTGGGTGCGCGGGCGGCCCAGCCTGCGCATGTGGGCGCTGCGGTCGGTCGCCGTGGTCGGGGCCCGTGCCTGCACCGAGTACGGCGCCCACATGGCCGCCACCCTGGCCTGCGGCCTCGCCGAACGAGGGTGGGTGGTCGTGTCCGGCGGGGCCTACGGGGTCGACGGCGCGGCCCACCGGGGCGCCCTCGGCGCGGGTGGCGCGACCGTCGCCGTTCTGGCCTGCGGGGTCGACCGGCCCTACCCGAGCGGCCACACGGAGTTGATCGGCCGGATCGCGCAACAGGGTCTGGTGGTGGGGGAGTTGCCGCCGGGCGACCATCCCACGCCCGCCAGGTTCATCCAGCGCAACCGGGTGATCGCCGCCCTCACCAGGGGCACGGTCGTCGTCGAGGCCGCCTACCGCAGCGGCTCACTGGTCACCGCGAGGGCGGCGCAACGGCTGGGCCGGCACACCATGGGCGTGCCCGGGCCCGCCACCAGCGGGCTGTCCGCCGGGGTGCACGAACTGCTGCGGGGCGAGGCGGTGCTGGTCACCGACGCGGCGGAGGTCGTCGAACTCGTCGGGAACATGGGGGAGCTGGCCCCGGACCGGCGCGGGCCGCAGCTGCCGCGCGACCTGCTGGAGCCGGGCGCCCGCCGGGTCCTGGCCGCCCTCCCCGCCCGGCGGCCCGCCTCCCCGCACGAGATCGCCCGGGAGGCGGGCACCACACCGGACGACGCGATCGCCCGGCTGTACGAGCTCCGGGCGCTCGGCTACGTCGAACGACACGGCGACTGCTGGAAGTTGACACGCCAGGCGATGGTCTCCGTTCGAGGAGGCCGGCCACGATGTTGACCCGGGGGGTTCGGCCGTCCGGGGGAACGTCGAAAGCCTTGAGAATTCAGGCAGTTGACCCACCCGACCGTCACCCGCAGCGACCGCCGTGACTCCGGAGAGCGTTCAGCGGAACGTATCTGCGTACCGGTCCGGGCACGCCCTTCGCTCACCGCGACACCTCAGTCACGCTACGCTCACGTGGATTCCGGCACAGACCGGACCACTGCACCACGCGGTACCGACCTCACGCACTTCACGGCAGAACGGCACAAGGCGACGAATGCCCCAGCACACCTCCGGGTCCGACCGGGCGGCGATCCCCCCAGCCGCCCGTGACGGTGGCAGCGTGCGGCCGCCCGCTCCCTCGACGCTCGACGAGCTGTGGCGGTCGTACAAGGCGACAGGCGACGAGCGGCTGCGCGAACAGCTGATCCTGCACTACTCGCCGCTGGTGAAGTACGTGGCGGGGAGGGTGAGCGTCGGTCTGCCGCCCAACGTGGAACAGGCCGACTTCGTCTCCTCGGGGGTCTTCGGGCTGATCGACGCGATCGAGAAGTTCGACGTCGACCGGGAGATCAAGTTCGAGACGTACGCGATCACCCGGATCCGGGGCGCGATGATCGACGAACTGCGGGCGCTGGACTGGATCCCGAGGTCGGTGCGGCAGAAGGCCCGCAACGTGGAGCGGGCCTACGCGACGCTGGAGGCCCGGCTGCGGCGGACGCCCACCGAGTACGAGGTGGCCGCCGAACTGGGCATCGCCGTCGAGGAACTGCACGCCGTCTTCAGCCAGTTGTCGCTGGCCAACGTGGTGGCGCTGGAGGAGCTGCTGCACGTCGGAGGCGACGACGGCGACGGCCTCAGCTTCATGGACACGCTGGAGGACACCGCCGCCGACAACCCGGTGGAGGTGGCCGAGGACCGCGAGCTGCGGAGGTTCCTGGCCCGGGCGATCAACACGCTGCCCGACCGGGAGAAGACGGTCGTCACGCTGTACTACTACGAGGGGCTGACGCTCGCCGAGATCGGCAACGTGCTGGGCGTGACCGAGAGCAGGGTCAGCCAGATCCACACCAAGTCCGTGCTCCAGCTGCGCGCGAAACTGGCGAGCTTCGGACGCTGACCTGCGCCGACGACACGGACCTCGTCGGCGTCACTCCCGTCGGGGGCGACGCGTCCGTAAAGTGGACGACGTGCCAAGGATTCGAGCGGCCTCCGTGGCCGAGCACCGGTCGATGCAGCGTGCAGCCCTCCTGGACGCGGCGCGCACCCTGTTGTCCGAGGGCGGGACGGAAGCGCTGACCTTCCCGGCCCTCGCCGAGCGGACGGGCCTCGCGCGCTCGTCCGTGTACGAGTACTTCCGGTCGCGGGCCGCCGTGGTCGAGGAGTTGTGCGCGGTCGACTTCCCCCTGTGGACGGCGGAGGTCGAGGCGGCGATGGCCGCGGCCGACGGCGCGCAGGCCAAGGTCGAGGCCTACGTCCGCGGTCAGCTCGCGCTGGTCGGGGACCGGCGGCACCGGGCCGTCGTGGCCATCTCGGCGAGCGAACTGGACGCCGGCGCCCGGGAGAAGATCCGCGCGGCGCACGGCGCCCTGGTGGCGATGATCGGGGAGGCGCTGGCCGACCTGGGCCACACACAGCCCCGGCTGACGGCCATGCTCCTCCAGGGCGTCGTCGACGCGGCGGTGCGGCGCATCGAACTCGGGGCCGCCGAAGAACCCGAGGCGATCACCGACGCGGCGGTGGCGATGGCCCTGCACGGAGTCGGCAGCTGAAACCCCGTCCGACCGCACCCGGCCCCCTGCCCATGGCCCGTTGGCCATGACCCCTTGCCCATGGCAAGGGGTCATGGCAGGCGTTCAGGGGCCGGAGCAGAGGGCCGGACGCGCCGCAGATTCGGGTTCGCGTCCCACACGGCAGGTGCCCGCAGCCCGGAGGCGGCGGAGTCGCGCTTGCACGCCTCGCCGCCCCACCGCCCCGCAGACTGGAGGCGGCGGCCGGTGCACGCCGCCCATGGCAGGGGGCCGTGGGGTGGCGGCGGCGACGCCGGGCCTGGTGCATCGCTGCCGGCGGAGGCTCGCGGTCAGGGCAGCAGGGGAAGGCGGGCTGCCCCGCCAGGCCCGCACGCGCAGCCCTGGGGCGGCGGAGGTTCGCCCCCCATGCGGCAGGTGCCCGCGGCCGGAGACGGCAGGGTCGGGCTCGCACGCCCCTCGCGCCCTCGCGCCCTCTCGTGCCCGCAGGCCGGAGACGGCAGGGCGGGGCTCGCACGCCCCTCGCGCCCTCTCGTGCCCGCAGGCCGGAGACGGCAGGGTGGGGCTCGCACGCCCCTCGTGCCCTCGTGCCCTCGTGCCCGCAGGCCGGAGACGGCAGGGCGGGGCTTGCACGCCCCCCGCGCCCTCGCGCCCGCAGGCCGGAGACGGCAGGGTGGGGCTCGCACGCCCCTCGTGCCCTCATGCCCGCAGGCCGGAGGCCGGAGGCGGCAGGGTCGGGCTCACGCGCCGTGCCCCCGGGCCCGCGCTCGCAGGCCGGACGTGGCAGGGGCGGGCTCGTGGTCCGTGCGAGAGGCGCACCGCGGGCCGGGCGGCGGTGTCGGGCTCAGGGCAGGGGGACGCCGAGGACCGGGAGGAGACGGGCCGGGAGGCTGCGCCTCAGCCAGGGTGGCAGCAGGGAGAGCGGGTCCAGGTAGGTCTCGCCTCTCAGCAGACCCCAGTGCAGGCAGCCGCCGGCGCAGTGCGAGCCCGCCGGTTCGACCGTGCCGACGACCTGGCCCGCGACCACCCGGTCGCCCGCGTGCACCGACGCGGCCACCGGCTCGTACGTGGTGCGCAGCGGCGGCTCGCCCGTGTCCGCGAGTTCCACCGCCACGACGCCCCTGCCCGCCACCCGCCCGGCGAAGGACACCCGGCCGGCGGCCACCGCCCGCACAGGGGTCCCCGGCGCCGCCGCCAGGTCCACCCCGCGGTGACCGCGGGCGTACGGCGTCGTCGGCGGCTCCCAGCCGCGCACCACCCGCGGGCGCGAGCCCACCGGCCAGACCCGGGCCACCGCGGGGACGGCCACGACGTCCGGAGCCGGGGCGTCCGGGGCGTCCGGGGCGTCCGGGGCGTCCGGATCCGAAGGGGCCGCTGGTCCTGCCGGGGTGGCCGGAGCAGTCGAGTCCTGAGGGACCGGTGCGGCCGGTGCGGCCGGTGGGGCGGGTGTGGCCGGGGTGGACGGGGTTCCTGGGGCTGTGGGGGCGCGCGAGGTCGGCGAGGCGGGCGGGGCCGACGAGGGAGTGGGGAAGGCAGATGCCGGTGGGGGAGAGGGAGCCGTGAGGCCCGGCGGGGGTGCGGAGGCGTGGGGCGGTGGCGGCGGGGTCGCCCAGCCGGGGGTCGCCGGCACCGAAAGGATCAGCAGCGGCGCCAGGCCGCGGAGAAGTCGCTTCACGTGCATGCGGGAACCGTCGCGCATCCCGCCCGGCACCGCCCGGACCTGTGGACCGCCGCCCGGTTGTGGACAGCGGCGTCACCCGGTGCCCCCCGGGTCCCGTACACTTCTACTGGCGATCCGGGTCACCGGGTCGACTTCGCACGCCCCGGTAACGGGGACCGGTTCCGGCCGGTCTCCCGGTACTCGCGCCCCTCGGTCCTCAGTGGCTCGGCGCATCGCGGGCGTCAGGCGCGGGAGCCGTCCGGCACCCGCGGCACAACCGAGAAAAACGAGGAGAACGGCCATGGCCGTCGTCACGATGCGGGAGCTGCTGGAAAGCGGCGTCCACTTCGGTCACCAGACCCGTCGCTGGAACCCGAAGATGAAGCGCTTCATCTTCACCGAGCGCAACGGCATCTACATCATCGACCTGCTCCAGTCGCTGTCGTACATCGACCGCGCCTACGAGTTCGTCAAGGAGACCGTCGCCCACGGCGGCACGGTCATGTTCGTCGGCACGAAGAAGCAGGCGCAGGAGGCCATCGCCGAGCAGGCCACCCGCGTCGGCATGCCCTACGTCAACCAGCGCTGGCTGGGCGGCATGCTCACCAACTTCTCGACCGTCTACAAGCGCCTTCAGCGCCTCAAGGAGCTCGAGCTCATCGACTTCGAGGACGTCGCCGCCTCGGGTCTGACGAAGAAGGAGCTCCTGGTCCTCTCGCGTGAGAAGGCCAAGCTCGAGAAGACCCTCGGTGGTATCCGCGAGATGTCCAAGGTGCCCAGCGCCGTCTGGATCGTGGACACCAAGAAGGAGCACATCGCGGTCGGCGAGGCCCGGAAGCTCAACATCCCGGTCGTCGCCATCCTCGACACCAACTGCGACCCCGACGAGGTCGACTACAAGATCCCGGGCAACGACGACGCGATCCGCTCCGTCACCCTGCTCACCCGCGTGATCGCCGACGCCGTCGCCGAGGGCCTCATCTCCCGTTCCGGCGTCGCCACCGGCGACAAGGGCGAGAAGGCCGCGAGCGAGCCGCTGGCCGAGTGGGAGCGCGACCTCCTCGAGGGCGAGAAGAAGGCCGACGCCGACAGCGCGGACGCCGCCGAGAAGCCCGCCGAGGCCGCTGCCGAGGCCCCCGCCGCCGAGGCCGCTGCCGAGGCCCCCGCTGCCGAGGCTCCGGCCGCCGAGACCGAGGCCCCGGCCGAGGCTCCCGCCGCCGAGGCCGCTCCGGCCGCCGAGGGCGAGCAGGCCTGATCCAGGCCGTGAGCCGTGCGGTCGCCGTCGCGCCCGCACGGCCCAGGGACGAAGTGACGGCGGGGGGCGCCGAGTGCGCCGCCCGCCGTTCACCCACAGCCCCCAGATCTTCGTAGATCTTCGAGACTTCGAACTCCGAGAGAGATTCACAGATCATGGCGAACTACACCGCCGCTGACGTCAAGAAGCTCCGTGAGCTCACCGGCGCCGGCATGATGGACTGCAAGAAGGCGCTGGACGAGGCCGAGGGCAACGTCGACAAGGCCGTCGAGGCGCTCCGCATCAAGGGCCAGAAGGGCGTCGCCAAGCGCGAGGGCCGCTCCGCCGAGAACGGCGCCGTGGTCTCGATCATCGCCGACGACAACTCCTCCGGCGTCCTCGTCGAGCTGAAGTGCGAGACGGACTTCGTCGCCAAGGGCGACAAGTTCCAGGCCGTCGCCAGCGCGATCGCCGAGCACGTCGCCAAGACCGCCCCGGCCGACATCGCGGCGCTGCTCGCCTCCGAGATCGAGCCCGGCAAGACCGTCCAGGCGTTCGTGGACGAGGCCAACGCCAACCTCGGCGAGAAGATCGTGCTGGACCGCTTCGCGCAGTTCGCCGACGGCTACGTCACCGCCTACATGCACCGCACGATGCCCGACCTGCCCCCGCAGATCGGTGTCCTGGTCGAGCTCGACAAGCCCAACGCCGAGATCGCCAAGGGCGTCGCCCAGCACATCGCCGCCTTCGCGCCGAAGTACCTCTCCAAGGAGGACGTGCCGGCCGAGGTCGTCGAGTCCGAGCGCCGCGTCGCCGAGGAGACCACCCGCGCCGAGGGCAAGCCCGAGGCCGCCCTGCCGAAGATCGTCGAGGGTCGCCTCAACGGCTTCTTCAAGGACGCCACGCTGCTCGGTCAGCCGTACGCCCTGGACAACAAGAAGTCCGTCCAGAAGGTCCTGGACGAGGCCGGTGTCACCCTGAAGCGCTTCACGCGCATCAAGGTCGGCATCTGAGTCCGTACCGCGAGCGACGCGTCGGCCCGATAGGGTCGGGAGCAGTCGTCCGGTACGCCGTCACGCGCACGCGTGACGGACGACAGCAGATCTGACGAGGAGGCCATTGCCGCGCACGGGTTGCCCACGACCCCCCACCGGCAGTGGCCTTCTTCGTATGTGCACCACGTGAAAGAGGCGGGATCTCCCATGACCACCAAGGCCCAGAAGAGCGACGACGGCAAACTACGCGGCCGGTTTCTGCTGAAGCTGTCCGGTGAGGCATTCTCCGGCGGCGGAGGCCTGGGCGTGGACCCCGACGTGGTGCACAAGATCGCCCGGGAGATCGCGGCCGTCGTCCGCGACGGCGCCGAGATCGCGGTCGTCATCGGTGGCGGCAACTTCTTCCGCGGCGCCGAGCTCCAGGTGCGCGGCATGGACCGGGCCCGCTCGGACTACATGGGCATGCTCGGCACGGTCATGAACTGCCTCGCCCTCCAGGACTTCCTGGAAAAGGAGGGCATCGACAGCCGCGTGCAGACCGCCATCACCATGGGCCAGGTCGCCGAGCCGTACATCCCGCTGCGGGCCGTGCGGCACCTGGAGAAGGGCCGTGTGGTCATCTTCGGCGCCGGAATGGGCATGCCGTACTTCTCCACCGACACCACCGCCGCCCAGCGCGCGCTGGAGATCGACGCCGAGGCGCTGCTCATGGGCAAGAACGGCGTGGACGGCGTCTACGACTCCGACCCGAAGACCAACCCGGGGGCCGTCAAGTTCGACGCCCTCGGCTACGGCGAGGTCATCACCCGCGACCTCAAGGTCGCCGACATGACCGCGATCACGCTGTGCCGCGACAACAAGCTGCCGATCCTCGTCTTCGAGCTTCTGGCCGAGGGCAATATCGCCCGCGCGGTCAAGGGTGAGAAGATCGGCACGCTCGTGGGGGAGCAGGGCAGCCGGTCCTGACCGGCGCCGTCCGGGCTCTCCCCGGCAACGTCCGACCGGGGGACGGACCCTGGGCGGAGGATGGACAATGTCCTGCCGGTCGGGAACCGTGCAGGAAGAAGACGCGACGCAGCCGGCCGCCGCCCTCTCGCAAGGATCCGCAGCCGGGCCTACTCAAGACACGCAGGAGCAAGTGGTGATCGAAGAGACCCTCCTCGAGGCCGAGGAGAAGATGGAGAAGGCCGTCGTGGTCGCCAAGGAGGACTTCGCCGCGATCCGCACCGGCCGTGCGCACCCGGCGATGTTCAACAAGATCGTTGCCGACTACTACGGTGCGCCGACGCCGATCAACCAGCTGGCTTCGTTCTCCGTGCCGGAGCCGCGCATGGCGGTCGTGACGCCGTTCGACAAGACCGCGCTGCGCAACATCGAGCAGGCGATCCGCGACTCCGACCTGGGCGTCAACCCGAGCAACGACGGCAACATCATCCGAGTGGTGTTCCCCGAGCTGACCGAGGAGCGCCGCCGCGACTACATCAAGGTCGCCAAGGGCAAGGGGGAGGACGCCAAGGTGTCCATCCGCGCCGTCCGCCGCAAGGCCAAGGACGCGATCGACAAGCTGATCAAGGACGGCGAGGTCGGCGAGGACGAGGGCCGCCGTGCCGAGAAGGAACTCGACGACACCACCGCGAAGTACGTCGCCCAGGTGGACGAGCTCCTGAAGCACAAGGAAGCGGAGCTGCTCGAGGTCTGATGAACGACTCTTCCTGGGGCTCACCGCCACACGCCGGGTCGCGGGCCGGGTACTGGGGGCCCGCCGACCAGGGGCCCGTCCAGGGAGCCGCCCCGGCGGGTCCCGCGTACGATGCGCCTGAGGCGCAGCAGACCCGCCCCATGCCCATCGTCCCCGACGTCCGCGCACACGGCGGAAACCAGGATGACGACCGGGGGGCCGCCCGCATGGGCGGCCCCTTGTTCCACGACGAGAACCACGGCAACGCGCCCTACGGCGGCGAGCCCCACGGCCTCGCCGCCCACGGCGACGACACCCCGACGGCCCAGCCCCACGCGGCGGCGCCGCAGAATCCGGAGCCCATGCCCGACGCCCCTCACCCGGCGACCGCGCCGCCGCCGAAGAAGAGCGCCGGCCGCGACCTGGGCGCGGCCATAGGGGTCGGGGTCGGCCTCGGCGTGGTCATCGTCGCGTCGCTGTTCGTCGTCAAGGCCGTCTTCATCGGCGTGATCGCGGTCGCCGTCGTCGTCGGCCTGTGGGAGCTGACCAGCAGGCTGCAGGAGCGCAAGGGCATCAAGGCTCCGCTCGTGCCGCTCGCGGTCGGCGGCGCCGCGATGGTGGTCGCCGGATACGTCCGCGGACCGGAGGGCGCCTGGGTGGCCATGGCCCTCACCGCGCTCGCGGTGCTGGTCTGGCGGATGACCGAACCGCCCGAGGGCTACCTCAAGGACGTCACGGCCGGCGTCTTCGCGGCCTTCTACGTCCCGTTCCTGGCCACGTTCGTCGCCCTCATGCTCACCGCCGAGGACGGCGCGTTCCGCGTCATGACCTTCCTGCTCCTGACGGTCGTCAGCGACACGGGCGCGTACGCCGTCGGCTGGCGCTTCGGCAGGACCAAGCTGGCCCCGCGCATCAGTCCGGGCAAGACCCGCGAGGGCCTGCTCGGCGCGGTCTCGTTCGCGATGGCGGCCGGCGCGCTGTGCATGCAGTTCCTCATCGACGACGGCAGGTGGTGGCAGGGGCTGGTGCTCGGGTTCGCCGTCGCCGCCAGCGCCACGCTCGGCGACCTCGGCGAGTCCATGATCAAGCGGGACCTGGGCATCAAGGACATGGGCACGCTGCTCCCGGGCCACGGCGGCATCATGGACCGGCTGGACTCCCTGCTGCCGACGGCGCCCGTCGTCTGGCTGCTGCTCGTGCTGTTCGTCGGGTCGGGCTGACCCACGGCGCACAAGCGGTACAGCACCGCGCCGGAAGGCTCGCACGGGCCCCGTCCTGCTCCATGGACGGGGCCCGCTCGCGTCAGGGCGGAAGCCGCCCGTTCGCAGGCATTCCGACCGGTTCATTCGCCACTTGCGCGCCCCTCGCCCCGGCGTCCGCACCGATCACCCGCCGGCGTCGGGCGTCGTCTACCGTCGTCGTTCGCCGGCCGAGGACCGGGCGCCGGACATCACGAGGGGGCGAGTATGACCGAGGACGGGGACGAGAGGGACTTCTGCTTCGCGCCGATGACGAGGCGGGAGCGCGAAGACGGCGCTCTTCGCGTGCTGCGAACGGCTCGAGTTGCCGCTCGCCTGCTCGATCGGCGACCGAATCCGGACGAGTCCGGGCACGCCGAGCTCGACGACCAGGTGCATGACCTGTGGACGGCGGTCGCGGAGCTGCTCCCCGGCCTGCCCGATCCCGGCCCGCTGGACACCGCACACCAACAGGAGCTCATCAGGTGCGCGGGCGAACTCGCGGTGCTTCTGCGGGCCTACAACTGGGGCGACGAAGAACTGACGCCAGAGGCCGTGGACGAGGTGGTGAGGACGGAGAACGCCGGTGAGACGGGAGCCGCCGACGGCTTCGACGCCCTCGGTAAACTCATCCTGCCGCACGCCTCACCGCAGGGCTGGGCGGCCGAACTCGTGACCCGGGCGGCGGAGGGGAACGAGACGCTCGAGCGGGCGGTCAAGCTCGGCAAGTACCTCCTGCATCCCACAGCCCTGCTCATCCTGGACGACGTCACGGAAATCATCGGACAGGCGGTGTACTCCCTGCACGTCAAGAAGCTGATCGACTGTGTGAACGACCTCGACGCGATCCTGGTGTCCGGCCGCCTCGCCGAGTTGTTGGAGTTCCCGTACACGGACGGCCCGCAACCTGGAGGTGTTGCGACGGTCGACGGCCCCGGTCTCGAAGGCGAGGTCCGGAGCGTCACTCAGCCCGGTGCGACGGACCTGGCTGTGGAGCCGCTGTGGGAGGAACCATTGCCCGAGTGGCCACAAGCCCCGGACTTCACGAAATCCTCGGGCCACACCCCTGACGGGGTCGAGACCGACCTCGGTGACGAATACGGCGGACCGGACAGCCTCGACGGCCCGCATCTCTGAGTGAGCCAGGGGCCATCCCGCCCCGATCGCTTCTTGCCGGATCGCCCCTGGGCGCATGGGCCGCAGTCTCCCGAAGTCCGCGCACGGCGCGGGCGCACGCCGCCTCTGCGGCGTGGCCTGTCCCCTGGACCACTCAGTCCCACGCGTTGAAGATCACCCCGCCCAGCGTGGTGATGCCATAGGAACGGATCTCGCGCCACTCGCCCTGTGACAGGTCCGAGGTGTTCACGTCTGCAAGAGGTGCGGTGAGCTGTTCGCGGTCGAGCACCAGGAACCCGGCGTGCATGAAGGTGCCGGCCCAGGGCGGTGGTGCGACGAACTCCTCGCTGTACCAGTCCCTGCGCATCTGAGCGAACGCGATCCAGGGCTGATGGGCGTGGCACAAGATGATGCGGCGGCCTGTGTCCTCGACGGCCGACGCGGTGTGGAACGTGCGGGGGTATGCCTGTTCCTCCACCTTGCCCACCTTGCCTCCGGCAGCGCGAGCAGCCGCATACAGGGCGCCCCTGAAGGCTCGTAGATCGGTCTCGGGAAGGGAGTCGTCCTTGGGCCGACGAAAGCCTGTCGCCCCTCGCGGCAAGCCGAAGCCCGGGTCCTTGTCGTCGATCATGCGAACGGCGACAGGCCCTTGTTGCCGAACTGACCGCCGCTGACGATCACCATCCATGCCGCCCGTCGCTCAGCCATGCGGTCACCGTCGAGCGTGAAGACGGTCGTGACGCCGCGCTCGGCCGGCCACTCCATCAGTTCGAGCATGTCCACTCGCACCCCTCCGGAGAGATCATCCCATCTCGAGTGGCACGCCTCCGGGCCGCCCCCGGGCCGTCCCCGGGCCGTCCCCGGGCCGTCCCCGGGCCGTCGGAAGCCGGCCGATACCGACCGGCGTCGGCAGTCGGCGTCCGTGGGTGACCACCCCCACGCCGGTCCGGGCCCGGGCCCCCGCCGATGATCTGCCACACTGGACGTGTTATGCCTGCACCCGGAGAACTCACTTTCGTCGCCCCCCGCGGAGCCAAGAAGCCGCCGCGGCATCTCGCCGACCTCTCGCCCGCCGAGCGTAAGGAGGTCGTGGCGGAGATCGGGGAGAAGCCGTTCCGTGCCAAGCAGTTGTCGCAGCACTACTTCGCCCGGTACGCGCACGACCCGGCGGAGTGGACGGACATCCCGGCCGGCGCGCGCGAGAAGCTGCGCGAGGCGCTGCTGCCGGACCTGATGTCGGTCGTGCGGCATCAGTCGACGGACCAGGGGACCACCCGCAAGACGCTGTGGCGGCTGTTCGACGGCACGCTCGTGGAGTCGGTGCTGATGCGCTACCCGGACCGGGTGACCATGTGCATCAGCTCGCAGGCGGGGTGCGGGATGAACTGCCCGTTCTGCGCCACCGGGCAGGCGGGGCTCGACCGGAACCTGTCCACCGCCGAGATCGTGCACCAGATCGTCGACGGGATGCGGGCGCTGCGCGACGGGGACGTGCCCGGCGGGCCGGCCCGGCTCTCCAACATCGTCTTCATGGGGATGGGCGAGCCGCTCGCCAACTACAAGCGGGTCGTCGGCGCCATCCGCGCGCTGACCGACCCGGCGCCGGACGGGCTCGGGCTGTCGCAGCGCGGGATCACCGTGTCGACGGTCGGGCTGGTGCCGGCCATCCAGCGGTTCACCGACGAGGGCTTCAAGTGCCGCCTGGCGATCTCCCTGCACGCGCCGGACGACGAACTGCGCGACACCCTCGTCCCCGTGAACACGCGGTGGAGGGTGCGCGAGGTGCTGGACGCCGGATTCGAGTACACCGCGCGGTCGGGCCGCCGGCTGTCCATCGAGTACGCGCTGATCCGGGACATCAACGACCAGGCGTGGCGCGGTGACCGGCTGGGCCGGCTGCTGCGCGGCAAGCCCGTGCACGTCAACCTGATCCCGCTGAACCCGACGCCGGGCTCGAAGTGGACGGCGTCGCGGCCGGAGGACGAGAAGGCCTTCGTCGAGGCGATCGCCGCGCACGGGGTGCCGGTGACCGTCCGGGACACCCGTGGTCAGGAGATCGACGGGGCGTGCGGTCAGCTCGCGGCCACCGAGCGGTAGTCTGAGGACCGTACGCATCTTCGTATTCCGACATCTTCATATTCCGACAGGGGAGCGCCACAGCGCTGAGAGTGCGGCACCCAGGCCCGCAGACCCTCTGAACCTCGCCCAGGTCATTCTGGGTAGGAAGTTCGGTCATCACTCGAGCTGTTGCGCCCTGCCCGGAGTCCGTGCGGACCCGGGCGGGGCCGCGTCTCTTCCTGGTCAACCCAGGAGGAAAATCCAGTGCAGAACAAGACCTTCGTGGCCGTGGCCGTCGGGCTCGGCCTGGTCGTGTCGCCCGTGCTGTCCGCGTGCGGGTCCACGGACGGCAAGGGAACCTCGGGCACGACCGGCTCGACGGCTTCGGCGGCCTCGAAGACGGTCACCCTCGTCAGCCACGACTCGTGGGCCGTCTCCAAGAGCGTCCTCGCCGACTTCGAGAAGCGGTCCGGGTACAAGGTGCGGGTCCTCAAGGACGGCGACGCCGGGCAGGCCGTCAACAAGGCGATCCTCACCAAGGACCATCCGCAGGGCGACGTCTTCTTCGGCGTCGACAACACGCTGCTGTCGCGCGCCCTCGACAACGGGCTGTTCCAGTCCTACGAGGCCAAGGGGCTGGCGCGGGTCGACGGCCGGTACCAGCTGGACGCGAAGAAGCACCGGGTCACGCCGGTCGACTTCGGCGACATCTGCGTCAACTACGACAAGGCGTACTTCGCCGCGCACGAGCTGGCGCCGCCCGCCTCCTTCGACGACCTGGTCAAGCCCGCCTACAAGGACCTCCTCGTCACCGAGAACGCCTCCACCTCCTCGCCCGGCCTCGGCTTCCTGCTCGGCACGGCCGCGAAGTACGGGGACGGAGGCTGGGAGGGCTACTGGAAGAAGCTCAAGGCCAACGGCGTCAAGGTGGTCGACGGCTGGGAGCAGGCCTACAACGAGGAGTTCTCCGGCTCCGCCGGCGGCAGGAAGGCGAAGGCGGACCGGCCGCTCGTCGTCTCGTACGCCTCCTCGCCGCCCGCCGAGGTGATCTACGGCGACCCGAAGCCGGCCACCGCGCCGACCGGCGTCGCGACCGGAACCTGCTTCCGGCAGACCGAGTTCGCGGGCCTGCTGAGCAACGCCGGCAACAGCGAGGGCGGCAAGGCGCTGATCGACTTCCTGATCGGCAAGGAGTTCCAGCAGGACATGCCGCTCAACATGTTCGTCTACCCGGTGGCGAAGGACGCGGCCGTGCCTGCCGAGTTCACCCGGTTCGGGCCCGCCGCCAAGGCTCCCGAGACCATGGACCCGGCGAAGATCGCCGACCGTCGCGACCAGTGGGTCAAGTCGTGGACCTCGCTCGTACTGAAGTAGGCCCGCGCAAGGGAGCCGGCCGGCGGGGCGCGGCGGCCCGGCTCGGCCTGCTGGCCGTGCCCGTCGCGTTCTTCGCGGTCTTCTTCGCCTGGCCGGTCGCCGCGATCGTCGCCCGAGGGCTCCACGTCGACGGGGCGTGGCGCTTCGGGCGGCTGTGGGACGTGCTCGGGGAGTCCGACGTCCGGCACGTGCTGTGGTTCACCACCTGGCAGGCGCTCGCCTCCACCGCGCTCACCCTGCTGGTGGCGCTGCCGGGCGCCTACGTCCTCGCGCGCCTGGACTTCCCGGGCAGGCAGGTGCTGCGCGCCGTCGTCACCGTCCCGTTCGTGCTGCCGACGGTCGTCGTGGGCACGGCGTTCCTCGCGCTCGTCGGGCGCGGCGGACTGCTCGACGAGCTGTGGGGGGTGCGCCTCGACACCACCGTGTGGGCGATCCTGCTCGCGCACGTCTTCTTCAACTACGCGGTCGTCGTCCGCACGGTGGGCGGCCTGTGGGCGCAGCTGGACCCGCGGCAGGAGGAGGCGGCGCGGATGCTGGGCGCGTCCCGGCTGCGGGCCTGGCGCACGGTGACCCTGCCGGCGCTCGGGCCGGCCGTCGCCGCGGCCGCGCTGATGGTCTTCCTGTTCACCTTCACCTCCTTCGGGGTGGTGCAGATCCTCGGCGGGCCCACCTTCGCCACCCTGGAGGTGGAGATCTACCGGCAGACCTCCGAGATCTTCGACCTGTCCACGGCCGCCGTCCTGACCATCGTGCAGTTCGCGGCCGTCGGCGCGATCCTCGCCGTGCACGCCTGGACGGTGCGCCGGCGGGAGGCCTCGCTGCGGCTGGTGGACGCGGCCGGGACGGCGCGCAGGCCGCGCGGGGCCGGGCAGTGGGCGCTGCTCGCCGGGGTGCTCGCGAGCATCGCCGTCCTGCTGGTCCTGCCCCTCGCGGTGCTGGTGCAGCGTTCGCTGGACGCGCCCGGCTTCGCCTACTACCGGGCGCTGACCCGCGACGACGGGAACGTCTTCCTCGTCCCGCCGATCGACGCCATCGGCAACTCGCTGCGGTACGCGCTCGCCGCGACCGCGATCGCCGTGGCCGTCGGCGGCCTCGCCGCGGCCGCGCTCACCCGCAGGGACGCCGGACGGCTCGTCCGGGGCTTCGACGCGCTGCTGATGCTGCCGCTCGGCGTGTCCGCGGTGACCGTCGGCTTCGGGTTCCTCATCGCGCTCGACGAGCCGCCGCTGGACCTGCGCGCCACATGGATCCTGGTGCCGCTGGCGCAGGCGCTGGTCGGCGTGCCCTTCGTCGTGCGGACCATGCTGCCGGTGCTGCGGGCGGTGGATCAGCGGCTGCGGGAGGCGGCGGCCGTGCTCGGGGCGTCGCCCTGGCGGGTGTGGCGCGAGGTCGACCTGCCGATGGTGCGGCGCGCTCTGCTGGTCGCGGCCGGGTTCGCGTTCGCGGTGTCGCTGGGGGAGTTCGGGGCGACCGTGTTCATCGCCCGGCCCGACAACCCGACCCTGCCGGTGGCCGTCGCGCGGCTGCTCGGCCGGGCCGGGGAACTCAACTACGGGCAGGCGATGGCCCTTTCGACGATTCTGATGGTGGTGTGCGCGGTGGCCCTGCTGGTGCTGGAGCGGCTGCGGACCGACCGGGCGGGGGAGTTCTGATGCGAGCGCTCGAACTGGAGCGGGCCACCGTGCGGTTCGGCGGCCGGGCCGTGCTGGACGCCGTCGATCTGGCCGTCGCCGAGCACGAGGTGGTGTGCGTGCTCGGGCCCAGCGGCAGCGGCAAGTCGACGCTGCTGCGGGCCGTGGCCGGTCTTCAGCCCCTGGACGCCGGGCGGGTCTCGCTCGACGGGCGCGACCAGGCCGGGGTGCCCGCGCACCGGCGCGAGCTGGGGCTGATGTTCCAGGACCACCAGTTGTTCCCGCAGCGCGACGTCGGCGGCAACGTGGCCTTCGGCCTGCGGATGCGTGGCATGCCACGGGCTGGGCAGGGCGAGCGGGTGGCGGAGCTGCTCGAACTCGTCGGGCTGCCGGGCGCGGCGAGGCGGGCCGTGGCCTCGCTCTCCGGCGGCGAGCAGCAGCGGGTGGCGCTGGCCAGGGCCCTCGCGCCGCGCCCCCGGCTGCTGATGCTCGACGAGCCGCTCGGCCAGCTCGACCGGTCGCTGCGCGAGCGGCTGGTCGTCGAACTGCGGGAGTTGTTCGGCCGGTTGGGCACCACCGTGCTGGCCGTCACCCACGACCAGGGCGAGGCGTTCGCGCTGGCCGACCGGGTCGTGGTGATGCGGGACGGCCGGATCGCCCAGTCCGGGACGCCGCTCGACGTCTGGCAGCGGCCGGCGGACGCGTTCGTGGCCCGGTTCCTCGGCTTCGACAACGTCGTGGAGGCCACCGTCACCGGCGAGGTCGCGGTCACGCCGTGGGGCAAGACGCAGGTGGCGGCCGGGTCCGCCCAGGGGGCGCGCACCCTGCTGGTCCGGCCGGCGGGCGTGCTCCTGGGCGACGCGGACGACGGGCTGCGCTGTACGGTCGCCGCCCGCACCTTCCGGGGCACGCACGTCGCCCTGCACCTCCAGCCAGAGGGCGCGCCGAGACTGGAGGCGGCGTGCGCGCTGCGCGACGCCCCCGAGGTCGGCAGCGCGGTGGGCGTGTCCTTCGACCCGGCCGAGACCGTGGTGCTGGACTGAGCCGCGCCAGGGAGAAGGCGACTTTCGGCTGACGCGGACATGGACGCGGGGAGGGCCCGCCCCCCTGTGTGGGGCGGGCCCTCTCTGTGTGCCTTGTGCGGTGCGCGGCCGTTCGGGTCAGCGGTGGCTGGCTCCGCGGCGGCGCATTCCGAAGAAGACCGCTCCGCCGCCGACGACGACCAGAGCGGCGGCGATGCCGACGATCAGGCCGGTGTTGGAGTTGGCGCCGGTCTCGGCGAGGTTGGACTCCTGCGCCGCGGGCGAGGGGGCGTTGCTCGCGGAGGCCGGGGGCGCGGCGCTGTCGGCGGCCGAGTCGGACGGGGCCGGCGAGGGGGTGGCCGTCCCGGCCGGCGGCGACGCGGTCTGCGACGACGGCGTGGAGGGCGTCGACGACGGCGACGAGGACGGGCTCGTCGGCGGGGTCGTCGTGTCGTCGGCCTGGCAGGCCTTGGACGGGGTGGTCACGTTCGGGGCGATGTCGGCGTCGACGAGCTTCTTCTTGCCCTTGACGGCCACGATGTGGACCCGGTACTCGGCGTTCGGCTCCCAGTCCTCGGCGAAGGAGACGGTGACGCCCTTCTTCGAGCCGGTGACCGTCTGCTCCTTGCCGACCTGGCGGAGGTCGGCGCCGTTGTTCTCGAGGAAGACCGTGACGACGGCCGGGACGCCCGTGGGGTCCTTGTCGGTGACGGTGATGACGCCCTTGGCGCCGTCACAGGCGGCAGAGGCGGAGAACTCGGAGATCTCGCAGGCCAGCGCGGTGCCGGCGGCGCTGAGAGCAAGGGCCGCGGAGGCGGCGGTGACACCGAGCATGCGCACCGAACGGGCGGCGGTACGGCGGGAAAGGGACACGTTTGTCCTTTACGGGAAGCGCAACTGCGGGGGGTGGAGGGGGAGATGGCGCCCCCGGGTGAGCCGAGTGCGTCACCATCCCCAGCAGACCCTCAGGTCTATAAGCGTTTCATAAGCACTGTCAACGTCACGACCCCTGCGAGCGGTTGGCTTTGCCTGCTTATTAACCACTGAGACGTTTCAGGGCCTCCGGTGCCTCCTCGATCCGGTCGACGAGGGTGATGCGGGACTCCATCGACCGCTCCCGGGCCAGGGACCGCAGGAGCGGCCAGGCGGGCAGCCGCCGCGTCCAGTGCGCCCGGTCCACGAGGACCATGGGCGTCGGCTCGCCCCGCGACTCGTAGTAGTTGGGCGTCGCGTTGTCGAAGATCTCCTGGACGGTTCCCGCGGCGCCCGGCAGGAACACCACGCCCGCGGTGCAGCGGGCCAACAGCCCGTCCTCGCGGGTGGCGTTGGAGAAGTACTTGGCGATGTGCGCGGCGAACGGGTTCGGCGGCTCGTGACCGTAGAACCAGGTGGGCAAGGCGACCGAGGGGCCGCCGCCGGGCCAGTTCGCGCGGACCTCGAAGGCGGCCCGCGCCCAGTCGGTCACCGAGGGCGTGAACCCCGGGGCCTTGGCGAGGATCCGCAGGGCCTCGGTGAGCATTCCCGGGTCGAAGGGCGCCGCGTACGCGCCGAGGTTGGCCGCCTCCATGGCGCCCGGCCCGCCGCCGGTGGCCACCGTCAGTCCGGTGCGGGCGAGTTCACGGCCGAGCCGGGTCGCGCCCGTGTACTCCTCGGTGCCGCGCGCCATCGCGTGACCGCCCATGACGCCCACCACCCGTTCCCCGGCGAGCAGTTCGTCGAGGGCGTCCGAGACGGCGTCGTCGTGGAGCGAGCGCAGCATGGAGCCGAAGACGTCGCCGTCCCCCTTCGTGCGCTGAAACCAGGCGTACGTCCGCGCGTCCGGGGTCGCCTCGTACCCCTCGTCGAGGGAGGCGAACAGTTCGTCCGGGGAGTAGACACGGCCGCGGTAGGGGTCGAAGGGCAGGCCCGGCACGGGCGGGAAGACCAGGGCGCCGCAGGCCCGTACGCGGGCGGCGGCCGCCGGGTCCATCGGGCAGCCGAGGAAGACGGCGCCCGAGGCGTCGAGGGAGAGCAGGGCGTCCGTACGGCCCGTCAGGTCGACGGACTGGACGCGGAAGTGGGCGAGGGCGCCGTGGGCGGTGACCACCTCGTCGAACTCGACGAGGGACTCGATCTCACGGTCGTGGGGACCGTCGAACGGCTGGGCGGGTGTCGTCGGATGCACCCGCCCATGCTAGGCACCGTCGGACCGGGGCCCCGGGCCGTCCGCCGTTCTCGTCCGGTCCGGACCGTGGGGCGCCGGAGCCGGACCCGGAGCGGACGCCGGGTCGGAGGCGTCGGTCAGGCTTCGACGGCCGACGGGTCCATCCAGACGATCTCCCAGGTGTGGCCGTCGAGGTCGTCGAAGGAGCGGCCGTACATGAAGCCGTGGTCCTGGGTCTCGCCGCTCGGCGAACCGCCCAGCGCGAGCGCCCGGTCGACCAGTTCGTCGACCTTCTCGCGGCTCGGCGCGCTCAGCGCGATCAGCACCTCGCTGGTGGTCGTGGCGTCCGCGATCTCCTTCTTGGTGAAGGTCGAGTAGAACGGCCTGGTGAGCAGCATCGCGACGATCGTGTCGCTGATCACCACGGAGGCCGCGTTGTCGTCGCTGAACTGCGGGTTGATCGAGTAGCCCAGCTCCGTGAAGAACTTCTTCGAGGCGTCGAGGTCGTTCACGGGCAGGTTCACGAAGATCATCTGCTGGTGGGCGGAGGTGCTCATCTGGTCTCTCCCGGGGGATCGCTGTCGCTGTGTGCGGTGTCGAGGGGTGGACCGGGGGGCCGCGCGGAACTCATCGGAGCCGGGGAGAGTTTTTTTTCGGGAGCGCGCGGACGGCGGGTTCAGCGCATCAGCGGGAGGGCGGCCAGCTCGGCCACGAGCAGGGTGAGCGGGACGAAGAGCGCCAGCAGGGCCGCGGTGCGCAGGGCGGCGGCGCTGCGGAGCGTCTTGGCCGGGGCGCCGAGCCGCACGAGGGCGGCCGTGGTGTCGGCACGGCACTGCCTCGCCTCCACGGCCGCGGTCAGCAGGGTGGCGACCGTGCAGCCGGCCACGACCACGGCGCCGAGCGTGGTGAGCGGACCGAAGGACGGGTCGGCCGGGTCGTACAGCCGGGCCATCGTGTACGCGCCGGAGCCCACCGCGCAGACCACGCCCAGCGGGCGGCCGATGCGGGAGGCCTCCTGCATCAGCCCGCGGCCCGCGAGCAGGCGCAGGGCGCCGGGGCGGACCGCCTGGAGCAGCCGGCCGCACAGGTGGGTGAGTCCGGGGCCGGCGAGCGCGAGTCCCACCGCGGTGAGCGTCCAGCCGAGCAGGACGGCGGCGGGCCCGGTGGGCAGACCGCCGGGCAGGGGGAGCCCGCCGCCGTCGGGGCCGCGGCCGGCGTACGCCTCCACGGCCAGACCGACCGCCAGCAGGGCCGTGCCCCAGGGCAGGGCGGTGGGGTCGGGGGCCGGGACGTCGCGGGCCGGGGGGACGTCCTGCCGCGCGGAGCCGTTCACGGCGGCCGGGACCGTCTCGCCGGGGCCGCCGTCCGCCGGAGCGGGGAGCGTGCCGTCCGGCGTCGGGGGCACGTCGTGCGCGGCGGAGGCGGACGCGGGGGTGGTCGCGGCGGCGCGGGCGGCGAAGGGGCGGACGGTCCGGCTGCCGAACCTGCCGTACGCGCCGAACGTCTCGCCCGGTCCCGTCGTCGCGTACGCCCCGAACCGGCCGAACATCCGCGGCGCCGTCCGGGCCGCGACCCGGGTGTCCCGCGGGCGCAGCATGAGCACGACCGCGATCGATGAGGACAGGGGGGCGAGGGCCAGCAGGGTCAGGGCGGCCGGCCACGGCAGCGGCCGTCCGGCCGCCAGGAAGTCGCGGGCCGCCCCGTCGAAGGGCATGCCCGTGAGGTCGCCGCGCAGATGGAGGAAGAACAGCAGCGCGAGCATGGAGCCGAGCAGCGTCGACAGGGCCGTCGTCATCGCGGAGACGGCCATCAGACGGGCCGGGCCGAGGCCGATCGCGGCGAGTCCGGGGCGGGGCCGGGTGCCGGGGTCGGTGCGGGCGACGGCCAGCGCGAGGTGGACGGTCGCGGCCAGCGGGACCAGGCACCAGGCCAGCCGCAGCGCGGAGGCCGCCGGGTTCTCGGGGTGGGTCAGGGCGTGGCCGAGGGTGCTCAGCAGGAGGAAGCCGGTGCCCGCCGACGCCGCCGCGACCAGCAGCCGGCGCAGTTGGACGGCGGGACGGGCACCGCGGGTCAGACGGAGAGCGAGCACGCCGCCCCCCGGCCTTCCGACTCGGCGACCGGGGGCAGGTGGACGGTCTTGACCCGGCGGCCGTCCAGCAGCGGCACCGTGCGGTCGGCGAGGGCCGCCGTCTCCGCGTCGTGGGTGGCGAGGACGACCGTGATGCCGTGCGAGCGGGCGGCGGTCGTCAGGGTGCGCAGGACGTGCGCCCGGTCCGCCCGGTGCAGGGGGGCCGTCGGCTCGTCCGCGAACAGGACCGAGGGGGCCGGGGCCAGGGCGCGGGTGATGCAGACCCGCTGGCGCTCGGCCTGGGTCAGCTCGTGCGGACGGCAGCGGGACCGGTCGCCGATGTCCAGGCGTTCCAGCCACTCCAGCGCGGCGGCCTTGGCCCGGCGGCGACCGGTGCCGCGCAGCATCAGGGGCAGCGCCGCGTTCTCCCAGACGTTCAGCTCGGGGACGAGGAGCGGCGCCGGGTCGATCCAGCCGAAGCGGTCGCGGCGCAGCCGTTCGCGGGCCGCCGGACCCATCGTGTGCACGGGCACGCTGTTGAACCAGACCTCGCCGCTCCGGGCGGTCGTCAGGCCCGACAGACAGCGCAGCAGGGTCGTCTTGCCGCTGCCGCGCGGGCCGCTGACGGCGAGGATCTCGCCCTCCCGCACACCCAGCGAGACCCCGGCCAGCCCGGGGGAGCCGTCGGGGTGCGAGAAGTGCAGGGAGCGTGCCCAGAGCACGTCGTTGTCCGGCGGGGCCTCCATGGGCGTACACCTCGTTCAGATCTGTGGTTCCCGTGCCGATCCCCCGACCGGGGGAACGAAGGCAGGGCCGATCGGTCACTGGCACGCTAAGGAGGCGAGCGCGGGCATCCGGACAGCACGCGGCCCCGGGCCGCCGTTTCTCACTCGAACGGTCGACGCCGGGGCCGGTGTTGATCAGCTGATCAGGCTGACGTCACAGCTTCGTCCACGCCTCCGTGAGCGTGGCGCGCAGGATCTGCTCGATCTCGTCGAAGGTCTCCTGGTTGGAGATCAGCGGCGGGGCGAGCTGGACGACCGGGTCGCCGCGGTCGTCGGCACGGCAGTACAGGCCGTTGTCGTACAGCGCCTTGGAGAGGAAGCCGTACAGGACGCGCTCGGTCTCCTCGTCGTCGAACGACTCCTTGGTGACCTTGTCCTTGACCAGCTCGATGCCGTAGAAGAAGCCGTTGCCGCGGACGTCTCCGACGATCGGCAGGTCGTGCAGCTTCTCCAGGGTGGAGCGGAACGCTGCCTCGTTGTCGAGCACGTGCTGGTTGAGGCCCTCGCGCTCGAACAGGTCGAGGTTGGCGAGGCCCACCGCGGCGGACACCGGGTGGCCGCCGAAGGTGTAGCCGTGCAGGAAGGTGTTGTCGCCCTTGTAGAACGGCTCGGCCAGCCGGTCGCTGATGATGCACGCGCCGATCGGGGAGTAGCCCGAGGTCATGCCCTTGGCGCAGGTGATCATGTCCGGGACGTAGCCGAACTTGTCGCAGGCGAACATCGTGCCGAGGCGGCCGAAGGCGCAGATGACCTCGTCCGAGACGAGCAGCACGTCGTACTGGTCGCAGATCTCGCGCACCCGCTGGAAGTAGCCGGGCGGCGGCGGGAAGCAGCCGCCGGCGTTCTGCACGGGCTCCAGGAAGACGGCCGCGACCGTGTCCGGGCCCTCGAAGAGGATCTGCTGCTCGATCTGGTCGGCGGCCCAGCGGCCGAAGGCCTCGGGGTCGTCGCCGAAGAGCGGGGCGCGGTAGATGTTGGTGTTGGGCACCTTGTGCGCGCCCGGGACGAGCGGCTCGAAGGGGGCCTTGAGCGCCGGCAGACCGGTGATGGACAGGGCGCCCTGCGGAGTGCCGTGGTAGGCGACCGCGCGGGAGATGACCTTGTACTTGGTCGGCTTGCCCTGGAGCTTGAAGTACTGCTTGGCGAGCTTCCAGGCCGTCTCGACGGCCTCGCCGCCGCCGGTGGTGAAGAAGACCTTGTTGAGGTCGCCCGGCGCGTGGTGGGCGAGGCGCTCCGCCAGCTCCACGGCCTTGGGGTGGGCGTAGGACCACACCGGGAAGAACGCGAGCTCCTGCGCCTGCTTGAAGGCGGCCTCGGCGAGCTCCACGCGTCCGTGGCCCGCCTGGACCACGAACAGGCCCGCGAGACCGTCGAGGTAGCGCTTGCCCTTGTCGTCGTAGATGTAGGTGCCCTCGCCCCGGACGATGGTCGGGACCGGCGAGTTCTCGTACGAGGACATGCGGGTGAAGTGCATCCACAGGTGGTCGTACGCGGTGCGGCTGAGGTCCTTGGTGCTCACGGTTATCGGGTCCTCACGGTTATCGGGTTCCCCACATGTAGGTCTGCTTCTTCAGCTTCAGGTAGACGAAGCTCTCGGTGGAGCGCACGCCGGGCAGGGCGCGCATGCGTTTGTTGATCACGTCGAGCAGGTGGTCGTCGTCCTCGCAGACGATCTCGGCGAGGATGTCGAACGAGCCCGCCGTCATCACCACGTACTCGACCTCCGGCATGGCGGTCAGCGCCTCGGCGATGGACTCGACGTCGCCCTCGACGTGGACCCCGACCATCGCCTGCCTGCGGAAGCCCACGGTGAGCGGGTCCGTCACGGCGACGATCTGCATCACGCCCTGGTCGAGCAGCTTCTGGACGCGCTGGCGCACGGCCGCCTCGGACAGGCCCACGGCCTTGCCGATCGCGGCGTACGGCCGGCGGCCGTCCTCCTGGAGCTGCTCGATGATGGCGAGGCTCACGGCATCCAGGTGAGGGGTGCTGCCGTTCCTGGACTCGCGGGAGTCCCTGTGCTCTGCGCTTCGACTGGCCACGGCCACACTGTGCACGACGTCTCGACAGTTCCGCAAGGTCGGGGCGATGAAATTCGTTGTTTACGTGTGTGAGATCTGCGGATTCCGCAGCCGTGGCGGGATCGGGGGTGTTGAAAACGTCAGCGCATTGATTAGTGTGGGTGTCTCAGTCAATGGACACCCACATCTGGAGGGCCGGCAGTGAGCACCGAGCTGCGTCGTCTGCGCAACTACATCGACGGTGAGTTCCGGGACGCCGCCGACGGACGGACCACCGAGGTGGTCAACCCCGCGACCGGCGAGGCGTACGCGACCGCGCCGCTGTCCGGCCCGGCGGACGTCGACGCGGCCATGGCCGCCGCCGCCAGGGCCTTCCCCGGCTGGCGCGACACCACCCCGGCGGAGCGCCAGAAGGCCCTGCTCAAGATCGCGGACGCGTTCGAGGAGCGCGCCGAGGACCTCATCGCCGCGGAGGTGGAGAACACGGGCAAGCCGATCGGGCTGACCCGCTCCGAGGAGATCCCGCCGATGGTGGACCAGATCCGCTTCTTCGCGGGCGCGGCCCGGATGCTGGAGGGCCGCTCGGCCGGCGAGTACATGGACGGGATGACCTCGATCGTCCGCCGTGAGCCGGTCGGCGTCTGCGCGCAGGTCGCGCCGTGGAACTACCCGATGATGATGGCGGTGTGGAAGTTCGCCCCGGCGATCGCGGCCGGCAACACGGTCGTCCTCAAGCCGTCCGACACCACCCCGGCCTCGACCGTCCTGATCGCCGACATCATCGGTTCGATCCTGCCCAAGGGCGTCTTCAACGTCGTCACCGGCGACCGGGACACCGGCCGGCTGATGGTCGAGCACCCGGTCCCGGCGATGGCGTCCATCACCGGTTCAGTGCGCGCCGGCATGTCCGTCGCCGAGTCGGCCTCGCGTGACCTCAAGCGCGTCCACCTGGAGCTGGGCGGCAAGGCGCCGGTCGTGGTCTTCGAGGACACCGACATCGCCAAGGCCGTCGAGGACATCTCCGTGGCGGGCTACTTCAACGCCGGCCAGGACTGCACGGCCGCCACCCGCGTCCTCGTCCAGGAGTCCATCCACGACGAGTTCGTGGCCGCGCTCGCCAAGGCCGCCTCCGAGGCGAAGACCGGGCAGCCGGACGACGAGGACGTGCTGTACGGGCCGCTGAACAACCCGAACCAGCTCAAGCAGGTGGCCGGGTTCATCGAGCGGCTGCCGGCCCACGCCAAGGTCGAGGCGGGCGGCGAACGCGTCGGCGACAAGGGCTACTTCTACGCGGCGACGGTCGTCTCGGGGCTGAAGCAGGACGACGAGATCATCCAGAACGAGGTCTTCGGTCCGGTCATCACGGTCCAGTCCTTCACGGACGAGGACCAGGCCGTCGAGTGGGCCAACGGCGTCGACTACGCCCTCGCCTCCTCGGTGTGGACCAAGGACCACGGCCGCGCGATGCGGATGTCGAAGAAGCTCGACTTCGGCTGCGTGTGGATCAACACCCACATCCCGCTGGTCGCCGAGATGCCCCACGGCGGCTTCAAGAAGTCCGGCTACGGCAAGGACCTCTCGGGCTACGGCTTCGACGACTACACCCGCATCAAGCACGTCATGACGTCCCTCGACGCGTAACGCCCCGCGGGATGTGCCCCGGACGGGCACGGCGGTCCGCCGCCGTGCCCGTCCGCGCGTGTGCGGGGCGACGGGTGACCGGCCGTCAGCAAAGCCCGCGACGGCTTTGCCATCTCTTTACAACCCGGTCCGGGGCTGCCTCGTCTCTTCGCTCGATCCGTCAACGGACCGACGAAAGAGAGCGACCCATGCGACTCATGCCCCGAACGGGCCTCGCCGCCCTGGCAGTTGCGAGCACGGCCCTGCTGGCCGGCGCGGCCCCCGCGCTCGCCGACGCGGGCACCCCGACCCCCGCGCCCGGGACCCGCAGCGCGAGCCCGGTCCCGGGCGGCCCCACCACCGCCCCGACCAGGGCGACCGAGCCCACCAAGGCGCCCGAGGCGACCGACGCCCCGTCCGCCGCGCCGGCCCAGGTCGGCGTCGTCCCGCGCGGAGCGGCCGACACCGGCGTCGCCGAGCCGTGGTCCGACGGCCACGGCACGCTGATCGGCGGCGGCGCGGCCGCGGCGGTCGCCGCCGCCGGCTCCGTCTTCTACGTCGTGCGGCGCCGGAGGGCGACCGGCGCATGAGCCCGCTCTCCAGGCGCGCCCCGGCGCTCGCGGCCCTGGCGGCGCTGCTGCTCTGCGGCTGCACCGCGCAGAGCGACGGACCGGCCGCGACGTCCGGCACCGCCGCCGCGACCGCCACGGACGCCACTGCCGCCGCGGGCGCAGCGGGGTCCCCGGCTCCGGCCGCCCGGGCCGCGCGCCCCCTCGCGCGCTCGGCGCCGGTCGGACTGCGGATCCCGGCCATCGGGGTCGACACCCCGCTCATGCGGCTGGGGCTGGCCGCCGACCGCAGCGTGCAGGTGCCTCCGGTCGAGCGGCACGACCGGGCCGGCTGGTACGAGCACTCGCCGACCCCCGGACGGACCGGGCCGTCGGTGATCCTCGGCCATGTCACGGTCGGCCGGTACGGCGACGGAGTGTTCCGGCGCCTGGACCGGCTGCACCGGGGCGACCGGATCGCGGTGCGCCTGGAGAACGGCACGACGGCCGCGTTCGCCGTGACCCGCGTGCGGACCGTCGACAAGGCGAGCTTCCCCACCGGGGAGGTCTACGGGAACGTCGGCCGGCCCGAACTGCGTCTCATCACGTGCGGCGGCCCGCGCACCGGCGACGGGTACCGCGACAACGTGATCGTCTTCGCCGCCCTGGTCCCGGGGGCCGCCTCCGGGGCTTCCTCCGGAGCCTCCTCGGGGCCCGGGGCGGCGGCGGGCGACGCGTCGAGCACCGCGGGAGAACGTTGAAACGCCCACGCTCGCGCGAGAGGGCGGCGTCCGAACTGTTCGCCGCCCTCTACCCCCGCCTCGCCGGCTGGTGCCGCCGCCTCGTCGACGACGACGAGACGGCGCACGAGATCGCCTCGGAGGCGTTCACCCGGCTCTGGGCACGCTGGACGACCGTGTCCGAGCCCCAGGGCTTCCTCTTCGTCACCGCCGCCAACCTGGTCCGCGACCACTGGCGCAAGCTGGAGCGCGAACGCCGGGCCGTGCGCCGGGTCACCGTCGAGGTCGCCGTGGCCCCGCCGGCCGAACAGGCCGACCCGTCGGTGCGGATGCTCGTGCAGTCCCTGCCCGACCGGCTGCGCGTGCCGATCCTGCTGCACTACTACGCTGACATGCCGATCCGGGAGGTGTCCGTGCTGACCGGACGCAAGGAAGGAACCGTCAAGGCCGACCTGCACGCGGCCCGCGAACTGCTCCGCGTCCACCTGAGGAGAAGCCTTGATCACACCGGCTGACGACTTCGACGACGGCCCGGACCTCGACCCCGACGACCCCCTGACCGTCATCCTGCGCCCTCCCGCCGGACACCTCGGCCCACCGCCCGGCCGCTACGAGCAGATCCGCCGCGGCGCCACCCGTCGCCGGACGCTGCGCGCGGCCGGAGTCGGAGCGGCGTGCGCGGTCACCGTGCTCGCCGTCCTGCTGCCGCTGCGTTCGGCGTCCTCCGACGCGCCCGCGCGCCCCACGACGCCGCTCGCCCCGCCCCCGGTCACCGGCGGTCCGTCGACCGGGCCCCGGCCCGTGCCGTCGCTCCCGCCGCCGCGGAGCACCGAACGCCCTACCCGGGGGGCGGACGCGACCCACGCCCCCGGCACCCCCGCTGCCGCCACCGGCACCGCTGCCCCGGACACGGACCGCACCGGCCGCTCCAGCCCGACGCCCGTCGCGCAGGACACGACGTCGCCCCGGCGGGTGGCGCAGTCGAGCACGCGGTCGAGTGCGCCGTCCACCGCGCCGTCCGCGTCGAAGACGCGCCGCTGAGGCCGATTCACGCACCGTAGCCGTCCGGGCCGACCGCTCCTGGCACGCGGTGAACATGTGTGCCGGTTCGAACCGGGCGAGCCGGACGGTCACCTCCCCGGCGTGAGCGACGTGCCGCTGGAGGTGCCGCTGCGGTGAGGGCCCCGCCGCGGTGAAGGTCCGGCTGCGGTGAAGGTCCGTCCGGCTGCGGTGAGGGCGTGGTTCAGCCCCGGTCGCGCAGCGCGGTCAGGACGTCGATGCGGTTGGTGGTGACGGAGTCGACGCCCAGGTCGATGAGCCGACGCAGCGCGCGGCGGGTGTCCGGGGTCCAGACGGAGAGCAGGAAGCCGTCGTGGTGGACGCGCGCGGCGAGGTCGCGGTCCACCAGGGAGAAGCGGTAGTTGAGCCAGCGCGGCTTCACCGCCGCGAGCAGTGCGGGCCGCGGGGGCGCCAGGCTCGTGCAGGTCAGCGCGATCTCGGCGGACGGGTCCGCGGCGCGCACGGCGAGCATCGCCACGGCGTCGGCGCAGTAGTGGACCCGGTCGGCCGCGCCGGCCTCGCGCACGGCGTCGACGATCCGCCGCGCGGTGCGCGCGTCCCGGGTGCCCGGCAGGTCGAGCATCAGCCGGCTGCCGTCCGTCGCCGCGAGCGCCTCCGCCAGGGTGGGCACCCCGCCGGCCGTGAGCCCGCGCACCTCCGCGGCGGACAGCGACCGCAGCGGCCGGTCCAGCCCCCAGAGCCGCTTCAGCGTCTCGTCGTGGAGCAGGACGGGCACGCCGTCCCTGGTGAGCCGGACGTCGCACTCGACGGCGTCCGCGCCCCGGTCGAGCGCGGACCGCAGCGAGGCGATCGTGTTCTCACGGACGCGGTAGGGGTCGCCGCGGTGGGCGACGGCGGTCACGTTCTGCATGCGCCCATTGTGGCGGGCGGCGGCGGATCGCGGCGGGACGCCGTCAGGGGGCGAGCCACCCGGCGGTGTAGGCGTCGATCTCGTCCCGGACGCGCCGCTTGCCGCTCTCGTCCAGGAAGGAGGCCTCGACGGCGTTCTTCGCGAGGCCGGCGAGGCCGCTCTCGTCGAGGTCGAGGAGCCGGGCGGCCACCGCGTACTCGCTGTTGAGGTCCGTGCCGAACATGGGCGGGTCGTCGGAGTTCACCGTCACCAGGACGCCGGCCTCCACGAACGTCGCCAGGGGGTGCTCGTCGAGGGTGCGGACCGCGCGCGTGGCGATGTTCGACGTGGGGCACACCTCCAGCGCGATGCGGGCGTCGGCGAGGTGGGCGAGCAGCTTCGCGTCCTGCGCGGAGCTGGTGCCGTGGCCGATGCGCTCGGCGCGCAGATGCGTCAGCGCGTCCCACACCGTCTCGGGTCCGGTGGTCTCGCCGGCGTGCGGCACGGACCGCAGCCCGGCCGCGATCGCCCGGTCGAAGTACGGCTTGAACTGCGGGCGCGGGACCCCGATCTCGGGCCCGCCGAGCCCGAAGGAGACCAGCCCCTCGGGGCGGATCCGGTCGTCGGTGGCGAGCCGGGTCGTCTCCTCGGCGGCCTCCAGCCCGGCCTCTCCGGGGATGTCGAAGCACCAGCGCAGCACGGTCCCGAACTCCGCCTCCGCCGCCTTGCGGGCGTCCTCGACGGCGTCCATGAAGGCGAGTTCGTCGATGCCGCGCCGGGTCGAGGAGAACGGGGTGATCGTCAGCTCGGCGTAGCGCACCTGCTGGCGGGCCAGGTCCCGGGCGACCTCGTACGTCAGGAGCCGGACGTCCTCCGGGGTGCGGATGAGGTCGACGACGGACAGGTACACCTCGATGAAGTGGGCGAAGTCCGTGAAGGTGAAGTAGTCGACGAGGGCCTCGGGGTCGGTGGGCACCCGGGAGTCCGGGTGCCGGGCGGCCAGCTCGGAGACGATGCGGGGGGAGGCGGAGCCCACGTGGTGGACGTGCAGTTCGGCCTTCGGCAGCCCGGCGATGAACGCGTGCAGATCGCGGCCGCCGGCCGCGGCCCCGGCGGTGGGACCGGCGGGCGCGCCGGACGCGGGGGACGCGGGGGAGCCGGACGCGGGGGCTGCTGAGGATGCGTCGAGGCGGTCGGTCATGGGGTCCTCCCGGGACGGCGCCCCGGGCCCGGCGGGCCGGACGGGACGCGGGTGATCGGCTGATCGGTGGGCCGGGATCATCGTAGGCGGAAGGGCCCGCGAGCCGCGGAGGGCCTCGCCCCGGCCGCGCTCCGCACCGGCCTCGGGCCGTAGCATGACGGAACGTGCGCGGGGCGGAACGGCGTACGGATGAC
This sequence comes from Streptomyces sp. NBC_00704, assembly GCF_036226605.1. Taxonomy (NCBI): domain Bacteria; kingdom Bacillati; phylum Actinomycetota; class Actinomycetes; order Kitasatosporales; family Streptomycetaceae; genus Streptomyces; species Streptomyces sp. NBC_00704. The sequence continues at coordinate 5,920,764 of NZ_CP109000.1, forward strand.
GGAACGCAGGACACAGGCCCGGAAGCGGGCGACAGGGGGATCCACGCATGTCCGACGAGGCGCCGACCCCGACCGACGACGCCCCCACCTCCCCACGGCCCACCGCCGCCGAGGGGTCGGACGGTCCGCGGGACGCTGCCCCCGCCGGCCCCCGGCCGGGCGGCGACCCGGCGGACGCGGCGAGTGGACTCGCGATGGGCAAGGGTGCGGAGGGCGCGGGAGCGGGAGCGGTGGACGGCGGTGCGGGTCCGGCGGTCGCGGGGGAAGGGGGCCCGGTCGACGCCCCCGGCCCTGCGTGGTCCGCGCCCGCCCCCGCCGTCGGTGAGACGGCTGGGCCGCAGGACGCGGTCGGCGGCGTGTCGTTCGGCAAGGGTGCGGAGGGCGCGGGAGCGGGAGCGGGAGCGGTGGACGGCGGTGCGGGTTCGGCGGTCGCGGGGGAAGGGGGCCCGGTCGACGCCCCCGGCCCTGCGTGGTCCGCGCCCGCGCCCGTCGTCGGTGAGACGGCTGGGCCGCAGGGCGCGGTCGGCGGTGTGTCGTTCGGCAAGGGTGTGGAGGGCGCGGGAGCGGTGGACGGCGGTGGGGGTCCGGCGGTCGCGGGGGAAGGGGGCCCGGTCGACGCCCCCGGCCCCGCGTGGTCCGCGCCCGCCCCCGGTGAGACGGACAGGCCGCAGGTGTCGTTCGGCAAGGGTTGGGCGGGAGCGCCCCCGGCCGATGCGGCGCCGTCGGGTGAGGCGGTGGCGGGGGCCGGCCCCTGGGCCGTTCCCGGTGGCGGCGACGGGCCGAGCGGGCCCGGCCGGTCCGGCGGTCAGGCCCCGGTGGGCCACGGCCAGGCGCCCCCGTCCGTGCACGACCAGCGGACGGTCACCTCGCTGCCGGCCGCGGGAGGCGCCGCGGGCCCCTGGGCGCATCCGTTCGGCGCCCCGCAGGCCGGGCAGCCGTTCGCGTCGTTCCCGCCGCCGGACCCGGCGACCGTCGTCGGCGGTCCGCCCCCCAACCCCTTCGCGCCTCCCGCCCAGGCCGTCCCGCCGCCGCCCATCGCCCCCGGTGGCCCGGGGCAGGTCCCCTACGGCTACCCCGGGGGCTACGGCTACGGGTACCCGCCGCCGTACGGAGGCGGCGGCCCGGGACTGTACGGATGGAACGGGACCGGGGACAGCAACGGCATGGGCGTCGCCGGGCTCGTGCTCGGCATCCTCGGCGCCGTCCTCTTCTGTCTGTGGCCCCTCGCCGTCGTCCTCGGCGTCCTCGGTGTCGTCTTCGGCGCGATCGGGCGGCGGAAGGCCGGCCGGGGCGAGGCCTCCAACCCCGGGCAGGCGCTGGCGGGCATCATCTGCGGGGCCGTGGGAGTCGCGCTGGCGGTCACGCTGGGCGTCCTGACGATCGTGGGGCGCTGACCCTCACGGAGTCCTGAGGCCTCAGGAGGACGATCCCGCAGGAGCGACCCTTCTGGAGGTCGACCCCTCTCGAGGACGACCCCTCGGCCGTCGGCCCGGACCCTCGGGCACCGGCCCGGACCCCTCGGCCGTCGCCCGGACCCCCGGGCGGCGCTCCGGGCGCGCTCAGGCGTCGGTGCGCAGCCGCTCTCTCGCCTCCATCAGCGCGAAGCCCAGCAGGTTCGGCCCCCGCCACCGCTGCGGATCCATCGCCGCCTCGTCGTCCGCCGCCAGGCCGATGCCCCAGACGCGGTCCATGGGGCTCGCCTCGACCAGCACGCGGGTGCCGGTGCCCAGCAGGAACGCGCGCAGCCCGTCGTCCGAGGCGAACTTGTGGACGCTGCCCTCGACGACGATCCCGAACCGCTCCCGCCGCCAGGTCTCCTCGTCGAAGCCGCGCACCAGGCGCCCCTCCTTCTTCGCCTGCGCGGGGGAGGCGGCGGCCAGCGCGCGCCGCTCCGCCTCCGCGTCGCCGAAGAGCCGGGCCTTCGCGGCCATCATCCAGTGCTCGGCCGTCGCATAGCCGACCCCGTCGACCACGAACGGTGACGGCCACCACTGGCTGAGGCAGCTCGCGCCGATCCGCCCGTCCGGCCGGGGCCGGTGTCCCCAGAAGTGCAGGTACTTGATCCCGGCCCCCGCCCGGACGGCGCTGACCAGCGCCTCCCGGTCCTCGATCCTGTCCATGCAGCCGAGCATGGCACGCGCCACTGACAGAGCGTCCCCCCTTTTCCGCTCCGACTCGACACCTGGTCGACCCCTGCCGACAGATTCCGTCGCGTAACCAAAAGGCAACAACGGAATCACTTGTTGGAGTGCCCCTGCTCTGTCAGGATCGGCAATCAAATCGAGCTGGAGCTACGCCACCCGCTGCGGAACACTTCGGGGCGAAGGCGGAGGAGAGCGACATGCAGGACCGGTTTCCCGCACAGGAACGTTTCTCGGACGGCGCGCAGTACATCGCCGGCCGCCTGACGAAGGGCACGTCCGGCGCCACCCACACCGTGATCGACCCCGCCACCGGCGAAGCGGTCCTCACCTACGAGCTGGCGGGCGCGGGTGACGTCGACGCCGCCGTCGCCGCCGCCCGCGCGGCCTTCCCCGGCTGGTCGGCGGCCACTCCGGGCGAGCGTTCCGACGCGCTGCACCGGTTCGCCTCGGTGCTCGCCGGCCACGCGGAGGACCTGGCCCGCGCCGAGTCCCTGCAGTGCGGCAAGCCGCTGAAGCTGACCCGCGAGTTCGACGTCCCGGGGACGATCGACAACACCTCCTTCTTCGCCGGCGCCGCCCGCCACCTGGCGGGGCAGTCGGCCGGCGAGTACTCCGGCGACCACACCTCCTACGTCCGCCGTGAGGCCATCGGCGTGGTCGGCTCCATCGCCCCCTGGAACTACCCCCTCCAGATGGCCGCCTGGAAGATCCTCCCGGCGATCGCCGCCGGCAACACCATCGTGCTCAAGCCCGCCGAACTCACCCCGCTGACCTCGCTCCTGTTCGCCCTGGCGGCCACCGAGGCCGGCATCCCCGACGGCGTCGTCAACATCGTCACCGGGACCGGGCGGGTGGCGGGCGAGCACCTCGTCGGCCACCCCGACGTGGCGATGACGTCCTTCACCGGCTCCACGGCCGTCGGCAAGCGCGTCGCCGAGGTCGCCACCGCGACCGTCAAGCGGCTGCACCTGGAGCTGGGCGGCAAGGCGCCCCTGCTGGTCTTCGACGACGCCGACCTGGAGGCCGCCGCCAACGGCGCCGTCGCGGGCGCGCTCATCAACACCGGGCAGGACTGCACGGCCGCCACGCGCGCGTACGTGCAGCGGCCGCTCTACGAGGCGTTCGTCGAGCGGACGGCCGCGCTCATGGAGACGGTCCGGGTCGGCGACCCCTTCGCCCCCGGGACCGACCTCGGCCCGCTGGTGTCGCACCCGCAGCGCGACCGGGTCGCGGCCTTCGTCGACCGGGCGCGCGGCTACGCGCGCGTGGTGACCGGCGGCGAGGCGCCCCTGGGGGAGCTGAAGAACGGCGCCTACTATCTCCCCACGCTGATCGCGGACGCGGCCCAGGACAGCGAGGTCGTCCAGTCCGAGATCTTCGGGCCGGTCCTGGTGGTCCTGCCCTTCGACGGCGACGACGAGGGCATCGCGCTCGCCAACGACACCCCCTACGGGCTGGCCGCCTCCGCGTGGACCCGGGACGTGTTCCGGGCGAACCGGGCGACGCGCGAGATCAAGGCCGGATGCGTGTGGATCAACGACCACATCCCGATCATCAGCGAGATGCCGCACGGGGGTTACAAGGCCTCCGGATTCGGCAAGGACATGTCAGCGTATTCGTTCGAGGAGTACACCCAGGTAAAGCACGTTATGTTCGATAACACGGCGGTTGCCCGCAAGCCCTGGCACCGCACTGTCTTCGGGGACTCATAAAGCGACGACGACCGGCCGCCGACCACGGCCGTACCTCCCGAAAGGGCACCACGCGCATGGAGCAGTACGAGCCAGACCGCCTCAGCCCGGCCCACCTGGCCGCCATACGGCGCAGCCTGCGCAACGGCAGGGCGGCCATGACCCGCCGGTCGGTGCTGCGCGCCTCCGCCGGCGGCGCGCTCACCCTGGGCGGACTCGGCGCGCTGAGCGGCTGCGGCATCCCCGCCGCCGGCAAGTCCCAGGGCGGCGTCTCCGCCGACGACCACTCGGCGAAGGAGAAGGTCGTCAAGTTCTCCAACTGGCCCGAGTACATCGACGTCGACGACAGCGGCAAACGCCACCCCACTCTGGACGCGTTCCGCAAGCAGACCGGCATCGCGGTCACCTACACCGAGGACATCAACGACAACGACGAGTTCTTCGGCAAGATCCAGCCGCAGCTCGCCGCCGGCCAGGACACCGGCCGCGACCTCATCGTCCTCACCGACTGGCTGGCCGCCCGCATGATCCGGCTCGGCTACGTGCAGAAGCTGGACGCCTCCCACCTGCCCAACGCCTTCGCCAACCTGTCGGACCAGTTCCGCAGCCCCGACTGGGACCCGGGCCGCGCCTACTCGTACCCCTGGCAGGGCATCTCGACGGTCATCGCCTACAACAAGAAGGCGCTGAACGGCGTCGAGGTGAAGTCGGTCTCCGACCTGCTCGACACCCCGGCGCTCAAGGGCCGGGTCGGCCTGCTCACCGAGATGCGCGACACCGTCGGCATGACGATGCTCGACATGGGCAAGGACCCGGCGAAGTTCACCGACGACGACTACGACGCCGTCCTCGCCCGCATCCAGAAGGCCGTCGACAAGGGGCAGATCCGCCGCTTCACCGGCAACGACTACACGTCCGACCTGAGCAAGGGCGACCTGGCCGCCTGCGTCGCCTGGGCCGGCGACATCGTGCAGCTCCAGGCCGACAACCCCGACATCGACTACGTCATCCCGGACAGCGGCTACATGACCTCGACCGACAACATGCTGATCCCCAACAAGGCGCGCCACAAGACGAACGCCGAGCGGCTGATCGACTTCTACTACCAGCCCCAACCCGCCGCCGAACTCGCCGCGTACATCAACTACGTGAGTCCGGTCGCGGACGTGAAGCCCTACCTCGCCAAGATCGACAAGTCGGCGGCGGACAATCCGCTGATCCTCCCCGACAAGGCCATGCAGGCCAAGTCCCACGCCTTCCGCTCCCTGAGCGCGAAGGAAGAGACCGCCTACCAAGCGAAGTTCGCGAAGCTGACCGGGGCGTGAGCAGATGAAGACCAACGACAGCGGCAGCGGCGACGTCCGGCTGACCGGCATCAGCAAGACCTACGGCTCCTTCACCGCCGTCCACCCGCTCGACCTGACCGTCCCGCAGGGCTCCTTCTTCGCCCTGCTCGGCGCGTCCGGCTGCGGCAAGACCACCACCCTGCGCATGATCGCCGGCCTGGAGGAACCGTCCTCCGGGACCGTCCACCTCGGCGACCTCGACGTGACGGCCCTGCCGCCCTACAAGCGCCCGGTGAACACCGTCTTCCAGTCCTACGCCCTCTTCCCGCACCTCGACATCTTCGAGAACGTCGCCTTCGGTCTGCGCCGGCGCGGCATCAAGAGCGTGAAGAAGCAGGTCGAGGACATGCTGGAACTCGTCCAGCTCGGCGAGCAGGCCCGCAAGAAGCCGCACCAGCTCTCCGGCGGCCAGCAGCAGCGCGTCGCCGTGGCCCGCGCCCTCATCAACCACCCCAAGGTGCTCCTGCTCGACGAGCCCCTCGGCGCCCTCGACCTCAAGCTGCGCCGCCAGATGCAGCTCGAGCTCAAGCGCATCCAGACCGAGGTCGGCATCACCTTCGTGCACGTCACCCACGACCAGGAAGAGGCCATGACCATGGCCGACACCGTCGCGGTGATGAACGCGGGCCGCGTGGAACAGCTGGGCTCCCCGGCCGACCTCTACGAGAACCCGCACACCACGTTCGTCGCCAACTTCCTGGGCACCTCCAACCTCATCGAGGCCGAGGTCGACTCCCGCAGCGGCGAGGACATCGTCCTGAAGGCGGGCGGCGGCAAGCTGGTGCTGCCCCGGGCGCGCTGCTCCGCGCCCACCACGACCGGCGGCAGGGTGCTGGTCGGCGTGCGCCCGGAGAAGATCTCCCTCAGCCACGCCGACGACGCGGGCCAGATCCCCGAGGGCCGCAACCGCATCACCGGGAAGATCGCCAACTCCTCGTTCATCGGCGTCTCCACCCAGTACGTCATCGACAGCACGGTCTGCCCCGAGTTCGAGGTGTACGCGCAGAACATCGACCGGGACGCCCGCCTGGTGCCCGGCGCCGACGTGGTCCTGCACTGGAGCCCGGCGCACACCTTCGGCCTGGACGCGGCGCAGGACATCGACGCCGGCATCCAGGAAGAGGCGGCGGTCTGAGATGGCGACGCTCACCGAGGCGCCCCCGCCTCTGTCCCCGACGGCGCCGGCGACGAAGCCCCCGCGCAAGCGCGGTCGTCTGACGCCGTACTGGCTGCTGCTGCCCGGCCTGCTCTGGCTGGTCGTGTTCTTCGCGCTGCCGATGATCTACCAGGCCTCCACGTCCGTGCAGACGGGCTCACTGGAGCAGGGCTACAAGGTCACCTGGCACCTGGCGACCTACTGGGACGCGCTCGGCGCGTACTGGCCGCAGTTCCTGCGGTCGGTGCTCTACGCGGGCGCCGCCACGGTCCTGTGCCTGGTGCTCGGCTACCCGCTGGCCTACCTGATCGCCTTCCGCGCCGGACGCTGGCGCAACCTGATCATGATCCTGGTGATCGCGCCGTTCTTCACCAGCTTCCTGATCCGCACCCTCGCCTGGAAGACGATCCTCGCCGACGGCGGCCCCGTCGTCGGCGCCCTGAACACCCTGCACGTCCTCGACGTCACCAGCTGGCTCGGCTGGACGGCCGGGGACCGGGTCCTCGCCACCCCGCTCGCGGTCGTCTGCGGTCTGACCTACAACTTCCTCCCGTTCATGATCCTTCCGCTGTACTCCTCGCTGGAGCGCATCGACGGACGGCTGCACGAGGCGGCGGGCGACCTCTACGCCCGGCCGTCCACCGTCTTCCGCAAGGTCACCTTCCCGCTGTCGATGCCGGGCGTGGTCTCCGGAACACTGCTGACCTTCATCCCCGCCTCCGGCGACTACGTCAACGCCGAACTCCTCGGCTCGACCGACACCCGCATGATCGGCAACGTCATCCAGACGCAGTTCCTGCGCGTCCTGGACTACCCGACGGCCGCGGCCCTGTCCTTCATCCTCATGGCCGCGATCCTCTTCATGGTCACCTTCTACATCCGCAGGTCCGGGACGGAGGATCTGGTCTAAATGCCCTTCGTCAACTGGCTCAAGCGCCATTTCGTGGTCATCGCGGGACTTCTCACGCTCGCCTACCTCCTCCTGCCCAACGTCGTCGTCACGGTGTTCTCCTTCAACAAGCCGAAGGGCCGCTTCAACTACGAGTGGCAGCAGTTCTCCACGGACGCCTGGAAGGACCCGTGCGGAGTCGCCGGCATGTGCGGCTCGCTGTCGCTCAGCCTCCAGATCGCCGTCTGGGCGACCCTGGGCGCCACCCTCCTCGGCACGATGATCGCCTTCGCGCTGGTGCGCTACCGCTTCCGCGCGCGGGGCGCCGTCAACTCGCTGATCTTCCTGCCGATGGCCATGCCCGAGGTCGTCATGGCGGCCTCGCTGCTCACCCTCTTCCTCAACCTGGGCGGTCAGCTGGGCTTCTGGACCATCCTCATCGCCCACATCATGTTCTGCCTGAGCTTCGTCGTGACGGCGGTGAAGGCACGCGTGATGTCGATGGACCCGCGTCTCGAACAGGCCGCCCAGGACCTCTACGCCGGGCCCGCGCAGACGTTCCTGCGGGTCACCCTGCCGATCGCCGCCCCCGGCATCGCCGCCGGCGCGCTGCTCGCCTTCGCGCTCTCCTTCGACGACTTCATCATCACCAACTTCAACGCGGGCTCCACCGTCACCTTCCCCATGTTCGTCTGGGGCTCGGCACAGCGCGGGACGCCCGTCCAGATCAACGTCATCGGCACGGCCATGTTCCTCGTCGCCGTGGCCCTCGTCCTGACGTCGATGGTCATCGGCAACCGCCGCAACAAGCAGAAGGCGTGAGCCCGCACAGCATTCCGTAGGGAGTTGACATCATGGCCCCGAGCGCCATGAACCGCTGGACCGCTTCCCTGTCCGACGCCCAGCCGGTCCCGTACTGGCTGGAAGACCCCGGCCGGCCCCGCCCCGAGGCCGCGCTCACCGGCCCCGAGACCTGCGACCTGCTGGTCGTCGGCGGCGGCTACAGCGGCCTGTGGACCGCGCTCGTCGCCAAGGAGCGCGAGCCGCGGCGCGACGTGGTGCTGGTGGAGGGCCGCGAGGTGGGCTGGGCCGCCTCCGGCCGCAACGGGGGGTTCTGTGCGGCCTCCCTCACCCACGGGCTGTCCAACGGGCTCACCCGCTGGCCGGACGAGATCCACCGGCTCCAGGAGTTGGGCATGCGCAACCTCGACGAGATCGAGGCGGCGATCGCCCGCTACGGCATCGACTGCGACTTCGAGCGCACCGGCGAGATCGACGTCGCCACCGAGGAGTACCAGGCGCGCGAACTGCGCGACTGGTACGAGGAGCTGGACCGGCGCGGCCTCGGCGAGGGCGTCGAGTTCCTCGACGCCGACGCGGTGCGCGAGCAGGTCGCCTCGCCCACCTTCGAGGCCGGCCTGTACGACCGCCGGGGCGTCGCCATGCTCCACCCCGCCAAGCTGGCCTGGGGCCTCAAGGCCGCCTGCTTGCGGCTCGGGGTGCGCGTGTACGAGCACACGCCCGCGCTCGACCTGAAGCCGCACGGCGCCGCGATGGCCGTCCGCACCCCGTACGGGCGGATCCGCGCCCGGCAGGTCGCCCTGGGCACGAACATCTTCCCCAGCCTGGTGCGGCGGGTGCGGGCGTACACCGTGCCGGTCTACGACTACGCCCTGATGACCGAGCCCCTGACCCCCGGACAGCTCGACTCGATCGGCTGGAAGAACCGGCAGGGGCTCGGCGACTCGGCCAACCAGTTCCACTACTTCCGGCTGTCCGCCGACCACCGGATCCTGTGGGGCGGCTACGACGCCGTCTACCCCTACGGGGGCCGGGTGCGCGCCGAGTACGACGACCGCCCGCAGACGTACGCCAAGCTCGCCGAGCACTTCTTCGGCTGCTTCCCCCAGTTGGAGGACGTCCGCTTCTCCCACGCGTGGGGCGGCGCCATCGACACCTGCTCGCGCTTCTCGGCGTTCTTCGGCACGGCCCACCGGGGCAACGTGGCCTACGCGGCCGGGTACACCGGTCTGGGCGTCGGGGCCACCCGGTTCGGGGCCGAGGTGATGCTGGACCTGCTGTCGGGGGAGACCACCGAGCGGACCGCGCTGGAGATGGTCCGCCGGAAGCCGCTGCCCTTCCCGCCCGAGCCGTTCGCCTGGACGGGCATCGCCCTCACCAAGTGGTCGCTGGCCAGGGCCGACGCCCACGACGGTCGGCGCAACCTGTGGCTGAGGACGATGGACCGACTGGGACTGGGCTTCGACAGCTGACGGGACCGGTGACGGGCGGCCCGGTTCACTCCGACGGGTCGCCCGAACCCGCGTAATGCCGGACGGGAACCTCCCTCTCCCCTGTGACGCGACCGCGTCCACGAGTGAAGGGGAGGTCTTCTCATGGCTGGGGCGAAGACGGCCGTCGAATGGCTGGCATCGGTCGCACCGGATCCCGCCGCGTGCCGCTGGGAATGGGAGCGCAGCCCCCTGGGGGTGGCGCTGCTGCCCGCCGGCCGGGCCTGGGACGTGCTCATCCTGCCGGGCGGGCTCGGCTATCCCACCCTCGACGTGCTCACCCGGATCCTGGACCGGCCGGGCCCGGTGCTCGTCGACTTCGGGGACGACCGCATGGGCTTCTTCGTGGCGCCCGGGACGGCCGCCCACTGGCTCGGCACCGGCATCCGCACGGCCGGGCCCGGCACCTGGATCGTCGTGCCCTACCCGGGCCGCTCGACCGGCACCGTGCGCTGGCTGGTCCCCCCGGACGGCACCGGCACCCTGACCGACCCCGCGCTCCTGGAACTGGCGATGCACGAGGCGGCGGCGACCCTGGCGGACGGAGGAGCGGACTGACCCGCGAGCACCCGGGCGGGGTGCGCGGGGCGGGGTACGCGGGGCGAGGTGCACGGGGCCGGGCCTTGGGGGCGCGGGCCGGGCGGGTGCGCCGGCCGGCGGGGGGCCGGGAGGGGACTGTTTGGCGGGGGCCGGGAGGGGACTGACCCGCGAGCGCCGGGGCGGGGTGCGCGTGCGCGGGGCGAGGTGCGCGGGGCTGGGCCCGGGGGCGCGGGCCGGGCGGGTGCGCCGGCCGGCGGCGGGCCGGGAGCCGGACTGTTTGGCGGGGCCCGAGAGCGGACTGACCTGCGAGGGCCGGGGCGCGGGGTGCGTGGCGCCGGGTCCGGGGGGCGCGGGTCGGGCGGGTGCGTCGGCCGGCGGGGGGCCGGGAGGGGACTGACCTGCGAGCGCCGGGGTGCGCGGGGCCGGGTCCGGGGTGCGCGGGCCGGGCGGGTGCGCCGGTCGGCGGGGGGCCGGGAGGGGACTGACCTGCGAGGGCCGGGGCGCGGGGTGCGTGGCGCCGGGTCCGGGGGGCGCGGGCCGGGCGGGTGCGTCGGCCGGCGGGGGGCCGGGAGGGGACTGACCTGCGAGCGCCGGGGTGCGCGGGGCCGGGTCCGGGGTGCGCGGGCCGGGCCGGTACGCCCGCCGGGCGGCGGGCCGGGCGTCAGGTCGGTGATGTTGTTTTCAGGGCCAGCCACAGTTCCATGCGCACGTCCGGGTCGTCGAGGGAGCGGCCGAGGATCTCCTCCACCCGGCGCATCCGGTAGCGCAGGGTGTGGCGGTGGACGCCCAGGTCGGCCGCCGCCGCGTCCCACTGCCCGTGCCGGGACAGCCACGCCCGCAGGGAGGCCACCAGGTCGCCGCGGCCGGTCGCGTCGTGTTCGTACAGCGCCCGCAGCAGACCGTCCGCGAACGCCTTCACCGCGTCGTCCGCGAGCAACGGCAGCACGGAGCCCGCCGCCAGTTGCTCGTGCTCCACGAAGAACCGCCCCCGCCGCCGCGCCACCGACAGCGCCTGTTCCGCCTGCTTGTAGGCCGCCGCGGCCGCGATCGGCCCCGCCGGCGCCGACAGCCCCACCACCAGCTCGGGCTCGTCGGCCGGCCCGGCCGCGACGCTGTCGTCCGCCCCCGCGCCCTCCCGCGCCGTCGCGTACCGCGCGCACGCCGCCGCGGCCGCGCCCCCGTCCCTGACCAGCGCCGTCAGCCGGTCGCCCTCGGGGACCGCCAGCACCGCCTCACCGGCGCGGGCGGCGGCCGACTCGATCGCCTCCACGAGCGCGCCGAACGGGTCGCCGGCCGGCTGGACCGCGAGCGCCCCGCGCGCGAGCGGCCCCTCCACGGAGCCCGCGGATCCGCGCGCCGGCGGTTCCGGGTGCGGCCGCGAGGCAGAGGGCGCCTCGGCGACGATCACCCGGAAGGGGGCGTCGAGCAGATCCCCGTACAGGTCCCCGGCGACGGCCCGCGCGTGGTCGGGCTCGCCCGCCAGCAGCATGCGCAGCACCGCCGCGCCGATCCGCTGCTGGGCCGCGTGCAGCGGGCGCGAGCGCTCCGTGGTCAGCGTCAGCAGCGCGACCGCCGAGTGGACGGCGTACCGCTCGGCCGTGCCCGGGGCCGACGCGGTGCCGACGGCGAGCGCCGCGCGCGGGTGCCGCCCGGTGCCCAGGGAGTGCAGTTCGATCCGGTCGTCGTCGCGGCCGTCGTGTCCGGGCCGGTCCGCGGCGCCGCTCCCGACCACCGCCGACGCGGGCGCCGGCCGCTCCCGCAGCCGCTCCACCTCCGCGGTCAGCCGCGCCGCCCGCCGGCCCGCCCACTCGGGCGCGGCCGCGACCACGGAGCCCGAGGCGTCGTACAGGGCCGCCCACCCGTCCACCTGCGCGGCGAGCGCGCCCAGCAGCCCTTCGGGGCCCTCGGTCAGCGCCTGCCGGGTCAGCTCCCGCTGGGCCGCGAACCCGGCCGTCACCGCCCGGTACTGGTCCGCCGCGATCGCCGCCGACACCGCCTTGCTGATGGCGAGGAACGGCGTGCGGCGCGGCACCTCCAGCAGCGGCAGGCCCTCCTCCCCGGCCGCGTCCAGCAGCGCCCCGGGGATCTCCTCGTAGTGGACGCCCACGGCGAAGCCCAGCCCGACCACCCCGGCCTTGACCAGCCGCCGCACATAGCGCCGCATGGCCTCCGGGTCCTCGGCGTCCAGCTTGAGCGCGGTGATCAGCAGCAGCTCCCCGCCCTCCATGTAGGGCACCGGGTCCGCGAGTTCGCTGGCGTGCGCCCAGCGCACCGGGACGTCCAGGCGGTCCCCGCCCGCGCGCACGGTCAGCTTCAGCGCGGAGTGGTGGGCGAGCGAGGCGAGCGTGAGAGGCATGGGGCCTTCAGGTCGAGGGGACGAGCGAGCGGCGGGGGCGTCGGCGACGCGATCTTTTGGCCGCTTCGTATGAAGGGCCACTGCCGATTCTGCCTCACCGTAAGGGCTCGCGGGTCGCGCTTCAGCCCCGCAGATCCACCAGCAGCGGCGGTGTGTGCTCGCCCCCCACGCTCGTCAGGGACAGCACCGCGTGTCCGGGCGGGACCTCGTGCGCGAGCTGCGACGCCGACCACCGCTCCCGCTCGACCTGGCGCACGGTCACCGCGTCCGTGGTCACCGCGTTGCCGGTGACCAGCTTGCGCAGCGCGTGGATGGCGCGGGTCATCGGCTGGTCGGCGAACACGGTGTGCTTGGCGACCTCCGTGGTCTCCACCCACTCCGTGCCCCACGTCCGCGCGAACCGGCCGCCGTCCCAGGTGGTGATCCCGGAGAACGCCATCCGGCAGCCGACGGCCCCGTAGAGCGGCCCGTGCAGGGCCTCGGGGACGTCGCCGACGCTGCGCAGGGCCAGCACCACGCCCGCGTTCTGCGAGCGCAGCCGCTGAAGCCGGCGCACCGACCCGTCCGTGACGGCGCCGGCGGCGTCGTCCAGGACCAGACAGGCGAAGTGGTCGTGCCGCTCCCGCACGACGGTGTGGAACTGCGCGAGGACCAGCCGGGTGATCAGCCGGGCGGCCTCCTCGTGCCCGCGCTCGGGCAGGTCGATCCGCACCCGGAGCGGGTGGTGGGCGACGGCGCGCAGCGAGAACGTGCGGTGCGCGTCGGCGTCCGCGCCGAAGAACCCCGCGAACACCGGGCGGCTCAGCAGCGCCAGCCGGTCGGCGAGGGCGCGGCCCGGGTCGCCCGGCGTGCCCGTCTGCCGGACCCGCGCCTGCAACTCGCGCCGCATCACCTCGTCCCCGGCCACCGCCTCGCCCAGCGCGGCCAGCGCCGCGGGCTCGCCCTCCAGCAGCTCGCGCAGCCCGGCGAGGGCGGGGAAGCGCCCGTACGCGGCGCGGTAGGGGCCGAGGAGCTGCGCCAGCGCCGTGGCCGCGCCCTGGGCGCTCACCGAGTCCAGGTCGCCGACCAGCGCCTCGGCGAGGACGGCGGCCGCCTCGTCGGCGTCGTCGCAGCCCGCGTACGGGTCGAGGTCGTGCACCGACGAGGGGTCGCCGATCCGCACGATCACGTCGAACGCGGAATCGGCGCCGAGCGGGCCGCCGCCGGGCGCGGACACCGCGACCACGGCGCACGAGCCGGTCAGCGCCTGGAGGGCCAGCGCCTCGGTCAGCGGCCCGGTCAGCGTGCGCGTCTTGCCCGAGCCGGACGGCCCGACCGCCAGCAGGGAGGTGCCCAGCAGCTCCGGGCCGAGCGCGGCGCCCGCGTCGTGGTAGGCGGGCGGAGTGCGCTCGGCGGCCACCCAGCGGCCGATGCGCACCTGCCCGGCGAGCAGGTCGTGCCGGGCCGTGCGCCGGGGCAGGTCGCGGTCGCCGGAGGGATGCGTCCAGGCCGCGCCGCCCTGGCGCAGCACGGTCTCCCGGAAGTCCCCGAGCCCCGCGCTCCACGCCCGGCGCACCCGCGCGCAGTCCACGTCGTTCATCCGGCCCGCCGCGACCTCCCCGGCGAGCAGGTCGGCCGCCTCGTGCTCACCGGCGTCGCGCAGCTCGGGCCACTGCGAGCGCGGCCGCTCGGCCGCGGGCGCCGGGTGCGCGGGACCCGCCTGCCGGGCGGCGAGCCGCTCCCGCGCGTAGGGCAGCCAGCCCCCGACCCGCGCGAACGGCCACACCACCAGCGTCGTGACGACGGCATACAGGGCGTTCGTGAACAGCGGGGAGGCGAACAGCTCGTAGCCGCCGGAGATCAGCACGATCAGCGAGAACAGCGGGTCGACGACCGGCAGCGCGTCCCAGCCGACGCCGAAGGCGCCGGGGAAGACGAAGCTCAGCGCGGCCAGCGCGCCCAGCAGCGCGATCAGGGCCCGCGACGGCTGCGGCCGGCGGCCGACGAAGTGCCGCACGACGTGCGGCCAGCTGCCCAGCCGGCCCATGGCGTACAGCAGGACGGCGAAGAAGACGCCGTCGTAGACCACCCGCGCCTCGGCGCCGTCCATGGTCTTGGGGGAGGCGATCGTGCCGCCCCACCACCAGTCGCCGGGGGTGAACAGCCTCAGCAGGGTGAACTGGTAGGGCAGCGCGCCCCGCCGCCACAGCGACCACAGGACGAGCGCGATCACCAGCGGGACCAGCACGCCGACGACGGTCACCGGCGCGAGCCGCTCCGAGGCCCGCGGCGGCGCGGGCGGCCGGTGGCCGAACCGCCAGATCCCCGGCCGGGCCGCCGGACGCGCCTCGTCCAGCCAGGCGGCGACGGCGGACGCGGCCCGCGGCGCGTGCTCGGCGGCCGGCGGCACGCCCGGCGCGCGGGTCGGCCGCGGCGGCGCCGGCGGGTGCGCGGGCCCCGCCGGGCGCGGCACGGGATTCGCATGCGTGCCCCGCGCGTCCTGCGTCCCGTCGCTGTCCATCGCCCTTGCCCCCTGACCAGCCGTTCCATCCGACATCAGCGAGTCAATCTAACGCCCCCGCAACGGGAGTTCACCGATTGCGCGGTCCGGCCCGGCCGCGTCGGCTCCCTTCGGCACTGTCCATCTCGGACAACGCGTCACCCCGACACCGCCCACATGGAGCATGCCCACGCCCCGTCCGCCGTCCTAGCCTGCGAGAAGAGAGGGAAAAGCGTCCGCACAGACCCGTTCGCAGAACCACAGGAGCCCGTCATGACCGCCCTTCCGCAGGAGCGCCGCGTCGTCACCGCCATCCCCGGCCCGAAGTCGCAGGAGCTGCAGGCCCGCCGTACCGCCGCGGTGGCGGCCGGCGTGGGCTCGGTGCTCCCCGTCTTCACCACGCGCGCGGGCGGCGGCATCATCGAGGACGTCGACGGCAACCGTCTGATCGACTTCGGCTCCGGCATCGCGGTGACCTCCGTCGGCGCCTCGGCGGAGGCCGTCGTACGCCGGGCCACCGCCCAGCTCGCCGACTTCACCCACACCTGTTTCATGGTCACCCCCTACGAGGGCTACGTGGCGGTCGCCGAGGCGCTCGCCGAGCTGACCCCGGGCGACCACGCCAAGAAGTCCGCGCTGTTCAACTCGGGCGCCGAGGCCGTCGAGAACGCCGTCAAGATCGCGCGTGCGCACACCAAGCGCCAGGCCGTCGTCGTCTTCGACCACGGTTACCACGGCCGGACCAACCTCACCATGGCCCTGACGGCGAAGAACATGCCGTACAAGCACGGCTTCGGCCCGTTCGCCCCCGAGGTCTACCGCGTCCCGGTCGCCTACGGCTACCGCTGGCCCACCGGCGCCGAGAACGCGGGCCCCGAGGCCGCCGCGCAGGCCATCGACCAGATCACCAAGCAGGTCGGCGCGGACAACGTGGCCGCGATCATCATCGAGCCGGTGCTCGGCGAGGGCGGCTTCATCGAGCCCGCCAAGGGCTTCCTGCCGGCCATCAGCGAGTTCGCCTCCGCCAACGGCATCGTCTTCGTCGCCGACGAGATCCAGTCCGGCTTCTGCCGCACCGGCCAGTGGTTCGCCTGTGAGGACGAGGGCATCGTCCCGGACTTGATCACGACGGCCAAGGGCATCGCGGGCGGTCTGCCGCTCGCCGCCGTCACCGGCCGCGCCGAGATCATGGACGCCGCCCACGCGGGCGGCCTGGGCGGCACCTACGGCGGCAACCCGGTCGCCTGCGCGGGCGCGCTCGGCGCGATCGAGACGATGAAGGAACTGGACCTCAACGGCCGGGCCAAGCACATCGAGAGCGTCATGAAGGGCCGTCTGTCGGCCATGGCCGAGAAGTTCGACGTCATCGGCGACGTCCGCGGGCGCGGCGCGATGATCGCGGTCGAGCTGGTCAAGGACCGCGCGACCAAGGAGCCGCACCCCGAGGCCACCGCCGCCCTCGCCAAGGCCTGCCACCAGGAGGGCCTGCTGGTCCTGACCTGCGGCACCTACGGCAACGTGCTGCGCTTCCTGCCCCCGCTGGTCATCGGCGACGACCTGCTCGGCGAGGGCCTGGACATCATCGAGCAGGCTTTCGCGCGCATCTGAGCGGGCCCCTCGCACACCTGTCTCCCCGCGCCCGCAGAGCGTGTGAAGAAGGTGTGCGGGGAGGATGGCGGGACGGGATTCGGCCTGTCGCGGCGCCCGTCCCTGCCGTAGGTTCTTCCCAGATGAGAGATACACCCCGCCCACAGGGGACTGTGGACGGACACCGGGCCGGGGCCTCCCCAGCTTCGACCTGGTCGTGCCCTCGCGCACACAACCGGAGCTTCCGGCTTCGGAAATCTCCACACCGATCGGACGGTCGTCCGCCCCAAACCCCCCGGGGCGGCCGACGACCCGGTCCGGACGGCCACCCCGGAACCACCCCCCCTGTTCCGGGGTGGCCGACCTCCTTCTCCGGCACGGAACACTGACGCGGACCACTGACACGGTCCGCCGGCGAGACCACGAAAAGGGCCCTGGACGCGCTCCGGGGCCCTTTCTCGTTCCCCCTACCGACCCGCGCGTTTCCCCTGCCTCCCCTCCTGTCTCCTTCCCTCCCGCCCTTCCGCCCGGTCCCTCGGCGGCGGCCGGCCGGGCGCTGCTGACAAGCTGGGGGCCATGCCGTCCCGACCGAGCCGCGCCCTCCTCGGCCTCCTGCCGCCCGCCGTCCTCTTCGCGCTGATCACCTGGCAGGTGGCCGCCGGCGGGCCGCTCGTGGCCCGCGACGAGCGCCTCAGCCGTGCCCTGGTCCATCCCGGCCGGACCGGCGAGCTGCTGGCCGACCTGGGGAACGTGCAGGTCGCGGTCCCGGTGCTGGTGCTGGTGGCGGGCTGGACGGCGTGGCGGGGCAGAGGCGCGGGCCGCGCGCGGTGGTGGGCGCCGTCCGCCGCCGCGCTCTGCCTGATGGCGCTGGCGCCGCTGATCGTCGTCCCCCTGAAGGAGTGGATCGACCGGCCCGGCACGCCCGCCGTGCCGCCTGCCACCGGCTACTACCCCTCCGGGCACACGGCGACGGCGGCCGTCGCCTACGGCTCGGCCGTGCTGGTGCTGCTGCCCTGGCTGCGCACGCCACGCGCCCGCCGGGCAGCGGTCGCCGCGGGCGTGCTCCTGGTCCTGGCCGTCTCCTTCGGGCTGGTCCGGCGCGGCTACCACTGGCCACTGGACGTCGTGGCGAGCTGGTGCCTCGGCGCGGTGCTGCTCGGCGCGCTGCGGCTCTTCCTGCGACGGGAACGGCGGCGCGAGGACCGAGGGGAACGGTTGGGGGAGCGACGCGGGGGCGGTGGACCGGGGGCCGGCGGGGGAGCCGGGGCCGGGCGGGGAGCGGGAAGGGCAGGAGCGGCGACCGGAACCGCACCGGGACCGGGACCGGGGGAGGCCGGCACGGGAGCGGGGGAAGCCGGGCGCGGGGCGACCGCGCCAAAGCGGCGCACAACCGCCCGCCATCCGTACGACTCGGACAAGCGCCCGCCCGGCGTTCCGCCCCTACCGTGGACCACGCACACCTCTTGACACCCCCTAAGCGGAAGGGCCGGGACCCGCATATGACTTCCCTCCACGCCTTCTGGCTCGCCGGCCGCCAGGTCACCGGCGAGGACAGCTTCGACGTCACCTCCCCCTGGGACGGCCGTCTCGTCGCCCGGGTCGGCGTGCCGACGGACGCCCAGGTCGAGGAGGCCGTGGCCGCCGCGTACGCCGTACGGGACGAGTTCGCCGCCACCCCGGCCCATGTGCGCGCCGCCGCCCTCGACCACGTCAGCAAGCGGCTCGCCGAGCGCACCGAGGAGATCGCCCGGCTGATCTCCGCCGAGAACGGCAAGCCCGTCAAGTGGGCGCGGGGCGAGGTCGGCCGTGCCGTGTCGGTCTTCCGGTTCGCGGCCGAGGAGGCCCGGCGCTTCAACGGCGGCGAGGCCCAGCGCCTGGACACCGACCTCGGCGGCCAGGGGCGGCTCGCCCTCACCCGGCGCTTCCCGAAGGGCGTCGTGCTCGGCATCGCGCCGTTCAACTTCCCGCTGAACCTGTGCGCCCACAAGGTCGCCCCGGCGATCGCGGCCGGCACGCCGATCATCCTCAAGCCCGCCCCGGCGACCCCGCTGTCCGGCCTCGTCCTCGGCGAACTGCTCGCCGAGACGGACCTGCCGGCCGGTTCCTGGTCGATCCTGCCCGTCGCCAACGACCGCATGCCCGCCCTCGTCCAGGACGAGCGCCTGCCGGTGATCTCCTTCACGGGCTCCGAGCAGGTCGGCTACGCGATCATGGACTCGGTGCCGCGCAAGCACTGCACCCTGGAGCTGGGCGGCAACGGAGCGGCCGTGGTCCTCGCGGACTACGCCTCCGACGCCGACCTCGACCGGGCCGCCGCCCGCATCGCGACCTTCTCCAACTACCAGGGCGGCCAGTCCTGCATCTCGGTGCAGCGGGTCATCGCCGACGCCTCCGTGTACGACCGGCTGCTGCCGCGCATCGTCGCCGCCGTCGAGGCCCAGGTCACCGGCGACCCCTCCGACGACGCCACCGACGTCGGCCCGCTGGTCAGTGAGGCCGCGGCCCGGCGCGTCGAGTCCTGGGTGGACGAGGCCGTCGCCGCGGGCGCGAAGCTCCTCGCCGGAGGCGAGCGCGACGGCGCCTCCTACGCGCCGACCGTCCTCACCGACGTGCCCGCGGACGCCACGATCGCGTGCGAGGAGGTCTTCGGACCGGTCCTCACCGTGCAGCGGGTGGACGGCGAGGCCGAGGCCTTCGCGGCCGTCAACTCCTCCAAGTACGGCCTCCAGGCGGGCGTGTTCACCCACGACCTCCAGGCCGCCTTCCGGGCCCACCGCGCGCTGGAGGTGGGCGGCGTCGTGATCGGCGACGTGCCCTCCTACCGCGCCGACCAGATGCCGTACGGCGGCGCCAAGCAGTCCGGGGTGGGCCGCGAGGGCGTCAGGTTCGCGATGGACGACTACACCTACGAGCGGGTGCTGGTCCTCACGGGCCTCGCGCTCTGATCCCGTCGCCCTCAGGGGGCCGGATCCCGCCCCGGTGACCGGCTGACGGGAACGATCCCCGCTCCGCGTGCCCGAAGGGGCCCGGCGCCGCTGCCTGCCGGCGCCGGGCCCCTTCCTGTCGTCGGCCTCGTCCGGACCCTCAACCGGAGAAGCCGACGTGCGCGAGCCGCAGCGGGCCGCGCAGTCCGAGGCGCAGGTCGTGGACGCCGCCGGCGACGAACGGCGCGTCCACGGTCACGTAGGAGTAGGGGCCCGGCGTCGGCGTGCCGAGGGCCACCGTGGCGAGCACCGGGCCGCCGTCGAGGGAGAGTTCCACCGTGCCCTCGCCGGACGCCGTCACCGTCACGGCCGTCACCCCCGGCGTGCCCGCCTCCGCGCCCGTGCCGAAGTCGCAGGCGCGGTAGAGCAGTTCGCCCGTCCCGCGGCCGGCCGGGGTCACCGCGTCGCCCGCCTCCTTCGCGCGGTCGACGATCTCGGTCCCGCTCTGCTCGTCGAAGTCGGCCGCCGCGAGCCCGTCCTCGCGCACCGCGCGCGGCGCCGACGGCTCGCCGTCGAGGACGACGGTCGTGCGCAGCCGGACGTCCTCGCTGGACGCGCCGGCCAGCAGCTCGTACGGGCCCGGCTCCACACGCGGCGCGCGCCGCGCCACGTCCCAGAAGGCGAAGGCGGACAGCGGCACGTCGAAGGCGACGTCCGCGCTCGCGCCGGGGGCCAGGGTGATCCGGCGGAAGCCGACCAGCTCACGGCGCGGGCGGACGACCGACGGGTCCACGGCGCGGGTGTAGAGCTGGACGACCTCGTCGGCCGTCCGGTCGCCGGTGTTGGTCACCGTGCAGACCACGTGCGCCCGGCCGTCCGCCACCCGCGCCGTGAGACCGGCGTACGAGAACGACGCGTAGGACAGGCCGTGCCCGAACGGGAACAGCGGGGCGCCCTCGAAGTAGAGGTAGGTCTGCCGGGCGCCGATCACGTCGTAGTCCAGCAGGCCGGGCAGGTCCGCGTCGTCGGCGTACCAGGTCTGCGGCAGGCGGCCGGCCGGGGAGACGTCGCCCGCCAGGACGCGCGCCAGGGCGGCGCCCGCGGCCTGACCGCCATGGGCCGTCCACAGCGCCGCGGCCGTCTCTCCCGGCTCGAACGCGTACGGGTACGCCGACACCAGCACCAGCACCGTGCGCGCGTTCGCCGCCCGGGCCGCCGCCAGCAGCCGCTCCTGGTGGGCCGGCAGCCGCAGCGTGGCGCGGTCCTCGGTCTCCCGGCCGTTGATGTGCGGGTCGTTGCCGGCCACCACCACGACCACGTCGGCCCCGGCAGTGACCCGCGTCACTGCGCTCTCGCCGGATTCGACGACGATGACCTCGAAGACCTCAGGGACCTCGGGATCCGCCCCGTTCTCCTGCGGCCCGGCAACCCGCACGCCGTCGGCGGCGACACACACATGACGACCCGTGCCCAGATGCAGCAGGAGGTGACCGTTCTCATGGGGTTCGAGCCGGAACGTCTCCTGGACGACCCAGCCGCCGGGCTGGTCGGCGGAGGCGCGCAGCAGCCCGTCCTCGGCGACCGAGAGATAGCGGCCGTCGGGGGCGCGCAGCGTCAGCACGCCCTCGCCCCAGTCCACCAGCGCCAGCTCCGTGCCCCCGGCGTCCGCGGTCAGCGGCGGCAGGTCGGTGCGGCCGGCCAGCAGCGCCGGGTCGAGCGCGCCCTCCGCGCCGCGCGCCCCGCCGGCGGCCTCGGGCGCGGCGGGGACCGTCAGGAACGTCCCGGCCGAGGTCTTCAGCAGGACCCGGTCCACCCCCTCGGCGAACTCGACCCGCTCGGCGCCGAACCGCTCGTACAGCCCCTCCAGGGGGGTCGAGCGGTGGATCAGCGTGCCGCTGTACCAGTCGGTCTTGCACTCGTCGGCGAGCAGTCCGACCACCGCGATCCGGGCGTCCGCGGCCAGCGGCAGCACCCCGTCGTTGCGCAGCAGCACGACCGACTTCTCGGCGGCCTCGCCGGCCAGCGCGCGGTGCTCGGGGGTGTCGAACGCGCCGGTCCCCGCGTGCGGGTCGTCCCGCGGGTCGAACTCGCCGAGCCGGAAGCGGACCGAGAGCTGGCGGCGGACCGCCGCGTCGACGTCGGCCTCGGTCAGCAGCCCCTGCTCCAGCGCGCCCCGGACCCGGGCGGCGATCGTCGAGCCGTCGGTGCCGTGGTCGGTGAAGCTGTCCACGCCGGCCAGCAGCGAGGCCGCCGTCGCCTCCTCGTGGGTGTCGAAGTAGTGCTCGCTGTCGACCAGGTTGGAGGGCGCGCCCGCGTCCGAGCAGACCAGCAGATCCTCGTCGGTCCAGGCCCGCAACTGCTCGCGCAGATACGGCGAGACATGGTTCGGGCGGCCGTTGACCAGGTTGTACGCGGGCATCACACCCGCCACCGCGCCCGCCTCGACGGTGTCGCGGAAGGCGCGCAGATCGTACTCGTGCAGCACCCGGGGGCGCACCGAGGACGAGGTGACGGCCCGGTCGGTCTCGTTGTTGTGCGCCAGCCAGTGCTTGAGGACGGGGGCCGTGCGCCAGTACGTCGGATGGTCCCCGCGCAGGCCGTGGGTGTACGCCGTGGCGATGGCGGAGGTCAGCTTCGGGTCCTCCGAGTAGCCCTCCTCGTTGCGACCCCACAACGGGTGGCGCAGCAGGTTCACGGTGGGCGCCCACACGTTCAGGCCGACGCGCTCGTCGAGGGCGCGCATCGCCCGCACCTCCCTGGACACCGCCTCGCCGACCCGGCGCACCAGGTCGGTGTCCCAGGTCGCGCCCAGCCCCACGGCCTGCGGGAACACCGTCGCCGGGCCCATCCACGCGACGCCGTGCAGCGCCTCCTGGCCGGTGCGGAACGCGGCCACCCCGAGCCGCTCGACGGCGGGGGCGAACTGGTGCAGGAAGGAGACCTTCTCGTCCGGGGTCAGCCGGGACAGCAGGTCGTCGATGCGCTTCGCGAACGGCAGCCGCGCATCACGGAAGGGCGGCGCGGGCGGCGGGTGTGCGGTCACGTGGGGTTCCCTTTGCGGTGGAGCGGGCTGGGCTCTTTCGAAGCGCTTCGATGCTCAGTCGGCACCCCGCCGGGTGTCAAGGGGACCTCACGCATATTTCAAGCGGTGCATACGAACAGGTCACCCGCGCTACCGCGGAGGAATCTTGGGAACGACCCTTGTGCACCCCGGGGTGTTCACTTAACCTCGCAGCAACATCGAAGCGCTTCGACTGGAAAGCCCCAGCACACGGGGCCGCAGGAACCGCTTCGGCTCAGCCAGTTCCACTCGAGACACCGCAGCCGACGGCCACCGCCGGGTGTCCTGGTGCGCCATGAAGGGTTGACGCAATGACGCCGAACGCCGCTTCCTTCTCTTCTGGTCCTTCCGGACCGAGCCGGAGAAGCTTCCTCGCCTCCACGGCGGTCGCCACCGCAGCGGTGGCCGGCGGGATGCCCCTGCTCGCCGCCTGCGGCGGGTCGGACGGCGACTCACGCGAGGGGACCACGTCGGGGAAGGCCGCGAAGAACATCCTGCCCGCCTACGTGGCCGCCGGCGTGGTGACGCCCGACATCCCGTCCAAGAACGGCTCCGCGGTCGGCTTCACCGGCAAGCTCGACCTCTCGGCCCTGAAGACGTCCGTGCCGAAGAAGCTCGGCAAGGGCGGCAAGGTCACCGTCATGTCGCCGTTCTGGGGCTCGCCGCCGAAGGCCGACAACCCCTACTACACGGGGATGAACAGCCTCACCGGCGTCGACGTCGTCTGGCAGAACCAGGACGGCAACACCTACGACCAGAAGCTCGGCGCGGTCCTCGCCTCCAGCGACGTGCCGGACGTGGTGGTCGTCCCCGGCTGGAACATGGGCGGCAAGATACCCAGCGCCATCCTCAGCAAGTTCGCCGACCTGGGCCCCTACCTGTCCGGCGACAAGGTCAAGGAGTACCCGAACCTCGCGGCGATCCCCACGGACGCCTGGCAGCGCTCGATCTTCGGCGGCAAGCTGCGCGCCCTGCCGATGCCGTCCTCGTACGTGCCGAACATCGTCCCCTTCTACCGCAAGGACCTCTTCGACAAGCACGGCTACGAGGTCCCGAAGACGACGGACGAGTTCACGGCGCTGGCCAAGGAGATCACTGACGCCAAGGCCAAGGTGTGGGCCTGCGGCGACATGAAGTGGACCGCGTTCAACAGTTTCGGGGTGCCCTCCGGCCAGGAGAAGCCGCTCGGCTGGGTCCTCGTCGACGGCAAGCTCGTCAACCGCATCGAGCTGGACGCCTACCTCGAAGCGCTGGAATGGTCCCGCAAGCTGTTCGCCGCCGGGTACGTGCACCCCGACTTCAAGCTGGGCAAGAGCCAGGCCGTCGACCCGAGCACCAAGTTCGCGGCCGGCGAGTTCCTGATCTACAACAACGACATCTCCAGCTGGTACGGGCAGCAGGCCTCGCAGGCCACCCAGAACCCCGACTTCCGGATCTGGGGCATGGACATCTTCGGCCACGGCGGCGCCGACCCGGTCATCTACGCCACCCAGCCGGCCAACATCTTCGCCTTCGTCAACAAGAAGGCCTCCGAGTCGGTCATCCGCGACGTGCTGGCCGTCGCCAACGTCACCGCCGCCCCGTACGGCACCAAGGAGTACATGCTCACCAACTACGGGGTCGAGGGCACGCACTACACCGTCAAGGACGGGGTGCCCGTCAAGAACGACAAGGGCAACCAGGAGGTCGCCAACGCCTTCGTGATGATCGCGAGCCCGGCCGCGACCATCGCGCACCCCGACTTCCCGGACGTCGCCAAGGGCCAGGTCGAGTGGCAGCAGCGAATGGGCGCCTTCACCAAGAAGTCGGCCTTCTACGGCATGCAGATCACCGAGCCCACCCGCTGGACCAACCTCTCCAACGACTTCGAGCAGCTGGAGGACGACATCGTCCGCGGCCGCAAGAAGATCGGAGACATGCAGCAGGCGGTCGCCGACTGGAAGAAGAAGGGCGGCGACCAGCTGCGCGACTGGTACCAGAAGCTGCTGGACGACAACGGCCCGGCGGCGAGCTGACCAGGACCGGGGCGAGGAGAACGGCCGTGTCGAACAGCACGGTGCCTCGGAGCAGGGCCGAGGCCGACGAGGCGCAGAAGACGCCGGCGGCGTCCGGCGGGACCGCCGGTCCCGGAAGCGGGCGGACCGCCGGCAAGCTGAGTCTGCGGACCAGGTTCAGACGCGACCGCGTCCTGCTGCTGATGACCCTGCCCGCGGTGCTGCTGGTCCTGCTCTTCAACTACGTGCCGATCCTCGGCAACGTGGTCGCCTTCCAGGACTACGACCCCTACGTCAGCGACAACGGCGTCGTCTCCATCCTGCACAGTCCCTGGGTGGGCCTGGAGAACTTCCAGCGGCTCTTCGAGGACTCCGCCTTCTGGAGCGCCGTCCAGAACACCCTGGTGCTCTTCTTCCTCCAGCTCGTCCTGTACTTCCCCGTCCCGATCCTGGTCGCGCTGCTCATCAACAGCGTGGTCCGGCCC
The DNA here is from genome assembly GCF_036226605.1 of Streptomyces sp. NBC_00704. Lineage (NCBI taxonomy): Bacteria > Bacillati > Actinomycetota > Actinomycetes > Kitasatosporales > Streptomycetaceae > Streptomyces > Streptomyces sp. NBC_00704. The sequence continues at coordinate 5,945,707 of NZ_CP109000.1, forward strand.
CGGATCCGGGCGGTGTCGCAGGCGATCCTCTACCTGCCCCACTTCTTCTCGTGGGTGCTCGTCATCGCCGTCTTCCAGCAGCTGTTCGGCGGCGCGGGAATCCTCTCGCAGCTGCTGCGGCAGCACGGGTACGACGGCGTCGACATCATGACCGACCCGGACACCTTCAAGTTCCTGATCACCGCGCAGAGCGTCTGGAAGGACGCCGGCTGGGGCATCATCGTCTTCCTCGCCGCGCTCGCCTCCGTCAACCCGGACCTGTACGAGGCCGCCGCGATGGACGGCGCCAACCGCTGGCGCCGCATGTGGCACGTGACGCTGCCCGCCCTGCGGCCGGTGATCGCGCTGCTCCTGGTGCTGCGGGTGGGCGACGCGCTGACGGTCGGCTTCGAACAGATCCTGTTGCAGCGCGACGCGGTGGGACCCGGGGCGTCGGAAGTGCTCGACACCTTCGTGTGGTGGAACGGCGTCCGCAACCAGGACTTCGGCTACGCGGCCGCCGCCGGTCTGATCAAGGGCGTCATCAGCCTCGGGCTGGTGCTCGTCGCGAACAAGGTGGCCCATCTGATGGGCGAGCAGGGGGTGTACAAGAAATGACCGCCGTCATCGACAAGCCGACGCGCCCGCCCGGCCGGTGGGCCGCGCCCCCGCGGCCCGTGTGGGAGGAACCGCCCAGCAGGGCCGGCCTCGCGGGCAAGGGCGTCGCCCTGTCCTTCGCCTGCCTGGCGATCCTCTTCCCGCTGTGGATCGTCCTCGTCACCAGCCTCTCCTCGCGCAAGACGATCGACGAGGCGGGCGGTCTGGTGATGGTGCCCAAGGGCCTCACCTTCGTCGCCTACCGGGAGCTGCTCGGCGGCGGCCAGGTCACCCGGGCCGCGGTCATCAGCGTCCTGATCACCCTCGTCGGCACGCTCTTCTCGATGAGCGTGTCCGTGCTGTGCGCCTACGGACTCTCCCGCTCGGGCTCGCTCGGACACCGCTGGCTGCTGATGATCCTGCTGGCGACGATGTTCTTCAGCGCCGGCCTGATCCCCACGTACCTGCTCGTGCAGTCCCTCGGCCTGACGGACACCTATCTCGCGCTGATCCTGCCGAGCGCGATCAGCGTGTTCAACATCCTGGTCCTGCGCGGGTTCTTCCAGGGCATCTCGCAGGAACTCATCGACAGCGCCCGCATCGACGGCGCGGGCGAGTTCCGCATCCTGTGGCAGATCGTGATGCCCCTGTCGAGGGCGGTGCTGGCGGTCATCACGCTCTTCTACGCCGTCGGCTACTGGAGCGCCTGGTTCAACGCGTCGCTGTACCTGAACGACCAGGACATGATGCCGCTGCAGAACGTCATGATCCAGCTGGTGCAGAAGCAGGAGGCTCCGGTCGGCATGGGACAGGCCATCAAGACGGGACAACTGTCGGCCCTGGCCGTGCAGATGGCGGTCATGGTGATGGCGTTGCTGCCGGTGGCCGTGCTCTCCCCGTTCGTCCAGAAGCACTTCAAGAAGGGCATGCTCACCGGCGCGGTGAAGGGGTAGCGCCCGAGCCGGGCCGGCCTCACCAGCCGGTGAGCCCCTCAGGCCACGGCGCCGGCGGCCCCGCCCCCGCGGCCGCCGGGGCCGCCGGGGCCGCCGGGGCCGTCGGGCCTGCCGCCGCGTGGCGGCCGTCACCGGTCGCGCCCACACGACGGAACCGCACACCCTCGCCCCCCGCCCCGGGGTCGCCCCCACATCCCATGAGCCCGAAGCCGCACACCTCGCGGCCCCCGCGCCCGACCGGCCCCTCCACCCACCCCGTGGCCCGGAGCCGCACACCGCGCCGGCCCCCACGCCCCCGGTGCCTCCCATCGCCCCCACCCGTCCCACGACCCCGTGTCGCGCCCCCGGCACCCTGCCGTCCCGCGTCCGACACACATCCCCCCGCCAGCCGCCAGCCGCCCGCAGTCCGCCGTCCCCGGCAGCGCCCCCGAACCGCGACCCCACCCTGCGAGGTACCCCATGTCCGTCTCCCCGCTCAGCCGCCGCAGCGTCCTCGCCGGCACCGCTGCCGCCGCCGCGCTCACCGCGCTCCCGGTGGTGCAGGGGCGCGCCGACGCGGCCGAAGCCGCCACCGCGACCGCCGGTGGCGCCGCCGCCCCCGCCTACCGGTGGCGCAACGCCGTCATCGGCGGCACCGGATTCGTCACCGGCGTCCTCTTCCACCCCGCCGTGCGCGGTCTCGCCTACGCCCGCACGGACATCGGCGGCGCCTACCGTTGGGACGACCGGACCGCCCGCTGGACCCCGCTCACCGACCACCTCGGCTGGGACGACTGGAACCTGCTCGGCGTGGAGGCGATGGCGGTCGACCCCGCGCATCCGAACCGCCTCTACCTCGCCCTGGGCACCTACGCCCAGTCCTGGGCGGGCAACGGCGCGGTCCTGCGCTCCGAGGACCGCGGCGCCACCTGGGCGCGCACCGACCTGACCGTGAAGCTCGGCGGCAACGAGGACGGCCGGGGCACGGGCGAGCGGCTGCTGGTCGACCCGCGCGACAGCGACACCCTGTGGCTCGGCACCCGCCACGACGGCCTGCTGAAGTCGACCGACCGGGGCGCGACCTGGGCGGCCGCGGCCGGGTTCCCCGCGACGCCGTCCGCCACCGGGCAGGGCGTCACGCTCCTCGTCGCCGCCGGCCGCGCCCTCTACGCGGGCTGGGGCGACTCCGACGGCCGGGCGGCCAACCTGTACCGCACCACCGACGGCGGCACCTGGCAGGCCGTCCCCGGTCAGCCCGCCGGCGCGAACGCCAGGGTGCCGATCCGGGCCGCCTACGACTGCCACACCCGCGAGCTGTACGTGACGTACGCCGACGCGCCCGGACCCAACGGGCAGTCCGACGGCAGCGTGCACAAGCTGGCCACGGCCACCGGCAGATGGACCGACGTCACCCCCGTCGTGCCCGGCGGCACGACGGGCGACGGAGGGCGGGACTCGTTCGGCTACGGCGGGGCGGCCGTCGACGCCCGGCGGCCCGGCACCGTCGTCGTCTCCACGAACAACCGCTGGTCGGCCGTCGACACCCTGTTCCGGACCACGAACGGCGGCCGCACCTGGACGTCCCTCAAGGACTCCGCCGTCCTCGACGTGTCCGAGACGCCGTTCCTCACCTTCGGCGCCGACGAGCCCAAGTTCGGCTGGTGGATCCAGGCCCTCGCCGTCGACCCGTACGACTCGAAGCACGTCGTGTACGGCACCGGCGCCACCCTCTACGGCACCCGGGACCTGAAGCACTGGGCCCCGCAGATCCGCGGCCTGGAGGAGACCTCCGTGCGCCAGCTGATCTCGCCGCCGACGGGGACGGCGCACCTGATCAGCGGCCTCGGGGACGTCGGCGTGATGTACCACGACCGGCTCACGGCCTCGCCGTCCCGAGGCATGGCGGCCAACCCGGTGTTCGGTTCGACGACGGGACTCGCCCAGGCGGCGGCCAGGCCCTCGTACGTCGTGCGCACCGGCTTCGGCGACCACGGCAACGGCGCGTACTCCCGCGACGGCGGGAAGACCTGGGCGCCCTTCGCGGCCCAGCCCGCGATCGCCAAGGACGCCCCCGGCCCGATCGCGGCCAACAGCGACGGCAGCGTGCTGCTGTGGTCCTTCGTGCACTGGGACGGCACCAAGTACCCCGCCCAGCGCTCCACCGACGACGGCGCGACCTGGTCCGAGGTCGCCTCCTTCCCCAAGGGCGCCACCCCGCTCGCCGACCCGGCCGACCCGGCGCGCTTCTACGCCTACGACACCGACACCGGCACCCTGTTCGCCAGCACCGACCGCGGCCTCACGTTCACCGGGCGGGCGAGCGGACTGCCGTCCGGGGACAGCCAGTTCCAGCTCGCCGCCGCCCCGGGCCGGTCCGGCGACCTGTGGCTCAGCACCAAGTGGAACGGGCTGTACCGGTCCACCGACGGCGGGGTGACCTTCACCAAGCTGACCAGCTGCTGGGCCTCCTACACCCTCGCCTTCGGCAAGGCCGCCGTCGGCGCCGTGTACCCGGCGGTCTACATGGTCGGCTCGACGGATACGATCACCGCCGTGTACCGCTCCGACGACGGCGCTCAGACCTGGACGCGGATCAACGACGACCGGCACCAGTGGGGCTGGATCGGCGCGACCCTCGCGGCCGACCCGCGCCTGTACGGCCGCGTCTACATCGCCACCAACGGGCGCGGCATCCAGTACGGGGAGCCCGTCTGATGCCGAACCTGGGCGACGCCACCCGCGGCCGGATCCTCTTCGGCGGCGACTACAACCCCGAGCAGTGGCCCGAGAAGACCTGGCACGAGGACGTCCGGCTGATGCGCGACGCCGGCGTCAACTCCGTCACGCTCGGCGTCTTCTCCTGGTCCCGGCTCGAACCCGAGCCCGGCACACGGGAGTTCGGCTGGCTGGACACCCTGATGGACCTGCTGCACGACAGCGGCGTCGGCGTCGTCCTGGCCACCCCCACCGCCTCGCCGCCGCCCTGGATGGGCCGGCTGCACCCCGAGACCCTGCCCCGCACCGAGGACGGCCGCACCGAGTGGTGGGGCGGCCGCCAGCACTTCTCGCACTCCAGCGCCGTCTACCGCCGGTACGCCGCCGCCATCACCGAGGACCTGGCCGCCCGCTACGGCGGCCACCCCGCCCTCACCATGTGGCACATCAACAACGAGTACTGCACCTTCGACCACGGCGACGAGGCCGCCGCCGCGTTCCGCCGCTGGCTGCGCGAGAAGTACCGCACCCTCGACGCCCTCAACACCGCCTGGGGCACCGCGTTCTGGTCCCAGGACTACGACACCTGGGACGGCGTCCTGCCCCCGCGCACCCCGCACTACCTGAAGAACCCGACCCAGGTCCTCGACTTCCGGCGCTTCACCTCCGACATGCTCCTGGAGTGCTTCCGCGCCGAACGCGACATCGTCGCCCGGCACACCCCGCACCTGCCGGTCACCACCAACTTCATGCCGCTGTGGATCGGCCAGGACGCCTGGCGCTGGGCCGAGGAGGAGGACGTCGTCTCCGTCGACCTCTACCCCGACCCCCGTGACCCCTACGGCGCCCAGCAGGCCGCCATGGTCCAGGACCTGACCCGTTCCCAGGCGCGCGGCCCCTGGATGCTGATGGAACAGGCCGCCGGACCCGTCAACTGGCGCGGCGTCAACCACCCCAAGCCGCGCGGCATGAACCGCCTGTGGTCCCTTCAGGCGGTCGCCCGCGGCGCGGACGCCGTCTGCTACTTCCAGTGGCGGCAGTCCCGGCAGGGCGCGGAGAAGTTCCACTCCGGGATGGTCAGCCACGCCGGCGAGGAGGGCCGCACCTTCCAGGAGGTCAAGCAGCTCGGCGCCGACCTCGCGAGACTCGGCCCGCACACGGCCGGCCGGCACATCACCGCCGAGGTCGCCGTGCTCCACGACTGGCACGCGTGGTGGGCCGGAGCCCAGGACGCCCGCCCGTCCGCCGAGGTCGACCTGCCGGCCGTCCTCACCGCCTGGCACCGCGCCCTGTGGGAGAACAACCTCACCGCCGACTTCGCCCACCCCGCGCACGACCTGTCCGGCTACCGCATGGTCCTCGTCCCGCAGCTGTACGCCCTCACCGACGCGGCGATCGACAACCTCCTCGGCTACGTCCGCGGCGGCGGCGTCCTCGTCTGCGGGTTCCTGACCGGCGTCGCCGACGAGGACGACCGGGTGCGCGAGGGCGGCATGGACGCCCGGCTGCGCGAGCTGTTCGGCATCCGCGTCCTGCACGAGTGGTGGCCGCTGGACGCGGGGGAGAGCGTCGGGACCGACGGCTTCGACGGCGTCCTGTGGTCCGAGGAACTGGAACCGGCCGCCGACGCCCGCGTCGAGGCCGTCTACCGGCGGGGCGAGCTGGAGGGCATGCCGGCCGTCCTGCGCCGGGACCGCGCCTGGTACCTGTCCACCCTCCCCGAACCCGGCGCCTTCCGCACCCTCCTCGCCCGGATCGCCGCCGAGGCGGGCGTGCGGCCCGTCCTCGAAGGCCTCCCGCCCGGCGTCGAGGCCGTCCGCCGCGGCGACCTGCTCTTCCTGCTCCACCACGGCCGCGAGCCCGTGACCGTCCCCCTCGCGGGGGCCCACCACGAGCTGCTGACCGGCACGACGGTCACGGACGGGATCGAACTGGGCCGCCACGGCGTGGCGGTGCTGCGCCCATGACCACACAGCCCACCCCTGCCTCCCGTCCGGCCGAGCCCGCCCCTCCCGGCTTCGGCGGCGCCGACGGCCCCGTGCACGGCACCTGGGAACACCGGCCCGCCGCCCGCTGGGAGGACGCCTACCTCAGCGGCAACGGCCGGCACGGCGCCCTCGTGTTCGGCGACCCCCATGACGAACGGGTCGTCGTCACCCATCACACCCTGGTCCGCCCCAACGGCTCCGAACACGCCCGCCCGCCCGAGCTGGCCGACGAACTCCCCGCGCTCCAGGACGCGTTGCTCGCCGGTGACACGACGGCCGCCGAGAGTTTCACCGACCACCGCCCGCTGCGGTGGGTCCAGCCCTTCCACCCGGCCTTCCGGATGAGCGTGCGCCGCCCGCCCTCGCACGGGTCGCGCGGCGACGGCCGACTCCTGCGGTCCGTCGACTTCACCACCGGCGAGACCGTCGCGAGCCGTGCGGACGCCACCGGCCGGGTGTTCGTCTCCCGCGCCGACGACGTGATCGTCCACCAGGTCACCGGACTCGACGTGGACATCGCGCTCGACCACCGGCTCCCCGGCGCCCCCGCCGGCCTCGCCGTCGGTCACAGCGCCGTCCGCACACCGTCCGGGGCCCTGCTCACCCTGCGCGCCCGCTACCCGGACAGCGACCGCTCCTACACCGGCGTCACCCTCGTCGTCGCCGCCGGCGGCCGCGCCGACCTGACCCTGCCCGGCGTGCGGGTCACCGGCGCCACGTCGGTGCTCCTGCTGACCCGGGTGCGCCGGCACACCGGCGAACTCGACGTCCTCGCCGAGCGGCACGCCCTGGACCGGCTGCCGCACTCCTACGGCGAACTGCTCGAACGCCACCTCGCCCCGCACCGCACCGCCTACCGTCGTGTCACCCTCGACCTGCGCGCCGACCCGGCCGAACGCGCCCTGCCCGGCTCCGAGCTGCTGGCGCGCCCGCGCAGCCCCGCCCTCCTGGAGCGGCTCTTCGCCGCGGGCCGCTACCACCTCCTGTCCTCCTCCGGCCTGAACCCGCCCCGCCTGCCGGGCCTGTGGACCGGCGACTGGGACACCGCCTGGTCCGGCGCGTTCACCAACGACGCCAACGTCAACCTCCAGACCGCCTCGGCCGCGGCCGCCGCCCTCCCCGAAGTCACCGAGGCCCTCGCCTCACTGATCGACCGTCAGCTAGACGACTGGCGGGCCAACGCGCGCGCCGTGTTCGGCGCCCGCGGAGCGGTCGCGCCCGCGCACTCCGACGGGGAGTCCGGGCTGTCGTACCACTTCAGCCGCGAGTACCCGCTCCACCTGTGGACCGCCGGCGCCGACTGGCTGCTCAAGCCCCTCGTCGACCACGACGACACCCGCGGCGCGCGTGACCCGCGCACCGCCGCCGCCCTCGCCGAGACCGCCCGCTTCTACGAGGACTTCCTCACCCGCACCGACGCGGACGGCCGGCTCGTCGTCGTCCCCTCCTACTCGCCGGAGAACCGGCCCGCGAACGGCGGCTGGGGCGCGCTGAACGCGGCCATGGACCTCTCCGCCGCCCGGCACGCCCTGCTCACCGCGGCCGACTACCACCCCGGCGCCCCGGAGGCGGCCCGCTGGCGGGCCCTCGCCGACCGCCTCCCGCCCCACCGCACCAACGCCGACGGAGCCCTCGCCGAGTGGGCCTGGCCCGGCCTCGACGACTCCTACGACCACCGCCACCTCAGCCACCTCTACGGCGTCTGGCCCCTCGACGAGATCAACCCCTACGACACCCCGCGGCAGGCCGCGGCCGCCCACCGCGCCCTGGAACTGCGCGGCGCGGAGAACGACTCCGCGCACGGCCACCTGCACCACGCCCTGATCGCCGCCCGGCTGCGGGACGCCCACCGGGTCGCCAACGCCCTGGGAGCGGTCCTCGACGGCGACTTCTTCCACGACTCCCTGATGAGCGCCCACTACCCCCGCCGCGACGTCTACAACGCCGACGCCGCGCACACCCTGCCCGCCGTGCTGATCGAGGCGCTCGTCCAGTCCACCCCCGACCGGCTGGTGCTGCTGCCGGCCGTGCCCCCGGCGCTCCCCGCGGGCGAACTGCGCGGCGTGCGCACCCGGTTCGGCGCCGGACTCGACCTGACCTGGGGCCCCGACGGCGGCCGGGCGGTCCTCACACCGCGGCGCACGCACCGCGTCGACGTGCGGACCCCCGACGGCGATCCCCGCACGGTCGACCTGGTCGCCGGAGAGGAGCACGTCCTCACCCTGGGGACGTGGTGAGCGTCCACAGGACGCGCCCGGCGCCCCTTGCCCCGTCAGCGCCCCCGCCGTGCGCGGGGGCGGGGGCGGCGCGCCGGGCCGGGCGTCAGGCCCGGTCGACCTCGGCGCGCAGGGCGTCGTACCCGGCGAACGCGGCGTCGACGCCGGCCCGCGTCAGGCCGTAGCGGGCCAGGTCGTAGCTGTGCGGCCGGCTGCCCTTGGGGCGGGCGGCGACCCGGGGGAGCCGCGCGGCGTCGGCGTCGGTCCAGCGGGCGCCCACGGCGTCGTAGAGCTTCGGGGCTCCGGTGGCCGGATCGGAGCCCAGCCACGAGTAGGGGACGTCCACCAGCGCCTCGCGCGGGACGGCGGCCCGGGCCGCGAGTCCGCGCTCCACGGAACGGCTCAGCAGGGCGAGCCAGGTCGCGCCCAGCTCGTGCAGGTCCAGCGGGCGCCGGGTGATCGCCATGCCGTGCTCCACCAGACTGCAGAACGACGCCACGACGGCGGCCGGCTCCCGGTGCGTCCAGACCAGCGTGGCGTCCGGGAAGACGGCCAGCAGCGCGTCGAGATGGCCGGTGTGCAGAGGGGACTTCAGCACCCAGCGGCGGCGGGGGCGGCCGTGCTGGAGCACCTGGTAGACCTGTTTGAGGTAGGCGTAGTCGGGGACGAAGTCCCGCTCCTCCAGCGCCGCCCGGTAGGCCGGGATGCGCGCCTGGGACAGCGGCATGACGGTGTGCGGGAGCGCGAAGGTGCACTCCTCGGGGCCCTCGGCGACCAGGGGATGGATGTCGCGGTAGCGCGGCGCGAACAGATCGATCGCGCCGACCATGAGACGGGCCCCGGCGACAGCCCTGCGGTGCCGCTCGGGCGGGCCCGCCAGGTCCGGGGTGAGCAGCTCCCACAGCAGGGGACATCGGTGCTCCTCGGACAGCGAGAGCACACCGTGGGTGAGGGTCGTCGCGGTGCGCGGCAGCCCCACCACGAACACCGGCCGCTCGACCGGCTCCCGCGCGATGCCGGGGTGCTCGGCGATCAGCCGCCGGACGCGGGCGCGGTTGGCCAGATGCCGCCGGACATGGCCCTGCGCCGACCACCAGCCCACCGGCGTGAGATTCCCGTCCCGGGCCCAGTGGCGCAGCAGGAACCGGAACTCCTCGGCGAACTCCTCGTCCCCGGGCGCCGAACCCGCCTGCGCCGAGAGCCGGTCGAAGACGCGGTCGGGCGTGCGGCGGGAGCGGAAACCGGGCCGCAGCACCTGGTTGGCCACGGTGAGGGCGAGCGGGGACGACGCCATGGGGGGACACCCTTTCGCGGGGTCGGCGGGGGAACGGTCGGGAGCGACGGGGGAAAGCGGGGCAGGGGGGACGCCCGGACCCCAGCTCCCTACCCCGCCAACCCCCCTATCGCACAAGGCAGTTCGACCCGTATGCGGCGGACCGGCGTTACTCGGCCACCGGCAGCCGCGCCCCGTCCCGCAGGAACAGCGGGAGGCGCTCCAGCGGGGCGTCCACCGTGGCCCGCGCACCCCCCTCGTACGTCTCGCCCGTCCACGCGTTCGTCCAGACCGCGCCCGCCGGGAGGTGGACCGTGCGGGTCGTCGCGCCCGCCGTCAGAACCGGCGCGACCAGCAGGTCCCGGCCGAAGAGGTAGGCGTCGTCCACCGACCAGGCCGCCGGGTCGTCCGGGAACTCCAGGAACAGCGGCCGCATGGGCGGCAGGCCCTCCTCGTGCGCCTCCCGCATGACGTCCATGACGTACGGCTTCAGCCGCTCCCGCAGCCGCAGGTACGCCTCCAGGATCGCGCCCGCCTCCTCGCCGTACGACCACACCTCGTTGGGGCCGCCGGTCATGTCCGGGCCGAGCGGCATGCCCGGATCGCGGAAGCCGTGCAGGCGCATCAGCGGCGACACCGCCCCGAACTGGAACCAGCGCACCATCACCTCCCGGTACGCCGGGTCGTCCGGGTCCCCGCCGTGGAAGCCGCCGATGTCGGTGTTCCACCACGGGATGCCCGACAGCGCGGTGTTGAGGCCGGCGGCGATCTGCCGGCGCAGCGTCGGGAAGTCGGTCCCGATGTCACCGGACCACAGGGCGGCCCCGTACCGCTGACTGCCCGCCCACGCCGAACGGTTGAGGCTGACGATCTCCTCCTCGCCCGCCGCGCGCAGCCCCTCGTAGAACGTGCGCGCGTTCTCGGCCGGGTACATGTTGCCGACCTCCAGACCCGGACCCGCCCAGTAGCGCAGGTTCTCCGGGAAGCCCGGCTTGAGCTCCGGCTCGCAGGCGTCCAGCCAGAAGGCCGTGATGCCGTACGGGGCCAGGTAGTTGTCCCGGATCCTCGACCACAGGAAGTCCCGTGCCTCGGGGTTGGTCGCGTCGTAGAACGCCACCTGGACCGTCGAGGCGACCCCCTTGTCGGGCCAGTCGGCGTGCGCCATCGGACCGTACTGGGTGCCGATGAAGTACCCGCGCTGCTCCATCAGCTGGTGGTTCTCGCTCAGCGGCGACACCGACGGCCACACGCTCACCACCAGCTTGACGCCCATCTCCGCCAGCTCGCGGACCATCGCGGCCGGGTCGGGCCACTCGGCCGGGTCGAACTTCCAGTCGCCCAGGTGCGTCCAGTGGAAGAAGTCGCAGACGATGGCGTCGAGCGGCAGCCCCCGGCGCTTGTACTCCCGCGCCACGTCCAGGAGTTCGTCCTGGGTGCGGTAGCGCAGCTTGCACTGCCAGAAGCCCGCCGCCCACTCCGGCAGCATCGGGGTGCGGCCGGTGACCGCGCTGTAGCGGCGCTGGCCGTCGGCCGGGGCGCCGGCGGTGATCCAGTAGTCGATCTGGCGTGCCGAGTCCGCGACCCAGCGGGTGCCGTTCCCGGCCAGCTCGACACGGCCGATCGCCGGGTTGTTCCACAGCAGGGTGTAGCCGCGACTGGAGGTGAGCACCGGGATGCCGACCTCGGCGTTGCGCTGGACCAGATCCAGGACCAGGCCCTTCTGGTCGAGCCGGCCGTGCTGGTGCTGCCCGAGTCCGTACAGCCGCTCGTCGTCGTAGGCGGCGAACCGCTGCTCCAAGCGGTGGTGGCCGTTGCCGACGGCCGTGTAGAGGCGCGAGCCCGGCCACCAGAAGTGGGCGCGGTCCTCGGCCAGGATCTCGGTGCGGTCGTCGGTGCGCAGGAAGCGGACCAGGCCCTCGGCGCTCACCTCGACGGTGAGCGCGCCCACCGTCAGCAGGCCCTCCGCCTCGCTCGTCTTGACGCTGCTCTCGGTGGCGGGCGGCCCGTCGAGCAGGGCGCCGGGCAGCCCCTCGAGGATCGGGCCGCCGAGCCGGGCGCGCACCCGGACGGCGTCCGGACCCCACGGCTCGACCCGCAGGGTCTCCTGACGGCCGCTCCACTCCAGCGCGCCGTCGCGCTCCCGGAAGGTGCCGACGGTGGGCGACGACTGCGCGAGGCTGACCTGTGGCTGGTTTTCGGCAGGCTGGTTCACGAGGGGTGCTCCTTGAAGGAGTGCAGACGGGAGTGAGGCGGGGGACGCGGGCACGGGGGCGCCCGGACCGGCGCGGTAGACGAGGACGTGGCGGCGTGACGACGGTGAGGCGTGGCGAGGGGAGGCGTGACAACGGGAAGGCGTGAGAGGGGGGAGGGGCGGCGGGTCGACGTGCGCGGGGGCGGACGGCGGTGCGAGGGGGCGGGTCAGGCTCCGGAGGGCGCCGGTCCCGTGCTGGCCCGGACGGTCAGCTCGGGCGCGATCAGCACGACCTCGTCGCCGCCGCGCCCCTCCAGCTTGGCGACCAGGCGTTCCACCGCGTGCCGCCCCATCTCCTGCGCGGGGATGGCCACGGACGTCAGCCGCACCGATGCCTGGACGGCGACCTGGTCGGGGCAGATCGCCACCACCGAGACGTCCTCCGGCACGGCCCGGCCCTGCTGGCGCAGCAGCGCGAGCAGCGGCTCCACCGCCGACTCGTTCTGCACGACGAACCCGGTGGTGCCCGGACGTTCGTCGAGGATCCGGGCCAGGGTGACCGCCATCGCGTCGTACCCGCCCTCGCACGGGCGGTGCAGCAGCCGCAGGCCGAGTTCCCTCGCCCGGCCGCGCAGCCCGTCGAGCGTGCGCTCGGCGAAGCCGGTGTGCCGTTCGTAGACCGCCGGGGCCTCGCCGATGACGGCGATGTCGCGGTGGCCGAGTGTGGCCAGATGCTCCACGCACAGCGCGCCGGTCGCCCCGAAGTCCAGATCGACGCAGGTCAGACCCGAGGTGTCGGCCGGCAGGCCGATCAGCACGGACGGCTGGCCGCAGGAGCGCAGCAACGGCAGCCGCTCGTCGTCGAGTTCGACGTCCATGAGGATCATCGCGTCGGCGAGCCCGCTGCCGGTGACGCGGCGGACCGCGTCGGAGCCCTCCTCGCCGGTGAGCAGCAGCACGTCGTACCCGTGGGTGCGGGCCGTGGTGGCCACCGCGATGGCGATCTCCATCATCACCGGCACGTAGATGTCGGTGCGCAGCGGGATCATCAGCGCGATGATGTTCGACCGGCTGCTCGCCAGGGCGCGCGCGCCCGCGTTCGGGTGGTAGCCGAGTTCCCGGATGCTCTGTTCGACGCGCTGCCGGGTGGTCGTGGAGATGGACCGCTTGCCACTGAGGACATAGCTCACCGTGCTCGCCGAGACTCCGGCGTGCTGGGCGACCTCGGCGAGGGTGACCATCCAGCTCTCCAAGTTTTGTGAAGCGCTTCGACAGTGCGCATTGCGAACAGGGGCGAGTGAGGGTGGTTCGACAGTAGCTCTAGCGCGAGTGGGTGTCCATAGGTTGTCGAAGCGCTTCGACACGGAGTTGTGGCGAGTTGGTGGAGAAGAGTACGCCGAACACGGCGCGCGAGTCGCCCACACCCGTTCGGCCCAGGCCGCGCCACCGCGCCGAGCGCCCCGCCCGGCCCGCGCGCGGACGCCGGGCGACGCCCGCGGGACGCCGCGGAGCCGCCCCCTCCCAGCCCCGCCGCCGGGCCCCCGCCCGCCCGAAGGCGCGCGCGTGGGGTGGCCACCGCGGCCCGGATCGGGTACCAACGATCGGGTAGCACCCATCGGTAACCAATGTGGCCCGAGATCCCGATTCGCGGCGAGGTGAGCCTCATGTCCGCACCACCCCTCAAGAAACCCACCGTCACCGAGCGTGAGGCCCGCCAGGTCGCCGAGGCCGCCCGGGAACAGGACTGGCGCAAGCCCAGCTTCGCCAAGGAACTGTTCCTGGGCCGCTTCCGGCTCGACCTCGTCCACCCGCACCCGGTCCCCTCCGACGAGGCCGTCCGGCGGGGCGAGGCGTTCCTCGCCAAGCTCCGCGACTTCTGCGAGACCCAGGTGGACGCGGCCCGCATCGAACGCGAGGCCCGCATCCCCGACGAGGTCGTGCGCGGACTCAAGGAACTCGGCGCCCTCGGCATGAAGATCGACCCCAAGTACGGCGGCCTCGGTCTCACCCAGGTGTACTACAACAAGGCGCTGGCCCTGATCGGCTCCGCCAGCCCCGCCGTCGGCGTGCTGCTGTCGGCGCACCAGTCGATCGGCGTGCCCCAGCCCCTGAAGATGTTCGGCACCCCCGAGCAGAAGCAGAGGTTCCTGCCGCGCTGCGCCACCACCGACATCAGCGCCTTCCTGCTCACCGAGCCCGACGTCGGCTCCGACCCCGCCCGCCTCGCCACGAGCGCGGTGCCCGACGGCGACGACTACGTCCTCGACGGCGTGAAGCTGTGGACCACCAACGGCGTGGTGGCCGACCTGCTCGTGGTCATGGCGCGGGTCCCGAAGAGCGAGGGGCACAAGGGCGGCATCACCGCCTTCGTCGTGGAGACGGACTCGCCCGGCATCACCGTCGAGAACCGCAACACCTTCATGGGCCTGCGCGGCATCGAGAACGGCGTCACCCGCTTCCACCAGGTCCGGGTCCCGGCCGCGAACCGCGTCGGCCCCGAGGGCGCCGGCCTCAAGATCGCCCTGACCACCCTCAACACCGGCCGGCTCTCCCTGCCGGCGTCCTGCGTGGCCGCCGGCAAGTGGTGCCTGAAGATCGCCCGCGAATGGTCGGCGGCCCGCGAGCAGTGGGGCAAGCCGATCGCCCACCACGAGGCGGTCGGCGCGAAGATCTCCTTCATCGCGGCGACCACCTTCGCCCTGGAGGCGGTGCTCGACCTGTCCTCCCAGATGGCCGACGAGGACCGCAACGACATCCGCATCGAGGGCGCGCTGGCCAAACTGTTCGCCTCCGAGATGGGCTGGCGGATGGCCGACGAACTGGTCCAGATCCGCGGCGGCCGCGGCTTCGAGACGGCGGAATCCCTCGCGGCCCGCGGCGAGAAGGCCGTCCCCGCCGAACAGGTCCTGCGCGACCTGCGGATCAACCGCATCTTCGAGGGCTCGACGGAGATCATGCACCTCCTCATCGCCCGCGAGGCCGTCGACGCCCACCTCACCGTCGCCGGCGACCTCATCGACCCCGACAAATCCCTCCAGGACAAGGCGAGGGCAGGCGCCAACGCCGGCGTCTTCTACGCCAAGTGGCTGCCGAAACTGGTCGCGGGACCGGGACAACTGCCCTCCTCCTACGCCGAGTTCAAGCACGCCGGCGTCGACCTGTCGCCGCACCTGCGGCACGTCGAGCGGCACGCGCGCAAACTCGCCCGCTCCACCTTCTACGCCATGTCCCGCTGGCAGGGCCGGATGGAGACCAAACAGGGCTTCCTCGGCCGCATCGTCGACATCGGCGCGGAGCTGTTCGCGATGAGCGCGGCCTGCGTACGCGCCGAACTGCTGCGCTCGCGCGGCGAGAACGGCCGCGAGGCCTACCAGCTCGCCGACGTGTTCTGCCGCCAGTCCCGCATCCGCGTCGACGAGCTCTTCGCCCGCCTGTGGCACAACACCGACGAGCTGGACCGCAAGGTCGTCAAGGGCGTCATGGCGGGCGCCTACGAGTGGCTCGAGCAGGGCGTCGTCGACCTGTCCGGTGACGCGCCCTGGATCGCCGACGCGACCCCCGGCCCCAGCGAGCGGGAGAACGTCCACCGCCCGATCAGGTGATCCGTCGAACACGGTTGCCCGGCGGCCGGGTCGCGGCGCGTCCCTCAGCGGGACGCGCCGTCCGGCCGCCTTCCCGTTGCGGCAACAATGGGGGGATGAGCGACAGTCCAGCCCCCCTCGCCGACCCGCACCGCGTCTACGACCCCGTCGTGGGCGACGGCCCCAAGGACGTGGCGATCCTCGGTTCCACCGGCTCGATCGGAACCCAGGCCATCGACCTCGTGCTGCGCAACCCGGACCGCTTCCGGGTGAGCGCCCTGTCCGCCAACGGCGGCCGGGTCGCCCTCCTGGCCGAGCAGGCCCACAGGCTGCGCGTGCGGACCGTCGCGGTCGCCCGCGAGGACGTCGTGCCCGCCCTGCGCGAGGCGCTGGCCGCCCGGTACGGCGCCGCCGAGCCGCTGCCCGAGATCCTCGCCGGCCCCGGCGCCGCCACCGAGGTGGCCGCCTCCGACTGCCACACCGTGCTGAACGGCATCACCGGCTCCATCGGCCTCGCGCCCACCCTCGCCGCCCTGGAGGCGGGCCGCACCCTCGCGCTCGCCAACAAGGAGTCGCTCATCGTCGGCGGCCCGCTGGTCAAGGCGCTCGCGAAGCCCGGCCAGATCATCCCGGTGGACTCCGAGCACGCGGCCCTCTTCCAGTGCCTCGCGGCCGGCACCCGCGCCGACGTCCGCAAGCTGGTCGTGACCGCCTCCGGCGGCCCCTTCCGCGGCCGGACGAAGGCGGAACTGGCCAACGTGACGGTCGAGGACGCCCTCGCCCACCCCACCTGGTCCATGGGCCCGGTCATCACGATCAACTCCGCGACCCTCGTCAACAAGGGCCTGGAGGTCATCGAGGCGCACCTGCTCTACGACATTCCCTTCTCGCGCATTGAGGTGGTCGTCCACCCGCAGTCGTATGTCCACTCGATGGTTGAGTTCACGGACGGATCGACACTGGCGCAGGCGACGCCCCCCGACATGCGCGGGCCCATCGCCCTCGGCCTCGGCTGGCCCGGACGGGTCCCGGACGCCGCGCCCGCCTTCGACTGGAGCACCGCGTCGACCTGGGAGTTCTTCCCGCTCGACGACGAGGCCTTCCCCTCGGTCGGCCTCGCCCGGCACGTGGGCGAGCTCGCGGGCACGGCCCCGGCGGTGTTCAATGCCGCAAACGAGGAGTGCGTCGAGGCGTTCCGCAGGGGCGCGCTGCCCTTCAACGGCATCATGGAGACCGTCACCCGGGTCGTGCACGAGCACGGCACGCCGGTGACGGGAACTTCACTGACCGTGCCGGACGTCCTCGAAGCGGAGACCTGGGCACGGGCCCGGGCCCAAGAACTGACGGCTACCGCGGAGGCGCGTGCATGACAGCCCTGATGATGATCCTCGGCATAGTCGTCTTCGCGGCGGGTCTGCTGTTCTCGATCGCCTGGCACGAGCTGGGACACCTGTCCACGGCCAAGCTCTTCGGCATCCGGGTCCCGCAGTACATGGTCGGCTTCGGCCCGACCGTCTTCTCGCGGAAGAAGGGCGACACCGAGTACGGCGTCAAGGCGATCCCGCTGGGCGGCTACATCCGCATGATCGGCATGTTCCCGCCGGGCGACGACGGCCGGATCACGGCCCGCTCCACCTCGCCCTGGCGCGGCATGATCGAGGACGCCCGCTCGGCGGCCTACGAGGAACTGCAGCCCGGCGACGAGACGCGCATGTTCTACACGCGCAAGCCGTGGAAACGCGTCATCGTCATGTTCGCCGGGCCCTTCATGAACCTGATCCTCGCGATCGTCCTGTTCCTCACCGTGCTGATGGGCTTCGGCATCTCCCAGCAGACCACCAGCGTCAGCTCGGTCTCCCCCTGCGTCATCGCGCAGAGCCAGAACCGTGACGCCTGCAAGCCCTCCGACCCGGCCTCCCCGGCCGCCGCCGCCGGCATGAAGCCGGGCGACCGGATCGTCTCCTTCGCCGGACACCGCACGGACGACTGGGACACCCTCTCCGACCTGATCCGGGTCAGCGCCGGCAAGGACGTCGCCATCGTCGTCGAGCGCAAGGGCGGCGAACTCACCCTGCACGCGAAGATCGCCACCAACATGGTCGCCAAGAAGGACTCCAGCGGGGCCTACGTCCAGGGCCAGTTCGTCAAGGCCGGATTCCTCGGCTTCAGCGCGGCCAACGGCGTCGTCAAGCAGGACTTCGGCGACTCCGTCTCCTGGATGACCGACCGGGTGGGCGAGGCCGTCGACTCCCTCGCCGCCCTGCCCGGCAAGATCCCGGCCCTGTGGAACGCGGCCTTCGACGGCGCACCCCGCGAGCCCGACTCCCCCATGGGCGTGGTCGGCGCGGCCCGCGTCGGCGGCGAGATCTTCACCCTGGACATCCCGGCCTCCCAGCAGCTCGCCCTGGCCGTGATGCTCGTGGCGGGCTTCAACCTCTCCCTCTTCCTGTTCAACATGCTCCCCCTGCTGCCCCTGGACGGCGGGCACATCGCGGGCGCCCTGTGGGAGTCCCTGCGCCGCACCCTGGCCAAGGCCCTGCGCCGCCCCGACCCGGGCCCGTTCGACGTGGCGAAGCTGATGCCGGTCGCTTACGTGGTGGCGGGCGTCTTCATCTGCTTCACGATCTTGGTGTTGATCGCAGATGTGGTAAACCCAGTCAAAATCAGTTAAGCGGATATTTCGACTGAAAGACCGTTCGGCCCCACCCTTCATTCGCGTCACTCGTGAGAGTGGAGGGTGGGGCCTTCGCATGCCGTCATGTCTACGAATTTCGTACGTTTCTGCTGTTCATGGGTGACCCCGGCGGTGCTGCAACACCCCGGGGTCTGGCCAGTCTTGAAGGGACTGACATGCAGAAAGGTACTGCGCCGTGCGCAGATCAGCCGGGCGGACCCGCGGAGACCGTTGGTGTCGCGGCCTACATGCGGGTCTCGACCGCCGAACAAAAGGGCAGGTTCGGGATTCCCGCTCAAGCGCAAGCCATCCGGGAGTTCGTGGAGCAGTGGCCGTCTTGGAGCCTGGTGGGGTCCCAGCAGGACGCCGGTGAATCGGGCTCGGCGTATTCGCGCCCTGGATTCGACGCGCTGCTCGACGACATCGCAGCAGCCCGCGTGAAGATCGTCCTGGTGCACCGTCTGGATCGGCTGGGGCGTACGGAGGCTGCCATCTGGCGTTGCATCTGGCAGATCGAGGACGCCGGGGGGCGGGTGGAGTGTTGCACCGAACCGCTCGGCGAGCGGGGTGTCGAACGGTGGCGTACGGTCGACCGGCTGGCGCAGGTGTCGAAGCGGACTACCGGCGCCTTGTCGCGCGCACGCAGGCCGGTCGGCAATTCAAGGCGGTCGAGGGTGGCTGGCCTGGTGGTCCGGCTCCCTACGGCTACAGGATCAGGGGCAAGGGCTCGTTCGGCTCGACGCTCGAGGTGGATTCTGCTGAAGCCCGGGTGGTGAGGCTCATCGCCGACCTGGTGATCGAGGGGGGGGCCGCACCTTCGTGGAGCTCGCTGAGGAGCTGAACGTACGTGGATTCCTCACCCGGAACGGAAGTCGTTGGACCTGCGCGAACCTTCATCAGCGGTTGAGGGGATCCACGTTTCTCGGACAGGCGGTCTTTCGCCGCTCTGATCAGCAGTGGGGTGGACACTGCACCAAACTCGGGAGCGACGGACTCCCCCTGTACGGCGCGAGCGTGGTGATTCCGCTGCCTCCGATCCTCTCGACGGATCGGATCAAGAGTTTTCAGGAAGCGCTGGCCAGGTTGACGAGGCCCGGCCGCAAACCCAATCTGGTGTACCCGCTCACGGGGCGTATCCAAGGGGTGTGCGGACTTCCGTACGTCGGATCGTTCCGTGGGAAGGACGGGATTCGTACCTACCGGTGTTCGGCACTCGGTAAGCCGGGTTCCTGCGGGTGCGTCTTCCTTCGCGCCGATTACGTGGAGCGCGAGGTGGAGGAGCGCATCAACGCCTTGCTCGCCTCGACGCCGCCGGACGTCCGGTCGGCTCTGCCGTCTGCCGGTCAGGCGTCAGCGACGTTGATCCGGCACCTTGAGCGGGTGAGGTCGCTTGATCGGCTTGCCGCCCGATACCGGCAGGAACTCGATGCGCTGCGGAGCCGTGGTGAACAGGGCCTCATCGCCGAGGCTGCCACGCGTCAGCTCGAATCGGATGTGGAAGTGGTCGGCCGGATTCTGGCCCATGCGCGGGACTGGCTGCGTGAACTCGAAAACGAGGGCAATCGTGATAACCGGCTGCGAACTGTGCTGGCATCGCCGGCACCGGACATCCGGACCCTCTCGCCGTCCGAAAAGCGCCGCATCATCGAGTTGGTGGAGGTACGCGTGGAAATGATGGATCCCGCATTCCGCTATCGAGAGGGGACGCGCTGCCTGACGACGGAGTGGCATCTGCGTACGGGGACACCGGTGCCGCCCGACCCCACGGACTGTCAGTGGGCTCGTATTGAAGAACTGCTGCGCTCCAGGTATCCGGCCCACCACTTCAGGTCGCGCCTGAACCTGCGGGCTGCATGCGCAGGAATGCTGCACCGTCTGCGCACCGGAATCCTGTGGCGTGATCTTCCTGAGCAGTTCGGGGATTCTCGGAAGGTTCGTTGCAGGCAGCGCACATGGCTGGCGGACGGCGTGTGGGCGGACATCGTGAAGCTCCTGGGTGACGCGTGGGAGAGCACGCCAGTCCTGAGTTACGAGGCCGCCCCGGCGATGGTCATCCGCACGGACCTCGACGCCGAAGTTCTCCGCTGATCATCCGCGACGCGAGGCCCGGGCATGCGCAGCCAGAGAGTATGTCCTCTTGATCGGGTGCCATGCCCGGGCCGCCGCTACCGGACGCCATCGGGCGAACCGATGGGACGCCATGCGCTCTCGTTCACGCTCGTGCCGTAATCTCAAGGATCGGAGCCCGCTGCTGACGGGACCGGACCTTGATCCACGACTTGGGGTTGCACAGCAGATGACTGCGATTTCTCTCGGCATGCCGTCCGTTCCGACCAAGATCGCCGAGCGCCGCAGGAGCCGGCAGATCCAGGTCGGCTCCGTGGCGGTGGGCGGGGACGCCCCGGTGTCGGTGCAGTCGATGACGACGACGCGTACGTCGGACATCGGTGCGACGTTGCAGCAGATCGCGGAGCTGACGGCGTCGGGGTGTCAGATCGTGCGGGTGGCGTGTCCGACGCAGGACGACGCGGACGCGTTGGCGACGATCGCGCGCAAGTCGCAGATCCCGGTGATCGCGGACATTCACTTCCAGCCGAAGTACGTGTTCGCCGCGATCGAGGCGGGGTGTGCGGCGGTGCGGGTCAACCCGGGCAACATCAAGCAGTTCGACGACAAGGTGCGGGAGATCGCGAAGGCGGCGAAGGAGCACGGCACGCCGATCCGGATCGGGGTGAACGCGGGCTCGCTGGACCGTCGTCTGCTGCAGAAGTACGGCAAGGCGACGCCTGAGGCGCTGGTGGAGTCGGCGCTGTGGGAGGCGTCGCTGTTCGAGGAGCACGACTTCCGCGACATCAAGATCTCGGTCAAGCACAACGACCCGGTCGTGATGATCGAGGCCTACCGGCAGCTCGCCGCGCAGTGCGACTACCCCCTGCACCTCGGCGTCACGGAGGCGGGTCCGGCGTTCCAGGGCACGATCAAGTCGGCGGTCGCCTTCGGCGCGCTGCTCTCACAGGGCATCGGCGACACCATCCGGGTCTCTCTGTCGGCGCCGCCGGTGGAGGAGGTCAAGGTCGGCAACCAGATCCTGGAGTCGCTCAACCTCAAGCAGCGCGGCTTGGAGATCGTCTCGTGTCCGTCCTGCGGCCGTGCCCAGGTCGACGTGTACAAGCTGGCGGAGGAGGTCACGGCCGGTCTGACCGGTATGGAGGTCCCGCTGCGGGTCGCGGTGATGGGCTGTGTCGTCAACGGTCCCGGTGAGGCCCGCGAGGCCGACCTCGGCGTCGCCTCCGGCAACGGCAAGGGCCAGATCTTCGTCAAGGGCGAGGTCATCAAGACCGTCCCGGAGTCGAAGATCGTGGAGACCCTCATCGAGGAGGCCATGAAGCTGGCCGAGCAGATGGAACAGGACGGCGTCGCCTCCGGCGAACCGTCGGTGTCGGTCGCCGGCTGACACCCGCGACCCGAGCCCGTCCGCCGGTCCGGGGCCGACGAGACCCGTCGGCGCCGGGTTCGGGCATCCAGCCCGTCCGGTGTCCACGGCTGGCAGGAACCGCTCGGCGCCGGGCCGGGAGAGCCGGCCCGTCCCGCGTTCGAGGACGAGGCCCGTTCAGGGCCGAAGCGGGAGTCCGGGGGCGGCAGTCCCCGGAGGACGGCACGCCACCCCACGCCCACGGCGACCAACGCGAACGCGGACCGAACGCAGGGCGGCACCGCAAAGCTTCCGCAGGTACAGTGCGGAGATCAGCAGACCTGAGTGTGAGGCCCCGCGCGTGTTGACCCAGACCACCTCCCGGGTCCTCGAACCGAGCGACCTGGACGCCGCGCTCGCCGTCCTCGACCGCGAGCCGGTCGCCAACGCCTTCGTGACGTCCCGCGTACAGGTCGCGGGCCTCGACCCCTGGCGCCTCGGCGGCGAGATGTGGGGCTGGTACGAGGACGGCATGCTGACGTCCCTGTGCTACGCGGGCGCCAACCTCGTCCCGATCTGCGCCGGCCCGCGCGCGGTACGCGCCTTCGCCGACCGGGCCCGCCGCGCGGGCCGCCGCTGCTCCTCGATCGTCGGCCCCGCCGAGCCGACGACCCAGCTGTGGCGACTCCTCGAACCCCACTGGGGCCCCGCCCGCGAGGTCCGCGCCCGCCAGCCCCTCATGGTCACCGACCGCATGCCCGACGACATCGCCCCCGACCCCTACGTCCGCCGCGTCCGCAAGGACGAGATGGACACGATCATGCCGGCGTGCGTGGCGATGTTCACCGAGGAGGTCGGGGTCTCCCCGATGGCCGGCGACGGCGGACTGCTGTACCAGGCTCGGGTCGCCGAACTCGTCGGCTCCGGCCGCTCGTTCGCCCGCCTCGACGAGCGGGGCAAGGTCGCCTTCAAGGCGGAGATCGGCGCGGCGACGTCGCGGGCCTGCCAGATCCAGGGCGTCTGGGTCGCCCCCGAGTACCGCGGACAGGGCCTCGCCGCCCCCGGCATGGCGGCCGTCCTGCGCTACGCCCTGGCCGACGTGGCCCCCGTGGCGAGCCTCTACGTCAACGACTTCAACACCGCGGCCCGGCGGACCTACCGAAGGGTCGGCTTCCAGGAGGTCGGCGCCTTCACGAGCGTGCTCTTCTGACGCCCCTGTAGGCTCCCGCCATGGACCTCGTCATCGGCCCCCTGGACCTTCCCGCCCACGTGGACGAGGCCCTGAGCGTCCAGGCCTTCGCCTTCGGGCTCGGCCCCGACGAAGTCGCCGTCAGACGCCAGATCGTGCTGCGGCACATGACGAACCCGGGCGCGCGCGCCTTCGGAGCGACGACGTCCGAGGGCCGTCTCGTCGGCTTCGTCTACGGCATGCCCAACGACCGCACCCACTGGTGGTCCACCGTCGTCCAGCCCTACCTGCGGGCCCAGCACCACGAGCACTGGCTCGACGACTCCTTCGTCATCACCGAACTCCACGTCCACCCCGCCCACCAGAACCGCGGCGCGGGCCGGGCCCTCATCACCACGATCACCGACACCGCGAGCGAGCCCCGCTCGATCCTGTCCGCGATCGACACCGAGAGCCCCGCCCGGGCCCTCTACCGCTCCCTCGGCTACCGGGACCTGGCCCGCCGCGTCCTCTTCCCCAGCGCCCCCCGCCCTTACGCGGTGATGGGCGCCCCCCTTCCGCTGCTGCGAGCGCGATAACCGATTTCCGGGCACGCCGCGCTCCCGGCTAACCTCCTAGCCAACACCCTCCTCCGCTCCCGGCCCCGTTCCGAGCGGGGGTACCCCATCGGCAGGAGTACGACAACCATGGCCAACGCACCGGTCCAGCGCATGTCCCAGTTGATGGCGAAGACGCTGCGCGACGACCCGGCGGACGCCGAGGTCCTCAGCCACAAGCTCCTCGTCCGTGCCGGCTACGTCCGCCGCACCGCCGCCGGCATCTGGTCCTGGCTGCCCCTCGGCAAGAAGGTCCTCTCCAACGTCGAGCGCATCGTGCGCGAGGAGATGGACGCGATCGGCGCCCAGGAGGTGCTGCTCCCCGCCATCCTGCCCCGGGAGCCGTACGAGGCCACCGGGCGCTGGGAGGAGTACGGCGCCGAGCTGTTCCGCCTCCAGGACCGCAAGGGCGGCGACTACCTGCTCGGCCCCACCCACGAGGAGATCTTCACCCTGCTGGTGAAGGACCAGGCGTCCTCCTACAAGGACCTGCCGGTGATCCTCTACCAGATCCAGAACAAGTACCGTGACGAGGCCCGTCCGCGGGCCGGCATCCTGCGCGGCCGCGAGTTCCTCATGAAGGACTCCTACTCCTTCGACACCGAGGACGAGGGCCTCGCCCACTCCTACGCCCTGCACCGCCAGGCCTACCAGCGGGTCTTCGAGCGCCTCGGCCTCGACTACCGCATCTGCGCCGCCACCGCCGGCGCCATGGGCGGCTCGAAGTCCGAGGAGTTCCTCGCCCCGGCCGAGGCCGGCGAGGACACCTTCGCCGACTGCCCGAACTGCGACTTCGCGGCGAACACCGAGGCGATCACCTACGAGCTGGCGCCGGTTGACGCCGCCGGCGTCGCCGCGCTCGAGGAGATCCCCACCCCGGACACCCCGACCATCGAGACCCTCGCCGCCCACCTCGGCGTCCCGGCCTCCGCCACGCTCAAGAACCTGCTGGTGAAGGTCGACGGCGAGATCGTGGCCGTCGGCGTGCCCGGCGACCGCGAGGTCGACCTCGGCAAGGTCGAGGCGCACTTCGCGCCGGCCGCCGTCGAACTGGTCACCGCCGAGGACTTCGTCGGGCGTCCCGACCTGGTGCGCGGCTACGTCGGCCCGCAGGGCCTCGGCGACAAGGTCACCTACATCGCCGACCCGCGCGTGGCGCCCGGCACCTCCTGGATCACCGGCGCCAACAAGGAGGGCACGCACGCGAAGAACGTCGTCGCGGGCCGCGACTTCGAGGTCGGCGCCTACGTCGACGTCGTCGTCGTCAAGGAGGGCGACCCCTGCCCGAAGTGCGGCACGGGCCTGAAGCTGGACCGCGCCATCGAGATCGGCCACATCTTCCAGCTGGGCCGCAAGTACGCCGACGCCCTCAAGCTGGACGTCCTCGGTCAGCACGGCAAGCCGGTCCGCGTCACCATGGGCTCCTACGGCATCGGCGTCTCCCGCGCGGTCGCCGCCCTCGCCGAGCAGACCGCCGACGACAAGGGCCTGTGCTGGCCCGCCGAGGTCGCCCCGGCCGACGTGCACGTGGTCGCCGCGGGCAAGGCCCTCCAGACCGAGCTGGCGCTGGAGGTCTCCGAGAAGCTGCGGGCGGCCGGACTGCGCGTCCTGGTCGACGACCGGGCCGGCGTCTCCCCGGGCGTCAAGTTCACCGACTCCGAGCTGATCGGCGTGCCGCAGATCCTGGTGGCGGGCCGTCGCTCCGCCGAGGGCGTCCTGGAGCTGAAGGACCGCAGGACCGGCGAGCGTGAGGAGCTCACGGTGGACGAGGCGATCGCCCGCCTCACCGCCTGACGCACGAGCCGCCCCGAGGGCCGTCAGGACCCACCACAGCCCTGACGGCCCTCGGAGGCGTGAGCCGCGCCCGGGGTTGGCGTATCGACATGTCGACCGGGTTTCACGGTCGGCCACGCCCCTGTGCGCGGGGCGCGGAACTCACCCCGGGGTGACGGAGCCGTCGGCCTGACGTTCCCGCCGTGCGCGGACAGGTCACGGTCCCGTTGGGCGTGGACGGGTCCTGTTCTCGCCGTGCGTGGACGGGTCCTGCTCGCGCCCTGTGCCGACGGGTCCTGTTCCCGCCCTGCGCCGACGGGCGCCGCTCGCGCCTTGTGCCGACGGGTCCTGTTCCCGCCCCGCGTGGACGGGTCCTGCTCTCGCCCTGTGCCGACGGGTCCTCCTCCCGCCCCGCGCCGACGGCCCCGCTCCCGCCCCGCGCGGATGGCCTCTGGCTGCGCACCCGGCACCGGTGTATCGACACGTCGACCCGGACTCCCGGTCTGTCGCGGGGTTCTGCGCGCACCGGGGGCGGGACTCACGCCGCGGCGGCGGTCACAGCCAGCTCGCGAACTCCAGCAGGAGTTCCGCGTCCCGGGGCCGTCCGACCCGCATCGCCCGCACCCCGGACTCCACCGCGCGGAAGAGCGTCCACCCCCGCACCCGCTCGCCGTCCAGCTCCAGCGACTCCGCCAGCTTGCGCACCCGTCGCCGTGTGGTCGCGGCCCCCGAGGGGGAGCCGATCAGATCCTCCACCCGGTCGCGCACCAGCCGCGCCAGATCGAACGCGCACTCGCCGACCACCGGATCCGGGCCCACCGCCAGCCACGGCGACCGCTCGGCCGCCAGCACCTTGCTCTGCCGGAACGTGCCGTGCAGCAACCGCACCTCCGGCGCCGTTCCCACCAGTTCCTCGCGGGCGGCGAGCGCCCCGTCCACCAGAGCCGCCACCGCCGGTCCCGCCCCGACGGCGGCGCTCCGCATCGCCTCGGCCTGCCGGCCGGTCCGCTCGGCCACCGTCTCGAAGACCTGACCGGCCGGCGGTCGCACCCACAGCCGGCGCAGCGTCCCCGCCGCCTCCAGCAACGCCTTCGCCTCCGGCAGGGACCGCACCGACACATCGGGGTGCAGCCGTTCCAGGAGCAGCGTCCCCGCCGTCTGCGGCCCGTCCAGCGTCTGCACGGCGCCCAGGCCGTCCCAGTGCGCGAGTGCGGCCCGTTCGGCCTCGGGGCGGAAACGCGGCGGGGCGAGCTTCAGCACGGCCGGCGTCCCGTCCGCCCGGCGCACGAGCACGACCAGGCTGGACCTGCCGCCCGGCACCTGCACCCGGTCGACGGTCAGCTCGCGCAGGGCGACGGCCTCGCGGACCGTCTCGGGCAGCCTCTCCAGCCAGCCGTCCCCGTCCGGCGCCGTCTCACCAAGCGCCTTGACCAGACGCTGCGGCGGTGCGAAAGCCATGCGCGAGTCGTCCCCTTCCGTGCTTGCGGCCGAGCCGTCGGTCACCCCGTCGTCGCCGCGGTCGCCGCCGTCGCCGCTGCCGGGGGCGCGGCGGGCGCCGCCGTCGTGGCGGGCGCCGGGTGCGTGGCCGGATCCGTGCCGTCCCGCTCCGCGAGACCAGGGAAGGCTACGCTGCCGCCGCGCCAGCGCGCCGCCCGCACCGCCGCCTCCCGCAGCGCGGCCGCCGCCTCCCGGCGCCGTGCGGCGCCGGTCGCCCGCACCAGGTCCGAGTACACCCCGGCCACGCGTCCCTCCAGCTCGGCGGCGAGCCGCACGGCCGCGGCGGAGTCCTGCACCGCGAACGGCAGCGCGTACCCGGCGCTCGCCGCGACCGGCTCGGCGCCCATGGCCCGCACCTCGCGCGCCAGCGCGTCACGTCGCGCCCGGTGCGTGTCGTAGCCCGCCCGTGCCTCGGCCCGCCGGGCCTCGCCCACGCGCCCGCCCACGACCCCGTAGCCGTAGACGGCGGCATGCTCGGCGGCCAGCGCCGCCTGCAACGCCGTCAGCTCCGCGCTCGTCTCCGCGCTCATCGCGTCCCCTCCGTCAGCAGATAGGCGTGGGCCGCGCCGGCCGCCGCCACGGAGGCCAGCAGCCGGGCCGGTTCGCCCGGCAGTTCGCCCAGTTCCGCGGCCCGGCGGTCGGCCAGCGCCCGCTCGGCCCCGGCCAGCTGCGCCAGCGCGTCCTTCTCGAGCACCGGGACGGGGGACGGCACGGCCGAGGGCGGCGGGGTCGCGGCGGAGCCGGTGGCCGAGCCCGTGGGCGAACCGGCGGCCGGGCCGGTGGCGGAGGCGGACGGCGACGGGGACGGCCGGCGGACGCCGCCGAACGCCTCCACGTGCCGGACCACCTCCGCCCGCAGCGGCCCCAGCAGCCCCGCCAGCCCCGGATGGACGGCCAGGACGGCGTCGTACCGCGCCACCAGTGCGTCGCTGTCCACGGCCGCACGCGCGCGTGCCCGCTCGGTGACGCCGGGGCTGCCGCTCGCGTCCGCGCCGCCTTCCCGTCCGCCCCCGGAGCCCGACGAGCAGCCGGCGAGCAGCGCCGCTCCCGCGGCGGACGCGAGCAGGGATCTTCTGCGCGGTCCCGACGGGGCGCGCGGGGGGAGGGGGAGCGGCACGGCGGACGTCCTCGGGAACTCGTACGAAAGAAACACCAAGAAGGGGGCAGGCCCGTGATCACCGTACCCGCGCGCCGCTTCCCCACCACTCAGCGGCACCGCGTGCGAGAGCGTTCGCCACCCTCCGTGCACAGGTGGACGGCAACACACCCTGCGACCGGATACCCTTTGACCAGACACGCGCACCGTCCCACAACAGCACACGCGGCCGAGGAGTCACCCGGATGAGCACCACCCACAGCGAGAGGCTGCGAGAGCTCCTGGAACCGCTCGTCGCCTCCCAGGGACTGGATCTCGAAGAGATCACCGTGGACTCCGTAGGACGCAAGCGGGTGCTGAGCGTGGTCGTCGACTCCGACACCGGGGCGGACCTGGACCAGATCGCCGATGTGAGCCGCGCGCTCTCGGCGAAGCTCGACGAGACGGACGCGATGGGCGAGGGCGAGTACACCCTCGAGGTCGGCACCCCGGGCGCGGAGCGCGCCCTCACCGAACACCGGCACTACGTGCGCGCCACCGGCCGGCTGGTGCGTTTCCGGCTGGCCGACGACGGCGAGCTGGTCGCCCGGATCCTCCGGGTGGACGACGACGGACTCGACGTCGAGGTGCCGGGCGTGAAGGGCCGTAAGGCCACCGCCCGCAGAGTCGCCTTCGGCGACGTCGACGCCGCGCGCGTGCAGGTCGAGTTCAACCGCAAGGACAAGCACGACGACAACGAGAAGGAAGAGGAGGCGTAGCCGTGGACATCGACATGAGCGCCCTGCGGGGCTTGGTACGGGAGAAGGAGATCTCCTTCGACCTGCTGGTCGAGGCGATCGAGTCGGCCCTCCTCATCGCCTACCACCGCACCGAGGGAAGCCGCCGCCACGCACGCGTGGAGCTCGACCGGCAGAGCGGGCACGTGACCGTGTGGGCGAAGGAGGACCCCGAGGACCTCGACGAGGGGCAGGAGCCCCGCACGTTCGACGACACCCCGTCGGACTTCGGCCGTATCGCCGCCACCACGGCCAAGCAGGTCATCCTGCAGCGCCTGCGCGACGCCGAGGACGACGCGACGCTCGGCGAGTACGCCGGCCGTGAGGGCGACATCGTCACCGGCGTGGTCCAGCAGGGCCGCGACCCGAAGAACGTGCTCGTCGACATCGGCAAGCTGGAGGCCATCCTGCCGGTGCAGGAGCAGGTCCCCGGCGAGACGTACACGCACGGCCTGCGCCTGCGGTCGTACGTCGTCCGGGTGGCGAAGGGCGTGCGCGGTCCGTCCGTGACGCTCTCGCGCACGCACCCCAACCTGGTGAAGAAGCTCTTCGCCCTGGAGGTGCCGGAGATCGCCGACGGATCGGTCGAGATCTCCGCGATCGCCCGCGAGGCCGGTCACCGCACGAAGATCGCCGTCAGGTCCACCCGTTCGGGTCTGAACGCCAAGGGCGCCTGCATCGGCCCCATGGGCGGCCGGGTGCGCAACGTGATGGGCGAGCTGAACGGTGAGAAGATCGACATCGTCGACTGGTCCGACGACCCGGCCGAGATGGTGGCCAACGCGCTCTCCCCGGCCCGGGTCTCGAAGGTCGAGGTCGTCGATCTCGCGGCCCGCTCCGCGCGCGTGACCGTGCCGGACTACCAGCTGTCCCTGGCGATCGGCAAGGAAGGGCAGAACGCCCGGCTGGCCGCCCGCCTGACCGGCTGGCGCATCGACATCCGTCCGGACACCGAACAGCCGGAGGAATAGATCTCGGCCTGTGGTGGCTGAGATCACGTCAGAGTTCGTCACGGCACGTGTTCGATTCCTGCCCCATTGGGGCGAGGTCGGCGCGGGGAGGTAGACTTGACTGTGTCTGGCCGGACGCGCACCGGAGCATGCCCTGAACGCACCTGTGTGGGGTGCCGGAAGCGGGCGGCCAAGACGGAGCTGCTGCGCATCGTGGCGATCAAGGACGCATGCGTCCCCGATCCTCGCGGTACGCTGCCCGGCCGGGGTGCGTATCTGCATCCCGCCCCGGTCTGTCTCGACCAGGCGGTGCGCCGCCGGGCGTTCACGAGGGCGTTGCGAGCCCCGGGAACGCTCGACACCAACGCGTTGCGCCAGTACGTCGAGCAGACGAACGTCGCCGAACAGGCGGCACCGTAAGAAGGCGTCTCACGGAAACCCCCGTGCGGCTCCGGTACCCCGCGAGTTGGAAGTAGGTCGAGATTGCGATGAGCACTCGATGAGCACGCGATGAGTACGCCCATGAAGTAGCGACGGTCCGGACACACCCGGACCTAAAAGGAGCGAAGTGGCTAAGGTCCGGGTATACGAACTCGCCAAGGAGTTCGGGGTGGAGAGCAAGGTCGTCATGGCCAAGCTCCAGGAACTCGGTGAATTCGTCCGTTCGGCGTCTTCGACCATCGAAGCGCCCGTTGTCCGCAAACTGACTGACGCCTTCCAGGGCGGCGGCAAGTCCGCCCCCCGCAAGGCAGCCCCCAGGCCCGGCGCGCCCTCCCCGGCGCAGGCGGCCCGTCCGGGTCCGGCCGCGCCTCGGCCGGCCGCCCCCAAGCCTCCCGCGGCGCAGACGCCCGCGGCTCCGGCGGCTCCCGCCGCCCCGGCCGCCCCGTCGGCTCCCGCACCGGCGGCCTCCGGCCCGCGTCCGGGCCCCAAGCCCGCGCCGCGTCCGGCCCCGGCCGCCCCGGAGTTCACCGCTCCGCCGGCCGCTCCGGCCGCTCCGGCCGCCCCCGCGGCTCCGGCCCAGTCGTCCGGCCCGCGGCCGGCCTCGCAGGGACCGCGCCCCGGCGCGCCGCGCCCCGCCGGCCGTCCCGCGCCCGGTCAGGACCGTGGCGAGCGCGGTGACCGTGGTGAGCGTGGCGACCGCGGCCAGCGTCCGGCCGCCGCTCAGGGGCAGCGCCCCGGTGGCGCAGGCGCCCCGCGTCCGGGCGGTGCCCGTCCCTCGGGTCCGCGTCCGGGCAACAACCCCTTCACGTCCGGCGGCAACGCCGGCATGGCGCGTCCGCAGGCGCCCCGTCCGCAGGGCGCCCCGCGTCCCGGCGGCCCGGGTGCTCCCGGCGCCGGTCCCCGTCCCCAGGCCGCCGGCGGCCA
Source organism: Streptomyces sp. NBC_00704 (assembly GCF_036226605.1). Classification (NCBI taxonomy): domain Bacteria; kingdom Bacillati; phylum Actinomycetota; class Actinomycetes; order Kitasatosporales; family Streptomycetaceae; genus Streptomyces; species Streptomyces sp. NBC_00704. Next base: position 5,976,507 of record NZ_CP109000.1, read on the forward strand.
GGGCGGCGGCCCCCGTCCGCAGTCTCCGGGCGGAGCACGTCCGAGCCCGGGCGGGATGCCCCGTCCCCAGGGCGCAGGCCCCGGCGGTCCCCGTCCCGGCGGCGGTCCGCGTCCCAACCCCGGCATGATGCCGCAGCGTCCGGCTGCCGGCCCGCGTCCCGGCGGCGGCCCCGGCGGCCGCGGTCCCGGCGGCGCCGGTCGTCCCGGCGGCGGCGGCGGTCGTCCCGGTGGCGGCGGCGGCTTCGCCGGTCGTCCCAGCGGTCCCGGCGGCGGTGCCCGTCCCGGTGGCGGCGGCGGCTTCGCCGGCCGTCCCGGCGGTCCCGGCGGCGGCGGTGGCTTCGGCGGCGGCGGTGGCCGTCCCGGCTTCGGCGGTCGTCCCGGCGGTCCCGGTGGCCGTGGCGGCACGCAGGGCGCCTTCGGCCGTCCCGGCGGTCCCGCGCGTCGCGGTCGCAAGTCGAAGCGTCAGAGGCGCCAGGAGTACGAGGCCATGCAGGCCCCGTCGGTCGGCGGCGTGATGCTGCCTCGCGGCAACGGCGAGACCATTCGCCTGTCGCGCGGTGCGTCCCTCACCGACTTCGCCGAGAAGATCAACGCCAACCCGGCGTCGCTCGTCGCGGTGATGATGAACCTCGGCGAGATGGTCACGGCCACGCAGTCCGTCTCCGACGAGACGCTGCACCTCCTCGCGGGCGAGATGAACTACACGGTTCAGATCGTCAGCCCCGAGGAGGAGGACCGCGAGCTGCTCGAGTCCTTCGACATCGAGTTCGGCGAGGACGAGGGCGACGACGAGGACCTGGTGGTCCGTCCGCCGGTCGTCACCGTCATGGGTCACGTCGACCACGGAAAGACCCGACTGCTCGACGCCATCCGCAAGACGAACGTCATCGCGGGCGAGGCCGGCGGCATCACCCAGCACATCGGTGCCTACCAGGTCTCGACCCAGGTCAACGAAGAGGACCGCGCGATCACCTTCATCGACACCCCGGGTCACGAGGCGTTCACCGCCATGCGTGCCCGTGGTGCCCGGTCGACGGACATCGCGATCCTGGTCGTCGCGGCCAACGACGGCGTCATGCCGCAGACGGTCGAGGCGCTCAACCACGCCAAGGCGGCCGAGGTCCCGATCGTCGTCGCGGTCAACAAGATCGACGTCGAGGGCGCCGACCCGACCAAGGTGCGCGGTCAGCTCACCGAGTTCGGTCTGGTGGCCGAGGAGTACGGCGGCGACACCATGTTCGTCGACATCTCCGCCAAGCAGGGTCTGAACATCGACTCCCTGCTGGAGGCCGTGATCCTTACCGCCGACGCCTCGCTCGACCTGCGGGCCAACCCCAGCCAGGACGCGCAGGGCATCTCGATCGAGTCCCGTCTCGACCGCGGCCGCGGCGCCGTGGCCACGGTCCTCGTCCAGCGAGGCACCCTGCGGGTCGGCGACACGATGGTCGTGGGCGACGCCTACGGCCGGGTGCGCGCCATGCTCGACGACAACGGCAACAACGTCGCCGAGGCCGGCCCGTCGACGCCGGTCCAGGTCCTGGGCCTGACCAACGTCCCGGGCGCGGGCGACAACTTCCTCGTCGTCGACGAGGACCGCACCGCCCGCCAGATCGCCGAGAAGCGTGCCGCCCGCGAGCGGAACGCCGCCTTCGCCAAGCGCACGCGCAGGTTCTCCCTGGAGAACCTGGACGCCGCCCTGAAGGCCGGCGAGGTCCAGCAGCTGAACCTGATCATCAAGGGTGACGCTTCCGGTTCGGTGGAGGCCCTCGAGTCCTCCCTGCTCCAGCTGGACGTCGGCGAAGAGGTCGACATCCGCGTCCTGCACCGCGGCGTCGGTGCGGTCACGGAGTCGGACATCGACCTGGCCATGGGCTCGGACGCCATCGTCATCGGCTTCAACGTCCGCGCGGCGGGCCGCGCGGCGCAGATGGCCGAGCGCGAGGGCGTGGACGTCCGGTACTACTCGGTCATCTACCAGGCGATCGAGGAGATCGAGGCGGCCCTGAAGGGCATGCTGAAGCCGGAGTACGAGGAGTTCGAGCTGGGCACGGCGGAGATCCGCGAGGTCTTCAAGTCGTCCAAGCTCGGCAACATCGCCGGTGTCCTCATCCGCTCGGGCGAGGTCAAGCGCAACACCAAGGCGCGCCTCATCCGCGACGGCAAGGTGGTCGCGGAGAACCTCAACATCGAGGGCCTGCGTCGCTTCAAGGACGACGTCACCGAGATCCGCGAAGGCTACGAGGGCGGTATCAACCTCGGAAACTTCAACGACATCAAGATCGACGACGTCATCGCGACGTACGAGATGCGCGAGAAGCCGCGGGTGTAACCACCCGAGGTACGTACCGGCCGGCGGGGGATCGCTCCCCGCCGGCCGGTACGGCGTCCGGCACACGCGCGCGGGAGAAAACCCCGTCGAGCGGCCGCCGGGAACGCTGTACCGTTCTCGATGTCCCTGTCCCACGGCGGCAGGGCCATCGATCCCGTACCGGCGGGTGAACCGGATACACATGTACGTGGGGACTCTGTCCTTCGACCTCCTCCTCGGCGACGTACATTCGCTGAAGGAGAAGCGCTCCGTCGTCCGTCCCATCGTCGCCGAGCTCCAGCGCAGGTTCGCGGTGAGCGTGGCCGAGGTGGACGACCAGGACCTTCACCGCAGGGCCAGGATCGGCCTCGCCGCGGTCTCGGGCGACGCGGAGCACCTGACCGACGTGCTGGACCGGTGCGAACGGCTGGTCGCCGGCCGCCCCGAGGTGGAACTGCTGTCGGTCAGACGGCGCTTCCACGGCGAAGACGACTGACGACCGACCGACCACGCGAAGACCACGCGAAACGCAAGAACGCGCGAGAGCGCACCAAGCAGAAGAAAGAACGGGAGACGGACCAGTGGCCGACAACGCGCGCGCCAAGAGGCTGGCGGACCTCATCCAGCAGGTGGTGGCCCAGAAGCTGCAGCGCGGGATCAAGGACCCGCGGCTCGGCTCCCACGTCACCATCACGGACACCCGGGTCACCGGCGACCTCCGTGAGGCGACCGTCTTCTACACCGTGTACGGGGACGACGAGGAGCGGGCGGCCGCCGCCGCCGGCCTGGAGAGCGCCAAGGGCGTCCTGCGCTCCGAGGTCGGCCGGGCCGCGGGCGTGAAGTTCACGCCGACGCTGGCCTTCGTCGCCGACGCCCTGCCGGACAACGCCCGCACCATCGACGACCTCCTCGACAAGGCGCGCGCCGCCGACGAGAAGGTCCGCGAGGTGTCCGCGGGAGCCGGCTACGCGGGCGACGCCGACCCGTACAAGAAGCCCGGCGACGAGGACGAGACGGACGACTCCGCCTGATGAACCGCAAGCCGACCCCGCCCGACGGCCTCGTCATCGTCGACAAGCCGTCGGGCTTCACTTCGCACGACGTCGTGGCCAAGATGCGCGGGATCGCGGGCACCCGCCGCGTCGGCCACGCCGGCACGCTCGACCCGATGGCCACGGGCGTCCTCGTCCTCGGCATCGAGAAGGCGACCAAGCTCCTCGGGCACCTCGCGCTCACCGAGAAGGAGTACCTGGGCACGATCCGGCTCGGCCAGACGACCCTGACCGACGACGCCGAGGGCGAGATCACGGGGTCCACGGACGCCTCGAAGGTCACCCGGGACGCGATCGACGCCGGCATCGCCCAGCTCAGCGGCCGCATCATGCAGGTGCCGTCCAAGGTCAGCGCCATCAAGATCAACGGCGTGCGCTCCTACAAGCGGGCCCGTGACGGCGAGGACTTCGAGATCCCGGCCCGCCCGGTCACCGTCTCGTCCTTCTCGGTTTACGACGTCCGCGACGCCGTCGCCGAGGACGGCACCGCCGTCCTGGACCTGGTGGTCTCCGTCGTCTGCTCCTCCGGCACCTACATCCGGGCCCTCGCCCGCGACCTGGGCGCCGGACTCGGCGTCGGCGGCCACCTCACCGCCCTGCGCCGCACCCGCGTCGGCCCCTACAAGCTGGACTCGGCCAAGACGCTCGACCAGCTCCAGCAGGAGCTGAGCGTGATGCCCATCGCCGACGCGGCCTCCGCCGCGTTCCCCCGCTGGAACGTGGACGCCAAGCGGGCCCGGCTGCTCCTCAACGGCGTACGCCTGGAGATGCCCGAGGAGTACGCCGACGCGGGCGCCGTGGCCGTCTTCGACCCCGAGGGCCGCTTCCTGGCCCTGGTGGAGGAACAGAAGGGCAAGGCGAAGAGCCTGGCCGTCCTGGGCTGACCCGCTCCTCCCGCCCCGGTCACCGGCGCGGCCGCCGTACGGGTCGCCGTACGGGTGCGGGTACGAGTGTGGGTGTGGGCTCGGGTGCGGGTGCGATCTCGCCGTCCCGTCCCGTCCCGCCCCCGCCCCGTCCCTGCCCGTCCCGGCCCGTGGAGCGGCGGACACGGGGTGGTGCTGCGCCGCCGCTCCACGGTCCCCCCTCGGTTCCCCCACCTCCAGCGTGTGTCCGACGGCTCCGGTTCATTCACCCGTCCGGGCGGGCGCTCGGAGTGAACCGAGGGAGTGCAGGGGGGCGCTTTCGCCCGGCGATCCGTCCCGCTGATCATCTCCGCCTACCGTCGGACGCAGGACACGCGGGCGCGGCGGGGAGGTACGACGATGGCGGGACGGGGCCCGCGGGCACCGTGGCACGACGGCGGGCGCGGCGCGCCCCGGGACGCTCCGGCGGACGCCTCCCGTACCGCCCCGGACGCCACCCGTACCGTCGCGCACGGCACCCCTACGGCCCCGGACGCCGTCCCCGGCCTCGTCCGCATCAGCGACCACACCGGCCGGCCGCGCGGCGCCGGGTTCGTCGCCGACCATCACGGCACGGTGGTCACCGGCCACGAGGCGGTCGACGGCCTGTCCCGGCTCGTGCTGCACGCCGACGGCGACCGCACGTGCACCGTCACCGCCGACGCGGTCACCCCGCTGCCCGGCCTCGGCCTGGCCCTCGTGCGCACCGAGGGCCTCGGCACGGACCCCCTGCCGGTGACCGTGCGGGACGGCGTGGAGAGCGGCAGATACGTCCGGCTGGCCGCCGGCTGCTGGCGCGAGGCCCGGGTCCTTGCCGAGGCGAGCGCGACGTACCCGGCGCCCGACCGCCCTCACCGCCTCGACGGCGTCCTGGAGCTGGCCATCGGCACCGCGGGCCGGGACGCGCTGCGGCCGGGCGGCGGCGCGGCGGGCGGGCCGGTCCTCGACGCCGGGACCGGCGCGGTCGTCGCCGTCCTGAACACCGCGCTGCGCCGCGACGACCGCGACGCCTGCTTCGCCGTGCCGCTGCGGCCCCTCACCGGCGCGACAGGCGACCGGCGGGACGAGAAGAGGAACGAACCGGTCACGGCCTCACCGACGGCCCCGACGGCGGCGGCGACAGCGGGAACGGCGGCAACGGCGGCAACGGCGTCGGCAACGGCGTCGACAGCGGCGTCGACAGCGGCAACGGCCTGGGGGACTTGGGGGGCCGGCCGGGCGGCGGAGGAGCTGCCCGCGCGTGCGGGGGAGGCGGCTTGGCCCGACGGCGTGGGGAGGCCGGGGGAGGCGATCGCGGCCGACGGCGCGGCGATGCCGGAGGCGGGAGCCCCGGCCCAAGGTGTCCGGACACGGGGAACGCCCTCGCCGACCACGGCGGCGGCTCGTACCTGCGGTGCTGCGGGGGCCGCAGAGGCCGCGGAGGCCGCCGGGACTCCGGGCGCACGGCCGACCGTGATCCGCCCCGCCGCCAGCGCGGTGCGGGCGCGGCCCGAGGGGCCCCTCGCCGAGCTGCTCGCCCGCAACGCGGCCACCGTCCCCGCGTACGGTGCGGACCTCAACCTGGCGGCCGTCCTGGAGCTCACGGCGACGTCCGTCGGCTCGGACGGTCCGCAGGGCGCGCTGCGCCACTCCCTCGACCGCACCGGGAACGGATCCCGCACCGCAGCCTCCGAGCCAGTCGAACGCGCCTTCCCCGCCCGGGAGTTCGCGCGGTTCGCGGCGAGCGAGGCCACCGTCCTCGGCCTGGTCGGCGCTCCGGGCAGCGGCCGTACGACGGAACTCGCCGCCCTCGCCGCCCGCCGCGCCGGGGGCGACCGGCCCGCACCCACGCTGTGGCTGCGCGGCGCCGACCTGCGCGACGAGGACGCCTCGCTCGCCGACGCGGCCCGCCGCACCCTGGCCAGGGCCGCCCGCATCGTGACGGCCTCGCGACCGGCCCCGGCCCCCACCCCGGCGGCCTCCTGCGCCCCGGCCGCCCCCGGCGACGTCACCCCCGAACGGCTCGCCCGCCTCGCCCGCGCCGTCGGGCGACCGCTGCTGATCCTCCTCGACGGCCCCGAGGAGATGCCCCCGGTCCTCGCGCACCGGCTCACCGAGTGGACCGAGGGCACGGCACGATGGCTCGCGGAGACCGGGGCCCGGCTGGTGGTGGCGTGCCGCAGCGAGTACTGGGAGCACGCGGGAGCCCTGTTCCCGCCCGAGACGCTGCACGGATCCGCGCCCGCGGGCGATCCGCTCCCGCCCTGCGTCCGGCTGGGCGACTTCACGCCCGAGGAGGCGCGCGAGGCCCGCGCCCGCCACTGCCTTCCCGACGGCGCGCTCGTCTTCCCCGACGACCGGCACCCGCTCACCCTGCGCCTGCTCGGCGAGGTCCGGGCCGCGCTCCCCGGCCCGCCCGGACCGGACCCCGTCGACCGCGACGACGTCCTGTCCGCCCACCTCGACCTGATGTGCCTGCGCGTCGCGGTCCGCCTCGCCGCCGCGAACGGGCTGCGCGGCAACGCCGTACGACGCCTCGCGGCCAAGGTCTCCGGCCAGGTGCACGAGGCCGCCCGGCGCAGCCTCGGGCCGGGACAGGGCGGCCTGGACCGGGCGTCGTTCGAGGACGTCTTCCCCTGGGGGCCCGCGCCCGCCCGCCTCGGAGGCGGAACCGGCTGGGCGTCCGCCGTCCTCGCCGAGGGCCTCCTCGTGCCGGCCGGCGACGGCTACCGCTTCGCCCACGAGGAACTGGCCGACTGGATCCAGGGCGCCCACCTCGACCTGGACGAGGCACTGCGCGCCCTGGTCCACCGCTGCGACACCCCCGAGGACGGCCGCCCGCTGCCCGTCCCGCACCACCGCATCGGCCCCGTCGTCCAGGCCCTGCTCCTCCTCGCCCGCCAGCAGGGCCCGCACCGGCTCGCCGCCCGGCTCCGCGAGTTGACCCACGCCCTCGAAGCCGACCCGGACTCCTGGTGGGCCGCCCGCCTGCTCACCGAGACCCTGCTGCGCGTCCCGGACGCCACCCCCTACACGGCCGTCCTGCGCCTGATCGCGGACCTGATCGGCGCCGGCGCCGCGGACGCCCTCCGGTCCGCCGACCTCGGCCCCGCCTTCTGGACGCGGCTCGCCCTCCCGCCCGACGCCCGGCTCGACCTGCTGCGCCGCCTGGTCCTCGCCGACGGCGCCCCGCACGACGCGGACGCCCCCCGCTACCTCGACGCCGTCGCCGGCCTCCTCGCCGCCGACCCCCGCGCCGTACAGTCGCACCTCACGCACTGGTTCGACGACGAACGGCCGCTGCCCGCGACCCCGCACGCGACGGTGGCGACAGCGGCGCAGGCGCTGCTGCACACCCACCGCCACCGGGCGCCCGACGACCTCACCGAGGCCCTCGCCGACTGCGCCCACCCGCGCGCCGACGAACTGCTCGCGGTGCTCGCCGAGGACGAACCGTCCGCGCTGTGCCGGGCCGTCGACCGGTGGGCGCACGACGAGCGGCCCGCCCGGCGGGCGGCGGCGGCGACCCACGCGCCGCACGTCGCACCGCACGTGCGCACGGAACGGGACCGCCTGCTGCTGCGCCGCGCCGCCCGCGCCCTGCTCGCCCGCCCGGCCGACCGCACCCTGCACGGCGGCGCCCTCGCCCTCCTCGTCCGGGACCCCGGGACGCGCGCCCACCACCTCGCGCACGCCCTGGAGCGGTTCGCGGCGGGCGACCCGCGGCTGCCCCCGGAGGCCCTGCTCACCGCCCTGAGCACCCACCCCGAGCCGGTCCTGGACGCCCTCCGCACCCGCCTGCACACCCCCGCCCGCCCGGCGCCCGACCCGCAGGCCCCCGACCGGCAGGCCCCCGACCGGCGGACGGACACGCGTCGGACGGGCCCTCGGCTGCCACAGACAGAGACGGAACCCAGGACGGACACGGAGAGGGAGCCGGGAACAGGGTCGGCGAGGGAGCCGGGAACAGGGCCGGCGAGGGAGCCGGAGACGGAGACAGAGGCGGAGAAGGAAACGGGTTCGGGGAGGGGGTCGGGGACGGAGGGCATCCTGAACGCCCTCGTGGAGGCCGCCACCCCGGCCCTCGCCCCTGGGATCGCCGCGCTCCTGCGGGAGACGCTCGAACGGCGGCCGGAGTGCGCCGGGCGTCTGGCCGAGTCCGTCGGCCGCCGCTTGGACGACGGTCCGACCGCGCGCGCCCTCGTCCTCCCGCTGGTCCGCGCCCTGTTGGACGGAGACTGTCCCGAGCAGGCGCGGGCCGCCCTGGCCGGGATGCTGGCCGCTCCCGGTACCGCGCCGTCCGAGCCCCTGCGCCGCGAACTCCTGGACCGCCTCCTCACACACGAACGCGCCCCGGCCGTCCTGGCCGCCGTCCTGTACGGGGCCGCCGGGCGCGACGGCGAGGACCTGCGCGCACTCGTCCACCGCACCGGCCTCCTCCTCGTCCGCACCCCGGACGGCGCGACGCGCTTCGACCGCGGCCTGGTCGACCTCGGACGTCATGTGCCGGGATTCGCCGCCCAGGTGGTGGACTGGCTCACCCGGGACCCGGGGGAGTGGGCGGCGGTGGTCGGACCCAGCGCCCGCCGGACCCTGGAGAGCCTGGCGGGAGCGCGCGTGCCCGCGTGAGCGCACCCGGGGCGCGCCCGTGAGCGCACCGGGCGGGCCGGGCGCACCGGACGGGCCGTGGGCACACCGGGGCGGACTCCGTGTGCCGGGTCACACCTCCATGCCGATGCGGGCCCCGAGCACCCGGCATGGCACCCTTAGACCTGCGTAAGAGACAACAGTGGATACGGACACGGGTTCGAGGAGCGGTCACAGTGCAGCGCTGGCGTGGCTTGGAGGACATCCCCGAGGACTGGGGACGCAGCGTCGTCACCATCGGGTCCTACGACGGGGTCCACCGCGGGCACCAGCTGATCATCCGGCATGCCGTGGACCGCGCCCGTGAGCTGGGCGTTCCCGCGGTCGTCGTCACGTTCGACCCGCACCCCAGCGAGGTCGTCCGCCCCGGCAGCCACCCGCCGCTGCTCGCCCCGCACCACCGCCGCGCCGAGCTGATGGCGGAACTGGGCGTCGACGCGGTCCTGATCCTGCCCTTCACGACGGAGTTCTCGAAGCTCTCGCCGGCCGACTTCGTGGTGAAGGTCCTCGTCGACAAGCTGCACGCCAAGGCGGTCGTCGAGGGCCCCAACTTCCGCTTCGGCCACAAGGCGGCGGGCGACGTCGACTTCCTCACGGAGCAGGGCAAGGTCTACGACTTCGACGTCGAGGTCGTCGACCTGGTGCTGTGCGGAGACGCGGGCGGCGGGCAGCCGTTCTCCTCGACGCTGACCCGGCGCCTGGTCGCCGAGGGCGATCTCGCGGGCGCCGGCGAGATCCTCGGCCGCCCGCACCGGGTCGAGGGCGTCGTGGTGCGCGGGGCCCAGCGGGGCCGCGAACTCGGCTTCCCCACAGCGAACGTCGAGACGCTCCCGCACACCGCGATCCCGGCGGACGGCGTCTACGCGGGCTGGCTGCACGTGGCCGGCGAGGCGATGCCCGCCGCGATCTCCGTCGGCACGAACCCGCAGTTCGACGGCACGGAGCGCACCGTGGAGGCGTACGCCATCGACCGCGTGGGCCTCGACCTCTACGGACTGCACGTCGCCGTCGACTTCCTCGCCTTCGTGCGCGGTCAGGCCAAGTTCGACTCGCTGGAAGGCCTGTTGGAGCAGATGGCGCGGGACGTGCAGCGCTGCCGGGAACTGGTGGCGGCTCAGCAGCCGTAGCCGCGCCGCGGGTTGACCGTGAACGGCCGAAGGGCGGCCGGTGTCCCAGGACACCGGCCGCCCTTCGCCGTCACCGACCACTGCTCGCCCCGGCCACGGCCACCGCCGGGACGGCCGCCGCCGCGGCGGCCGCACCTGCGGACGGTTACTGCTGCGGAGGCTGCTGCCCGGGCTGCGGCGCGTGCGGCTGCTGGGGCTGGGGCTGCTGCGGGTAGCCGTAGCCCGGCGGGGGATACCCCGGGTGCGGCTGCTGGGGCTGCGGCTGGGACTGAGGGTGGGGCTGGGACTGGGGCTGAGCCTGCGGGGGCTGCTGGTGCGGATAGGGGTGGCCCGGGTCCTGCGGGTAGGGCTGCCCCTGCTGGGGGTAGGGCTGGCCGGGGCCGGGCTGCGGAACGTGCGGGTACGGCTGGCCCGCCTGCGCCGGGTACGGCTGCCCGGGCGCCGGCTGACCCGGCGTCTGCTGACCCGGCATCGGCGGGGCGGCCACCGGGGGCGGGTTGCCGTCGCTGGTCCACAGCCCCTGGCGCTGCTGGTGACGGATGAAGTCCTCCGCGACCAACGCCGTCAGGTTGAAGTACGCCTCGCGCACCTTGGGCCGCATCATGTCGAGGTCGACCTCGGCGCCGGCGGCCAGGTGCTCGTCGAAGGGCACGACGACGACACCGCGGCAACGGGTCTCGAAGTGCGCCACGATGTCGTCCACCTTGATCATCTTGCCGGTCTCGCGCACCCCGGAGATGACGGTGAGGGACCGCGAGACCAACTCGGCGTACCCGTGCGCCGACAGCCAGTCCAGCGTGGTGCTGGCGCTGCTCGCGCCGTCCACGGACGGGGTGGAGATGATGATGAGCTGGTCGGCGAGGTCGAGCACCCCGCGCATGGCGCTGTAGAGCAGACCGGTGCCCGAGTCGGTGAGGATGATCGGGTACTGGTTGCCGAGCACGTCGATCGCGCGCCGGTAGTCCTCGTCGTTGAACGTCGTCGAGACGGCCGGGTCGACGTCGTTGGCGATGATCTCCAGGCCGGACGGCGCCTGGGAGGTGAACCGCCGGATGTCCATGTACGAGTTGAGGTACGGGATCGCCTGGACGAGGTCCCGGATCGTCGCCCCGGTCTCGCGGCGCACCCGCCGGCCGAGCGTGCCGGCGTCCGGGTTGGCGTCGATGGCGAGGATCTTGTCCTGGCGCTCGGTGGCCAGCGTCGCCCCGAGCGCGGTGGTGGTCGTCGTCTTGCCCACGCCGCCCTTGAGGCTGATCACCGCGATCCGGTAGCACGACAGCACCGGCGTGCGGATCAGCTCCAGCTTCCGCTGCCGCTCGGCCTCCTCCTTCTTCCCGCCGAGCTTGAACCGGGACGACGAGGCGGCGGGACGCCCGCTCTTCGCCTTCTGCCTCTTGTTGTTGAGCAGCCGGTCGGACGACAGCTCGACGGCGGCCGTGTAACCCAGGGGCGCGGCACCGGGATTGACCGGCTGCCGCTGGTCGTGCTGGATCGGCTGCGGCCACGCGGCCCCGGTCCGGGGGTCGACGGGCTGCTGCGGCATCTGCGGTGCGCCCGCCGGGTGACTCTGCGACGGCACGTCAGCACCGGGCGCGGTCACCGGCGTCTGCGCCTGCGCCTGCGCCTGCGTCTGCGCCTGCGTCTGTGCAGGAATCGGCGCCTGTCCGGGCGCGGGGGCGGGCGCGGGGGCCTGAGGCGCGTACGGGGCCTGCTGCTGAGCGCCTCCCGGGAAACCCTGCGGATGGCCCTGCGGATGGCCCTGCGGGGCCGCGCTGTGCGGAGTGCCCGGGGGGAACCCCTGAGGAGCGGCCATCGGGAAGGACCCGTCCGGCTGCTGCGGAACCCCCGGCTGGACACCGGGCTGCGGCTGGGCGGCTTGCGGGGCCTGCGACTGGGCCTGGGGCTGCGGCTGCGGCGCGGACGGCTGGGGGAAGCCGTAGCCGGGCTGCGCCTGGGGCGCGACGGGGCCGCTGTTCTGCTGCGGGAAGCCGTAGCCGCCGGGCGGGGCCGCGGGGCTGGGCGCCGGAGCGCCGGGCTGGGGGAAACCGTAGCCCGGCTGCGGGGCCGGGGGCGCCTGCTGGGCCGTCGGCGCGGGCGCCGGAGGCTGCGGGAAGCCGTAGCCTCCGGGCGCGGGCGCCGGAGTCTCGCCGGGCTGCGGGAAGCCGTAACCGGGCTGCGGTGCGGCCGGAACGGGCTGCGGGCCCGGCGGATTCCACCCGGCCGGCGCGGGGGGAGCCGTCTGCGGCTGGACCGGGGGCTGCTGCGCGGGCGCGGGAGCCGGGACGGGCGCCGGGGCATCGGCCGGCTGCGGCTGGGCCGGCCACTGGGCCGCCGGAGCGGGGGCGGCCGGCTCGTACGACGGCGGCAGCGGAGGCAGATCCCCCTGAGGGACGGGCGGGGGAGTCCAGACGGGCGGGCCGGTGGGCGGAGCGTCCTGAGGCACGCTGTCCCGGGGCGCACCGTCCGAGGGCACGCTGTCCTGCGGCAAGCTGTCCTGCGGCTCCTGGTGGTGCGGGGGTTCCGGGGCCTGCGGGGCAGCGGTGTCCGACGCAGCTTCGGCGGCGGAGTGTCCGGGCGCCGCGTCCCCGACCACGGGAGATTCCTCGGGCACGGCGACAGCCGCACCCTCGCCCTCCCGAGCCACCGGTTCCTCGGAAGACCGGGCTCCGGCCGCGCCGGCGTCCCTCCCGCCTTCGTCGTCGGCAGCGTCGGCGGTGGCGTGGGGCTCGTGGGCCCCGGTCGGCTCCGTCTGCGCCACGGGCGGCTCGGTCACGTCCGGGGCAGGGAGCTGGGCGGGCCGGGAACCGTCCACCGGACCCTGCGCCCCGTCCGTGCCTCGGTCGCGCTCGGGCGCGACAGGCGAGTCCTCGTCACCCTCGCGCACCCCGGCGGCGGCTTCCTGCGCGGAACCCACGGGCTCGGCCGCGGCGGCGGCGTGTTCGGCGATCTCCCGCTTGAGGGCGACCGCGGAGAAGCGCATGGTGGCGCCGCTCTCGATATCGCCGTTCCCGGAGTCCCCCTCCTCTCCCGACGCTTGCGCGGCCGGAGGCGTCACAGGGTCGGGCACCGGAGCGGTGACGGGCTGGGGGACCGGGGCCGGGGCCGGAGCCGGAGCCGGAGCCGGAGCCGAGGGACGCTGGAGCTCGAACCCGCTGTCCGCCGGAACGCCGGGCACGGCTTCCGACTGCGGGGCGGACGACACGGGCTGCACCGGTGGCGCGGGCGGTGCGGGCGATGCGAACGGAGCCTGCGGCGCCTGCTCAGGAGCGGGCGCCGGAGGGACGGGCGCGGCGGGCGCGGGGGGTGTGACGGCCGCGGGAGGCGTCCCCGGCGGCACGGGCATCTCCGGCGCGAAGGACGCCGGAGGAGCGGCTGGAGCGGCCGGAGCGAACGGCGCGCCGGGCTCCGCGGATCCGGCGGGCGCGGCGGGATGCACGGCCGTGGGCGCTGCGGGCGCTGCGGGCGCTGTGGGCGTTGGGGGACCTGTGGGCGTCATCGGCGCCGCCGGCCCGGTCGCGCCGCTCGGCGCGCCACCGCCCGCGTTCTGCGTGTACCAGGCCGGCGGCGCGTAGTCGATGGTGAACTCGCCCGTCGCCTCGACGGAGGACTCCGCGTCGGGCTGGTCATCGCCGGGTGTGGCCCAGCCCCCGCGGATCCCGTCCCGATCGCTGCTCACAATTCCTCCTGAAGTGGTCGAGCACCCTGACGCCGTGGCGGGGCGACCGTTTTTCTCGTCGTCCGAAGTGATGCGAGGCGGTCTGAGGTCGTCCGATGCACCGGCCCTCCCCCAGAGGCGTGGACACCCGTCCCACGGTTTCCGGTACCGCGCCCCCGCACCAGCCTAATCACCGGACGCCCGGCACAGGCAGGCCCGCCCGCCCCTCGGCACCAGTCCATCACGTCGGTGACGCCGCGACCACGCCGGTGACTCCACGACGAAGCGGTCGCAGTTCGCCGCGTCACACGGAAAACCGGGCAAAAGACCGGAAGTGCCGCGCGCGGGGCGGGAGTAGCGGCCCGAGGTCTCGTTGACGTCTCGGTTCAGTCCATGCGGCGCGGTGTGCCCAGCAACCCCGTCTCCGCGTCCGTGGGCTGCGTCATCACGTACTGCCGGTCACGTTCGGCGCACCACAGGGTCAAGCCGTCGGCGAGCGTGGGAAGCGCCTCCACGTCCGCACGGGGCAGCGCCAACGCGCGCCCCAGCTCAGCGGCTTCGTCCGGTGAGATCCGCTGGACGCCGACCAGCCGGGCCTGCCGGATGAGACGCGGGGCGACCGGGCTGAGATACGGCAGCAACGTCAGCACGGCCTGCCAGGGCCCGGAGGCGACCCGCCCCCGCGGCGGCCGCATCCCGCAGTCCCGCACCACCAGCACCGGCGTGCCCGCCGAAGCGCCCTGCGGAGGCACCCGGCCCACCTCGTGCACGGCCAGCCCGTTCTGCCCGCCGCCCATCGCGTGCAGCATCTGCACCCAGGCCTGCGGCCGCCCCGTCTCCACGGCGACCCGCGCGCCGGTCGCCGCCGCCCTCAGCGCCAGCACCTGCGCCGTCCACAACCCCCCGATCAGGACGACGTCGTACGCCGTGGGCCGGTTCAGCCCCAGCACGGCAGGCCGCCCCTCGGCATCCACCCCCGCGACGACACCGTCGTCCCCGATGGGCAGCGTGAGGGCGGCCAACTGGTCGACGGACACGGAGTGACGTCCGTGCCGTGGCCCGATCAGGCCGAAACCGCTGCGCGACGAGAGGCGCCGGAACCGTCCGGGGGAGGGCTCGGGTTCGCCGGCGGCAGTGGCGCCGGATGTCGGGACCGACGTCATCGGGCACCTCCGAGGGGCAGCGTGGCGAGCATGCCCGGCACCTGCTCGCGGTCCAGACGGGCCAGTCCGGCGCCGGCGTGCCGGGCCGCACCCTGCACCGCGCGCCGGGCCGCCACGAGTTCGTCGTCGCTGCGGCCCGTCACCCGCACGTGCCCGGCCAGGGACACCTCCTGGCGGTCACCGCGCGCGAGGGTGACGCTGAACGTGGTGGCGAGCGCGGGCACCGCCGTGATCAGGGCCACGAACTGCGGAAGGGACGGGCCGTCGGCGCCCGACGCGGGCCACCGGTGCAACCAGTACGTGGTGTGACGCCGGTTGTCGCACCGCCAGCTCCGGCTGCTCTCCTCGGTGCGCCGATCCAGCTGCCCGGTCCGTCCCGCCTCCGCGGTCACCAGCGGATTGGCGCAGGCGGACGTGGCGATGGCGGCCGTCAGCTCCTCCTCGTTCAGCACCGTCGCCCGGAATCCGGCGCCGGTGAGCCGGCTCGCGAGGTGATCCGCCGCGCGGACGGCGCACTTCTGAGCCCCGATCAGACCGCCTCCGCGTACGGCCACGGCCTGCGGACACTGCTCCGGATCGAGTTTCAGCGCGATCCAGGTGATGCGCACCGCAGGCGCTCCGGTCTGCTCCTGCAAGGGGAGGTAGTTGGCCACGGCCACGGACTGCGGAGGCAGATGCAGCGCGGGCGCCGGCTGGGTGTGCAGCACGATCTGCGCGGACTCCAGCCGGATGCCGTCCACGTCGAGGGCGTCCCGCACCAGGGCGAGCGGCAGCGGCTGCCGGTCGCGCGGTGCCCGCATCGCCGTCGCGTCGGCCTCCACCTGGAGCACGACGGTGACGAAGGTCCCGTCCCCGACGAGCCCGACGGGCCGGCGGTCACGGCCGCCGTACACGTAGGTCCGCAGCCCGGGATCGCACTCCACGGCCGGCCCGAAACCGGGCTCGGTGCCGGGCGGTATCCCCAGCCTGCCCGCACGCCGCCGACGGGCCTTCAGCTCCCGTGCGGTGGCGAGCCACTCCGGCAGCGAGCGGCCCCGGCGACGGACGAAGGCGAGGACCACCAGCACCACGGCGAGGATCCCCGCAGCGGGCAGCGCCATGGGGCCGCTCGCCCAGCCGACGAGCAGGAGCGCGGCCGCGATCTCCACCAGCACGAGCCGTTGCAGGCGGAACGACCGGCGTCGGCCGCTACCGGACCGGACCCGGAGCGTGCCGTGAGCCGACGGCCGCCCGGGCGGCGGCGATCCGGCAGCCGCGGAGCCCCCGGGCCGTGACCGGCCGGCGGAGCGCACGCCTGTTCGCGAAGCCATCACTCGATCCCCGTTCCGTTCACGCTTCCCCCGTGGTGCGGCACCGCACCGGGCACTCGACGGCCGGGGAACCCTACCCGCTCCTCAAGTCCCCACGGTCACCAGGCATAGTAGGTGGCCGCTCTGACATCGAGGATGCGGTACCGGGGCACCGTGCCGAGGCTCACGAGGATCGGCCGGAAAACGGGGAGAGACGGGCACAGATGGCATCTCGGCGGGATCAGCTCAACGCCTACACCTTCGCGAAGCGCCGCATGCTGGCGGCCTTCCTGCAGTCCTCGCCCGACGGTTCGGAAGAGGGGGCGCCACGCCCGCTGCGCGCGATCCTGCCGGGCGTCGTCGTGGGGGTCGTCGTCATGGCCGTCTTCGGGGCGTGGGGCATGTTCAAGCCGACCGCGCCCAAGGGCTGGGACGCGCCCAACGCCAAGGTGATCGTCGCGAGCAAGTCGACCACCCGCTACGTCGTCCTGAAGACCGGGAAGCAGGTCCAGCTGCACCCGGTCCTGAACATGGCATCCGCCAGGCTCCTCCTCGACGAGGGGCAGGGCGAGGTGGTCACCGTCTCGGAGTCCGTCCTGGACAGCGGCAAGATCCCGCACGGTGTCACCGTCGGCATCCCGTACGCCCCCGACCGGCTGCCGCCCGCCTCGGAGGCGGGCACCGCCAAGCGCTGGGCGGTCTGCGAGCGGCCCGGCGCGGGCGGCGCGTCCGTGCAGCGGGCGGCGCTGGTCCTGGCGTCCCGTGAGAAGGACGCGACCGAGGGCGCGAACCGCCTGCACGGCGGGCAGTTGCTCTACGTGAGCGACCCGGCCGGCACCCGCTACGTCGTGGACGCAGCCGGCACGGCCTACCAGGTCGACAAGGGCGACGAGTTGCTGCTGCGCGCCGTGGTCGGCTCCGGCCGGGAACCCCAGCGGGTGTCCACGCAATGGCTGGCGACCCTGCACCGGGGCGACCCGATCGCCTTCCCGGACGTCCCCGGCCGGCCGGGCGCCGCGACCACGGCGCCGGGCCGGCTGGAGGGAGACGCCGGCAAGATCGGCACGGTCCTCAAGGCCTTCGACAACAACACCCAGCAGTACTACGTCGTGCTGAGCGACCGCGTGGCTCCGGTGTCCGCCTTCGTCGCGCAGCTCCTGCTCTTCAGCAAGGAGCTGGCGCCCCTCGGCCAGGCCGGCCACGCGCGCGAGATCAGCCCCGGCGCCATCGTGCCGGGGCAGGCGTTCGGCACCGAGCACCACTGGCCCACCGGGGACCCCGCGCCGGTCAACGAGGCCTCGCGGGACACGGGCGGCCGCAGCACGGTCTGCAACGTCCTGCGCGGCGTGAACGCCCGAACGGGCGCGACGACCCTGAGCACCTGGGCGGGCACCGACTTCCCGGCCGAACTTCCCACCGGTTCCTCCAGCGCGTACGTCACGCCCGGCTCCGGCCAGCTCTACCGCCAGTTCCAGGGCCAGGAGACCGGGGTCGGCCCGGTCTTCCTCGTCACGGACACGGGCCTGCGGTACGTCCTGCAGTCCAACGGCGACAGCGCGACGGACGACGCCGGCATCGGCACGAACGCGAAGAAGCGTGAACAGCTCCAGCAGGAGGCCCGGCAGGCCCAGACCCTGCTGGGCTACAAGGACGTCGACGCGGCGCCGATCCCCGTCGCGTGGTCGGAGTTCCTGCCCACCGGACCGCGCCTGTCCACAGCGGCGGCCCGCCAGCCCCAGGGCTCCTGAGTGGAAGGGACGAAGGTGCCCCGTACACCGATGGCGCTCCCTGCGGTCACGACGCCCGGCCGGGCCGCGCTGCTGCGCACCGCGCTCGCCGTGGCCGGCGCGCTGCTCACGACGGCCACGGCCCTCGCACCCCCGGCCGCCGCGGCCGGCAAGCTGCCCTACTCGGACCAGTGCACCTTCCCCAACGGCGAGTACCCTGGCCGCCCCTGGGCCCTGCAACGCGTCCTCCTCGACCAGCTGTGGAGCCGGTCCAA
Organism: Streptomyces sp. NBC_00704; assembly: GCF_036226605.1. NCBI lineage: Bacteria > Bacillati > Actinomycetota > Actinomycetes > Kitasatosporales > Streptomycetaceae > Streptomyces > Streptomyces sp. NBC_00704. The sequence continues at coordinate 5,994,631 of NZ_CP109000.1, forward strand.
GGGCGAGGGAGTCCGGGTGGCCGTCATCGACACGGGCGTGGACGTGACCAACCCTCAGCTCACCGCGGCGGTCGACGTCAAGGCGGGCCGCAACCTCCTGCCGAAGAACCTCAAGGACGACGAGGGCGACCCCATCGAGCGGGGGAACGAGAACGGCACGACGGACACGGTCGGCCACGGCACTAAGGTCGCCGGCATCATCGCGGCCCGCCCCCTCGAAGGCACCGGCTTCGTGGGACTGGCCCCCGCGGCCACCGTCATCCCCGTCCAGCAGAACGACGCGGAGGGCCACGGCGACACCGAGTCGCTGGCCAGAGCGATCCGGTACGCCGTCCAGGCCGGGGCCGGCGTCATCAACATCTCCCAGGACACGTCCGACGCGGTCAAGCCCTCCGACGACCTCGAGCGGGCCGTCGACGAGGCTCTGGCCCGCAAGGTCGTTGTGGTGGCCTCGGCGGGCAACGACGGCGTCGGCGGCAACGTCAAGAAGACCTACCCGGCGTCCTACGCCGGCGTCCTGGCGGTCGCCGCCTCGGACCGCAACAACGAGCGCGCCTCCTTCTCCCAGTCCGGCGACTTCGTCGGTGTGGCCGCCCCGGGCGTCGACATCGTCTCCACCGTTCCCAAGGGCGGCCACTGCTCCGACAACGGGACGAGCTTCTCGGCGCCCTACGTGGCCGGTGTGGCGGCGCTGCTCAAGGCGAGGCACCGGGACTGGACAGCGCAAGAGATCGTCGCCCGGATCGAACAGACCGCGGAACGCACCATCGCGGGCCACGACCGGCTGGTCGGATGGGGTGTCGTCGACCCCGTCCGCGCCCTCACGGACGACGACCGGCCCGTGGAGTCGCCGACTCCCCGCGACGGCATGGGCCAGGTCCGGGCGCCGTCCCCGGCGAAGTTCCGGATCGGTGAGACCCCCGACGAGCGCAACGCCCGTCTCGCCACGTACGTGGTCGTGGCGGCGGCGGTCCTGGTCGCGGGCCTCGGCGGCGCTGCGGTGGCCCTCAGGGACGCACGGCGGCGGACTCGGCGAGCCGCGGAACGGGCGGATGCGGGCGGCGCCGGCCGGGCACGATAGGCGCCCACCGGGTCATCTCGCGGTCAAGTCCTGATGTGGCCGCGGCCAAACACCCGTATGGGTTCCGCATGCTCGGGACACGTCAACCTGACATGGGGGGACTTACCGGAAACGTCCCTGGCTACGGTGGTGCCACCACGCATCCGCGGATCCACGCATCCGCAGATCCGCAGGTCCACGGGGAACAGGAGACGGCGGTGGGCACACCCATCCGTTCACGCCTGCTCGACTACGTCGAGGCAGAGCCGCCCACCGGTGCGCCACCGGAGCCCGCGCCGACGCCCGGACCGCGCAGCGCGAGATCACGCCTCCTCGACTACGCGGGACCCGCCGACGCCGACGCCGACGCCGAAGCGGCCCGGTCCGCGCCCAAGGGCCCGCAGCCCGGAGTGCCCGCCTACCACACCCCCGTGTTCGTCCCGGCCCATCCCCGGTACGCCGACGTGACGGGCCCAGACGGCCGCCCGGCCCGGACGCCCTTCATCGCGTACGAGCTCTTCGCGCACCCGGCGGCGGCAACGGAAACCGTGACCACAGCGGGGACGGGGGCGGTGGCGTTCGCCTTCACCACGCGCGAGCGGCTCGTCGCCGCACTGGGCGAGGCGCAGCCCTGGGTCGCCACCTCGATCGGTCCTCTGGCGGAGGCCGTCGCCGCACACGACGGCACGGTCCTCCTCGACCCGCACGTCGCCCCCGGACACCACAACTGGCGACCGGACGACCTGGCCGCCTACGCCCGGGAGGTGCGCTGATGCCGCCCGACTTCAAGGCCGTCCTCGCCGACCTCACCTCGATGTCCCAGACCTTCCACGACGAAGCCGTCACCTACCGCAAGCTGCACGCCGACGTCGCCCCGCCCCTCGTCAGCGGCGGCGACCCGGGGCTCGACCACGCCCTCAAGGAGGTCGCCGACCTCATCGTCGCCCTGCACATCGGCTTCGCCGACCGTCTCGACGACCACGGCGACAAGGTGGCGTACGCCCGCGACTCCTTCCGGCGGCACGACATCGACGTCCACGGACTCTTCGAGGACCTGATGACGGGGGACGATTGATGGCCGACAGCTGGGTGGGCGGCGACATCGGCGGACTGCGCACGATGGCCGAGACGTACAAGAACGCCAAGGACAAGCTCGACGACGTCGTCACCCCGGTCAGCCGGGCCGTCGAGGCGCTCGTCGGCGACGCGGCCTGGAAGGGCGAGGCCGCCGAGGCCTTCCGGGCCGCCTGGAGCGAGGACGCGCTGACGGCGGGCGCCTTCGCCGGTCTCGTGCACGACGCGGGGGAGATCCTCTCCGACCTCGCCGACGCTCTCACCGCCTGCGAGACCGCCCTGCAGAACGCCGAGCACGTGGCGACCCGCAAGGGCGTGCCCATGACGGCGGCGGGCGTGCCCCGGGCCATCGTGACCGCGAACCCGCCGAGTGCGCAGGACCGGCAGACGATCTCCGCGATGGGCGAGTACGACCGGGTACGCCAGGAGGTGCTGCACACGGCTCAGCACGCCCGACTGGTGGCGGCGGACAAGCTGCGAGGACTGTACGCACAGGTGACGGCGCCCGCCTCGACCGGCGACAAGGTCACCCTCGCCGACTATCTGCGCGGGCTGTACGCCTACGACGCCGAGGACGCGCGGGCCGGGGGAGCGAAGGCCCGCACCCAGATCGACGACGCGAAAGCGGAGGAGAAGGCGGCCAAGAAGGAACTGCGCGCCGAGCGGAAGGCGTTCCGCAAAGCGGGCCGCGCCCTGCCCCACGACCTCCCGGCCAAGAGCGCGTACGCCGACGCGGTCATGAAGGTGGACTCGCTCGAGGAGGCCATGGCCCGCGCCGAGCACGGCAGCACCGCACTGCCCTACGACCGGGCCCTCAACGTCAAACTGGCCGACGCCGCCGACGCCCTCCGCGCGGGCCGGAGCCTGGAGAAACTGCCGGACTTCCTCAAGGAGATCCCGGTCCTGGACGTCGCGGCGGCCGGCGCCTGCGGGATCCTCGAGGCCTCCGACGACCACGACAAGGGCTGGTCGTGGCAGAAGTCGGTGGCCGTCGACGGCGGCGCCAACGTCGCCGGCCTGGTGGCCGGTACCGCCGTCACGGCCGGGGTCGTGGCCGCCCTGCCCGTCGAAGCCCCCGTCGCGGCCGTGGCCGTGGGCGGCGGGCTGGTGGTGATCGGCGCCACCGGCATCATCGACCACTCCTTCCACGAGCACTGGAGCGAGGACATCCACGACCACGGAGTGGTCGGCGGGGTGCTGCACGGCACCGGCGACGTCCTGTCCGAGACCGGGGACGACTTCGTACGACTCAAGGATGACGTCTGGCATGGCATCAAGAGCATCTTCTGACGTTCCCGCTCCCGGGGCCGCGGTTGCGGTCCCGGCCCTGCCGGGACTCGGCACCACATGGCACGAGCGCGGCGCCCGCTACTGGGCGCGCCGCGCCTGGACGGCCGTCCTGCTCCTGTCCGTCCTCGCCTTCGTCTGCTACCTCACGCTCAGGCTCTACCTGGGCGTTCCTCGCAGCGACCTGCCCGCGACCGCGCGCACGGTGTGGGACGGGGCGCAGGCAGCCGCGTCGGTCGTGGCCGTCGGGTGGGGGTGGAGGAAGCAGCGCCGGGATCACCGCGCCAAGCTCCTCGACCCGCCCACCCCGCGGCAGACGGAGAACGCCAGGCGCGGCGAGACCAGCCGTGCCACCGGACTGGCCCGTGCCGCCGTGATCCCCCTGCTGATCGCGGCCCCCGTACTGCCGGCGATCGTCGCGTGGGGCGTCGGCTGGTGCGTGGCCATGCTCACCGTCCGCGAGTATCCGGGCGAGGCGGGGGCGCGGCGTTGGTTGCAGACGAAAACGATCGGAACATGACGGTCCAGGCGTCATGGCCGCTATACGGCGTTCCGCGCCCAATGAACCGAGTGTGCTCGAATCCACAGCAGGGTTGTTGTACAGGGCAGTTGGGGCTGTCAGTGGGAGTCATTAGAGTGGTCGTGTCGCAATCATGAACACGTGAAAGGCGCGGATGAGCTGCTCGGGACGGGCAGCGAACAACGGGGAGATGGGCTGCAGTGATTCCTGCGGATCTGGGTGGGGGCGCCGCCGACGTCCGGCGCGGCTACATGGCGCTCTCGACGTTCAAGAAGCGGGTGGACGACCTGCTTACGGCCTTCGAGAAAAGCGCGGGCGGCTCGGCCAAGGTCGGGGACCACAGCCTGTCGGAGACCACGTTCGGCGCGGGACACTTTCCTGAGGCAAAGGCGCTCCACCTCCAGTACGCGCGCGTGCACGAGCGCATCACGGCGCTCTCCAGGTCGCTGGGGCTCCAGTTGGAGGCCATGCAGATCGCCGTGCACGGCGTGGACGTCACCTTCGACAACCTCGAAGCCGACCTGCGCTACCGGTTCCACGAGATCCGCACCGAGGTGAACCGGGACCGGGAAGAGGCGCTCAACCCGCAGATCAAGCGGACCAACGACGCCGACCACACGGACGCGGGGTACTGATGAGCGGCGGCAAGAAGAAGCCCGACCACTACCAGGCCGAACGCCAGGACGCGACCCAGCAGAACAGCGGCGTGGACGACGCCGTGAACAAGGCCGTGGCCATCAGCCCCGGGATGCTCAGCAGTCCCGGCGGCTTCGGCAAGACCAGCTTCGAGGGCTACGACCTCAACACCATGATCGACATCGTCGAGGGGGCGAGCCCGGAGACGCTGGAGAGCGCCGCCAAGGCCCTCGTCGACGCCCGGGACGCCATCAGCGACGCCGCCGACGAACTCAGCCGCAATCTGGGCGACGTCGACTGGAAGGGCGAGGCGCACACCGCCTTCTACACCTGGGGCATGAACCTCACCACCACGGCACTGGAGCTGGCCACCTACACCGACGACGTGGGCACCCAGGTCCTGGCCGCGAGCTCCGGCCTCGCCTCCGTACGCAAGTCGATGCCCCCGCGCGACAGCCGCCTCGTCCCCAAGAAGGTCGACGACATCCCGACGCCCCAGCAGGTCGAGGGCAACGCGGAGTACACGGCGGCGGTCAAGGCCGAGAAGGACCGCCAAGAGGCGATCAACCAGATGTACCGACTGGCGTCGTTCTACACGGTGTCGAGCGGAATGATGGAACTGGCGAAGGAGCCGGTGTTCCCGGAAATGCCGAGCGTGGGGGTACCGGAACCGCCGCCGGGATACGACCCTCCGAAGACGCCACTATCCACGCGCGAGTCCCTCTCTCCATTGACTGATTCGGCGACGACTCGAAGGGATTCGGTGGATTCCGGGACAGGGCGGCCCCGTTCGGGCGAGACGTTGTCGTCCCACAAGAGCGTGGACGACTCGATCAGAACTCCCGAACAGCATGTGGGCACGGAGATCGACAGCGTCGGTGCCCTGCCGCCCCTGGAGACGACGAAGCCGGCGCCCACCGCGCCGACATCGACGGGTCCCGCCGTCACTCCTGTCGGAACAACGCCTCCGGTCAAGCCCGTCGGAGTGCCGGCCGCTCTGCGAGGGCCTGCTGGGCGTGCGGCAGTGTTCGGCGGTGGGCCCGGAGCGAAGGGCCCGGCCTCGGCGCAGGGCCGAGTCGGTGGTACAACGGGCCGCACGGGAACCGGGCCCGTGGGGCCGATGGGGAGGGCCGGTGGCACTGCTCAGACAGGCGGCCGCACCGCCGCCCCCATGGGACGAGGGGTGGTCGGAGGCATGCCCAGGACCGGCGGACCGACGGCGAGCCAAGCCGGCGGTGCGCCCCGCGGTCCCGTGAACGGCATGGGCGCCGGGCCCGGCCGCACCGGTGCCGGTCGTCCCGCCAATGGCGTTGTCGGCGGAAAGCCGATCACTGGAGCCGCGTCTGGAGCCAACGGCGCAAAGGTGCCACGTGGAACGGTGGTCGGCGGTCAGGTTGCGCCCACCCGGCCCGGCGCGGGCGCAAATCCCGGCCAACGGGGGGTGATCGGGGCCCCGGCCTCAACAAAGGGAGCGGGGCAGGAAGCGCGTCGCCCCGTCGCCAATCCTGATGGGGTGGTCGGAACGCCGAAGGGACGGACGCCGGGATCCGGGAACGGCCGGCCCACGCCGGGCGGCGCGGGCATCACGCGCGGCGCCAGGGGCAACCAGCGTTCCGACGACAGGCGTTCACGCCGTGATGAGCGCCGTGACGAATCTTCGACCGACTGACCGGACAAGAGCGAGGACAGACAGAGGCATGGTGTCAGGGATCAGTCGACGCGGGCGGAGCACGCCCTTCTCAGGACGAAACAGGGGACGGGTGTCCGCCGTCTGTTCAGCGCTCGGTGCCTTGGTCGTCCTGTCTGCGGGTCTGGCTCCCGAGGCGACGGCAGCCGACGCTCAGTCCCAGCAGTGGTACCTGTCAGCCATGAAGGCCGATGAGATGTGGAAGGTGAGCACCGGCAAGGGTGTGAAGGTGGCCGTCGTCGATACGGGAGTCAACCCGGCTACCCCCTCGCTCAAGGGGCAGGTGCTCGTCGGCGATGTGTCGAAGGGCGTCGGCTACAAGGCCACCGATGACTACACGGGTCATGGGACGACCATGGCCGAACTCATCGCCGGTACTGGAGCGGGCGGCGGGCTGAAGGGCCTTGCCCCCGGGGCGAAGATCGTTCCCTACCGGATCTCGCTCAAGGGCCTCGACAGCAAGACCGAACGAGAAAAGGCGCCCACCGAAGAAGCGGTTATCAGGGCCATTGCCGACAGTGATGCCCAAATCATCAACATGTCCTATGGTGGTCAAGTTGCCTATCCGGCCATGGACGCGGCGATTAAATACGCCCAGTCCAAGGGCAAGTTGATGATCGCCGGCACGGGAAACGACGCCGAAAAGGATAATTCGATAGGGTATCCGGCCGCTTTCCCGTATGTGGTTGGCATGGCCGCGTCGGATGAATCCGGTAAAGTCGGCAAGTTCTCGGAGTACGGGAACTACGTCGACCTGGCGGCTCCCGGGCTGCGTGTACCCACATGGTGTGACAAGACATTTCGCTCGTACTGCCTCAGCGGGGGAACGAGTATGTCCACAGCCATCGCCTCCGCCTCCGCCGCCCTCATCTGGTCCGCCCACCCCAAGTGGACCGCCAACCAGGTCCTCGCCAGCCTCATCGACACCGCCGGACGCGACTGGGCCAAGGACGACCCGAGCACCTACCTCGGATACGGCCTGATCCGCCCCCGTAAGGTTCTGGAGAACAGCGACTTCAACCCCGGACCGGCCGACACGGACCCCCTCGCGAAGGAAAACGCGGCAGGTGTCACCGGCGACACCCCGGCCGCCCAGGCCTCTCCGGTTCCCTCCGCCTCCACCTCGTCGCAGCCCCCGAAAAGCGTCGCGGAAACCGGTGCGAACTCCTCCGGGAGCACAACCCAGTGGTACGGCGTTCTCGGCGCGGTTCTCGTCGCGGCGATCGGCGGCGGTGTGTTCGCGGTGGTACGCAGGAGGCGCGCCGCCTGACAACCCGCGAGCGCGTCATGAAAGAACCCGAATCAGCAGCGGAACATCACGAAGGGACGTCCCGAAATGGCAGATGGGCAGCGGCTCAGTGACAGTCAGGTAATCAAGCTCGAGAAGGAGATCGTCGAGCGGTACGAGTCCATCAAGGGCCAGCTCAGCAGCCTCCAGGGCACGCTCGACACGATGGAGGTGCACTGGAAGGGCATCGGTGCCGGCGCCTTCAACGCGAAGCAGACCGAGATCAACGAGAAGGTCAAGCACATCGGCGGGCTGCTGGCCTGGTTCCTGGAGAACATCAACGAGACCCGCAAGCTCTCCTCGCACACCGACGACCAGGTGCTCGCCACCATGAAGAGCATCGACGTCCAGTACGGCGGGGCCCACTCGGCTCTCCACAGCTACTGATCCGCGCAGCCGGTCGACCGGACCGGCTCTCTCTCCAGCACCGGGGCCGTCACGGCCCGCACTCCTACCTAGAGATGAGTAACCCATGGTCAACGTGCACTATGACGAGCTCGCCGTTAAGTACGGCGGTCTCGACGCGATCACGACCGAGCTGGGCAACCAGGCCAAGAAGCTCGAGGACGACCTGGCGGCCCTGAAGGCCGCCGTGCAGCAGGTCGCCGCGGGCTGGGAGGGCGAGGCCGCCGGAGCCTTCCAGACCAAGATGGCCGACTGGGACAAGGACGCCGCGGCCATCCACGCGGCGCTTCTCGCCATCGGCCACCGGGTCACCGAGGCCAGTGGTGACTACCGCGGGGGCGACCTCAAGGCGGCCGGCTACTTCCTCTGACCCGGACCGGACCGGACCAGACCGGTCACCAAGGCAGGCGCGGGGTGGGCACGCACGGGAGGTGCCCACCCCGCGCCGTCTCGCGCCGTCGGGAAGCTCGCGTCCGAAGGCAGTTCGGCTGTCGGCTGGGAGCCGAGTCGTCAGAAACGCTCGACCTCTTGCCCGCGAAGGACCTTGCACCACCCGCATCCGTCGAAGCGCCCGACGATCTCCGCGTCCGTCGTCAGTTGTCCTCGTAGCGAGGCAGTTCCTCGGGAAAATCACGGGCGTCCTTGCACTCGGCCAGTTCGTACGCGTGCTCGGTGAGCCGGTAGGCGAAGTCGGTCAGGGTCTGCCGCAGCGGTCTGCCCGTGATGTCCGTGCCTCCGTCGACACGGGCCTCACCGATCACCGCATAGGGCTCGGAGGCGTTGTACTCGGGGACGGCGGGCGGAGTGCAGGGCACATAAACGGATGCGGTGCCGTTTTCCGAGTCGATCTGCGCCAGAGCCTCGACGGCACCTGCAGACATGCGAATGACCTTCTTATTGCCACCCGTTTCCCGATAGTGCTTGAGCCATTCCTGGCTGGAAGCGGCCTGTACGCGCGCTTCGCCGGAGATCCCCGAGTCGTTGCTCGTGGTGACATAGCAGGAGAAGGAGAGGCCGGCTCCGACGCCTCTGCTGTGGGAACCCTCGTCCGCCGATCGCGCGTTCGGCAGAACCCGAGTGACCACGCTCCGCTCCAGTGTGCCGTCGCACCATCTTCTCCGGGAGCATGTACAGGCCCTTGATGAAGAACAGCCAAGCGGCACCGCCCAGGAGACTCAGGACCACGAGGCAGAGCACGAGGCCCTTCCCGCACTCCCATGTGGCGATTCTTGCGTGGCTCCATGTCGACTTGTTCACCACTGGGGCCGCTCCTTCGTGCGGTGCAACAACTCACGGGCGCCGTCCCACCCCTGGTTGACGGCGTTGCGGGCCCTTCGCGTGGGCGATCAGCGGCCGGTCTGGTCTTCTTCGAAGCGAGGGGGTTGGGTCGGGAATGTGATGTCGCTCCCGCAGTTGCCCGCTCTGTGCGCGTGCTGCGTGATCCCGTAGGCAAAGTCGGTCAACGCCTGATGCAGTGCAGTCCCCGCGGTTCGACTCTCTCCGATCACCCGCACCTCGGATACCAGCGCGTAGTTCCCTGACGTTGTGCCGGGCTTTGTTGTGCTGGGAACGCATGGAACGTAGATGCTCGCGAAATTGCTTCTGGCAAGGGCGTGCATTCCATTGAAGGAAACCTTCTCCGCCGCCGCCCCCGATTTTCCGCCGTAAGATTGATAGTAATCCTCCCAGCCCTTCACCGATGAGTTCTGTATCTTTACCTCACCAGAAAGGATCGAGTCTCCGTCGCCGTATATGTGGCAGCTGTACATGAAGCCGTTTCCGCTGCCACTGGTGTCGGAGCCCTCCTCTGCCGATCTGCTCTCCGGGAGGATGCGGATCACGGTCTCCCTCGGCACGCTTTCATCGCATACCTTCTCCGGAAGGCTGTCGAGCCCCTTCGTGAAGTATTCCTGATAGGAAAACCAGCCTCCCATCGCCAAGGTCAGTGTGGCTGCACCGAGTGCCAGGATCTTTGTGTTCTTGCGCATGGGAAACGTGTCGACATCCTTCTCAGTTCGAGAGCTTCTTGTTGTCTCTCAAAATGTTGCTGCTCGATTCCCAGCCCTCGTTGACGGCGTTTCGGACGAGGGTGTTGGTTCCGTCTTCCGGGAGATTCACGTGATGACGCTTCAAGGCGTCCTGCGTCGACCATTGCGTCTGCTGGTTGACCGAGTCCTGGGCCCTGCTGAGATCCTGCCCGTTCCGGTATATCGCCTCATCCAGAGCGCCGTCCAACTCTCTTCCGTCGAGCAGACGGCCGACGGCCATGCCGGCGACACCAGTGACGAAACCTCCACCTCCGGCATATGCGGCACCTGCCGGTCCGCTGGGCGTCAGAATGGCGGTGCCGTACCCGATTCCGGCCGAGAGCACGGTATTGAAGAAATCTCCTTGGTTCTTCAGGCTGTCGTTGTACGCCTTTTCGGACTCCACGGATTTTTCGATGTCCGCGTCAGCAATCGAATGCCCGACGATCCCTTCGATGATCCCAGCGTTTCTTCCGATGCCCTGAAGAACCTGGTCCCGGTCTCCGTCGTACAGAGACGGGTCAGCCAAGTGCGCGTCAAGGAGGCTGCCGGTGTAGATGCTTTCTCCGTAGACGATTCCTGCTCTTCCGGACGGATCCAATGACGTTGCTGCCAGGAATCGAGCCACCTCCGGTCGCTGCAGTCCCGAGACGGAGTCGCTGGGTGAAAGGAAGATCGCCTCGGACTCCGGTCCCCCGAACGACCTGCTGATTTCCGGCATATAGGCAGCTGCCATGTGCCCGAAACTCTCGCCCATCCCTCTTCCCACAAGGTCGGCGCCGCCGTCGGCCTGCGCCACCTGTTCCATGATGTTCGCCATGATCTGGACCTGGGTCTCGCTGTGGGGCGGAGCTGCGGCCATCGAGTCCCCCAACCCGACACCGGTCACCGCGGCTTCCAGCGCGTGCCCGAGTGAGGGGCCCCGGTCCGTGTACGCGGTCGTGGCCAGCAAGCGGTTGAGGTCGGTCTTGGAGTCGAACGCGTGCGTCGCCGCCTCGGGATTGTGCGACAGGCCCTCGAACAGTCCCTCCAGCGGGTCCCGCCCGTTGCCGTCGCCGAAGACGAGGTCGACGGCGTCATAGCCCTTGACCCACAGGGCGTCGGTGTTGTTCTCGCCACCCACCTCGTCCCTTTTGAAAAGAATCTTCCGGTAGTCGTCCAGGAACTCCGTGTCGTACTGCCCCTCCCGCATCAGGCTGCTGATGACCTGGGAGCCCAGAGCGCCGATCGGGCTGAGCGCGTTCGTGGCGCGGAAGTTGGTGTTCCGTTCGGCGATCAGGTCTTTCCTCCAGTCCCGCATGGCGTCCGAGTCCGAGAAGGACGCCGTGGCCAGGGTGAGGCTCAGGTTGTTCTGGAGGCTCTTCATCGTCTCCAGTTCAGTGCCCCTGGCACCGGCGTGCGCCGAGGTCATCTCGGTCCAGAACTGAAGCGTTCCCTTGGGGCCGAGGCGGGTGGCGAACTGCTCTGCGAACAGGGCGTCGCCGTTGTACTTCTCCATCGTGCGGTTGAAGTCGGCGATGTCGTCGAGGCTCATGTCGGCCGGGTTCCTGGCCATCCGGGCGAGCTTCTCCGCTGCCGCGACGGCTTCGGCAGCCTCGTCCCGGTTCGCGTAAGCTGCGTCGGCGAAGCCGTACTTGGCCTGGTCGACGAGCAGTCGCAGGACCTTCGCGGCGCTGTTGTCGCTCTGTGTCGCCTTGCTCAGGATGCCCTGGATCTCGTCGCGGAAGGCGTCCACCACCTTCTGATCCGTCACACCGGTCTTCCCGCTGGGGTCGGACGCCCAGTCGGGCCGGGTGTTCCCGGCGACGGTGAACGTGCCCTCACCGGTGTCGACCACGGTCAGATGCTGCCCCGCGGCTCGGCTGATCGCGTCGTTCAACTGAGTCCGGTAGTCGATGAGTTCATCGCGGGTGTCGCTGAGGATCTTGGTGATGGAGTCGGCCTGGGTGTGCGCGTCGGCGAACTCGGCCGCGGTCCTGGTGATGAACTCACGGGAGACGGTGGCGTTGACCCCGGCCCACTTGGCCTTGTCCGCCTTCGCCTTGAGGTTGGTCTCCGCGTCCTTCCGCAGTTCCGCGAGATTCTTCGTCATCTGCTTCCAGTCGGTGACCGCTTCACCGAGCTTGGAGAAGTCCCCGTGGCGCAGAGCGTCGAGGTCCATCGGCGTCAGTGGCCCTTCCGGTCGTCGAAACCCTTGTCCAACGTCGCGATGCTGCTGACCGCGCCTGCGATGTACGAGTCGTCCGCCGCGTGCTGGTTCTTCGTGAACCGCAGGTGGTTGGAGATGTGGGCGCAGGCGTCCAGCAGGGTCCTGGTCTGTTCGCTCCAGCGCTCCGTGACGTGGTCCAGGGCCGCGCCCAGCGCGAAACCCTCACCCTTGAGTCCGCCCGCGGCCGCGGCGGAGGCCACGCGTGCGTGCCCGCTGTAGGTCGTGAAGTCCACGAACAGGTCGTGAGCCGCCTTGCCGACCGCCTCCAGATCCTTGTGGCCGGCCACCAGGTCGCCCTGCGTGCCGTCCCCGCCCTGGTCGGCCGGGTACTGGTTGAGCTGCATCCGGGTGGCATGCCGACCGGCCGCCGCTGCCTTAGCCTGCTCCCACTCTTCCCACGCCATGCGTGATCCCCTTCCCCGTGTCCCCGTGTCCCCGTGTCCCCGTGAGTCCGCCTGCCGGACGGGAGAGCCGCGCCCGCTCCCGGCAGACGGATGCGTGAACTCGGGTCCGGTGAGTTCACGCATCTCACCCTACTTACCCCAACTCGCCCCGCACGCCCCGGTGTTGGCCGAGGCCAGGCCTGCCCCCTACGCCCGCTCATCCGTACCTTCCGGCACCCGTCCGACCTGCACCAGCGGCTTCCCTCGCCGGCGTGACACGAAGACGCCCCGTCCGGCAGGCATCGGACGAGGCCGTACGCCTCCGAGGAGGTCGCCTTCTCCGGGGTCGCCCGCCAACACCACGCCCTGTGCGCCGAGTTCCTTGATGCGCTGCATGAACGTCTCGTACGACGCCCGCCCCGCGCCCGCCGTCGACCGCGCGATGATGAACCGCACGCCCACGTCCCGGGCGAACGGCAGGAGTTCCGTCAGTCCGGCCAGCGGGTTGCCGCTGGACGTCGCCACCAGGTCGTAGTCGTCGATGACCACGTACACCGTCGGCCCGCGCCACCAGCTGCGGTCCCGCAACTGCTGCGCCGTGACGTCGGCCGTGGGCGTGCGGCGCTTCATCAGGTCCGCCAGCGCGGCCATGTGGTGCTCCATGGCGTTGGACATCGGGATGTACTCGGCCAGATGCGAGGACGGCGTCACGTCCAGCAGGGAGCGCCTGTTGTCGACGACGAACAGCTTGCACTCGTCGCCCGAGTAGCGCTCCGTCAACTGCTTGATCAGCAGCCGCAGCAGGTTCGACTTACCGGACTCGCCCTCACCGAAGACGAGGAAGAACGGGTCCTGCTCGAAGTCGACGAAGACCGGTTCGAGGGCGTTCTCGTCCAGGGCGAACGCAACGCCGCGACGCGGGAAACGGCCCCCCGGCGGCAGCGAGGCGGCCGGGAACTCCCGCGGCAGCAGCCGCACCTCGGGAGCTTCGGAGCCCTCCCAGTGCCGGGTGACCTCGGCGGCCAGCGCCTGTGTGGCCTCGGAGAGGTCGCTGTCGGAGGTGAGGCCGTCGATCCGCGGCACCGCGGCCATGAAGTGCAGCTTCTGCGGGGACTGGCCGCGGCCCGGAACGCCCGCCGGGACGTTCGCCGCGACCTTGCGGTCGATCTCCGAGTCCATGATGTCTCCGAGGCGCAGCTCCAGGCGGTTCATCAGGTGGTCCTTGAGAGCCGACCGGACCTCCATCGACCGCGACGCGGTCAGCACCAGGTGGATGCCGTAGCCGAGGCCGCGCGCCGCGATCTCGTGGATGATCTGGTCCAGGGCCTCGTATTCCGCGCGGAAGTTCCCCCAGCCGTCGATGACCAGGAACACGTCGCCCCACGGCTGGTCCGCCACCGGGATGTCGCCCCTCGCCCGCCCGGCCCGGAAGTCCGCCATCGAGGGGATCCCGGCCGAGCGGAAGTACTCCTCGCGCCGGTTCAGGACGCCGTACACCTCGGCCACCGTCCGCCGCACCCGTTCCGGGTCCAGCCGCGAGGCGATGCCGCCCACATGCGGCAGACCGGCCACCGTCGACATCCCGCCGCCGCCGAAGTCGAGTCCGTAGAACTGCACTTCGTGCGGCGTGTGGGTGAGGGCGAACGCCGCGATCAGCGAGCGCACCAGCGTCGACTTGCCGGACTGCGGGCCGCCGATGATCTGCATGTGGCCGGCCGCGCCGGAGAAGTCCACCCAGAGGGAGTCGCGCCGCTGCTCGAACGGTTTGTCCACCAGGCCGACCGGCACGACCAGCCGGCCCGCGCCCTCGTAGCCGGGCTGGGTGAGCCCGCGGCCCGGCACGGCCGTGAGACCGGGCAGGAGCGCGTCGAGCGGCGGCGGGCTGTCCAGCGGCGGCAGCCACACCTGGTGCGCCGCGGGCCCCTGCGCCTCGAGCCGGCGCACGATCACGTCGAGGACGGTGTCGGCGAGCGCCTCGTCGACCTCCGGAGCGTCCCCGGAACGCGGCTGCCGCGGCAGGGCCGCGTGCCGCACCGGCACCTCGGCCGAGGTGAACAGCACCGGCCGCCGGTCCACCGGGAGCGCCCCGCCGACGGCCGCCGCCCGCTGCCCGCCCGCCCGGTGGACGCCGGACACGTACGCCGCCTTGAACCGCACCATCTCGTCCGTGCCGAACTTCAGGAACCCCGAACCCGGCACGTTCGGCAGCGAGTACGCGTCGGGCACGCCCAGCGCCGCTCGCGACTCCGCCGCGGAGAACGTGCGCAGACCCACGCGGTACGACAGATACGTCTCCAGGCCGCGCAGGCGGCCCTCCTCCAGGCGCTGCGAGGCCAGCAGCAGGTGCACGCCGAGGGAGCGGCCGATCCGGCCGATCTGCACGAACATCTCGATGAAGTCCGGCTTCGCCGTCAGCAGCTCGCTGAACTCGTCGATCACCAGCACCAGGGAGGGGATTGGCTGCAGAGCGGCTCCCGCGGCCCGCGCCTTCTCGTAGTCGTGGATGTTGGCGTAGTTGCCCGCGTCCCGCAGCAGTTCCTGACGCCGGTTGAGCTCTCCGCGGATGGAGTCGCCCATCCGGTCGACCAGCGTCAGGTCGTCCGCGAGGTTGGTGATGACCGCCGCCACGTGCGGCATCTGCGCCATGCCGGCGAAGGTCGCGCCGCCCTTGAAGTCGGCGAGGACGAAGTTCAGCGTCTCGGACGAGTGGGTGACCGCGAGGCCCAGCACCAGCGTGCGCAGCAGCTCCGACTTGCCCGATCCCGTCGCGCCCACACACAGGCCGTGCGGGCCCATGCCCTCCTGCGCCGCCTCCTTGAGGTCCAGCATCACCGGACGGCCGTCCTCGCCCACCCCGATCGGCACGCGCAGCCGCTCGGCCAGCGAACGCGCCCGCCAGGTGCGCGAGGGGTCCACCGCCGCCGCGTCCCCGAGGTTCAGCAGATCGGTGAACTCCAGGTTGGCCAGCAGCGGTTCGTCGTCGTCCCCGCCCGAGGCCATGCGCAGCGGGGCGAGCTGCCGGGCGAGCGCCTCCGCGGACTCCGGCGAGAGGGCGTCGGGCGTGCCCTCGTAGACGGCGCCGTGCGCCGACTCCAGCCGCAGAGCGCCGGGCTGGACGACGATGTCCAGCTCGCCTCCCGCTCCCGCGAGCTCACCGGGGACGACCTCCAGCACCGTCACACCCTGCAGCCCCTCGGGGTTGGCCAGGACCGAGTCCGGAGGGAGGGAGACACCGTCCAGGACGACGACCACATGCGGTTCGTCGGGCAGTGGCGCCGCGTTCGGATGGAAGCGCGGCCGGCCGGCCAGCCGCGCCCCGAGCAACTGCTCCAGCCCGCGGACGTCCGTGCCGACGAGCCTGCGGCTGCCCGCCCCGTCCACGGCGTCGGACGACTGGACGTGCGGCAGCCACTTGACCCAGTCCCAGTGCGGCAGTTCCCCCCGCCCGGCCGCGACGACGAGGACCATGTCCTCGGACGAGTGCAGCGCGGCCAGCGAACCGGCCAGGGCACGGGCGCACGAGCGCACCGACTCCGGGTCGCCGCTGAGCGTGACGTGGTAGAAGGCCCGCAGGGAGACGGCCATCGGCAGGTCGTCCAGGCTGCCGTGGACGGTGACGAAGCGCTGCAGCGCGCCCGCCGTCAGCGGCTCCAGCTGCTCCACCGGGCCGGTCTCGGGGGCGACGAGCGGGGTCGCCAGCGCCTGCGGGCCGAGCCCTACCCGGACCTGGGCGAAGTCCTCGTCCCCGGGCCTGCGTTCCCACACCCGGCTGCCCTCGGCGACCAGGGCCCACAGCTGCTCCGGAGAGGGGTGCAGGTAGTACTGGGCGTCGCGCTGGGCCCGGGCCGTGTCGAGCGCGGTGCGCCGGGTCTGCGCCAGATAGCTCAGGTAGTCCCGGCGCATGTCCGCCAACTGCCCCTGGGAGCCCCGGCGGAAGCGCACCACCATCGCGATCGACATCGCCACGGTCGAGGCGATCATGACCATGCCCATGATCTTCATGAACGGCTGCCCGCTCGTGAAGAAGAAGACCACCGAACCGCCCATGCCGAGCGTCGGCAGCAGTTGCATCAGCACGCTTTCCTGATGCCCCCGTGGCAGCTCCGGCGGAGGCTGCAGGACGACCTCGTCCGTCGGCACCTCGGACGGCAGCGCCCGTGGTGGGCGCTTCACGACGATATGGCTCACTGCTCACCAATCCTCTTGCGAGGCCCCCGAAATACCGTCCGTCACCCCGTGTCAGCCGGACGCAGGCCGCCGCGTGATCCTACTGACCACCCCCGCGACCCGAGGACGGTAGGGTGCCGGATGTTCGCGTGAGCACACCGCGGCCGCTCGGAGCACGCACCCGAGCGGGACGCCGCACACCGCACGGTCACACCGTCGACGCGGAACCATCACGGAGGGGGAGCAGCAGGTGAGTATCGCGGCCTCCGCGGCAGCCACCGCAGAAGGGCGCGGCGCCGCGGCCACGGCGGGGACGGGGCTCGGCTTCTGCCGGGTCACGATCGTCGCCCCCGACAGCCGGATCGACGTGGCGCTGCCCGACGACGTTCCCGTCGCCGACATCTACCCGGAGATCCTCAGGCTCGCCCGGCAGAGCCCCGCCGAAGGCGCTCCGGTCGGCTACCACCTGGTCCGCCGGGACGGAACCGTCCTCGACAGCTCGCGGTCGTTCGCCGCCCAGCACATCCTCGACGGCGAACTCCTCACCCTGCGCCCCTTCTCCGAGTCCCTGCCGCCCGCGGTCTTCGACGACGTCTCCGAGGCGGTCGCCGCCGCGGTGACCCGCGAGCACACCCTGTGGAGCGGCCACCTGACCCGTGCCGCGGGCCTCGTGGGCGGAGGCGTCCTGCCGGCCCTGCTCGCCTTCGTGGCCTGGAACGGCGACCCGCGCCACGACATGAACAGCCTGCCCGGCGTCCTCGCCGCGGTCGTCGGCGTCCTGCTGGTCGCCCTCGCCTGCGTCCGGGCCCGCGTCTACGACGACCGCGGCTCCGCCGTGGCCCTCGGTCTCGGCGCGCTGCCCAACGTGGCGGTCGCGGGCTCCGGCCTCCTGCCGCTCGCCGACGGCCAGGGCATCGGCCGGCTCCAGTTCCTGCTGGCCTGCGCCGCGGTCCTGCTGGCCTCGGTCCTGCTCACCCTGTGCTCACCCCGCGGGGACGGCCCCTTCGTCGCCTTCGTGGTCGCCTCCGGGACGGGAATGACGGCGGCCTTCGCGGCGATCCTCGCGCACTGGACCCCCGCCGAGACGGCCGCTCTGTGCGCCCCCGTCGGCGTGGGAGCCCAGGCCTTCCTGCCCGGCCTGTCCATGCGCTTCGCCCGCCTGCCGATCGGCTTCGACGCCCCGGACTCCGGCGCGCGCGGCGCGTACGGGGCCGAGCCCACGCCCCGGGAGCCGGTCGACGCCGAACGGATCGCCGCCCAGGCCCGCCGCGGCCACGAACTCCTGGTGGGCCTCGTCGGCGGCTGCGCGGTGATCGCCGTCGGCGCCTGCGCCGTGCTCGGCTTCTCCGACGACGTCTGGGCGCAGCTCCTCGCACTGGCCACGGGCATCGCCCTGCTGATGCGTGCGCACCTCTTCCGCTACACCGCGCAGGTCGCCCCCGTGCTGGCCGCGGGCCTCGGCTCCCTCGTCCTGCTCGCTGTCGGTCTGGCGCTGAACCCGCCCCACCCGGTGGTCCACGCCGCCCTGACGGGCGACCGCACCGGCCTGGACCTCCGAACGATCTGGCTCGTCGCCGCGATCGCCGCTGCCTCCGCGATCGTCACCTCGATCGGCCTGATCGGCTCCCGCGGCGGTCTCACGCCGTTCTGGGGCCGGTTCGCGGAGATCGCCGAGGGCTTCGTCCTGCTGACCCTGGTGCCGCTGGCGCTGGCCGTCTTCGACGTCTACGCCACCGCGCGCTCGATGACCGGCTGACCCGCTCGCGCACGCGGAAAGCGGCCGTGACGATCGTCGTCCCGGCCGCTCACCTCCGCGCCGCCTCACAGGACCCGGACCGCGACGGGCTCCCGCCGTCCCGTCTTCAGCCCCCGTCCCCCGGCGCCGGCTCCAGGTCGAACTCGCCGTCGCGGGCGCCGAGCACGAAGGCCCGCCATTCCGCCTCGGTGTAGCGCAGCACCGTCTCCGGGTCGAGTGACGACCGCATCGCCACGGCGCCCTCGGGCAGGTGGGCGATCTCCACGCGCTCCTCGTGCTGCTCCGTGCCCGGCGCGCACTGCCACTCGACGCCGGAGATGTCGAGCGCGTAGAGCTCGTCACGCTCCCGGTCCTTGCGTGCCCGGACGGCCGCCGCGCTCTCGGCTGCCCCGGCGCCCCCGGCGTTCCCTGCGCCCCCGGCATGCGCAGCCTGCTGGGCGTTCCCGGCCTGTCCCGCCTGTCCCGCCTGCCCGGCCCGCCCGGTCTTCTCGGCTTCGGCCATGTCATCCGCCATGATCGGCTCCGACCCTTCCCTCTGTTCCCGCTGTGCCAACGAGCTGTGGCGTCACCCTACTTGCCGCAGTTCTCCCAGCTCAGAGGTTCCTCCTTTACGTTCCGGCCCGGCATCACGCCCCCTACACTGCCCCCACCCGGCGAGAGGGACACCCCCGCCCCACCGCGGCCCCCGCCCACGCGCCACCCGCCGGCGAGAGGCCCGCCCGCGCGGCGCCCGCCCGCCCGTCCCGAGCCCGCCCCCGGGCCGTCCCGGACAAGCCCGGCGGAACGGCCTGATACCCTGGCTCTCGGCCGTTTGTGTACGCACCCCCGGAAGCGCCCTGAGGCAGTGCCTCAGGTTCTGGAGGTCGCGCTCAGCGGATCCCCGCCTCCCGAGTAACGGAAGCTCCCCCGAGACACAGACCGGGGGCACTCGGTGGCCACTGAAAAGACTACGAGGAGTACGCGTGCCGCTCGACGCCGCTACGAAGAAGCAGATCATCACCGAGTTCGGCCAGAAGGAGGGCGACACCGGCTCCCCCGAGGTCCAGGTCGCCATGCTGTCGCGCCGGATCTCGGACCTGACCGAGCACCTCAAGACGCACAAGCACGACCACCACTCCCGTCGTGGTCTGCTGATCCTGGTCGGTCAGCGTCGCCGCCTGCTGCAGTACCTCGCCAAGAAGGACATCCAGCGCTTCCGTGCGCTGGTCGACCGCCTCGGCATCCGCCGCGGTGCGGCGGGCGCCAAGTAGGACGCCGTGAGGGGAGCGGTTCCCGGCAGCATCGGGACCGCTCCCTTTTGCTGTACACGGCTCGCAACCGCGTACACGGCTCACACGAGTCGTGCAGCCGCGGGACTCATACCGGCAGGGTCCGTCGTACGCCCTGCCGGTCGCGGAAACGTGCGGAGTGTCACCCACGCTTTGTAGTGTGGTAGCACAACGCAGGACGTACGACCCAGCGTGATGACGCGTGCCCGCTGCGGGTAGACGTCACCACGCACACCGAACGAGGAGAAGCGCACCGCACCGCCGCCGGTCCTCGGTAGTGGCCCCCGGACAGAGAATCCCGGGTGCTTCGATCGAAGACCGGCCCGCACCGCACGGAGCGCTTCTCCGCAACCGTCCCCCTGCCACACGGGCAGCGAGGGACGAAGACGAGGAGAATTCGCTAGTGGAGAACGAGACCCACTACGCCGAGGCCGTCATCGACAACGGCTCCTTCGGCACCCGCACCATCCGCTTCGAGACGGGCCGCCTGGCCAAGCAGGCCGCCGGCTCCGCCGTGGCGTACCTGGACGACGACACCATGGTGCTGTCGGCCACCACCGCCTCCAAGAACCCCAAGGACCAGCTCGACTTCTTCCCCCTCACGGTGGACGTCGAGGAGCGGATGTACGCCGCCGGCAAGATCCCCGGCAGCTTCTTCCGCCGTGAGGGCCGTCCCTCCGAGGACGCCATCCTCACCTGCCGGCTGATCGACCGCCCGCTGCGCCCGTCCTTCAAGAAGGGCCTGCGCAACGAGATCCAGGTCGTCGCCACGATCATGGCGCTCAACCCCGACCACCTGTACGACGTCGTGGCGATCAACGCCGCCTCCGCGTCGACGCAGCTGGCCGGCCTGCCCTTCTCCGGCCCGATCGGCGGCGTCCGCGTCGCGCTGATCAACGGCCAGTGGGTCGCGTTCCCGACGCACACCGAGCTCGAGGACGCCGTCTTCGACATGGTGGTCGCCGGCCGCGTCCTGGAGGACGGCGACGTCGCGATCATGATGGTCGAGGCCGAGGCCACCGAGAAGACCATCCAGCTCGTCGCGGGCGGCGCCGAGGCGCCGACCGAGGAGGTCGTCGCCTCCGGTCTGGACGCCGCGAAGCCCTTCATCAAGGTGCTCTGCAAGGCCCAGGCCGACCTCGCCGCCAAGGCCGCGAAGCCGACCGGCGAGTTCCCGGTCTTCCTCGACTACCAGGACGACATCCTGGAGGCGCTGTCCGCCGCCGTCCGCCCGGAGCTGGCCTCCGCGCTGACCATCGCGGGCAAGCAGGACCGCGAGGCCGAGCTGGACCGCGTCAAGGCGCTCGCCGCCGAGAAGCTCCTGCCGGAGTTCGAGGGCCGCGAGAAGGAGATCTCCGCCGCGTACCGCTCCCTGACCAAGCAGCTCGTCCGCGAGCGCGTGATCAAGGAGAAGAAGCGCATCGACGGCCGCGGCGTCACGGACATCCGTACGCTCGCCGCCGAGGTCGAGGCCATCCCGCGCGTGCACGGCTCGGCGCTGTTCGAGCGTGGCGAGACCCAGATCCTGGGCGTCACCACCCTCAACATGCTCCGCATGGAGCAGCAGCTGGACACCCTCTCCCCGGTGACCCGCAAGCGCTACATGCACAACTACAACTTCCCGCCGTACTCCGTCGGCGAGACCGGCCGCGTCGGCTCCCCGAAGCGCCGCGAGATCGGCCACGGCGCGCTCGCCGAGCGCGCCATCGTGCCGGTCCTGCCGACGCGCGAGGAGTTCCCCTACGCGATCCGCCAGGTGTCCGAGGCCCTCGGCTCCAACGGCTCGACGTCCATGGGCTCGGTCTGCGCCTCCACCATGTCGCTGCTGAACGCCGGTGTGCCCCTCAAGGCCCCCGTCGCCGGCATCGCCATGGGCCTGATCTCCCAGGAGATCAACGGCGAGACGCACTACGTCGCCCTCACCGACATCCTCGGTGCGGAGGACGCCTTCGGCGACATGGACTTCAAGGTCGCCGGCACCAAGGAGTTCGTCACCGCCCTCCAGCTCGACACCAAGCTGGACGGCATCCCGGCCTCCGTCCTGGCCGCGGCCCTCAAGCAGGCCCGCGACGCCCGCCTCCACATCCTCGACGTGATGATGGAAGCGATCGACACGCCGGACGAGATGTCCCCCAACGCCCCGCGGATCATCACCGTCAAGATCCCCGTGGACAAGATCGGCGAGGTCATCGGCCCGAAGGGCAAGATGATCAACCAGATCCAGGAGGACACCGGCGCCGAGATCACGATCGAGGACGACGGCACCATCTACATCGGCGCCCAGGTCGGCTCGCAGGCCGAGGCGGCCCGCGCCACGATCAACGGCATCGCCAACCCGACCATGCCGGAGGTCGGCGAGCGCTACCTGGGCACGGTCGTCAAGACCACGACCTTCGGTGCGTTCGTGTCGCTGCTCCCGGGCAAGGACGGTCTGCTGCACATCTCGCAGATCCGCAAGCTCGCCGGCGGCAAGCGCGTGGAGAACGTCGAGGACGTGCTCGGCGTGGGCTCCAAGGTCCAGGTCGAGATCGCCGAGATCGACTCGCGCGGCAAGCTCTCCCTGATCCCCGTGATCGAGGGCGAGGAAGCTGCTGAGGACACGAAGGACGACTCCGACAAGTGACGTCGAGTAGCTCCCAGGCGACGGCCCGCACTTCTTCGGAGGCGCGGGCCGTCGCCCGTACCCAAACCCTGATCAAGGGCACGGCCGGCATCGGCGTCGTCCGCAAGACCACCCTCCCGGGCGGCCTGCGCATCGTCACCGAGACCCTCCCCTCGGTCCGCTCCGCCACCTTCGGCATCTGGGCGCACGTCGGCTCCCGCGACGAGACGCCGTCCCTGAACGGCGCCACGCACTACCTGGAGCACCTCCTCTTCAAGGGGACGGACCGCAGGTCGGCGCTGGACATCTCGTCCGCCATAGACGCGGTCGGCGGCGAGATGAACGCGTTCACGGCGAAGGAGTACACGTGCTACTACGCGCGCGTGCTCGACACCGACCTGCCGCTCGCCATCGACGTCGTCTGCGACATGCTGACCGGCTCGCTCATCCGCGAGGAGGACGTCAACGTCGAGCGCGGGGCGATCCTCGAAGAGATCGCCATGACCGACGACGACCCCGGCGACTGCGTGCACGACCTGTTCGCGCAGACGATGTTCGGGGACACCGCCCTGGGCCGCCCGGTCCTCGGCACCGTCGACACGGTCAACGCCCTCACCGCCGACCGCATCCGCCGCTTCTACAAGAAGCACTACGACCCCACCCACCTGGTGGTCGCGGCCGCCGGCAACATCGACCACGACAAGGTCGTGCGCCAGGTCCGCGCCGCCTTCGACAAGGCCGGCGCCTTCCGGAGCGCCGACGCCGAGCCCATCGCCCCGCGCGACGGCCGGCGCGCGATCCGCACCTCGGGCCGCGTCGAGCTGATCGGCCGCAAGACGGAACAGGCGCACGTCGTCCTCGGCATGCCCGGCCTGGCCCGCACGGACGACCGCCGCTGGGCGCTCGGCGTGCTGAACACCGCCCTGGGCGGCGGCATGTCCTCCCGGCTCTTCCAGGAGGTCCGCGAGAAGCGCGGCCTGGCCTACAGCGTGTACTCGTACACCTCGGGCTTCGCCGACTGCGGTCTGTTCGGCGTGTACGCGGGCTGCCGGCCCTCACAGGTGCACGACGTCCTGAAGATCTGCCGCGACGAACTCGACCAGGTCGCCGAGCAGGGTCTGTCGGACGACGAGATCGCCCGCGCGATCGGCCAGGTGAGGGGCTCCACGGTCCTCGGCCTGGAGGACACCGGCGCGCTGATGAACCGCATCGGCAAGAGCGAGCTGTGCTGGGGCGAGCAGATGTCGGTCGACGACATGCTCGCCCGGATCGCCGCCGTGACCCCGGACGAGGTCCGTTCGGTGGCCCGCGACATCCTGGGACGACGCCCCTCGCTGTCGGTCATCGGCCCGCTCAAGGACAAGCAGGCCGCCCGCCTGCACGACGCGGTCGCCTGACCCGGCCCGGCCGGGCCGGGTCGTCAGGCACCACCACCTCCGCAAGCACCTTCGGTACGCACCTCCCGGTGAGCACCTCCGGCAGGCATCTTCGGTAAGGAAGCACAGAGATGAGCAAGCTGCGCGTGGCCGTCCTCGGCGCCAACGGCCGGATCGGCTCCGAGGCGGTCCGGGCGGTCGAGGCCGCCGAGGACATGGAACTGGTGGCCGCCCTCGGCCGCGGCGACAAGCTGGAGACGCTGACGGAGACCGGCGCCCAGGTCGCCGTCGAGCTGACCACCCCTGCCTCGGTCATGGACAACCTGGAGTTCTGCGTCGGACACGGCATCCACGCCGTCGTCGGCACCACCGGCTGGACCGACGAACGCCTCGCGCAGCTCGGCGGCTGGCTGGACGCCTCCCCCCGCACGGGCGTGCTCATCGCGCCCAACTTCTCCATCGGGGCCGTCCTCACCATGAAGTTCGCGCAGATCGCCGCGCCCTACTTCGAGTCCGTCGAGGTCGTGGAACTGCACCACCCCAAGAAGGTGGACGCCCCCTCCGGCACCGCCACGCGCACCGCCCAGCTCATCGCCGCGGCCCGCCGCGACGCGGGCACCGCACCGGCGCCGGACGCCACCGAGACGGGCCTGGACGGGGCGCGCGGCGCGAACGTGGACGGCATCCCCGTGCACGCCGTCCGGCTGCGCGGACTGCTGGCCCATCAGGAGGTCCTGCTGGGCGGCGAGGGCGAGACCCTCACCGTCCGCCACGACTCGCTGCACCACAGCAGCTTCATGCCGGGCATCCTGCTGGGCGCCCGCAAGGTGGTGTCCACGCCGGGCCTCACCTTCGGCCTGGAACACTTCCTGGACCTGAACTGAGTCTGTGACGTCATGCGCGCGAAGATCTCCTATGCCGTCACGGCCGCCGTCCTGGTCTTCTACTTCGTCCTGGTCGGCAGCCGCGGTGTCATGCTCATCCAGTCCGGCACGCTCCTGACCGTCACCTTCGGCGTAGCGGTGCTCATCCTGCCGGTCATCGGCGTCTGGTTCCTGTGGAAGAACACCCAGTTCGTCCGCCGGGCCAACGCCCTCGCAGCCGAACTCGACGCCGAGGGCGGCCTGCCCGTCGACGAGCTGAGGCGCACCCCCGGCGGCCGGGTCGACCGCGACTCGGCCGACGAGGTGTTCGCCCGGCGCAAGGCCGAGACCGAGGCCGCGCCGGGGGACTGGCGCACCTGGTTCCGTCTCGCCGTCGCCTACCACGACGCCCGCGACACCCCCCGCGCCCGCAAGGCGATGCAGCGCGCGATCGCCCTGCACGACGGCAAGCCGGTCCACACCGCCTGAACAGCGGGTTACCGGCGGCCGCGACCGCACGCACACGAGAAGGGCCGGCCCGCGACACCGCGGGCCGGCCCTCACGTCCCTCTGCGCGGACTCAGCCGCGCCGGTTCTCCGACGCCCACGCCTCGACGGCGTCGGCCGCCCGGTCGAACGCCTCGGGGCGCGCCAGGAAGTCCGCCCCGTGCGTGGTGAGCAGCGGCACCGCCTCACCGGGCGCGTCCCGCCGGACGACGGTCAGCGCCTCGCCCTGCACGGTCCGCGGCAGCCCGAGCCAGCGCACCGGCTGCTGGACCGTCCGCACGGCCAGAACCCGCTCCCACGGCAGGGTGCGCGTGCGGAGGAAGCCCACATGCCGCAGTCCGCGGTCGCTCACCCACACTCCCACGCGCAGCAGCCGCAGGGCGGCGGCGATGACGACGAGCGAGCAGCCGAAGACCGTCCCCGCCTCGGACACCGATCCGGTCAGGGCGATGATGACGGCCGCGAACAGCACGTACGAGGCGAGCAGCAACGCCAGCGCGGCCGCGCCGACCCGCCAGGGACCGGGCCGGTAGGGGCGCCGCCAGCGGTCGCGGTCGTCGAAGGGCAACGCGACGTCGTCCGCCGTCTCGAACGCGCGGTCGGCCGTCAGGAAGGGCAGGGGCACGGCTGGTCCTCACTCGTCCATGCGTGGGCTGTGCCCGGTGAGGCTATCCGGCTGTGTCCCGGCTCACCACCTTCGGGGGCCGGATGGCGGCGGCGCGGTGCTCAGCGCCCCTGGGAGGCCTGTGACTGCGGTCCCTGCGCGGGCTGGTTCTGGCTCAGCGCCGGCATCCCGACGACCAGGGAGCCCACCAGCGCGGCCACGATGGTGAGCCCCAGCAGCCAGCGCCCGGCTATCTGGCTCACCGAGGACCGTTCGGGGGGCGGGGGAGTGACATTGCTACGGAACCTGTCGGCCTCGGCGAGAAAGGCGAAGGGTACGGGCTCGCGCCGGCGGAACATGGTGGGTACTTCCTCCTGGGAGATGTCGTGAGGACGCTGCCGAGGGGGACCTCGTCACTGGTTCAGACGAGCGAGTGCCCGAAAACGTGCCCCATATCGGCAGACGTCCCGCACGAATCCTCCGGGCACGCCGACGGAAGCCCGCCCCGCCGGTCCCCGTAGAGTTGTCGCCGCTCCGAAGACGCGACGGAAGGACCCCCGCACCGTGACCGACAGCCCCGCCGACGACCTCAAACCCGGCTTCCGCAGCGACGTCACCGTCGAGCTGGTCAAGCACACCGCGTCCGACGCCGACGTGCTCTTCGCCGCCCGCGTCTCGACCGTCGGCGAGCAGTCCCTGGACGAGCTGGGCAAGGACCCGGAACGTTCGAAGGGCCTGATCAACTACCTGATGCGGGACCGCCACGGCAGCCCGTTCGAGCACAACTCGATGACGTTCTTCATCAGCGCCCCGATCTTCGTGTTCCGCGAGTTCATGCGACACCGCGTGGGCTGGTCCTACAACGAGGAGTCGGGACGCTACCGCGAGCTCCAGCCCGTCTTCTACGTCCCCGGCGGGGACCGCAAGCTCGTCCAGCAGGGGCGGCCCGGCAAGTACGTCTTCGTCGAGGGCACCGAGGACCAGCAGGAACTCGTCAGCCGCACCATGGAGGACTCCTACCGCCAGGCCTACCGGGCCTACCAGGAGATGCTCGCCGCCGGCGTCGCCCGTGAGGTGGCCCGCGCGGTCCTGCCGGTCGGCCTCTTCTCCTCGATGTACGCCACCTGCAACGCGCGCTCCCTGATGCATTTCCTGGGCCTGCGCACCCAGCACGAGCTGGCGAAGGTCCCCTCGTTCCCGCAGCGGGAGATCGAGATGGTGGGCGAGAAGATGGAGGCCGAATGGGCCCGGCTCATGCCCCTCACCTACGCCGCCTTCAACGCCAACGGCCGGGTGGCCCCCTGAGGGGACGCGGTCACGGAGACGTATGTACGGATCATCCGTGCGAAGTGTCCGTATTGCGGCATTTAGAGAAGTTCATCTAGCCTGATCAAACGGACCCGGCACTGCTTGAACCCCCGAGCAGGCAGTGCCGGGCTCCTCTTTTGTCATGACCTTCCGGACCCCGTGGGCAGACCCCGCGGTGAGCAACGAGTAGCGTGTCACCCATGGCTCCGACCTCCACTCCGCAGACCCCCTTCGGGCGGGTCCTCACCGCCATGGTCACGCCCTTCACGGCGGACGGCGCACTCGACCTCGACGGCGCGCAGCGGCTCGCCGCCCACCTGGTGGACGCAGGCAACGACGGCCTGATCGTCAACGGCACCACCGGCGAGTCCCCCACCACCAGTGACGCGGAGAAATCGGACCTGGTACGAGCCGTCCTGGAGGCCGTCGGAGACCGCGCCCACGTCGTCGCGGGAGTCGGCACCAACGACACCCGCCACAGCGTGGAGCTGGCCCGGGCGGCGGAGAAGACGGGCGCGCACGGCCTCCTGGTCGTCACCCCGTACTACAACAAGCCCCCACAGGAGGGCCTGTACCGGCACTTCACGACCGTCGCCGATGCCACCGCGCTGCCGGCCATGCTCTACGACATCCCCGGTCGCAGCGGCGTCCCGATCAGCACCGAGACGCTGGTCCGGCTCGCCGAGCACCCGCGGATCGTCGCCAACAAGGACGCCAAGGGCGACCTGGGCCGCGCGAGCTGGGCCATCGCGCGCTCCGGCCTCGCCTGGTACTCCGGCGACGACATGCTGAACCTGCCGCTGCTCTCCGTGGGCGCGGTCGGCTTCGTCTCGGTGGTCGGCCACGTGGTCACCCCGGACCTGCGCGCCCTCGTCGAGGCGTTCACCGCCGGCGACGTACAGAAGGCCACCGAGATCCACCAGAAGCTGCTGCCCGTCTACACGGGCATGTTCCGCACCCAGGGCGTCATGACGACCAAGGCCGCGCTCGCGCTCCAGGGCCTGCCCGCCGGACCGCTGCGCTCACCGATGGTCGAGTGCTCGCCCGAAGAGATCGAGCAGCTCAAGATCGATCTTGCCGCGGGCGGGGTACAGCTCTGACAACGGACTTCACAACTGAATAGGCAGGCCACCGGTGCCTGCGATCCACAACGACAACTGCTTCTGCACGAACGTCATGCGCGCCACGTGCCCACCGGTACGTGGCGCGCGTGTGTGAGGAGAGTCTTTTGAGTCATCCGCATCCACAACTCGCCCCGCCGCCGCCACTGCCGGAGGGCGGCCTGCGCGTCACCCCGCTGGGCGGCCTCGGTGAGATCGGCCGGAACATGACGGTCTTCGAGTACGGCGGCCGCCTGCTGATCGTCGACTGCGGTGTGCTCTTCCCCGAGGAGGAGCAACCCGGCATCGATCTGATCCTGCCGGACTTCACGTCCATCAGGAACCGCCTCGACGACATCGAGGGCATCGTCCTCACCCATGGTCACGAGGACCACATCGGCGCCGTCCCCTACCTCCTCCGGGAGAAGGCGGACATCCCGCTGATCGGCTCCAAGCTGACCCTCGCGCTGATCGAGGCCAAGCTCCAGGAGCACCGGATCCGCCCGTACACCCTCGAGGTGACGGAGGGGCACCGGGAGCGCATCGGCCCGTTCGACTGCGAGTTCATCGCCGTCAACCACTCCATCCCGGACGCTCTCGCGGTCGCCATCCGCACGCCGGCCGGCATGGCGGTCCACACGGGCGACTTCAAGATGGACCAGCTCCCGCTGGACGGCCGCCTCACGGACCTGCACGCGTTCGCCCGTCTGAGCGAGGAGGGGATCGACCTCCTCCTCTCCGACTCGACGAACGCCGAGGTCCCCGGCTTCGTGCCGCCCGAGCGCGACATCTCCAACGTCCTGCGCACCGTTTTCGCGAACGCCCGCAAGCGGATCATCGTGGCCAGCTTCGCGAGCCACGTCCACCGCATCCAGCAGATCCTCGACACCGCGCACGAGTACGGCCGCCGCGTCGCCTTCGTGGGCCGCTCGATGGTCCGCAACATGGGCATCGCCCGCGACCTCGGCTATCTGAAGGTCCCGCCGGGTCTGGTCGTGGACGTCAAGACGCTCGACGACCTCCCCGACCACGAGGTGGTCCTGGTCTGTACGGGATCCCAGGGCGAGCCGATGGCGGCCCTGTCCCGGATGGCCAATCGCGACCACCAGATCCGCATCGTCCCGGGCGACACGGTGATCCTGGCCTCGTCGCTCATCCCCGGCAACGAGAACGCGGTCTACCGCGTGATCAACGGCCTGACCCGCTGGGGAGCCCACGTCGTCCACAAGGGCAACGCCAAGGTGCACGTCTCGGGCCACGCGTCCGCGGGCGAGCTGCTGTACTTCTACAACATCTGCCGCCCGAAGAACCTGATGCCGGTCCACGGCGAGTGGCGTCATCTGCGCGCCAACGCCGAGCTGGGAGCCCTGACCGGCGTCCCGCACGACCGCATCGTCATCGCGGAGGACGGCGTCGTCGTCGACCTCGTCGAGGGCAAGGCCAAGATCACCGGCAAGGTGCAGGCGGGCTACGTGTACGTCGACGGCCTCTCGGTCGGTGACGTGGGCGAGCCGGCCCTGAAGGACCGGAAGATCCTCGGCGACGAGGGCATCATCTCGGTCTTCGTCGTCGTGGACTCCTCCACCGGCAAGATCACGGGCGGTCCGCACATCCAGGCCCGCGGCTCGGGCATCGAGGACTCGGCCTTCACGGCCGTCACCCCGAAGATCGCCGAGGTCCTGGAACGCTCCGCCCAGGACGGCGTCGTGGAGCCCCATCAGCTCCAGCAGCTCATCCGCCGCACACTGGGCAAGTGGGTATCCGACACCTATCGCCGCAGGCCGATGATCCTCCCGGTCGTCGTCGAGGTCTGACCGGCGCACGACCCGCCGTACAGGTGAACCAGGAGCGGGGCCACCCGATTTGCATCGGGCAGCCCCGCTCCAGTACGTTTACGGCTCCGCCCGAGCGGGAACGCCTCGACGCCTTGCGCGTCGGGACCGAACCCGGGAGGGGCCGGGAAAACCGACTCAGAACTTCTGATAAAGTCGGAACCGCCGGAAAGGAAACCGCGAAACAAAAGCGGGAACCTGGAAAGCATCGACGAAATCGGATCGGAAAACGGTCTGATAGAGTCGGAAACGCAAGACCGAAGGGAAGCGCCCGGAGGAAAGCCCGAGAAGTTCGGGTGAGTACAAAGGAAGCGTCCGTTCCTTGAGAACTCAACAGCGTGCCAAAAATCAACGCCAGATATGTTGATACCCCGTCCCCGGCCGTGAAAGCCGAGGATGAGGTTCCTTTGAAAAAAACACAGCGAGGACGCTGTGAACGGTCGGGCCTATTCCGCCTGACCGTTCCGCTCTCGTGATGTGTGGTCCCGATTACGGGAAAACATTCACGGAGAGTTTGATCCTGGCTCAGGACGAACGCTGGCGGCGTGCTTAACACATGCAAGTTGAACGATGAACCACTTCGGTGGGGATTAGTGGCGAACGGGTGAGTAACACGTGGGCAATCTGCCCTTCACTCTGGGACAAGCCCTGGAAACGGGGTCTAATACCGGATACCACTTCCACTCGCATGGGTGGGGGTTGAAAGCTCCGGCGGTGAAGGATGAGCCCGCGGCCTATCAGCTTGTTGGTGAGGTAATGGCTCACCAAGGCGACGACGGGTAGCCGGCCTGAGAGGGCGACCGGCCACACTGGGACTGAGACACGGCCCAGACTCCTACGGGAGGCAGCAGTGGGGAATATTGCACAATGGGCGAAAGCCTGATGCAGCGACGCCGCGTGAGGGATGACGGCCTTCGGGTTGTAAACCTCTTTCAGCAGGGAAGAAGCGAAAGTGACGGTACCTGCAGAAGAAGCGCCGGCTAACTACGTGCCAGCAGCCGCGGTAATACGTAGGGCGCAAGCGTTGTCCGGAATTATTGGGCGTAAAGAGCTCGTAGGCGGTCTGTCGCGTCGGATGTGAAAGCCCGGGGCTTAACCCCGGGTCTGCATTCGATACGGGCAGACTAGAGTGTGGTAGGGGAGATCGGAATTCCTGGTGTAGCGGTGAAATGCGCAGATATCAGGAGGAACACCGGTGGCGAAGGCGGATCTCTGGGCCATTACTGACGCTGAGGAGCGAAAGCGTGGGGAGCGAACAGGATTAGATACCCTGGTAGTCCACGCCGTAAACGGTGGGAACTAGGTGTTGGCGACATTCCACGTCGTCGGTGCCGCAGCTAACGCATTAAGTTCCCCGCCTGGGGAGTACGGCCGCAAGGCTAAAACTCAAAGGAATTGACGGGGGCCCGCACAAGCAGCGGAGCATGTGGCTTAATTCGACGCAACGCGAAGAACCTTACCAAGGCTTGACATACACCGGAAACGGCCAGAGATGGTCGCCCCCTTGTGGTCGGTGTACAGGTGGTGCATGGCTGTCGTCAGCTCGTGTCGTGAGATGTTGGGTTAAGTCCCGCAACGAGCGCAACCCTTGTTCTGTGTTGCCAGCATGCCCTTCGGGGTGATGGGGACTCACAGGAGACTGCCGGGGTCAACTCGGAGGAAGGTGGGGACGACGTCAAGTCATCATGCCCCTTATGTCTTGGGCTGCACACGTGCTACAATGGCCGGTACAAAGAGCTGCGAAACCGTGAGGTGGAGCGAATCTC
Organism: Streptomyces sp. NBC_00704; assembly: GCF_036226605.1. Lineage (NCBI taxonomy): Bacteria > Bacillati > Actinomycetota > Actinomycetes > Kitasatosporales > Streptomycetaceae > Streptomyces > Streptomyces sp. NBC_00704. The sequence continues at coordinate 6,026,356 of NZ_CP109000.1, forward strand.
AAAAAGCCGGTCTCAGTTCGGATTGGGGTCTGCAACTCGACCCCATGAAGTCGGAGTTGCTAGTAATCGCAGATCAGCATTGCTGCGGTGAATACGTTCCCGGGCCTTGTACACACCGCCCGTCACGTCACGAAAGTCGGTAACACCCGAAGCCGGTGGCCCAACCCCTTGTGGGAGGGAGCTGTCGAAGGTGGGACTGGCGATTGGGACGAAGTCGTAACAAGGTAGCCGTACCGGAAGGTGCGGCTGGATCACCTCCTTTCTAAGGAGCACTTCTCACCGATCCCTCCGGGGTGAGGTCAGAGGCCAGTTCATCGGCGAACGTCCGATGCTGGTTGCTCAAGGGTGGAACGTTGATTATTCGGCACTCTTGACTGTCTTCTCCTTCCAGTACTGTCCTTCGGGGCGTGGAACGAATGAGGGAAGCGGCGGGAGGGCCGGGCACGCTGTTGGGTGTCTGAGGGCAGGGCCGCAAGGTCGTCCTTCTGATGCCGGCCCCAGTGAACTCCAGCTCAGGTTGGGGGTGATGGGTGGCTGGTCGTTGTTTGAGAACTGCACAGTGGACGCGAGCATCTGTGGCCAAGTTTTTAAGGGCGCACGGTGGATGCCTTGGCACCAGGAACCGATGAAGGACGTGGGAGGCCACGATAGTCCCCGGGGAGTCGTCAACCAGGCTTTGATCCGGGGGTTTCCGAATGGGGAAACCCGGCAGTCGTCATGGGCTGTCACCCGCTGCTGAACACATAGGCAGTGTGGAGGGAACGCGGGGAAGTGAAACATCTCAGTACCCGCAGGAAGAGAAAACAACCGTGATTCCGGGAGTAGTGGCGAGCGAAACCGGATGAGGCCAAACCGTATGCGTGTGAGACCCGGCAGGGGTTGCGCATACGGGGTTGTGGGATCTCTCTTTTACGGTCTGCCGGCCGTGAGACGAGTCAGAAACCGTTGATGTAGGCGAAGGACATGCGAAAGGTCCGGCGTAGAGGGTAAGACCCCCGTAGTCGAAACATCAGCGGCTCGTTTGAGAGACACCCAAGTAGCACGGGGCCCGAGAAATCCCGTGTGAATCTGGCGGGACCACCCGCTAAGCCTAAATATTCCCTGGTGACCGATAGCGGATAGTACCGTGAGGGAATGGTGAAAAGTACCGCGGGAGCGGAGTGAAATAGTACCTGAAACCGTGTGCCTACAAGCCGTGGGAGCGTCGGAATGGAGCTTGCTCCATTCTCGTGACTGCGTGCCTTTTGAAGAATGAGCCTGCGAGTTTGCGGTGTGTTGCGAGGTTAACCCGAGTGGGGAAGCCGTAGCGAAAGCGAGTCCGAACAGGGCGTTTTTAGTAGCACGCTCAAGACCCGAAGCGGAGTGATCTAGCCATGGGCAGGTTGAAGCGGAGGTAAGACTTCGTGGAGGACCGAACCCACCAGGGTTGAAAACCTGGGGGATGACCTGTGGTTAGGGGTGAAAGGCCAATCAAACTCCGTGATAGCTGGTTCTCCCCGAAATGCATTTAGGTGCAGCGTCGTGTGTTTCTTGCCGGAGGTAGAGCACTGGATAGGCGATGGGCCCTACCGGGTTACTGACCTTAGCCAAACTCCGAATGCCGGTAAGTGAGAGCGCGGCAGTGAGACTGTGGGGGATAAGCTCCATGGTCGAGAGGGAAACAGCCCAGAGCATCGACTAAGGCCCCTAAGCGTACGCTAAGTGGGAAAGGATGTGGAGTCGCACAGACAACCAGGAGGTTGGCTTAGAAGCAGCCACCCTTGAAAGAGTGCGTAATAGCTCACTGGTCTAGTGATTCCGCGCCGACAATGTAGCGGGGCTCAAGCGTACCGCCGAAGTCGTGTCATTGCGATACATACCCCCAACGGGGATCGTGATGGGTAGGGGAGCGTCGTGTGCCGGGTGAAGCAGCACCGGAAGGTAGTTGTGGACGGTTCACGAGTGAGAATGCAGGCATGAGTAGCGATTCACACGTGAGAAACGTGTGCGCCGATTGACTAAGGGTTCCTGGGTCAAGCTGATCTGCCCAGGGTAAGTCGGGACCTAAGGCGAGGCCGACAGGCGTAGTCGATGGATAACCGGTTGATATTCCGGTACCCGCTGTGAAGCGTCAAACATCGAACCAGGCGATGCTAAGTCCGTGAAGCCGTTCCGGACCCTTCGGGGAATGGAAAGTGGTGGAGCCGGCGAACCAGACTTGTAGTAGGTGAGTGATGGGGTGACGCAGGAAGGTAGTCCATCCCGGGCGGTGGTTGTCCCGGGGTAAGGGTGTAGGACGGTGTGTAGGCAAATCCGCACACCATATAGTCTGAGACCTGATGCCGAGCCGATTGTGGCGAAGTGGATGATCCTATGCTGTCGAGAAAAGCCTCTAGCGAGTTTCATGGCGGCCCGTACCCTAAACCGACTCAGGTGGTCAGGTAGAGAATACCGAGGCGTTCGGGTGAACTATGGTTAAGGAACTCGGCAAAATGCCCCCGTAACTTCGGGAGAAGGGGGGCCACGTTTGGTGAGAGGACTTGCTCCTCGAGCTGGGTGTGGCCGCAGAGACCAGCGAGAAGCGACTGTTTACTAAAAACACAGGTCCGTGCGAAGCCGTAAGGCGATGTATACGGACTGACGCCTGCCCGGTGCTGGAACGTTAAGGGGACCGGTTAGTCACATTTCGGTGTGGCGAAGCTGAGAACTTAAGCGCCAGTAAACGGCGGTGGTAACTATAACCATCCTAAGGTAGCGAAATTCCTTGTCGGGTAAGTTCCGACCTGCACGAATGGCGTAACGACTTCTCGACTGTCTCAACCATAGGCCCGGTGAAATTGCACTACGAGTAAAGATGCTCGTTTCGCGCAGCAGGACGGAAAGACCCCGGGACCTTTACTACAGTTTGATATTGGTGTTCGGTTCGGCTTGTGTAGGATAGGTGGGAGACTTTGAAGCGGCCACGCCAGTGGTTGTGGAGTCGTCGTTGAAATACCACTCTGGTCGTGCTGGATGTCTAACCTGGGTCCGTGATCCGGATCAGGGACAGTGTCTGATGGGTAGTTTAACTGGGGCGGTTGCCTCCTAAAGAGTAACGGAGGCGCCCAAAGGTTCCCTCAGCCTGGTTGGCAATCAGGTGTTGAGTGTAAGTGCACAAGGGAGCTTGACTGTGAGACCGACGGGTCGAGCAGGGACGAAAGTCGGGACTAGTGATCCGGCGGTGGCTTGTGGAAGCGCCGTCGCTCAACGGATAAAAGGTACCCCGGGGATAACAGGCTGATCTTCCCCAAGAGTCCATATCGACGGGATGGTTTGGCACCTCGATGTCGGCTCGTCGCATCCTGGGGCTGGAGTCGGTCCCAAGGGTTGGGCTGTTCGCCCATTAAAGCGGTACGCGAGCTGGGTTTAGAACGTCGTGAGACAGTTCGGTCCCTATCCGCTGCGCGCGCAGGAATATTGAGAAGGGCTGTCCCTAGTACGAGAGGACCGGGACGGACGAACCTCTGGTGTGCCAGTTGTTCTGCCAAGGGCATGGCTGGTTGGCTACGTTCGGGAGGGATAACCGCTGAAAGCATCTAAGCGGGAAGCCTGCTTCGAGATGAGTATTCCCACCCACTTGATGGGGTAAGGCTCCCAGTAGACGACTGGGTTGATAGGCCGGATGTGGAAGCCCAGTAATGGGTGAAGCTGACTGGTACTAATAGGCCGAGGGCTTGTCCTCAGTTGCTCGCGTCCACTGTGTTGGTTCTGAAACCACGAACAGCCCCATGCCCATGGTCACGGGTGTGGTGCGGCTGACAGTTTCATAGTGTTTCGGTGGTCATAGCGTGAGGGAAACGCCCGGTTACATTCCGAACCCGGAAGCTAAGCCTTACAGCGCCGATGGTACTGCAGGGGGGACCCTGTGGGAGAGTAGGACACCGCCGAACAAATTGTATGGGAAACCCCCGCACCGTTGGTGCGGGGGTTTCCTGCGTTCGGGGCGTTGTTGTTCGTCGGCTTTCGGGCCGGCGTCGAGCCGTGGCGGCCTGCGAGGCGAGCGGCGGGCTGCCGCAGGCCCCGCACCAACGGGTTCAGACCGCCGCCCGAACGGGTTTGAGAACATCGGCTTGTTCGGGGTATGCTCTATTCCGTTGCCGCGAGGGAAACCTCGAAAAGTGACCAGCCCCCTTAGCTCAGTCGGCAGAGCGTCTCCATGGTAAGGAGAAGGTCAACGGTTCGATTCCGTTAGGGGGCTCCACGAAAAAAGCCTCCGCCCTTTCGGGCGGGGGCTTTTCTCATGTCCGGGCTGATTCTCACGCCACGCGCATCGCCAGGATGGCCATGTCGTCGGAAGGGGCGTCGGACGCGAAGCGCTCCACGGCACGCATGATGCGCGCGGCGACCGCGCCGGCCGTGAGGCCCGTGCACGTGGTGAGGACGTCGGCGAGGCCGTCGTCGCCCAGCATGCGGGTGCCCTCGCGGCGTTCGGTGACGCCGTCCGTGACGCACAGCAGGACGTCGCCCGGGTCGAGGGTCACCGACTCCTCGTACAGCTCCAGGTCCTCCATGACGCCCAGGAGCGGCTGGGGTTCGGCGGCCGGCTCGACCGTGCCGTCCTGGCGGAGGCGCAGGGGCAGCGGGTGGCCCGCGCAGACCACCTTCAACTCCGCGCTGCCGTCCGCCTGCGGGCGCATCTCGCCGTAGAGGAGAGTGAGGAAGCGGCTGCGCGCCCCCTCGTCGAGGATGGCCGAGTTCAGGCGCTCCAGCACCGCCGGGCCGCTGAGGCCCTCCCGGGCCAGGAGCCTGAGCGCGTGCCGCGCCAGGCCCGTCACCGCCGCGGCGTTCGGGCCCGTGCCGCACACGTCGCCGATGGCGAAGCCGTACGCGCCGTCGCTGATCGGGAAGACGTCGTAGAAATCGCCGCCGACCTCGTTGCCCTCGCCGGCCGCGCGGTAGATGACCTCGACCTCGACGCCGTCGATGGACGGGAGTTCCGGGGGCAGGAGGCTGCGCTGGAGGGCCTGGCTGATGGCCGTGCGCTCGGAGTACAGGCGGGCGTTGTCCAGGGCGAGGGCCGCCCTGCGGCTCAGGTCCTCGGCCAGTTCGAGGATCTCCTGGCGGAAGTGCTCGTCGGTGGGCTTGCCGAGGGTCAGCATGCCGATCACGCGGTTGCGGGCGACCAGGGGGAGGACGACGGTCTCGCCGCCGACCGCGGAGGCCGTGGCGAGCGTCGGACCGATGCCGGAGGCCACCTGGTGGGTGGGGCCGCCGGTCAGGCCCAGGCTGCGCATGGAGCTGCGCAGGGCCGCGTCGTGCGCGGCCTCGGCGGGGGCCGCCCAGACGCGCGCGCCGGGGGTGGGGACCGGGTCCGGGGGCGGGACCTTCGACAGCAACGACTTGATGCCGTCGATGAGTTCCTCGTCCTCGTGCAGGACGTACGACAGATAGGGCTCGGAGGCCTGGTCGGCGATCGTGTAGACCGCGCACCAGGTGGCCAGCGTCGGCACCGTCATCTGGGCCATCAGGGCCAGGGTCTGGTCGCGGTCCAGGGTGCCCGCGAGGAGGTCGGAGGCTTCGACGAGGAAGCTCAGGGAGCCCCGGCGCAGGCGTTCCAGCTCGCCCAGGCGGGCCGACTCCACGGCCAGCGCGATGCGGTCGGCCGCGAACTGAAGGCGCAGGGCCTCCTCGTTGGAGTAGCGGCCCGCGGCTTCCGCCGCCACGCCGAGGGAGCCCGTCAGGCGGCCCTCGACCTTCAGGGGCACGGTGACGACGGAGCGCATGCCCGTGCCGCTCAGCAGCGGGACGGCGCCGGGGACGGCCAGGAGGTCCTCGTGGACGGCCGGCATGCGGGCCGAGCCGTAGCGGCCGGGGCCCGCCTCGACGGGCACGCGTGCGAAGCGCTGCCGGGCCGAGGGCAGGCCGGTGGAGGCGCGGACCTCCAGCTCGGTCTCGTCGTCGGTGGCCAGGAGGAGGAAGGCGGAGTCGGCGTCGAGCATGTCGCGGGCCCGCTCCACCGTGCGCTGGAGGAGACCGTCGAGGTCGTCCGGCGCGGGGGAGCCGATGAACACCTCGAAGGGGTCCGTGCTCTGGCCGTCGGAGCCGGTGTTCGTGTCGGAGGCCGGGACGCGCAACGGCGTCTGCAGGACCGCGCGTTCGTGGTTGCGGACGAGCAGGCAGACGGTGGAGGGCTCGCCGCCGGTGTCGCGGACCCGCAGATGGGAGGCGTAGACCGGTGTGACGCGGCCGTCGGCGGCGCGGATGCCGTAACTGCCCTCCCAGCGCGAGAGTTGGAGGGCCTCCACGATGCCGGTGCTGGTGCCGGGGGTGTGCGGCCAGGCGGCGAGGTCGGTGAGGGGCTTGCCGGTGACCTGGTCGGCGGCGTAGCCGAAGAGTTCCTCGGCGTCCTCGTTCCAGGCGGAGATGGCGCCCGTGCGGTCGATCTGGACCACGGCGACGCGCACCCGGCTGTCGGCGAGCGGCAGGAGGTCGGCCGGGAGGGAGGGGCCGGCCGCGCGGGTGCCCACCGGGCGGTCGGGGAGGTCGAGCCGGAACCAGACCTGCTTCTGGGTGGGGGTGTACTCGACGCCCCAGCGGGCGGCGATGGCGGCGCACAGCTGGAGTCCGCGGCCGCCTTCGCGGTCGGGGTTGCCCATGGTGGCGAGGGAGCCCTGGAGGGGGATCTCGCGCTCGGGATACCGGTCGGCCACCTCGATGCGGACGCCGTCGTCGCTGCGCAGGCACAGGACGTCGGCGTGGGTGCCGGCGTGGACGACCGCGTTGGTCACCAGTTCACTGGTGAGGACGACGGCGTCGTCGATGATGTCGGCGAAGCCCCAGCCCTGGAGGGTGTCGCGGACGAAGGACCGGGCGGTCGCCACCGATCGCCCGACGGGCTCGAAGCTGGCGGCCGCGCGCGCGGTGATCACAGAACTCCTCGGCCGGTTGTCTGCGGACAGGGCTCCCCGGCCGACCGGGTCGCGGCGCTGGTGGGGCGTGCGCGCGGCTGAGGGCCGGGGGTCCGGGGGGTGTCCCCCCGGGATCAGTCCGGTGGTCATGTGTGCGGCCGCCCCTCCGATGCCCGCTAGTGCCGGTGCCACCGCCCAGACCGTCGGACCGGTGTGGCTGGACAGCCGCATGCAAGGTTACTTACCTTCCGGGGCCGTGCGGATGCCGGTCACGGTGTTTCCGCCCGAGGGTGTGCGGACCGTGTGCGAAGCTGCCGAACTGTTATGGCCTGGTTCGGCAATGGTGAAACACTGGGCAGGCTTGTGGTGAAGGTCCGGGCGGAGTGAGTGTCGTCCTGGTTCGGCGGGCAGCAGCCCTCCGGGCTCGCCCGGTCGTGTCGGGCGCGGTACCGGGTGGTACCCAGGAACGGCGGCGAGCGGCATCCGGGCACAGTGGTAACGGTCGACCCCTGCGGGAGGGACAACGTGGAGTCTGGCGCAGCGACGCGGGGCACTAAGACGCGCGCGAAAGGCGGACAGTCTCTGAGCAGGCCACGCACCCCACGCGGAGGTACCACTGTCGTGGACACGGCAGCTCTGGACCGTTTGCTCACGGCTCTGGCGTCCATGCGGGACGGGAACTTCCGCAAGCGGCTCACGGTCTCCGGCGACGGCGTGATGTCGGAGATCGCCGCCGTGTTCAACGAGGTCGCGGACCGCAATCTGCATCTCACGGGTGAGCTGTCGCGGGTGCGGCGCATGGTGGGGCGTGAGGGGAAGCTCACCGAGCGGCTGGAGACGGGGGCCTGCGAGGGGTCCTGGGCGACCGCGATCGACAACTCGAACGCGCTGGTCGACGACCTCGTACGTCCGGTCTCCGAGGTCGGCCGGGTGCTGTCGGCGGTCGCCGAGGGTGATCTGTCGTCGCGGATGGAGTTGCGGACGCACACCCCGGAGGGGACCGGGCATCCGCTGCGCGGGGAGTTCCTGAAGGTCGGGCGGACGGTGAACAACCTGGTCGACCAGTTGTCGACGTTCACCGACGAGGTCACGCGCGTGGCCAGCGAGGTGGGCACCGAGGGCAAGCTGGGCGGTCAGGCCCAGGTGCGCGGTATGTCGGGTTCGTGGAAGGACCTCACGGAGTCCGTCAACACGATGGCGTACCGGCTGACGGCGCAGGTGCGGGACATCGCGCTGGTGACGACGGCGGTGGCCAAGGGTGATCTGTCACGGAAGGTGACGGTTCACGTCGAGGGCGAGATGCTCGAGCTGAAGAACACCGTCAACACGATGGTGGACCAGCTCTCGGCGTTCTCGTCGGAGGTGACCCGGGTCGCCCGCGAGGTGGGCACCGAGGGCATTCTCGGCGGGCAGGCGCAGGTGTCCGGTGTGGACGGGGTGTGGAAGGAACTCACCGATTCGGTGAACACCATGGCCGGGAACCTGACGGCCCAGGTGCGCGGGATCGCGGAGGTGACGACGGCGGTCGCCAACGGCGATCTGTCGCAGAAGGTAACGGTTTCCGCGCGCGGTGAGGTCGCGCAGCTCGCGGACACGATCAACCAGATGACGGAGACGCTGCGGACCTTCGCGGACGAGGTCACGCGCGTCGCCAACGAGGTGGGCGCCGCGGGGCAGCTGGGCGGTCAGGCGAACGTGCCGGGCGCGGCGGGCACCTGGAAGGACCTGACGGACTCGGTCAACACGGTGTTCCGGAACCTGACCACGCAGGTGCGGGACATCGCGGCGGTGACGACGGCGGTGGCCAGCGGCGATCTGTCGCAGAAGGTCACGGTGGACGTGGCCGGCGAGATGCTGGAGCTGAAGAACACCGTCAACGGGATGGTGGACCAGCTGTCGGCGTTCGGCGCCGAGGTGACGCGGGTGGCGCGGGAGATCGGCGTCGAGGGCGAGCTGGGCGGTCAGGCGCAGGTGTCGGGCGCGGCCGGCACGTGGAAGGACCTGACGGACTCCGTCAACACGGCGTTCAGGAATCTCACCGGACAGGTGAGGAACATCGCGCAGGTGACCACGGCGGTGGCCAACGGCGACCTGTCGCAGAAGGTCACCGTGGACGTGTCCGGTGAGATGGCGCAGCTGAAGAACACCGTGAACACGATGGTGGACCAGCTGTCGTCGTTCGCCGACCAGGTGACGCGGATGGCGCGGGACGTGGGCACCGAGGGCCGGCTGGGCGGTCAGGCCCGGGTGGACGGGGTGTCGGGCACCTGGAAGGAGCTCACGGACTCCGTGAACTCCATGGCCGGGAACCTGACCTCGCAGGTGCGCAACATCGCCCAGGTGACGACGGCGGTGGCGCGGGGCGACCTGTCGCAGAAGATCGACGTGGACGCGCGCGGGGAGATCCTGGAGCTGAAGAACACCATCAACACGATGGTCGACCAGCTCTCCGCCTTCGCCGACCAGGTGACCCGGGTGGCGCGGGACGTGGGCACCGAGGGGCGTCTCGGCGGGCAGGCGCAAGTGCCCGGTGTGGCCGGTGTGTGGCGTGACCTGACGGACTCGGTGAACGGCATGGCGGGCAACCTGACCGCCCAGGTGCGCAACATCGCCCAGGTCGCCACCGCGGTGGCCCGCGGTGACCTCTCCCAGAAGATCACCGTGGACGCGCGCGGGGAGATCCTGGAGCTGAAGAACACCCTGAACACGATGGTCGACCAGCTGTCGTCGTTCGCCCAGGAGGTCACCCGGGTGGCCCGTGAGGTGGGTACGGAGGGGCAGCTCGGCGGCCAGGCCGAGGTGCAGGGCGTCTCCGGCACCTGGAAGGACCTCACGCAGTCGGTGAACTTCATGGCGAACAACCTGACCATCCAGGTGCGCCAGATCGCGGAGGTCACGACGGCGGTCGCCAAGGGCGATCTGTCGAAGAAGATCACGGTCGACGCCAAGGGCGAGATCCTGGAGCTGGTCACCACCGTCAACACGATGGTCGACCAGCTGTCGTCGTTCGCCGAGCAGGTGACCCGGGTGGCCCGTGAGGTGGGCACCGAGGGCATCCTGGGCGGTCAGGCGCACGTGCCGGGCGTCACGGGCATCTGGAAGGACCTCAGCGGCAACGTCAACCTGATGGCCAAGAACCTGACCATGCAGGTGCGCAACATCTCGCAGGTCGCGGCGGCCGTCGCCAACGGCGACCTGACGCGGCAGGTGACCATCGAGGCGCGCGGCGAGGTGCAGCAGCTCGCCGACACGTTCAACACGATGGTGAGGACGCTGAGCTCGTTCGCCGAGCAGGTCACCAAGGTGGCCCGTGAGGTGGGCACGGACGGGATCCTGGGCGGTCAGGCGCATGTGCCGGGGGTGGCGGGCACCTGGAAGGACCTCACCGACTCGGTGAACGGGATGGCGTCCAACCTGACCGGCCAGGTGCGCAACATCGCCATGGTCACGACGGCCATCGCCAAGGGCGACCTGACGAAGAAGATCGACATCGACGCGCGCGGGGAGATCCTCGAGCTGAAGACGACCATCAACACGATGGTCGACCAGCTGTCGTCGTTCGCCGAGGAGGTCACCCGGGTGGCCCGTGAGGTGGGCACCGAAGGGCAGCTGGGCGGTCAGGCACGCGTGCGTGACGTCGACGGCACCTGGCGCGACCTGACGGAGTCGGTGAACGAGATGGCCGGGAACCTGACCCGGCAGGTGCGGGCCATCGCGCGCGTGGCGACCGCGGTGACCCGCGGCGACCTGAACCTCAAGATCGACGTGGACGCGTCCGGGGAGATCCAGGAGCTCCAGGACTACATCAACAAGATGATCGCCAACCTGCGCGACACCACGATCGCGAACAAGGAGCAGGACTGGCTCAAGGGCAACCTCGCGCGTGTGTCGGCTCTGATGCAGGGTCGGCGCGACCTCCAGGACGTCGCCTCGCTGATCATGAGCGAGCTGCCGCCGCTGGTGGCGGCGCAGCACGGCGCGTTCTTCCTGGCGATGCCGCCGGCCGACGGGGACGCGGACCTCTACGAGCTGCGGATGCTGGGCTCGTACGGGTACTCGATGGGGTCCATGCCGTCGTCGTTCCGGCCGGGTGAGGCGCTGGTGGGGACGGCGGCCGAGGAGAAGCGCACGATCCTCGTGGCGAACGCCCCGAGCGGCTATCTGAAGATCGCCTCGGGGCTCGGCGAGGCGCCGCCCGCGCAGGTGATCGTGCTGCCGGTGCTGTTCGAGGGCCAGGTGCTCGGCGTGATCGAGCTGGCGTCGTTCACGCCGTTCACGCAGATCCAGAAGGACTTCCTCAACCAGCTCGCCGAGATGATCGCGACCAGCGTCAACACGATCTCCGTCAACACCAAGACGGAGCAGCTGCTGAAGCAGTCGCAGGAGCTGACCGAGCAACTGCGCGAGCGTTCCGCGGAGTTGGAGCAGCGGCAGAAGGCCTTGCAGGCGTCCAACGCCGAACTGGAGGAGAAGGCCGAGCTGCTGGCCCAGCAGAACCGCGACATCGAGGTGAAGAACACCGAGATCGAGGAGGCGCGGCAGGTCCTGGAGGAGCGGGCCGAGCAGCTCGCGGTGTCGATGCGTTACAAGAGCGAGTTCCTCGCCAACATGTCGCACGAGTTGCGCACGCCGCTCAACTCGCTGCTGATCCTGGCGAAGCTGCTCGCGGACAACGCGGAGGGCAATCTCTCGCCCAAGCAGGTCGAGTTCGCCGAGACGATCCACGGGGCCGGTTCCGACCTGCTCCAGCTGATCAACGACATCCTGGACCTGTCCAAGGTGGAGGCGGGCAAGATGGACGTCTCGCCGACGCGTATCGCGCTCGTCCAGCTGGTCGACTACGTGGAGGCCACCTTCCGTCCGCTCACCGCGGAGAAGGGCCTGGACCTGTCGGTGCGGGTGTCGCCGGAGCTGCCGGCCACGCTGCACACGGACGAGCAGCGGCTGCTGCAGGTGCTGCGCAACCTGTTGTCCAACGCGGTGAAGTTCACCGACTCCGGGTCGGTGGAGCTGGTCATCAGGCCGGCCGGCGCGGAGGTGCCGGTGGCGATCCGCGAGCAGTTGCTGGAGGCCGGCTCGCTGACCGACCCGGACGCCCCGCTGATCGCGTTCTCGGTGACCGACACCGGCATCGGGATCGCGGCCAGCAAGATGCGGGTGATCTTCGAGGCGTTCAAGCAGGCGGACGGGACGACCAGCCGCAAGTACGGCGGCACGGGCCTCGGACTGTCGATCTCGCGGGAGATCGCGCAGCTGCTCGGCGGCGAGATCCACGCGCAGAGCGAGCCGGGACGCGGCTCCACCTTCACGCTGTACCTGCCGCTGCACCCGAGCGAGCTGCCGCCGCAGGGCTACCAGCAGGTGGTGCCCGCCCTGGAGGCCGGCGACCTGGTGGCGTCGGAGAACGGGGCGGCGGAGCTGTCGGAGCTGTCCCCGGCGGAGATCCAGACGCCGGCCGAGGTGCGGTCGTACCGGGACGCGCAGAACGGTCCGGCGGCGCTCTTCCGGCGCCGGCGGCGGCTGGTGAGCGGCGGTGAGCAGGTCGGCAGGCCCGACCAGTGGCCGGCCCGCGCCCAGCAGGCGGAGGCGCCCGCGCGCGCGGGCATCAAGTTCGGCGGGGAGAAGGTGCTCATCGTCGACGACGACATCCGCAACGTGTTCGCGCTGACCAGCGTCCTGGAACAGCACGGCCTGTCGGTGCTGTACGCGGAGAACGGCCGGGAGGGCATCGAGGTCCTGGAGCAGCACGACGACGTGGCGGTCGTCCTGATGGACATCATGATGCCGGAGATGGACGGCTACGCGACGACGACGGCGATCCGGCGGATGCCGCAGTTCTCGGGGCTGCCGATCATCGCGCTCACCGCGAAGGCGATGAAGGGCGACCGCGAGAAGGCGATCGAGTCGGGCGCCTCCGACTACGTGACGAAGCCGGTCGACCCCGATCACCTGTTGTCGGTGATGCAGCAGTGGATGAGGCAGGAGTGAGGCGCCGCCCGACGGGAACCCTGGGCGTGACGGGAACCTTCGGTGCGGGCCGGGAGTTGCTGACTCAGGGTGGCCGTCGCCGTGTGGCGGGGCGCGATGCGGGGAACCTTCTGGTCCTGCGCCGCGTTCCTGCTATGTGCACAGTGACATCACGGTGACAGGGTGTGGCGACGGTCGGGGTGCGGCTACCATGACCGGCACAAGGAAGGGCGGCGCAAAGGAGTCGTCCCCAGGGGCGGCGCCCGGTGCACTGCCGGGGCGAGGAGGGCGGGCCATGGTGCAGAAGGCCAAGATCCTCCTGGTCGATGACCGGCCGGAGAATCTGCTGGCGCTGGAGGCGATCCTCTCTGCGCTCGATCAGACGCTGGTGCGGGCATCGTCCGGGGAAGAGGCGCTCAAAGCACTGCTGACGGACGACTTCGCGGTCATCCTGCTGGACGTCCAGATGCCGGGAATGGACGGCTTCGAGACGGCCGCGCACATCAAGCGGCGGGAGCGGACCAGGGACATCCCGATCATCTTCCTCACCGCGATCAACCACGGGCCGCACCACACCTTCCGCGGGTACGCGGCCGGCGCGGTGGACTACATCTCCAAGCCGTTCGACCCGTGGGTGCTGCGTGCGAAGGTCTCGGTGTTCGTCGAGCTGTACATGAAGAACTGTCAACTGCGGGAGCAGGCGGCGTTGCTGCGGCTGCAGTTGGAGGGCGGCGGCAGGGCCGTCGCGGGCGGCGACGTCAAGGAGCCGGCCGGGCTGCTCGCGGAACTCTCCGCGCGCCTCGCGGCCGTCGAGGAGCAGGCCGAGGCCCTGTCCAAGCAACTGGACGACGAGTCGGCGGACGCGGCGGCGGTGGCCACGGCGGCCCACCTGGAGCGCAAACTCACCGGTCTGCGGCGCGCGCTGGACGCCCTGGAGCCGGGCACGGGCGGCGGGGCCGCCTCGCTGCCCTCGCCGAACTGAACGGAAGAACCCGCCGGAACTGACGCGTGCGACGCACAAGTTGTGCATGAGGGCGCGTCAGTTCCCCCGCACAGCGGACCGCACGCGTCAGTCCGGCACCGTGGCGCGGGCGACACGAACGGGTGAAGCAGTGGGCACACGTGTCCCCAGTGGTCTCCACCGGTAACCTCACACCATGGCCTCACGTCCCTCCGCAGCCAAGAAGCAGCCCGCCAGGAAGGCGGCCGCTCCGGCGAAGGCTCCGGCGAAGAAGGCCGCCGCGAAGAAGGTCCCGGCGAAGAAGGCGCCCGCCAGGAAAGCCGCGGCCAGAAAACCCGCGCCCCCACCCGCGCCCAGCCCCACCGGGGGCGTGTACCGGCTCGTGCGCGCCGTGTGGCTGGGACTGGCGCACGCCGTCGGCGCCGTGTTCCGCGGCATAGGGAACGGCGCCAAGAACCTCGACCCGGCCCACCGCAAGGACGGCGTCGCGCTGCTGCTGTTCGGCGTCGCGCTGATCGTCGCCGCGGGCACCTGGGCCGATCTGCGCGGCCCCGTGGGCGACCTCGTCGAGATCCTGGTGACCGGCGCGTTCGGACGGCTCGACCTGCTCGTGCCGATCCTGTTCGCCGTCGTCGCCGTGCGCTTCGTCCGCCATCCCGAGAAGCCCGAGGCCAACGGCCGGATCGTGATCGGTCTGTCGGCCCTCGTCATCGGCGTGCTCGGACAGGTCCACATCGCCTGCGGCGCGCCCGCCCGCAGCGCCGGCATGCAGGCCATAAGGGACGCCGGCGGCCTCATCGGCTGGAGCGTGGCGACCCCCCTCACCTACACGATGGGCGAGGTCCTCGCCGTACCGATGCTGGTGCTGCTCACCGTCTTCGGACTGCTGGTCGTCACGGCCACCCCGGTCAACGCCGTCCCGCAGCGGCTACGCCGGCTCGGTGTGACCCTCGGCCTGCTGCGCGACCCGGAGGAGGACGCGTACGACGAGTTCGGCGACGACGACGCCCGCTACGACGAGCAGTGGCGTGAGGCGCTCCCCGCGCGCCCCCGACGGCGCACGAGCGCCCCCGAGGCGTACGACCCCGACAGCGCCGAGCAGGAGGCGCTGACCCGGCGACGCGGCCGCCCCAGGCGCTCCGCCGTGCCCCAGCCGGCCATGGACCGCCGCATGGACGCCGTGGACATCGCCGCGGCCGCGGCGGCCGACCTCGACGGCGCCGTCCTGCACGGCATGCCGCCCTCGCGGATCGTCGCCGACCTCACGCAGGGCGTGACCACGGCCGACGGGGAACCGACCACGCCGACTCCCGTGCCGACCCCCGTGCCCACGCCCGTCCCCGCGCCGGCCGGCCGGCCCCGGCAGCAGAAAACGAACACCGGGGGAGCGGTACCGGATCTGACGAAGGCGGCCCCCGAGGCGCCGCGCGAGATGCCCGCGCGCGCCGAGCAGCTCCAGCTGTCCGGCGACATCACCTACGCCCTGCCCTCGCTCGACCTCCTGGAGCGCGGCGGCCCCGGCAAGGCGCGCAGCGCCGCCAACGACGCCGTCGTCGCCTCGCTGACGAACGTCTTCACCGAGTTCAAGGTGGACGCCGCCGTCACCGGTTTCACCCGCGGGCCGACGGTCACGCGCTACGAGGTCGAGCTCGGTCCGGCCGTGAAGGTCGAGCGGATCACCGCGCTGGCGAAGAACATCGCCTACGCCGTGGCCAGCCCGGACGTACGGATCATCAGCCCGATCCCGGGCAAGTCCGCGGTCGGCATCGAGATCCCGAACACCGACCGCGAGATGGTCAACCTCGGCGACGTGCTGCGGCTCGCCGAGTCCGCCGAGGACGACGACCCGATGCTGGTCGCCTTCGGCAAGGACGTCGAGGGCGGCTACGTCATGCACTCGCTGGCGAAGATGCCGCACATCCTGGTCGCGGGCGCCACCGGTTCCGGCAAGTCGTCCTGCATCAACTGCCTGATCACCTCGGTCATGATCCGGGCCACCCCCGAGGACGTCCGGATGATCCTCGTCGACCCCAAGCGCGTGGAGCTGACCGCCTACGAGGGCATCCCCCACCTCATCACGCCCATCATCACCAACCCCAAACGGGCCGCCGAGGCACTGCAGTGGGTCGTCCGCGAGATGGACCTGCGCTACGACGACCTCGCCGCCTACGGCTACCGGCACATCGACGACTTCAACCGCGCGGTGCGCGAAGGGACCGTCAAGCCGCCCGAGGGCAGCGAACGCGAGCTCCAGCCGTACCCGTACCTGCTGGTGATCGTCGACGAGCTCGCCGACCTGATGATGGTCGCGCCGAGGGACGTCGAGGACTCCATCGTGCGGATCACCCAGCTCGCGCGCGCGGCAGGCATCCACCTGGTGCTCGCCACCCAGCGCCCCTCGGTCGACGTCGTCACCGGCCTGATCAAGGCGAACGTGCCCTCACGGCTCGCCTTCGCCACCTCCTCGCTCGCCGACTCGCGCGTCATCCTCGACCAGCCGGGCGCCGAGAAGCTGATCGGCAAGGGCGACGGGCTGTTCCTGCCGATGGGCGCCAACAAGCCCACCCGTATGCAGGGCGCCTTCGTGACCGAGGCCGAGGTCGCGGCGGTCGTCCAGCACTGCAAGGACCAGATGGCGCCCGTCTTCCGGGACGACGTCACCGTCGGCGCCAAGCAGAAGAAGGAGATCGACGAGGACATCGGCGACGACCTGGACCTGCTGTGCCAGGCGGCCGAGCTGGTCGTCTCCACCCAGTTCGGCTCCACGTCCATGCTCCAGCGCAAGCTGCGCGTGGGCTTCGCCAAGGCCGGCCGGCTCATGGACCTCATGGAGTCCCGCAACATCGTCGGCCCGAGCGAGGGCTCCAAGGCGCGTGACGTTCTCGTGAAGCCGGACGAGTTGGACGGCGTCCTCGCCGTGATCCGGGGGCAGTCTGAGGGGTAGACGTCCGTCGAGGGAAAGGGGCGCCCGGCCGTGACTCACCCGTTAGAGAGCAGTGGGCAACCGTTTCCCTTTGGCATACGTCCAGTTGAGCGAGAGGACAGGTGCGGCTCCCCGCCGGGGCCGTAACCGGCCCGTCATCGGTATGACCGGCCATACCGATGGCGTACAAAGTCGTACCGCCCGGTTGCCCCTCCGTTCGGCACCCCCCCTAGACTGAACCTCCAGCACAGGTGGCTACACGCTCGAAAGGCGCCCCCGTGTCCATCGGCAACTCCCCCGAAGACGAGCGTCCGTTCGAAGACCCGTCCGAAGAAGCCCCCGTCTCGATCGGTCGCGCCCTGCGACAGGCGCGCATCGAGGCCGGGCTGACGGTCGACGACGTCAGCACCGCCACCCGCGTCCGCATCGCCATCATCCACGCCATCGAGGCGGACGACTTCGCCCCCTGCGGCGGGGACGTCTACGCGCGCGGGCACATCCGGACGCTGGCCAGGGCCGTCCGCCTCGACCCTGCCCCGCTCATCGAGCGCTACGACGCCACCCACGGCGGCCGCCCCGCCCCGACCCCGGCCGCGCCCCTCTTCGAGGCGGAACGCATCCGCCCCGAGCGCCGCGGGCCGAACTGGACCGCGGCCATGGTCGCCGCGATCGTCGCCGTCGTCGGCTTCGTCGGCTTCACCGCCTTCAAGGGCGGCGACGACGGCGGAGCGAAGGAACAGGCCGCCGAGGGCGCCACCCCCACCGCGGGGAAGACCGCCTCGCCCACGCCGAAGACCGACAAGCCCGTCGACCGCAAGCCCGCGCCGTCCGACAGCGCCATCGCCGCCGCCCCGCAGGACAAGGTGACCGTCCAGGTCAGCGCCGCGGACGGCCGCAGCTGGGTCGCGGCCAAGGACCACAACGGCAGGCTGCTCTTCGACGGCCTGCTCAAGAAGGGCGACTCCAAGACCTTCCAGGACAGCGAGAAGATCAACCTCGTGCTCGGCGACGCCGGCGCGATCGATCTCTTCGTCAACGGCAAGAAGCTCAACGACGACTTCCGCCCCGGAGCGGTGGAGCGGCTGACGTACACCAAGGGCGACCCGCAGGCGGGATGAGCCCGCAGTACCCGCACGCGACGGGGCCGACGAAGATCGTCAACCCCGTCGACGTGGGCTGTCCGTGAGACGAAGTAGTCTTGAGCCCATGCCTGAACGCCGTACCGTCGCACTCGTCACCCTTGGCTGCGCCCGTAACGAGGTGGACTCGGAGGAGCTCGCAGGCCGTTTGGAGGCGGACGGCTGGCAGCTCGTGGAGGACGCCGAGAAAGCCGACGTCGCCGTCGTCAACACCTGTGGCTTCGTCGACGCCGCCAAGAAGGACTCCGTCGACGCCCTGCTGGAGGCCAACGACCTCAAGAGCCACGGCAGAACCCAGGCCGTCGTCGCCGTGGGCTGCATGGCCGAGCGGTACGGCAAGGAACTCGCCGAGGCCCTGCCCGAGGCGGACGGCGTGCTCGGCTTCGACGACTACGCCGACATCTCCGACCGCCTCCAGACCATCCTCAACGGCGGCATCCACGCCTCGCACACCCCGCGCGACCGGCGCAAGCTGCTGCCGGTCAGCCCCGCCGAGCGCCAGTCGGCGGGCGACGTGGCCCTGCCCGGGCACGGTGCGCCCACCGACCTGCCCGAGGGCGTCGCCCCGCAGTCCGGCCCCCGCGCGCCCCTGCGCCGCCGCCTGGACGGCGCACCGGTCGCCTCCGTCAAGCTCGCCTCCGGGTGCGACCGGCGCTGCTCCTTCTGCGCCATCCCGTCCTTCCGCGGCTCCTTCATCTCCCGCCGGCCCAGCGACGTGCTGAACGAGACGCGCTGGCTCGCCGAGCAGGGCGTGAAGGAGATCATGCTGGTCTCCGAGAACAACACCTCCTACGGCAAGGACCTGGGCGACATCCGCCTGCTGGAGTCGCTGCTGCCCGAGCTCGCCGAGGTCGACGGCCTGGAGCGGGTGCGCGTCAGCTACCTCCAGCCGGCCGAGATGCGGCCCGGCCTCATCGACGTGCTCACCTCGACGCCGAAGATCGCGCCCTACTTCGACCTGTCCTTCCAGCACTCCGCGCCCGGCGTGCTGCGCGCCATGCGCCGCTTCGGCGACACCGACCGCTTCCTCGAACTGCTCGACACCATCCGGAGCAAGGCACCCCAGGCAGGCGTGCGCTCCAACTTCATCGTGGGCTTCCCCGGCGAGTCCGAGGCCGACCTGGCCGAGCTGGAGCGCTTCCTCGACGGCGCGAGGCTGGACGCGATCGGCGTCTTCGGCTACTCCGACGAGGACGGCACCGAGGCCGCCACCTACGACGGCAAGCTCGACCCCGACGTGGTGGCCGAGCGCCTCGCCCGCGTCTCCCGGCTCGCCGAGGAACTCGTCTCGCAGCGGGCCGAGGAGCGCGTCGGCGAGACCGTCCACGTCCTCGTGGAGTCGGTGGACGACGAGGGCGTGCACGGCCGCGGCGCCCACCAGGCGCCGGAGACCGACGGCCAGGTGCTGCTCACGCCGGGCGAGGGCCTGGACGTCGGCCGTATGGTCGAGGCGAAGGTGGTCGGCACGGAAGGCGTCGACCTGGTCGCCGAGCCTCTGCCGGGCTCGTTCGGGTGTAGTGAGGAGGCGGGCAGATGACGGGTGTTCCGGCGTCGGCCGCCGACGGCTCCTCCCGTGCCCCGGCCACGCAGCCCGAGGCCGTCCAGCCCGCGCAGGCCCCCCGGTCCGCGCAGGCCGAGGCGATCGCGGCCGAGCCCGTGGGCGCGACCGCGGTCACGGACGTCGAGGGCACCGCCGTCGGGGACGTGCCGGGGACCGCCGGGGAGCAGGAGTCCGCACGGCCGCCGCGGGGCGCGAAGATCGCGGCCGCCGCCGTCAACCAGGCGAGCGTGTGGAACATCGCCAACTTCCTGACGATGCTGCGGCTGATCCTCGTGCCGGGCTTCGTCGCGCTGATGCTGGCCGACGGCGGCTACGACCCCGCGTGGCGCTCGTTCGCGTGGGCCGCCTTCGCCATCGCCATGATCACCGACCTGTTCGACGGGCACCTGGCGCGGACGTACAACCTCGTCACCGACTTCGGGAAGATCGCCGACCCCATCGCCGACAAGGCGATCATGGGCGCGGCGCTGATCTGCCTCTCCTCGCTCGGCGACCTGCCGTGGTGGGTGACGATCGTCATCCTCGGCCGGGAACTCGGCATCACCCTGCTGCGTTTTCTCGTCATCCGGTACGGCGTCATCCCGGCCAGCCGGGGCGGCAAGCTGAAGACGCTCACCCAGGGCATCGCCGTCGGCATGTACGTCCTCGCGCTCACGGGATGGCTGGCCACCCTCAGGTTCTGGGTGATGGGCGCGGCCGTCGTGCTGACCGTGGCGACCGGGCTCGACTATGTGAGACAGGCCATCGTGCTGCGCCGGCAGGGAATCGCGGAACGCAAGGCCGCCTCGGAGGAGACCCGAGCGTGAACTCCCCGGCCGCCGATGTGGTGCGACTACTGACAGTGAGAGGTGAGACGCTCGCTGTGGCCGAGTCGCTCACCGGTGGCCTGGTCGCGGCGGAGATCACGTCGGTCCCCGGCGCGTCCAAGGTCTTCCGGGGCTCGGTCACGGCGTACGCCACCGAGCTCAAGCACCGGCTGCTCGGTGTCGACCCCGGCCTGCTGGCGGCCCGCGGCGCCGTGGACGCGCAGGTCGCGGCCCAGATGGCGGCCGGAGCCCGCACGGCGCTCGACGCCGACTGGGCCGTCGCGACCACCGGCGTGGCCGGCCCGGACCCTCAGGACGGACAGCCCGTGGGGACGGTCTTCGTGGCGGTCGACGGACCGTGCGGGACGGATCGCGGTTCCGCCGGCGGCGGAAAAGTGGAAGCCCTGCGGTTGAACGGCGACCGGGCGGAAATTCGTAGAGAGAGTGTACGGAGCGTACTCGCACTGCTTCTGAGAGAGCTTGCGGGCGAACACGCCGGGAATGAGCGGGCACAGGATACGGAACAGAACGGGGGGTTTTGATGTTTGCAGCCCTGAGTGAACACGACATCGCTCCCCGCACGGCCGCAGCGCAAGGCGGTACGGTGGGGCGTGAAGGATGCGGCTACGCGGTCCGAGGAGGGAGCCACCGATGATTCTGCTCCGTCGCCTGCTGGGTGACGTGCTGCGTCGGCAGCGCCAGCGCCAGGGCCGTACTCTGCGCGAAGTCTCCTCGTCCGCCCGAGTCTCACTCGGCTATCTCTCCGAGGTGGAGCGGGGGCAGAAGGAGGCTTCCTCCGAACTGCTCTCCGCCATCTGCGACGCGTTGGACGTACGGATGTCCGAGCTCATGCGGGAAGTGAGCGACGAGCTCGCCCTCGCCGAGCTGGCACAGTCGGCAGCGGCCACTCCCAGCCAGCCTGTCCCCACGTCGGTCCGTCCGATGCTGGGTTCCGTGTCGGTGACCGGTGTGCCACCGGAGCGGGTGACCATCAAGGCGCCCGCCGAGGCGGTGGACGTGGTCGCCGCGTGAGATCAGTGCGCCCGGGCCGCTGAGGCCCGGACAGGTACGACGTTCGCACGGTACGTGCACAGGCAGTGTGGGGCCCCGGCCGGGGCTTCTCCGGAGGGAACCGGAGAAGGTGCGGTCGGGGTTTTTCGCGTCCCGGGACGGAGTCGCGGACACGGCTCGCCCGCGCCCTGCGGGGCGCGCTCCGGGGGCACGCTCCGGGGGCGCGCTCCGGGCAGGACAGCGAGCCTGCGGGGGCGGTCCCGGTGTGTTCGGGGTGCGGGCGGAAGCGGCCCGACCGGCCGGGGGTCCGTTTGCCGGTGCCGGAGGCCGAGGTCATCGTGGAGGGGCACCGCGGGAGCCGAAGACACCGGAGGTACCGATGAACGTCGTGAAGAGTCCCTTGTCCGACACCGACCTGCGGACCGTGTCCGAGGCGCTGCAGGGGGCGCTCGTCGACCTCGTCGACCTGTCGCTCGTCGCCAAGCAGGTCCACTGGAACGTCGTCGGGCCCCGCTTCCGCTCCGTCCACCTCCAGCTCGACGAGGTCGTCGACGTCGCCCGCACCCACTCCGACACGGTGGCGGAACGCGCCTCCGCGCTCGGCGTCTCACCGGACGGACGCGCGTCGACGGTGGCCGCGGGCAGCGGGATCACCGCCGTGTCGGCCGGCTGGGTCAAGGACTCCGACGCCGTCGGGACACTCGTCGCCGCGCTCGGGGCCGTCATCACCCGAATGCGGGAACGGGTGGCCGCGACGGGCGACGCCGACCCCGTGAGCCAGGACATCTTCATCGGCATCACCGGCGATCTGGAGAAGCACCACTGGATGTTCCAGGCGGAGAGCGCGTGACCCCGGGAGGGCTCAGCTGGAGGTGGTGACGGCCATGGCGGCGCGCATAGCGGGGCGCGGGACCGTCTCCGGACTGGGCACGGTCCTGAGCCTGGCTCTGGGCGCACTGTGGTGGTGGGCCGTGGTGCGACTCGCCGTCACGCACGACGCCGGGCCGCTGGAGGGGGCGGTGGCCGCGGGAGGCTGGGGGCTGAGCCTGCTGCCGGTGCACTGCGTGGCCAAGGCGCGAGCGGCGGGCGTCGTCGCGCAGGGACGGTGGAGGACCGCGTGGCGGAGGGCTGAGCGACCGCGGGGGTGAGGACGGCGGGAATGTGAGGGGCCGAGAGGGGAGAGGGGGATGGGGCATGCCGGGCGCCGGGTGGCGGCTGTCGGTGTCGGGGTGAGTGGTGCGGCTGGGGGTGATGGGCCGCACGGTCACCAGGGCATGGCCACGCCGCCGTTCGGGCGGAGAATCTGGCCCGTGGTGAACGCCGACGCGTCCGAGGCCAGGTGGAGGACCGCGTGGGCGATGTCCTGCGGTTCGCCGACCCGGCCGAGCGGTGACATGCGCGCCATGAGCGCCTCGGTGTGCGCCTGCGCGCCCGCGTCGTGGCGATCGGTCATCGGAGTGCGGATCCAGCCCGGCGCGACCGCGTTGACCCGGATGCCGTGCCGACCGACCTCCGTGGCCAGCGTCTTCGTCAACTGGACCACCGCCGCCTTGGCCACGCCATAGCAGAGGAGGCCGGGGCCGCCGGTGTCCACGGCGCCCGAGGCCATGGTGACGATGCTGCCGCCGGAGCCGCGCGCCAGCATCAGGCGGGCCGCCTCCTGGCAGGCGTAGAGCACGCCCTTGAAATTGACGGCCCAGACCCGGTCCAGATCCTCGTCCAGGGTCTCCAGCACCGGGCTGCTGTGCATGATCCCCGCCACCGCCGCCATGACGTCCAGCCGTCCGCAGGACTCCACCGCCTGGCGGACCTCGCCCCGGTCGGTGACATCGAGGTGGTGGGTGCGGGCGGTACCGCCGTGCTCCTTGATCAGGGCCGCCGTCTCGTGCAGGCCCTGCGCGTCGCGGTCGGCTCCGTGCACGGTGGCGCCCGCCTGGGCGAGCAGCACGGCGCAGGCGCGGCCGATCCCGCTCGCGGCGCCGGTGACGAACGCGGTGCGTCCGGTGAGGTCGTACGCCTTCACGGCCATGAAGCGACGGTACGAGTGTTTCTGACGGCCCGTCAATTGTCGTGACGTCGGGTGGACGGGCAGACGGGCAGACGGGTGGTCGGTCCCCGTGCGCTGTCGGCGCGACGGTGGGGGCTGGGGTGCGCCGACGAGGCCGGGTGCGGGGACGGGAGGGTGCACTTACGGGAGTGTGCGGGAACGGAAGCGGTGCGTCGGTGCGGAGCCCGGCGCCGGGGCGGGGCCCGTCTGGCAGGTGGGGCACCAGTAGGTCGGGCGCTCGCGGGAGCCGTCGCCCTGGTCGGCGACCCGGATCCGGGTTCCGCAGCGCAGGCAGGGGCGCGGTGTGCGGCCGTAGACGAACAGGTCCGGGGCGCGGCGTCCCGTGGTGTTGCGGACCGGGCGGTCTCGGTTGGCCTCCAGCAGCTTCTTCGCCAGCACGGGCAGCTTCGCGGTGCGGTCGGCGGGGAGCGCGCCGACCGGAAGCCAGGGCGTGACGCCCAGGAGGAAACAGAGCTCGCTCTTGTAGACGTTGCCGATGCCGGCCAGATTGCGCTGGTCGAGGAGTGCCTCGCCCAGCGGGCGGTCGGGGGCCGCGGCGAGGTTGGCCAGCGCCCGCTCGGCGTCCCAGTCGGGACCCAGCAGGTCGGGGCCGAGGTGGCCGACGGCCTGTTGTTCGTCGGCGGTGCGCAGCAGTTCGAGGACGGGGAGGCGGTAGCCGACGGCGTTGCGGTCGTGGACGCCGAGGATCGCCCGGATCTGGTGGACCGGGCCGCCGGTCCAGCGCTCGTCGCTCGCGTAGATCTTCCAGGCGCCGTCCATCCTCAGATGCGAGTGGAGCGTCAGGCCGCCCTCCACGCGCGTGAGGAGATGTTTGCCGCGCGCGGTGACGTCGAGAACGGCGCGGCCGGTGAGGTCGGCTGTCGCGTACTTGGGCACGCGCAGGTCGGAGCGGGTCAGCACCTTTCCCGCGAGGGCGTCGTGCAGACGCTTCGCGGCCTGCCAGATCGTGTCACCTTCGGGCATGGGTCAAGGGTGACACGAGCGAGGGAACGGGAGGGCGCGGCGATCGCCCTGGGGCCCGGAGCGGGGCCGTCCGGGGACCGAGGCCGGGTGGGGCGGGCGGCCAGGGGCCGGACGGGGTGTCGCGGCGAGGGGTGCCGGGGCCGAGCCGTCGCGGCTGGGGGTATGGGCGTGGTGGGGTTCGCTTGGGCTTGGGTCGATGAGGTGCGAAGGAGGGCAGGGTTGGGTGCTGAGGTGCGGGGCGAGGCGGTGCATGCGGTGCATGGGTGCCGTGGGCTCCGGGGACGTGGGCAGGAGCCAGGAAACTCGGCCGGGACCGGGACCGAGGGCAAGGACCGAGGCAGGGGCGGGGGCGGGGGCAGGGGCAGGGGCATGAGGTTGTCAGGCGCGTAGGCGCAGGCCTCGGGGGGTCGCGATGAAGCCGGCTCCTTCCAGGAGGCTGCCGATGGGGGAGGTGAGGGCGGAGGCGCCGTTGACGCGCTCCACGGTGACCGTGCCGAGGGAGCCCGCGCGTGCCGCCTCGGCCAGGGCCTCGGCCGCGGCGCGCAGGCGTGGGTCGTCGCCGGGTGCTTCCTCGGTGTCCGGGGCGGACGGCCAGGCCAGCAGCGTCTTGCCGCCACGCTCCATGTAGAGCGTCAACTCCCCGTCGACGAGGACCACCAGGGAGCCTGCCTTGCGGCCCGGCTTGTGACCGGCGCCGCTGGGCGGCTCGGGCCAGCCCAGGGCCGCGCCGTAGGCGTTGGCCGGGTCTGCGGCCGCGAGGACGACGGCCCGTGCGGCGTGGGCGCCTGCGCCGCGGCTCTGGACCTGGCCGCGGCGGGAACGCTCCGGCGGGCCGCCGTCGGAGAAGCCGCCGCCGCGTGGGCCGCCGGCGCCCGGAGAGGCGAAGTCGCGGGGCGAGACGTATCCGTCGCGCGAGCCGGCGGCCGGCCGGGCGCCGAAGGGCGATGCGAACGGGGTGTCGGGGTCGGCGGTGTCCCAGACGTCGTCCGACGGGGAGCCGTCGGGGAAGACGAAGTCGTCCGGGCCGCCCGCCGCAGGGCTCGCGGAGGGCAGGGGCTCGCCGCGGTCCCGGGCGTTGGCCACCGCGCGCAGCCGGTCCACCGCGCCGTCCATGGCGAACTGCGCGGCGCCCAGGCCCTCGACGACGTAACCGCGCCGGGCCTGACCGCTCTCCTCGAAGACGGACAGGATGCGGTACGTCGCCGAGAAGCCGCCCTCGACGCCCTCGGCGGCGACGGCGCCGCGGGTGACCACGCCGTGCCGGTCCAGGAGGGTGCGGGCGAGCGCATGAGCGCGGACCGTGGGGTCGGGCTCGAGGACGGGCAGGAGCGACCAACGGCCCGCGACCGTCGGAGGGCCGCTGCGGGAGGCCGGTCGGGCCGCGGCCGTCAGGGAGCCGTAGCGCCCGCGCGGGACGGTGCGCTTGGCGCGGTGGGCGGTGGAACCGGCCGTGCGGCCCGAGCCCAGCAGGGAGCGCATCGGGGCGAGCGTGTCGTTGGTGAGCCGGCCGGACCAGGCCAGGTCCCAGACCGCGTCCGCGAGTTGGGGATCGGTGGCCTCGGGATGGGTGGTGGCGCGGACCCGGTCGGCGATCTGACGGAAGAACAGGCCGTAACCGCCGGACAGCGCGTCCAGGACGGACTGGTGCAGCGCCGTCAGCTCCAGAGGGTGCGGCGGGGGGAGCAGCAGGGGCGCGGCGTCGGCCACGTACAGCGAGACCCAGCCGTCCTTGCCGGGGAGGGCGCCGGCCCCGGACCAGACGATCTCTCCGGCCGCGGTCAGTTCGTCGAGCATCGCCGGGGTGTAGTCGCGTACGCGGGACGGCAGGACGAGCTTCTCCAGCGCCGAGGCGGGCACCGACGCTCCCTGAAGCTGTTCCACGGCACGCACCAGGCCGTCGACGCCGCGCAGTGAGTGCCCCCGGCCGATGTGCTGCCACTGGGGCAGGAACTGGGCGAGCGCGGGCGGCGGCACGGGCTCCAGTTCGTGCCGCAGGGCCGCCAGGGAGCGGCGGCGCAGCCGGCGCAGGACCGTCGCGTCGCACCATTCCTGGCCGATGCCCGCCGGGTGGAACTCGCCCTGGACGACGCGCCCGCCCGCCGCGAGCCGCTGGAGGGCGCCCTCGGTGACCGCCACGCCGAGGCCGAAGCGGGCGGCCGCCGCGGTGGAGGTGAAGGGGCCGTGGGTGCGGGCGTACCGGGCGAGGAGATCGCCCAGGGGGTCCTTGACGGGTTCCGTGAACGCTTCCGGCACGCCGACCGGCAGGGCCGTGCCGAGCGCGTCGCGCAGGCGGCCCGCGTCCTCGATCGCGGCCCAGTGCTCGGCGCCGGCGACGCGGACCCGGATGGCGCGGCGGGCGACGGCCAATTCCTGCGCCCAGTGCGGTTCGGCGCCTCGCTCGGCGAGTTCGGCGTCGGTGAGCGGACCGAGGAGGCGCAGAAGGTCGGCGACGCCCTCGACGTCCTTCACGCGGCGGTCCTCGGTGAGCCACCTCAGTTCCTGTTCCAGCTCGGCCAGGACGTCGGCGTCCAGCAGCTCGCGCAGTTCGGCCTGGCCGAGCAGCTCGGCGAGCAGCCGGGAGTCCAGGGAGAGGGCGGCGGCCCGCCGTTCGGCGAGCGGGGAGTCCCCCTCGTAGAGGAACTGGGCGACATAGCCGAACAGCAGGGAGCGGGCGAAGGGGGAGGGCTCCGGGGTGGTGACCTCGACCAGGCGCACCTTGCGCGACTCGAGGTCGCCCATCAGCTCCACGAGGCCGGGCACGTCGAAGACGTCCTGGAGGCACTCGCGGACCGCCTCCAGAACGATCGGGAACGAGCCGAACTCGCTCGCCACCTGGAGCAGTTGAGCGGCGCGCTGGCGCTGTTGCCACAGCGGTGTGCGCCGGCCGGGGTTGCGGCGCGGCAGCAGGAGCGCGCGGGCCGCGCACTCGCGGAAGCGGGCTGCGAACAGCGCCGAACCGCCGACCTGGTCGGTGACGATCTGGTCGACCTCGCCCTTGTCGAAGACGACGTCCGCCGCGCCGACGGGCGCCTGCTCAGCGTCGTACTCGGCGCCCGCCTTCACCGGCTCGTGGTCGAGGAGGTCCAGGCTCATGAGGTCGGCGTCGGGCAACCGCAGCACGATGCCGTCGTCGGCGTGCATGACCTGGGCGTCCATGCCGTACCGCTCGGAGAGCTTGGCGCCGAGGGCGAGCGCCCACGGGGCGTGGACCTGGGCGCCGAACGGGGAGTGGACGACGACCCGCCAGTCGCCCAGTTCGTCCCGGAAACGCTCCACGACGATCGTGCGGTCGTCCGGGACGTGCCCGCACGCCTGGCGCTGCTCCTCCAGGTAGGACAGCACGTTGTCGGCCGCCCACGCGTCCAGCCCGGCGGTGAGCAGCCGGAGCCGGGCGTCGTCCTTGGGCAGGGAGCCCACCTCGCGCAGGAACGCGCCCACCGCCCGGCCCAGTTCCAGCGGCCGCCCCAGCTGGTCGCCCTTCCAGAAGGGCAGCCGGCCAGGGACGCCGGGGGCGGGGGAGACCAGGACGCGGTCGCGGGTGATGTCCTCGATCCGCCAGGAGCTGGTGCCGAGCGTGAAGACGTCGCCCACGCGGGACTCGTAGACCATCTCCTCGTCCAGCTCGCCGACCCGGCCGCCGCCCTTCTTGGGGTCGGAGCCCGCGAGGAACACGCCGAACAGGCCCCGGTCGGGGATCGTGCCCCCGGAGGTGACGGCCAGGCGCTGGGCGCCGGGACGACCGGTGACCGTGCCGGCGACCCGGTCCCACACCACGCGCGGGCGCAGCTCCGCGAACGCGTCGGACGGATATCGGCCGGCCAGCATGTCCAGGACGGCCGTGAACGCCGACTCCGGGAGCGAGGCGAAGGGCGCCGCGCGGCGGACCGTCGTCAGCAGGTCGTCCACCTGCCAGGTGTCGAGCGACGTCATCGCGACGAGCTGCTGCGCCAGGACGTCCAGCGGATTGGCGGGGACCCGCAGCGACTCGATGGAGCCGGTGCGCATCCGTTCGGTGACCACGGCCGCCTGGACGAGGTCGCCGCGGTACTTCGGGAAGACCACGCCGGTCGACACCGCGCCCACCTGGTGCCCCGCCCGTCCCACCCGTTGCAGGCCGGACGCCACCGAAGGCGGCGACTCCACCTGGATGACCAGGTCGACCGCGCCCATGTCGATGCCGAGTTCGAGGCTGGAGGTGGCCACCACGGCGGGGAGCCTGCCCGCCTTCAGGTCCTCCTCGACGAGCGCGCGCTGTTCCTTGGAGACGGAGCCGTGGTGGGCGCGCGCGATGACGACCGGAGCGCCCTGGGCCGCGCCCGAGCCGCCCATGAGCTGTGCGGGGGAGTGGTGCTCGTCCAGGGGCTCGCCGGTCGCCCGTTCGTAGGCGATCTCGTTGAGCCGGTTGCACAGGCGCTCGGCGAGGCGACGGGAGTTGGCGAACACGATCGTGGAGCGATGAGCCTGGACGAGGTCGGTGATCCGCTCCTCGACGTGCGGCCAGATAGACGGGCGTTCCGCGCCCTCGGAGCCGTCGGCGACGGGCGAGCCGCCCAGTTCGGCCAGATCCTCCACGGGGACCACGACCGAGAGGTCGAACTCCTTGCCGGACTTCGGCTGGACGATCTCCACCTTGCGGTGCGGGGACAGGTAGCGCGCCACCTCGTCGACCGGGCGGACCGTGGCCGACAGGCCGATGCGGCGGGCCGGCCTCGGAAGCAGCTCGTCGAGCCGCTCCAGGGACAGCGCGAGGTGAGCGCCGCGCTTGGTGCCCGCCACGGCGTGCACCTCGTCCAGGATCACCGTCTCGATGCCCGTCAGCGCGTCACGGGCGGCCGACGTCAGCATCAGGAACAGCGACTCGGGGGTCGTGATCAGGATGTCCGGCGGGCGGGTGGACAGCGCCCGGCGCTCGGCCGGCGGGGTGTCGCCGGACCGGATGCCCACCCTGACCTCGGGCTCGGTCAGCCCCAGACGCACGGACTCCTGGCGGATGCCCGTCAGCGGGCTGCGCAGGTTGCGCTCGACGTCGACCGCCAGGGCCTTGAGGGGGGAGACGTAGAGAACGCGACAGCGCTTCTTCGGGTCGGCGGGCGGGGGCGTCGAGGCGAGCTGGTCCAGCGCGGCGAGGAAGGCGGCCAGGGTCTTGCCGGAGCCGGTCGGGGCCACGACCAGCACGTCCGAGCCCTCACCGATGGCCTGCCACGCGCCCGCCTGGGCCGCGGTGGGCGCGGAGAACGCCCCCGTGAACCAGCCGCGGGTCGCGGGGGAGAAGCCGTCGAGGGCTCGGTGTGCGGAGCTGACCATGCGTCCATCCTGCACCCGACCACTGACAATGGCCCTGACCTGCGGCTTCACCGCCGACGTGGCGCGACCCCTCGGCACGGGGCGGCGTGCGGCGTGGGCGGCGTGGGACGTACGGCGGGGCGGCCTGGGGCGGGAGCGGCGTGAGGTGGGAGCGGCGTGAGGTGGGGTGCACGGCGGGGCGGAGGTGCGGCGCGGCGGGCGCGGTCGGAGGAGGCCGGACGGAGAGGAGGGAGGAAGGGAGGGAGGAGAGGCGAGTGGGCAAACTCCGGGCGTCGCGGAGAATGGGGTCATGGCGGATTCGGGTGAGCTGGCACGGCACTGGCGGTATGCCGAGCTGCCCGGCGTCGACCTGCTGCGTGCCCGTTACGTCCGCAAGACGTTCGTGCGGCACACGCATGAGCACTTCGTGATCGCCGCCATAGCCGAAGGGGTGGAGGTCTTCGCCCACCGCGGGGCCGACCAGTACGCCGGGGCGGGAGCCCTCGCGCTGGTCAACCCGGACACCCCGCACACCGGGCGGGCCGGCGTCCCGGAGGGCTGGCGCTACGGGGCCGTGTACCCCTCGCCGGACGTCGTGGCCGGCATCGCGGCCGAGACGACGACCCTGCGCGGAGCCGCGGGCTTCGTCCGTCCCGTGCTCGACGACCCGTATGCCGCCACGCTCGTGCATCGGGTGCTCCGGGCCGCAGAGGAGGGCAACGCACTGGCCGCCGACACCCTGCTGAGGGTGGCGGTGACACGGTTGCTGCGGCTCAACGGCGGACCGCTGCCGCAACGGGAGATCCGGTCGGCGGGGGCCCGGATCGCCGCACGCGCGCGTGCCGCGCTGGAGGACCGGCTGGTCGATCCGCCGACGCTGGAGCAGCTGGCCGAGGACCTGGGCACCGGCTCGTTCGCGCTGCTGCGGGCCTTCCGGGACACCTACGGGCTGCCGCCCCACGCCTGGCTGACCGACGCGCGGGTACGGCGGGCACGGCGGCTGCTGGACGCGGGCACGGTGCCCGCCGAGGCGGCCGTCGCCGTCGGCTTCACCGACCAGCCCCACCTCAACCGCCACTTCGCCCGCATCGTGGGAGTCCCGCCGGGCGCCTACCAGCGGGAGCGCAAGAACGTACAAGACTCGGCAGGACCGGCGCCCCTAGCGTCCGGGGCGTGGCAGAACACACAGCTCACACGGACACAGCTCACATGGACCCAGCTCACACCGACGCAGCAGGCGGCGACGCAGCCCACCCGGGCACCCATGCGGACGCCGGGGGAAAACCGGACGGCGCCGTCGTACGGGACGCCCTCGCCGTAGGGGTCGCCGTGGGACTCTCCGGGTTCGCCTTCGGCGTGACCTCGGCGGGCAGCGGACTCACGGTGTGGCAGACCTGTGCGCTCAGCCTCCTGGTGTTCACCGGCGCGTCCCAGTTCGCGCTGGTCGGAGCCCTGGCGGCGGGCGGCAACCCGTTGACGGCGGCCGCGGGCGCCTTCTTCCTGGGCGTGCGCAACGCGTTCTACGGCCTGCGTCTGTCGCAGTCGCTGGCCCTCCCGCGCGCGGTGCGCCCGTTCGCCGCCCACTGGGTGATCGACGAGACGACGGCGGTCTCGCTGGCCCAGCCGGGGCGCAGGGCCGCACGCCTCGGCTTCGCCGTCACCGGACTGACCCTCTACGTCTTGTGGAACCTCACCACGCTGCTCGGCGCGCTCGGCGCCGAGGCCCTCGGCGACACCGACGCGTGGGGACTCGACGTGGCCGGACCCGCCGTCTTCTTGGCGCTGCTCGCGCCCATGCTGACATCAGCCGTCGAGCGCGCCGTCGCCGGACTCGCGGTGCTCCTGGGACTCGGCCTGCTGCCGGTTCTGCCCGCCGGAGTGCCCGTCCTGGCGGCCGCGCTCGCCGCGCCGGCCGTGCTGTACGCCGAGGGCCGCCGCGCGGCCGGCCGGGAGGCCTCCCGCGGGAAACCGGCCGCCGGCCGGGGCGACTCAGGACAGGAGGAGGAACGGTGAACACCTGGATCGCGATCGGTGCGACCGCACTCGGCTGCTATGCCGTCAAACTCGCCGGACTGCTCGTTCCCGAGGGGGTCCTGGAGCGGCCTCTCGTCAGACGCTTCGCGGCCCTCCTCCCCGTCGCCCTGCTCGCCGCCCTCACGGCCCAGCAGACCTTCGCGGACGGCCGCGCCCTCGTCCTGGACGCGCGGGCCGCGGGGCTCGCCGCGGCCGTCGTCGCCCTCGTGCTGCGGGCGCCCTTCCTGCTGGTGGTCGCGGCCGCCGTGGTGGTCACGGCGGGCGTCCGGGCCATCGGGGGGTGAGCGGGTCGTCGGCGGGGCGGGTCGTCGGCGGGGCGCGCTGTCCGCCGGTGAGCGGAAGCGGCGCCGGCAGGGGGCACGACCCTGAGAACGGCGAGAGTGATGAACGCGGCGAGTTCGGTCGAAGCGGCGGGAGGGGCGCGGAGGAGAGGGCGGTAGGAGCCGTCGGCGTGGCGCGCGTGGCGCGGCGGGTGGCGTGGCGTGGCGCGGCGTGGCGCGGTGAACGGGTGCCGGCGGGCCGGGCCGGCGGTCAGCCGACGCCGCGGCCGTAGGCCCGCAGGGTGCGAAGCGCCTCGATCGTCACCATGGGACGTGCCTCCAGCGCCGTGCCGGGCGCCCAGCGACGCCAGCGGACGGGCCAGCCGCCGTCCTCCTGCTGCGCGTCCGCGAGGTGGTCCAGGGAGCGTGCCATCTCCTCGTCGGTGAACCACGCGCGCGCGAGCGACTGCGGCGTCCGCGCGAAGTCGTACGGGAAGTGGTGCTCGCCCGGGGCGTAGCCGGGGGCGACCGGATACAGGTCGAGGTGGTCCGGGTCCAGGGCGACGAGCCGCTCGTCGCGCACCAGTCGGCCCAGGCGGTCGGCTGCCGCTTCCGCGCGCGGGCGGTCGGGAGCGGAGTCCAGGAAGGCCACGGCGGCCCGGACCTCGTAGGGGTGGGACCGCTCGAGGGAGTCCACCGCCTGCCAGCAGAAGTCCGTCGCCCTGAAGAGCCAGGCGTGCCACACCTCGTTGCGGTGCAGCAGGCCCACCACCGGCCCGGTGGACAGGAGCTCGCTGGGCGGGTCGTCCACGATCGGGATGAAAGGCGCGGCCGGGTAGCCGCGCTGGCTGGGATGGATCGCGGGCAACGCGCCGTCGCGTGTGGAGACGGACGTGAGATAGCGGCACACCCGCTCCACGCGCCGCCCGTTCAGCCGCCCGATGTTGTCCAGGACCCCCAGTGCGCGCGCGGTGTGCAGCGGCTGGCTGACAGGGCCGCGCAGATCGGGTTCCAGCGCATGGCCGTATCCACCGTCCTCGTTGCGGTAGGCGTCGAGGGCGGTCTCGACGGGATCGGCGGCGCCGTGGAGGAAGTCGTGCGCGAAGATGCGCTGTTCCAGCACGCGCGCGGTCAGCCAGACGAAGTGCTCGGCGCGGAAGAGCGGGGAGTGCGCCGGGGGAGTCGGGGGGAGTGGGGATGCTCCGGTTTCGGCCATGGTCAGACCGTAGGGCGGAAAGCGGTCTCGGCAGGCGGTCCCGGCAGGGGCCACCCCCGCGCGCGGGATACTGGTGGCATGCGGTTGACGGTCTTCTGGCAGCGGATGGACGAGCACTTCGGCACGGGATACGCCGAAACCTTCGCGCGCGATCACGTGATGGCGGAGCTCGGCGGGAAAACGGTGCACCAGGCGCTGGCGGACGGCTGGGACGCCAAGGACGTGTGGCGCGTGGTGTGCCTGGTGATGAACGTTCCCCAGGAGATGCGCTGACCTCGGGCGAAGACCGCACGCGGCTCCCCGGTTGTCGGTGGCGTAGGCGAGACTTGCTGCGTGGCACCCACTGACGAGACCGGGCAGACGGCCCGGAACGCATCCCCGCCCGGCACGACGCCGCCCCCGCAGCAGCCCCCGGACCAGGGCGAGGCCGGGCACGCGGCGCGCATGCCGCGCTGGCTCCCGCGCGCCATGGTGCTCGCTCTCGCGCTCGTCGGCGCGTTCCAACTGGGCACCTGGGCCTTCCACCAGCTCATCGGCCTGCTGCTCAACATCCTCATCGCGTTCTTCCTGGCCCTCGCGATAGAACCGGCGGTCAGCCGGATGTCCGCCCGGGGGATGCGCAGGGGGCTCGCCACCTTCCTTGTCTTCTTCGGCCTGCTGATCGTCGTGGCGGGGTTCTTCGCCCTGCTCGGTTCGATGCTCGCCGGACAGATCATCAAGATGATCGAGGGCTTCCCCGACTACCTGGACTCGGTGATCAACTGGGTCAACACCACGTTCCACACCGAACTCAGGCGCGTGGACATCCAGGAGGGCCTGCTCCACTCCAACTGGCTGAAGAAGTACGCCCAGAACAGCGCCGCGGGCGTCCTGGACGTCTCCACCCAGGTCCTCGGCGGCCTCTTCCAGTTGCTGACGATCGCCCTGTTCTCGTTCTACTTCGCCGCCGACGGACCGCGGCTGCGCCGCGCACTGTGCTCCGTCCTCCCGCCGGCCAGACAGGCGGAGGTGCTGAGGGCCTGGGAGATCGCCGTCGACAAGACCGGCGGCTACCTCTACTCGCGCGGTCTGATGGCGCTGATCTCCGGTGTGGCGCACTACGTGCTGCTGGAGGCCCTCGGCATCCCCTACGCGCCCGTGCTCGCCGTATGGGTGGGCGTGGTCTCGCAGTTCATCCCCACCATCGGCACCTATCTCGCCGGCGCCCTGCCCATGCTGATCGCCTTCACGGTCTCGCCCCTGTACGCGCTGTGGGTGCTGATCTTCGTCGTGGTCTACCAGCAGTTCGAGAACTACATGGTGCAGCCCAAGCTGACGTCGAAGACCGTGGACATCCACCCCGCCGTCGCCTTCGGCTCCGTCATCGCCGGCACCGCGCTCCTGGGCGCCATAGGGGCGTTGATCTCCATTCCGGCGGTGGCCACCCTCCAGGCGTTCCTGGGCGCCTACGTCAAGCGCTACGCCGTCACGGACGATCCTCGCGTCCACGGACACCGTGACCGCGGCGAGGGGCCGGGAGCGCTCTCCCGCGCGCGCGGGCTGTGGGCACGCGGCCGGGACCGGACGCGAGGCCCGCGCCGGAGATCCGGCGGACCGGGCTGAGGAGTACGGCTGAGAGATACGGCAGGGCCTGTGGCCGGTCCCGGGTTCCTTTCCGACAGGACCGGCCGAGGCACGCCGGAAGGCGGGGCCTCCCTCACGAACGGGCCGCCCGCGGCCGGAGCGCGCGCGTGACGACGCCCGCGACTCAGTACGTGAGGACGGCCCATGCCGCGGCCGCGGCGACCGCGACCGCGTAGCAGCCCACCGCCGCGGCCACGATCCCCCGCCGTGCCCTCTCGCTCCAGGACGTGCGCGACAGCAGCCAGGCCAGCGCGGGCAGCACCAGGACGGCGTGCAGGCTGACCCCGTGCAAAGGCTTGAGCGACGCCGTCGAGCTGTACGCGGCCTCCTGGTGTCCCGTGCGGGTGAGCACCACACCGCGCGCGATCATCGCCGCGCCCGAGGCGAGCGCGACGAGCAGGATCGCGAAGCCGGAGCGCACCGCGAGCGCCATCCCGGCGGGGCCCGTGGGCCGACGCCGGAAGGAGATCGCGGCGCACACGGTGAGCAGCACCACCAGGACGCCGCCGCCGACCGCGAGTGTCATGGACACCGCCGTGTCGAAGGGCGTCTCCATGTCCAGGTGCGAGGGCACTCCGCGCCACGCCTGGAGGGTGATGCCCGCGACCTCCACGACGCAGTCGGCGGCGAAGACCCCGAGCAGCGCGGTACGCAGCCGCCGCCCCGTCCGCAGATACGAGGTGACCTCGACGACCGCCAGGAGGGTCACGCCGAAGGAGAGGCCGAAGGTGACGGGCTTGCGCCAGGAGAGGGGGCCGTTCCACGGACCGCCGTCCACGGCGAACACCATGAGGTGGAACAGGCCGGAGAGGACCAGCAGGAGCGCGATCGCCCGGTAGAAGCCTTCGGGCGAGCGGGCGTGCCCGTACGCGGGGTCCGGTGACGGGTTCATGATCGCCGGGCCGGCACCGGCGAGGGATGCCCTGCTCTTCTGCTCGTCCAGGTCCATGCCCCGAGCCTCCCGGACGCGCCGTGGCCCGTCGTCGTCCGGGTGGAGGCACGCGTTGTACACCCTGGGGAGCAAGCGGTGGGAGCAAGCGGTGGGTCCGGAGCCTCACGGGCTCGGGAACGTAGCCTCGGAGGTGCCGCGTGGTGCGCTTGACACCAAAATCGAACATCCATTCTGATGGAGGCTTCGGCAAGGCTCTCTGTGGGTGTTCTGTCCCGGTATGGGGCAGTAAGCACACGAGTTATCCACAGGCCGAACGGGCGTCGAGGCGCATTGTCAGTGGCAGGCGTTAGCGTCTTTGACGTGAAGCGATCGACTCAAGCAAATCGGGTGGAACCCATGGCAGGAACCGACCGCGAGAAGGCCCTGGACGCCGCACTCGCACAGATTGAACGGCAATTCGGCAAGGGCGCCGTGATGCGGCTCGGCGAGCGGCCGAACGAGCCCATCGAGGTCATCCCCACCGGATCGACCGCCCTCGACGTCGCCCTCGGCGTCGGCGGTCTGCCGCGCGGCCGCGTGGTCGAGGTGTACGGCCCGGAGTCCTCCGGTAAGACGACGCTGACGCTGCACGCCGTGGCGAACGCGCAGAAGGCCGGCGGCCAGGTCGCGTTCGTGGACGCGGAGCACGCCCTCGACCCCGAGTACGCCAAGAAGCTCGGCGTCGACATCGACAACCTGATCCTCTCCCAGCCCGACAACGGCGAGCAGGCCCTCGAGATCGTGGACATGCTGGTCCGCTCCGGCGCACTCGACCTGATCGTCATCGACTCCGTCGCCGCACTCGTGCCGCGCGCGGAGATCGAGGGCGAGATGGGCGACAGTCACGTCGGCCTCCAGGCCCGTCTGATGAGCCAGGCGCTGCGGAAGATCACCAGCGCGCTCAACCAGTCCAAGACCACCGCGATCTTCATCAACCAGCTCCGCGAGAAGATCGGCGTCATGTTCGGCTCCCCGGAGACCACGACCGGTGGCCGGGCGCTGAAGTTCTACGCCTCGGTGCGACTCGACATCCGCCGTATCGAGACCCTGAAGGACGGCACGGACGCGGTCGGCAACCGCACCCGCGTCAAGGTCGTCAAGAACAAGGTCGCGCCTCCCTTCAAGCAGGCCGAGTTCGACATCCTCTACGGCCAGGGCATCAGCCGCGAGGGCGGTCTGATCGACATGGGCGTGGAGAACGGCTTCGTCCGCAAGGCCGGCGCCTGGTACACGTACGAGGGCGACCAGCTCGGCCAGGGCAAGGAGAACGCCCGCAACTTCCTGAAGGACAACCCCGATCTCGCCAACGAGATCGAGAAGAAGATCAAGGAGAAGCTGGGCGTCGGCGTGCGTCCCGAAGAGCCCGCCGCCGAACCGGGCCCGGACGCCGCGGCGGCTGCCGGCACGTCGGACGACGCCGCGAAGGCGGTGCCGGCCACCGCCGCGAAGACCGCCAAGACCAAGGCCGCGGCTGCCAAGAGCTGATCCGTGACACGACGAACCGACTGGGCCGAGTACGTCCACCCCGACACCCCTCGCGAGGAGGAGAGCGGGGTCGACGACGGCCCTGCCCAGGACGGCGACGACCGGCCGCAACACGACCGGCGTCGGAACGAGGGGGCCCGGGACGGCGACGACGCCCGGCCCCGGGGCGGCCGGGCGGGGCGCCGCAGCGCCGAAGGAGGTCCACGCGGGGGCCGTGGGCGTCGTCTGGGTGGCTTCGGAGAACCGTCCGCCAAGGACGAAGGCGACTCCTCCTCGTCGAGGGCCGAGCAGGGGGCGTCTTCCGCGGACCCGGCTGAGCGGGCACGGGCGATCTGCCTGCGCCTGCTCACCGGGACCCCGCGCACACGAAAACAACTCGCGGACGCGCTGCGCAAACGAGAGATCCCGGACGACGTTGCGGAGGAGGTGCTCTCGCGGTTCGAGGAGGTCGGGCTGATCAACGACAGCGCCTTCGCGGACGCCTGGGTGGAGTCCCGCCACCATGGCAGAGGCCTGGCCCGGCGTGCCCTCGCCCGGGAGCTACGGACCAAGGGCGTCGACTCGGGGCTGATCGACGAGGCCGTCGGCCGCCTCGACTCCGAACAGGAGGAGGAGACGGCGCGCGAGCTCGTCGCCCGCAAACTGCGATCTACGCGCGGACTCGACCGCGACAGACGGCTGCGTCGTCTGGCCGGCATGCTCGCACGCAAGGGTTACCCCGAGGGCATGGCCCTGCGGGTGGTCCGGCAGGCGTTGGAAGAAGAGGGCGAGGACACGGAGTTCCTGGAGAACGACGGGTTCTGAACCTGTGAGGGCGGGGTGGGGAGGGGGAGGGGGAGGGGGAGAGGGAACAACGAACCCGTGAACGCGAACCGCGACCGTGGATCGCGGATCGTGAGCCCCAGGGTGGGGGTATTCCCCTTCGAAGACGCCGGATCGCCGCAGTGCACAGGTGTCTGTGCACAGGCGACTGTGTGCGGATGTCTCCAACGCCGGCCGGCCCAGCCGCCCGTGGCCGTCGGTGCTCCCGACACCGGTCCGGTCCGGCTGGCCCACGGAACCCGGCGCCTCCGAGCCCGCTGCGCCCATCGAACCAAGCGACCTCGCCACGCTCAAGGCGCTCGCGCAGCCTCGCCGCAGGCGGATGCTCGAACACCTCACGCTGCACGGGCCCGCCACCTCGGCGACGCTCGCCCGAGCCCTCGGCCTGAACACCGGCTCCGCCAGCTACCACCTGCGGGAACTGGCCAGATACGGCTTCGTCGAGGAGACGACCGAGGCGACGGTCGAAGAAGCTGCCGAGGAGACGGCTGCTGAGACGCCTGCGCAGACGGCTGCGCAGACCGGCGGCGGGCTGTGACCAGGCGGCTGCCCGGAGCCGTCCGCTCAGCGCCGGCTGGTGGCGGGCCGTCCCCGGTGACCACCGTTTCCCGCCGCGCAGCCGCCAAAGTCCCGCGATGCGTCAGGTGATGGACGAGCTGAACCATCATGTCTACGCCTCGGACGCCGAACTCTTCGAACGGCTTCAGCGAGACGCGCCGGACGGCGACCCCTGGAGCGACGCCTTCCCCTGTGAAACCCGGGGAAGTATCGGAAGCGTGGAAAGTCTGAAAACCCCGACTGTGCGGACGGTTGGGAGACGGGACCGCGCCGTCGGTGGTCGGCGCGGTCCCGTCTACGACGTCAACGGCAGCCCTGCCGCCTTCCAGGCCTGGAAACCGCCCACAAGGTCGGTCGCCCGGTGCAGCCCCAATTGGTGCAGCGACGCCGCGGCGAGGCTCGACGCGTAACCCTCGTTGCAGATCACGACCGCACGCACGTCATGGCTGACGGCCTCGGGGAGCCGGTGGCTGCCCCGGGGATCCAGACGCCACTCCAGCTCGTTGCGCTCGACGACCAGCGCGCCGGGGATCAGCCCGTCCCGCTCGCGCAGGGCCGCGTACCTGATGTCGACGAGCAGCGCCTCGCCCGCGCGGGCGGCTTCGTAGGCCTCCCGCGCCTCCACACGCGCGTACCGGGAACGTACGCGTTCAAGCAACTCGTCAACACTGGGCGGCTGTCGGTCCGAGGTCGGGCTGTCAGCAGGACCGTCAACCCGACTGCCAGGGCGACTGTCAGGGCGGTGGGCAATGCGGTCACCGTCGAGGCCGCTGTCAAGGTAGCCGTCAACCTGGTCGTCAAGGGAGCCGTCAACGTGCCCTTCAAGACGGCCGTCGTCAACGTAGCCGCCAATGTGGCCGCCAGGGTTGTTGTCGTTGTGGTCGTCGGTGCTGTCGTTCGGCTGGACGTCCGAGGGCGCGTGCGCCTGTCCGTCCCACTGCCCGTGCGGCGGTCCGCCCTGTGGGGCGACTGGGACGTTCGAGCCGCTCACTGCCAGTCCTCCGGACGCTCGACCTGCTCCAGCCGCAGCACGCGCCCGGTGCGGCTGTAGCGGCGGATGCCGGGCAGCGGCGGGTAGTAGGCGTGGATGGATACGGCATGTTCCTCGGGTGACTCGTTGAGCACCTCGTGGACGTGGTGCCGGCCGAAGGCGCGGCCGTGGCCGGCGGCGAGGGAGCGTTCGCGGTCGACGCCGTCGGCCAGTTCCAGGGTCTTCCAGCCGTCGGTGGGCAGCCGTGCGGCGAGGGAGTACTCCTTGAGCGTGCCCCGGGCGGTCAGGAAGGCGCCCACCGAGTCGGCGTGGTCGTGCCATCCGGTGCCCGTGCCGGGAGGCCAGCCGATCAGCCAGGCCTCGCTGCCGCCGGGGCCTTCCAGACGCACCCATGTGCGGCCCTCGGGGTCGAGGGGGAGCGAGGAGATCAGTTCGGCGTCCGCAGCGGTGCGCCGGACGAAGTCGAGGAGATCCGCCTGCGTGGGCGCTGCGGCGGAGGTGTCAGCGGCGATGGCGGAGGGGGAAGGAGGGACTGAGGAAACAGGGGAGACAGACACGGGTACCGTCCTGTGATGGTTCGCGGGGAGGCGCGCGCCCGGGCGCACGTACGCGAGTGCGCTACGACGGGGGCGCCGATGGAAGAGAGAATGCGAATTCAGCAGGACGGACGACACACGCAGCCCGCATAGCGGACGAGGTCCATATGGACCCTCCGCCACAGGCGCACATTGGTGTCGGTCACGATCCGGAGTAGACCATGACGGCTCAACCTGGTCAACTCATTGTCACGATGTGGACCTCAACGTGACGATGAGTGCCGACGGACATGCGGGCGCCGGGATCGCGGGAGTCGCTGCTACTGCTCTGTGAGCTGTCACTGCAGTTGCCGCAGTGTGCCGCAGTCGGTCGGGATGGCCGGGACCGCCCGGATCACCGACAGCGCGGACCGGCGGCGAGGAAGAAGCTCAGCGACCCGGCAAGAAGCGCGGAGATCCAGGGCCAGGACTCGGACCAGGCCCCGCGGGGAGGCCGCCTGGCCCCACAGGGGAGTTCGCGCCGGGCCCCGCAAAGGAACCCGCGTCGGGTCCCGGCGGCGGACTCGTGTGGCTGCTACTTGACCGCGCTGCCCGCCGCGGCGCCTGCCGCGGACGCCTCCTGAGCCGCGGCGGTCCCCGTGGCTCCCTTGCCCCTCCTCTGTGCCTTCGTCCCGCCGTCGGCGCCCAGAGCCTCCTGTGGGCCCTGCGCCGCCGCCGGACCGCCCAGAGCCGCCTCCGCCGCCGCGTACAGGTCTGCGGGACGCACCCCGTTGAGCGCGGCGACCAGATGGCCGTCGGGCCGGATCAGCAGGACGGTGTGGGCGGCCGCGCCCGGGTAGCTCTCCGCCACCAGCAGCTCGGCCGGGCTCGGCAGGGCGGTGACCGCGGCGGCCAGGCGGGGCATGATCCCGGCGCTCACCCAGTGTCGGCGCTCCCACACGCCGGTGCCCGGAGCGATCAGGAGGACGAGCAGCGCGCCCCGCCCGAGCCGGTCCCGAAGCTGGACGAAGGAGCCGTCCTCCGCCGTCACGCGGACGTCCTGGACCTGCGCGCCCGGCGGGGTGCCCACCGGGACCTCCGCCTCCAGGTGCCGGGGTGCGAGGGGAGAGCCCTCGTAGCCGCCGGCCGCGCCCAGCGGTCCGCGTCCCAGGTGGGCGTCGGTGAGCAGCGCATCCTGCCCGCGGGCCGAACCGGGCACGTACGCCCTTATGCCGCCTCCGCCCCGCAGCAGGGGCAATGCCTGGTCGGCGGCGCGCAGGCGGGCGGAGACGAGCGCGCGGCGCTCCTCCTGGTAGCTGTCGAGCAGCGCCTCGTGATGTCCGTGGTGCCAGGCCAGGGCGAGCTTCCAGGCCAGGTTGTCGGCGTCGCGCAGCCCCTCGTCGAGGCCCTGGGCGCCGAGCGCGCCGAGCAGGTGCGCGGCGTCCCCGGCGAGGAAGGCCCGCCCCACGCGCCAGCGGCGGGCCAGCCGGTGGTGCACGGTGTGGACGCCGGTGTCCAGGAGCTCGTAGGCGGGCGTCGACCCGCCGCTCCAGCCGGCCAGGGTCTCGCGGATGCGCGCGACGAGCAGTTCGGGCGTGACGAGGTCCTTGCCGGGCGGCAGCAGCCAGTCCAGTCGCCAGACGCCGTCGGGCAGCGGGCGTCCGGTGACCTCCCCGGCGGAGGGGCCGGACGTGCGCCATGGCGGCGTCCGGTGGAGCAACGCTTCGTCGGTCCAGGGAAGTTCCACGCGCAGGGCGGCCACGGCGTGTCGTTCCACCGCCGTGCGGCCGGGGAAGCGGACGTCGAGGAGCTTGCGGACGGTCGAGCGCGGACCGTCGCAGCCGACCACATGGCTGCCGCGCCACCAGGTGCCCCGGGGGCCGCGGGTGTGGGCCGTGACGCCGGCGGCTTCCTGTTCCAGACCGTCCAGCCGGCTGTCCGCGGCGATCTTCACCAGCGGCTCGCCCTCCAGCGCGGCACGCAGCGTGGCCGTCAGGACGTGCTGGGCGATGTGCAGCGGCGCGGGCTCGGCGGGGTCGCCGTCGTGCACGGGGGCCGGGGTGGAGACGTCGTCGAAAACGACCTCGCGGATCACCTGCTTGCGCCGCATGGAGCGCCATCCGGCCCAACGGAGTCCTGCGCGGTCGAGGTCGGCTCCGGTCAGCCGCTGGACGAGGGCGGCGGTGTCCTCGCGCAGCACGACGGTGCGCGCGAGTCGCGGTTCGTCCTTGCCGGGGCTCTCGTCGAGCACTACGGAAGGCACCTGCTGCCGTGCCAGAGCCAGGGCGAGCGTGAGCCCCACCGGCCCGGCTCCGACGATGATCACCGGGTCCACGGCGTGCGGCCCCCTGCCTTCGACGGTGTCCTCGCGGGATGAGGTGAACAACGGTTTGGAGCAGGGTGCACGATCACAGAACGTATGCAACCCATTGTCGTTGTTTGCGTCAAGCGACGGAAGGCAGTGGCGAGCCGGCCACTGCCTTCCGTAGGGGTCGCCCTGCTTGAGTGGGCGTCAGATGCTGCCGCCCGCGCCGGTGCCGTAGGTTCCGCCGACCTCCGCGGCGTTCAGGTCGTCGACCTTGTCGACGCCGAGGACGGCGCCGGTGCTGCGCTTGCTCCGCCGCAGTCGCTGCTCCAGCCAGCTCGCGAAGCTGGTCAGGAGGAAGTTGAGCACGATGAAGATGATCGCGACGACGATGAAGCTCGGGACCACGTTGGCGTAGTTGGCCGCCAGGGTGCCGCGGGAGTTGAGCAGCTCCGCGAATCCGATCATCACACCGCCGAGTGCGGTGTCCTTCACGATGACGACCAGCTGGCTGACGATCGCCGGAAGCATCGCGGTGACGGCCTGCGGGAGCAGGATGCTGCTCATGGTCTGCCCCTTGCGCAGACCGATGGCGTACGCCGCCTCCGTCTGCCCCTTTGGCAGGGAGAGGATGCCGGCCCGGACGACCTCGGCGAGGACGGCCGCGTTGTAGAGCACCAGACCGGTGACGACGGCGTAGAGCGGCCGGTCCGCGCTGCCCACGTTCGTGGAGCGGGCGTAGAACTCGTTCGCGAACAGCATCAGCAACAGCACGGGGATGGCCCGGAAGAACTCGACCACCGTGCCGGACACGGCGCGCACCCAGCGGTGGTCGGAGAGCCGGGCGATGCCGAAGACGGCCCCCAGCGGAAGGGCGATGACCATGGCGAGCGCCGCGGCCTTCAGCGTGTTGGCGAGACCGGGCAGCAGGTACGTCGTCCAGGCCTCGGACTCGACGAACGGCTTCCAGAGCGCGGATTCGAGCTGGTTCTTGTCGTCCATCTTCTGCCACATCCACCACAGGAGGAGGGCGAGGACGACGGTGAAGACCACCGAGAACAGGACGTTGCGCCGCTTGGCGCGAGGCCCGGGAGTGTCGTAGAGGACCGTGCTCATCGCTTCACCGCCAGTCGCTTGCCGAGCCAGCCCAGGATGAGGCCGGTCGGCAGGGTCAGAACCACGAATCCGAAGGCGAAGACCGCGCCGATGAGCAGCGTCTGCGCCTCGTTCTCGATCATCGTCTTCATCAGGGAGGCGGCCTCGGCGACGCCGATGGCGGCCGCCACCGTGGTGTTCTTGGTCAGCGCGATCAGCACGTTGGCCAGCGGGCCGATGACCGAGCGGAAGGCCTGGGGGAGAATCACCAGCCTCAAGGTCTGCGTGAAGCTCAGGCCGATGGCCCGTGCCGCCTCCGCCTGGCCCATCGGCACGGTGTTGATGCCGGAGCGGATCGCCTCACAGACGAAGGCGGCGGTGTAGGCGACCAGGCTGAGCACGGCCAGCCGGAACCCCTGGACGTCGAAGTCGTTGCTTCCCATGGTCATGCCGAAGATGTCGGCGAGACCGAGCGAGCTGAACAGGATGATGACCGTCAGGGGGATGTTCCGGACGATGTTGACGTAGACGGTGCCGAACCCGCGCATCAACGGGACCGGGCTGACCCGCATGGCGGCCAACAGGGTGCCCCAGACCAGGGAGCCCACGGCGGAGACGGCGGTGAGTTTCACCGTCAACCAGAACGCCCCTAGGACGTCGTAACCATCAAGAAAGTCGAACACGATCTCCCGCGCTTCCGGCTGGGTGGCGTATGGGAAGGGTGCGGTGCGCCGCCGCCGGGATCGCGACGGACGGCGGCGCACCGCAGGTACCCCGCAGGGTGGGCCGTGGCCCGGACTACTTGACGATGACGCCGATCTTCGGAGCGGGCTCGTTCTTGTAGTTGGCCGGGCCGAAGTTGGCGTCGACCGCCTTCTGCCACGAGTTGTCCTTGACCATCTGCTCAAGCGCCTTGTTGATCTTGTCCACGGTCGCGGTGTCGCCCTTCTTGACGCCGATGCCGTAGTTCTCGTTGCTGAGCTTGAGGCCCGCGAGCTTGAACTTGCCCTTGTACTGGTCCTGCGCCGCGAAGCCGGCGAGGATCGAGTCGTCCGTGGTGACCGCGTCCACGGCGCCGCTCTGCAGGCCGGCGATGCACTCCGAGTAGGAGCTCACCTTCTTGAGGTTCGCGTCGGGGGCGATCGTCTTCTTGACGTTCTGCGCCGACGTCGAGCCGGTCACGGAACACAGCTTCTTGCCGTTGAGGTCCGTGCCCTTGGAGATGTCCGAGTCGGCCTTGACCAGCAGGTCCTGGTGGGCCAGCAGGTACGGGCCGGCGAAGTCGACCTTCTTCTTGCGCTCGTCGTTGATCGAGTACGTGGCCGCGATGAACTTGACGTCGCCGCGCGCGAGGGCGTTCTCACGGTCGGCGCTCTTGGTCTCGATGAACTCGATCTGGTCGGGCTCGTAGCCGAGCTGCTTGGCGAC
Source organism: Streptomyces sp. NBC_00704 (assembly GCF_036226605.1). Lineage (NCBI taxonomy): Bacteria > Bacillati > Actinomycetota > Actinomycetes > Kitasatosporales > Streptomycetaceae > Streptomyces > Streptomyces sp. NBC_00704. The sequence goes on from NZ_CP109000.1 coordinate 6,071,167, forward strand.
GTACTTGGCGACGTCCACGTCGAAGCCGGCGAAGGACCCGTCGGGCTTCTTGAGGCCGAGGCCGGGCTGGTCGTACTTGATGCCGACCTTGATCTTGCCGCCGCCACCGCTGCCGGCGCTGGAGCCGCTGCCGGCGTCGTCCTTGTTGTCGCCGCCGCACGCCGTCGCGGTCAGGGCGAGGACGAGGGCTGCGGCCGAAGCGGCGGTGACCTTGCGAAGCTTCATGGAGAACGTCCTTAGAAGAGTGATGAACTGCTGCGGGCGTTGCGGGGTCCGTCAGGGCCGCAGATCGGTGCGCGGGTCAGTGGTGCAGGATCTTCGACAGGAAGTCCTTGGCACGGTCGCTGCGCGGGTTGCTGAAGAACTGGTCGGGCGCAGCCTCTTCGACGATGCGCCCGTCCGCCATGAACACCACGCGGTTTGCAGCCGATCGTGCGAAACCCATCTCGTGGGTGACGACGATCATCGTCATGCCGTCCCGGGCCAGCTGCTGCATGACCTCCAGGACCTCGTTGATCATCTCGGGGTCCAGGGCCGACGTCGGCTCGTCGAAGAGCATGACCTTCGGGTCCATCGCCAGCGCGCGGGCGATGGCCACACGCTGCTGCTGCCCGCCGGACAGCTGCGCGGGGTACTTGTCCGCCTGGGTGCCCACACCGACGCGGTCGAGGAGCGCGCGTGCCTTCTCCTCGGCCTTCGCCTTGTCCACCTTGCGGACCTTGATCTGGCCGAGCATCACGTTCTCGAGCACGGTCTTGTGCGCGAACAGGTTGAACGACTGGAAGACCATGCCGACGTCGGCGCGCAGCCGCGCCAGCGCCTTGCCCTCCTGGGGCAGCGGCTTCCCGTCGATCGCGATCGCGCCCTCGTCGATCGTCTCCAGGCGGTTGATGGTGCGGCACAGCGTCGACTTCCCGGACCCGGAGGGGCCGATCACCACGACGACCTCTCCGCGGGCGATCGTCAGGTCGATGTCCTGGAGAACGTGCAACGCGCCGAAGTGCTTGTTGACGCTCTTCAGGACGACCAGGTCACCGCTCGCGACCGCGTCCTCCTTGGTCACCGAAACTTCGGTCATCGCTCTGGTGCTCCGTCCTCCTCGGTTGCGCTGGACAGTAGTGACCCGCCGCGACCAGCGTCATTACATCTGAGGGGAATCTGAGCATCACGATCCGATAGCAATCGGACACATGTCGTAGCACTTGTGACCTGCGGGCGTATCGGCCGGATAACGGAAGCCCCCTGCAACCGGAACCCGCTTGACGGCGTCCTCGTCCATCAGCGTGACTGCCATGATGCACACACGCGTGTGCCGCTGTCTTCCGTGCGTTCTTCTCGTGCGTCCTGTCGGGGCGTCGTGAACGCGCACAGCTGACTGAGTCAGACCCGAATGTGCGAGGAACCGAACCGGAGGAGGCCGGGATGAGACTGCTGCTCGTCGAGGACGACAACCACGTCGCCGCCGCGCTGTCCGCCGTCCTCAAGAGGCACGGTTTCGACGTCACCCACGCGCGCAGCGGCGAGGAAGCCCTGCAGGCGCTCGTCCCGGAGGGGCCCGGCTTCGGGGTCGTCCTGCTCGACCTGGGGCTGCCCGACCAGGACGGCTACGAGGTCTGCGGCAAGATCCGCAAGCGCACCGCCACCCCGGTGATCATGGTGACCGCCCGCTCCGACGTGCGCTCCCGCATCCACGGCCTCAACCTGGGCGCCGACGACTACGTGGTGAAGCCGTACGACACCGGGGAACTGCTCGCCCGGATCCATGCCGTCAGTCGCCGCACCGTGCCCGACGACCCGGCCACCGGCCAGGACAGTGTGCTGCGCCTGGGGACGGTCCACATCGAGCTGCCCACCCGGCGCGTCACGGTGGACGGCGCGGCCGTCCAGCTGACCCGCAAGGAGTTCGATCTCCTGGCGCTGCTCGCCCAGCGCCCCGGCGTGGTCTTCCGCCGGGAGCAGATCATCAGCGAGGTGTGGCGCACCAGCTGGGAGGGGACCGGGCGCACGCTGGAGGTCCATGTGGCCTCGCTGCGCGCCAAGCTGCGCATGCCCGCCCTGATCGAGACCGTGCGCGGCGTGGGTTACCGGCTCGTCGCCCCGGCCGCGTAGCGGGGACCGCGGTTGCGTACTCGACTCCTGCCGCTGCTCATCGTCCTGATGGCGGCCGTGCTGCTGGCCCTCGGGGTGCCGCTGGCGATCAGCGTGGCCGGCGCCCAGCAGCAGAGGGTGGTCGTCGACCGCATCGACGACACCGCGCGGTTCGCGGCGCTCGCCCAGTTCGTCACCGCCTCGTCCGGCGCGGGCGACACCACGGCGGCGTCCACCAACGAGCGCCGCGCGACCCTCGGCCGGGAGCTCGCCAGCTACTACGACGTCTACGGCATCCGCGCCGGCGTCTTCTACGGCACCGACACCCCCATGGCTCATGCCCCCCGGGACTGGTACCTCCCCGAATCGGGCGAGGTGCGGGACGCCTTCGACGAGGCGCTGCTCAGCCGACGCAGCCACGACCCCCGGCAGGTGTGGCCGTGGCAGCGCAACCGGCTCGTCGTGGCGTCGCCGGTCATCAGGGACGGCGACGTCGTCGCGGTCGTCGTCACCGACTCGCCCACCGGGCCCATGCGGTCGAGGATCCTGCACGGCTGGCTGGCCGTCGGGGCCGGCGAGATCACCGCGATGCTGCTGGCGATCGGGGCCGCCCTGCGGCTGACCGGATGGGTGCTGCGACCCGTGCGGGTCCTGGACGCCACCACCCACGAGATCGCGAGCGGCCGGCTGAAGTCCCGGGTCGCGGTGGCCGGCGGACCGCCGGAGCTGCGACGGCTGGCCGGAGCGTTCAACGAGATGGCGGACAACGTCGAGAACGTGCTGGAACAGCAACGCGCCTTCGTCGCCGACGCCTCCCACCAACTGCGCAACCCGCTCGCCGCCCTGCTGCTGCGCATCGAACTGCTGGGCTACGAGCTGCCCGAGGGCAACGAGGAGATCGCGTCCGTCCAGAACGAGGGAAAGCGCCTGGCCCAGGTCCTGGACGATCTCCTCGACCTGGCCCTCGCCGAGCACGCCGAGGCCGACCTGAGGGTCACCGACATCGGTGCGCTGGCCGCCGAGCGGGTGGCCGCCTGGGCGCCCACCGCCGAGGCCAAGGGCGTCCGGCTGGTGGGCGACTGCCCGCCCACCACGGCCTGGGCCGACCCCGTGACGCTCTCCAGCGCGCTGGACGCGGTGATCGACAATGCCATCAAGTTCACCCCGCGGGGCGAGAGCGTCGAGGTCGCCGTGGCCGCCGACGGCGACACCTCGACCGTCGTCGTGACCGACAACGGGCCGGGTCTGACGGACGAGGAGCTCACGCGTGTGGGCGACCGTTTCTGGCGCAGCGGACGCCACCAGAACGTCAAGGGCTCAGGACTGGGCCTGTCGATCTCCAGGGCCCTGCTCGCGGCCGGCGGCGGTTCCCTGACGTACGCCCACCACGAGCCGAGCGGGCTGACGGCGACGGTGTCCGTGCCCAGGTCGCCGACGACGTGAGCGCGCCGCGCGACATGTCGAGGTGAACTGGTCCTCGGGGCGAACATCGGCACTGGGCTGCTGAACGGCTGGACTGCTGGATTGCTGAACCGCTGGGCTGCGAGTCACGGGGTTGACGGACTGCCGTGCCGACGGCCGCAGGATTGATGGACTGGGTGTTGAGGGACCCCGTGTTGACGGGCGTAGTCCTGGTGGCCCGCAGTCCTGGCTAGTCGCCGCGGTGTTGATGGCTGCATTGGTGATGGGTGCCGGGTTGATCGGTGCAGTGTTGACGGGCCGTATGTACTACGGCGGTCAAGGCTTGACCGAGCGGTAGTAGCTCCGGGCGCCCCGGTGCAGCTTGAGCGGGTCCGTGTAGATGGCGGTGCGCAGGTCGACCAGCTGGGCGGAGTGCACATGTGCGCCGATGCCGTCGCGGCTCCTGATCACGGTGCGGGTCAGCCACTCGGTGAGCCGGGGCGCCATGTCCGTGCGCGTGATGAGCAGGTTGGACACCGCGATCGTCGCGACGGTGGAGCCGTTCTGGATGGTCGGGTAGGCCGACTCGGGCATGTTCGCGGCACGGTAGTAGCCCGTGGAGTCGTCCCGGTCGTGCATCTGGGCGACCAGCTCGGAGCTGATCGGCACGAACCGGAAGGTGAAGGTGTCGGCCAGCTTCTCCAGCCCTGCCGTCGGCACCCCGCCCGACCAGAAGAACGCGTCGATCTCGCCCCGCCTCAGCTTCTCCGGGCCGGTGTCGATGCCCTCCGACTTGGCCTTGATGTCCTTCACCGGATCCAGGCCCGCCGCCTTGAGCACCCGCTCCGCGATCAGGCGCACACCGGAACGGGGCAGACCGGTCGCCACGGTCTTGCCCCGCAGGTCAGCGATGGAGCGGATGGGCGAGTCGCGGGGCACCACGAGCTGGACGTAGTCGTCGTAGAGCCGGGCCACCCCGCGCAGCCTGGCGGCTCCGCCGGGGTGCTGCGACTCGTAGGCCTGCACGGCGTCGGCCGCGGCGATGGTGAAGTCGGCCGCGCCCGTCGCCACCCGCTCGACGTTCTCCGGGGACCCGTTGCTGGTCGTCAGGTTCACGTCCAGGTCGGGCATGTCCTTGGCCAGGGCGTCGCGCAACTGGCTGCTGTACTCGTAGTAGACGCCGCTCGTCGTGCCCGTGCTGAAGGTGATCGAACCGCTCGGCGGCTCCTCGCCCAGGGGCAGCAGCCACCACAGCAGCAGCCCCATGACGACGAGGACGGCGGCGGCCGCGCCCCCGAGGACGCCGCGCCTGCCGGGACGGGAGAACACCTTGGACATGCCCGCGATCCTGCCAGCCTTCACGAGGTGCTGACCAGGGCGGGGCCCGCAGGGCCCGGGAGGGTCGGGTCTGTCAGTGGCCGTCGATACAGTCGGTGCATGAGTTCCTCGCCCGCCGATCTGGTCCGTGAGTTCCACCGCGCCTTCGGGCTCGACGTCCGCACCACCCCGACCGAGGTGCCGCCGAGCCTTGCCGAACAGCGTGGAAACCTGCTGGCCGAGGAGGCGGCGGAAGTCGCCGAGGTGGCGGTGAGCGGCCCACTGGACCGGCTGGCGCACGAACTGGCCGACGTCGTCTACGTCGCCTACGGCACGGCCCTGGTGCACGGGATCGACCTCGATGCGGTCCTCGCCGAGATCCACCGCTCCAACATGACCAAGCTCGGCCCCGACGGCCGGGTCGCCCGCCGCGCGGACGGCAAGGTGCTCAAGGGCGAGCACTACCGCGCGCCGGACGTCTCCGAGGTGCTGCGCCGCCAGGGGTGGAGACCCGACGGCGCCTGACCCCGGCGGCCGCGCCCCGCAGCCGACGGCTTGGGTGGCGGGCTGCCGCACGGCCCGGCAGGGCACACGGCCTCCGCGTCCGGTCCCGCACCCGGTCTCGGCCCCAGCCCCGGAGGGCCCTCGGCACGGCTCTGGGCGCGCCCTCGGGACGCGGACTGCCAAGCACGGCGTTCGGCCCGGGCCGCCCGTACGAACGGCGTGCAGCCCCGCGCGCCGGCGTCGGATGCGACGGCGGCCCCTTCAGCGCACCCGGCTGAACCGTCCGCCGGGCAGACCCGCGGGCCCAACGTGTTCCAGGCCCGCCACGCCCTGACACAGACCCGGGCCCGCCGTGACTCAGCCCGGTCCCCTCAGGCTCCCCCGTCAGGCCGCCCCCGCAGGTCTCCCGGCCGCCCTCGCAGGTCTCCCATCGGGTTCACGCCTGATGGCATGCCGACGTGTCCCGCGCGCGCTCGCCTCAGTCGCCCACCGATGTCTGCTGCCGCGCCTCGACCGGCCGCTCCGGTACGGCGGCCGTCTCGCGACGCTCCCGGCGGCGCGTCCACCACGTGGCGAGGGGCTCCGTGAAGCGGGCGGTGACGGGGCCGAGCACGACCAGGATCAGCACGTACGCCGTGGCCAGCGGTCCGAGGGACGGCTCGATGCCGGCGGTCACCGCCAGCCCGGCGATGACGATGGAGAACTCCCCGCGGGCCACCAGCGCACCGCCGGCCCGCCAGCGTCCCTTGACCGAGATTCCGGCCCGCCGGGCCGCCCAGTAGCCGGTGGCGATCTTCGTGGCGGCGGTGACGACGGCCAGCGCGAGGGCGGGCAGCAGGACGGGAGGGATGCTCGCCGGGTCGGTGTGCAGCCCGAAGAAGACGAAGAACACGGCGGCGAACAGGTCCCGCAGCGGGCTCAGCAGCGTGTGCGCGCCCTCGGCGACCTCCCCCGACAGTGCGATGCCCACCAGGAACGCGCCGACCGCCGCCGACACCTGCAACTGCTGTGCCACGCCGGCGACCAGGATCGTCAGCCCCAGCACGACCAGGAGCAGCTTCTCCGGGTCGTCGCTCGACACGAAGCGCGAGATGACCCGGCCGTAGCGCACCGCGGCGAAGAGCACGAGCCCCGCGACGCCCAGCGCGATCGCCAGGGTCACGCTGCCGGCCGCCAGCCCCACCCCGGCCACCAGAGCGGTGACGATCGGCAGGTAGACGGCCATCGCCAGGTCCTCCAGCACCAGCACGCTGAGGATCACCGGGGTCTCCCGGTTGCCGACCCGCCCGAGGTCGCCCAGCACCTTGGCGATCACTCCGGAGGAGGAGATCCAGGTGACCCCCGCGAGCACGACGGCCGCCACCGGCCCCCAGCCCAGCAAAAGCGCGGCGGCCGCGCCGGGCAGGGCGTTGAGGGCGCAGTCGACCAGACCGGACGGATAGTGGGCCTTGAGGTTGGAGACCAGATCGCTCGCCGTGTACTCCAGGCCGAGCATCAGCAGCAGCAGGATGACGCCTATCTCGGCGCCGGTGGCCACGAACTCCTCGCTCGCGCCGAGCGGCAGCAGCCCGCCCTCGCCGAACGCCAGCCCGGCCAGCAGGTAGAGCGGGATCGGCGAGAACCGGAAGCGGGCCGCGAACCGGCCGAGCAGGCCGAGGCCGAGAATGATGGAACCGAACTCGATCAGCAGGACCGCGGAGTGCACCGGATCACTCCCGGCCCAGGATCGCGGCGGCCGCGTCCACGCCCTCGCGGGTGCCCACCACGATGAGCGTGTCGCCGCCCGCGAGACGGAAGGCCGGGGTCGGGGAGGGGATCGCCTCGGCCCGGCGCAGCACCGCCACGATCGAAGCGCCGGTGTCCGTGCGCATCTTGGTGTCGCCCAGCAGCCGCCCGTTCCAGCGGGAGGTCGCCGCCACCTCCACGCGCTCGGCGACCAGCCCCAGATCGGTCGTGTACAGCAGGCTCGCACTGTGATGGGACGGCATCAGCGCGTCGATCAGCGCGCCCGCCTCGGCGCCGGTCAGCCGCAGCGACTGGGCGCAGGAGTCGGGGTCGTCGTTCCGGTACACGTTCACCGTGCGCGCGCCGTCGCGGTGGGCCACGACGGACAGATGGCGCTGCTCCCGCGTCACGAGGTCGTACTGGACGCCGATGCCTGGCAGCGGAGTCGTTCGCAGGCGTGGAGCAGACACGTTTCTTCCCCTAGGTGGTCGTGTAGGCGGTCGTGAGCGGTGGTGCCGTGACGTCTTCTGACGAGTGCCCGGAGTCTTCATGCTGCCACCTGCCCGTACGGTGACGACATGGGTGTCATGACGGATGGACAGGGCCGCCGACCGACGGAGAGGCTGGTCACGGCGGTGCCATCGAGCCGTGACCGGGACGACCCCGATACCGCCGGACGAGATGGGTGTGACAGCCGATACCTCTGCGACAACCACAACAATCAACACAATCAACACAATCAACGCAGTCAGCGTAATCGACTCAGTCAACCCGATCGCGAAAGTCATCGCAGTCACGCCGGACGGGACAGGTGGGGCAGTGCGCACGGCCGGGACGGGACAGGCGGATCCGGCACACCAGGCAGAAGGGGAGGCGCCGCGCGCGTGTCGTTGTTCTGGCGGATCTTCGTCCTCGACGCCGCCGGCCTGGTCGTGGCGGCCGCGCTGCTCCTGGGGCCGGTGACCGTCTCCACGCCGGTACTGCCGGGCGAGGTGCTCGTCGTGCTGGGCGGCCTGGCCGCGCTCCTGACGGTCAACGCGGTCGTGCTGCGCGTCGGCCTCGCGCCGCTGGGGCGGCTGGGCCGGGCCATGGCCGACGCCGACCTGCTGCGTCCCGGGGCCCGGGCGGTGGTCGCGGGGCCGGTGGAGACGGCCGAGCTGATCACCACGTACAACGCCATGCTGGACCGGCTGGAGGCCGAGCGCGCCGCCAGTGCCGCCGGGGCGCTGTCCGCGCAGGAGCGGGAGCGTCACCGCATCGCCCGCGAGCTCCACGACGAGGTCGGGCAGACGCTGACCGCCGTACTGCTGCAGTTCAAGCGTGTCGCCGACCGGGCCCCGGAGGACCTGCGCGAGGAACTGGGCCAGGCGCAAGAGGCCACCCGGGCCGGCCTGGACGAGATCCGCCGCATCGCCCGACGGCTGCGCCCCGGCGTCCTCGACGAGCTGGGCCTGCTCAGCGCGCTGCGCTCCCTTGCCGCCGAGTTCACCACCCACGGGCTGACGGTGCGCCACGAGCTTCGTGCCGGGCTGCCCGCGCTGACCGAGGAGACGGAACTGGTGCTCTACCGCGTGGCTCAGGAGGCCCTCACCAACACCGCCCGGCACTCGGGCGCCGACCGCGCGGAACTCCGGCTGCGCCCCGCCGGCGACGGCGTCGAACTCCTCGTACGGGACAACGGCACCGGCCTGGGCGCGCGGGCCGGGGAGGGCGCCGGCATCCGCGGGATGCGCGAGCGTGCGCTGCTGATCGGCGCCGTTCTCACCGTCTCCTCGCGCGCGGACGGCGGCGGGGGCGACGGGGCCGACGGCGGGACCGGCGGGGGGACAGACGTACGGCTCCTGGCGAAGGCGGCCGCCGCCCCGGCGACAGCCTGCCTGGCCGCCCACGGGAGCCCGCGATGACGTACCCCGCCTCCTCGACGACCTCAGCCCCGTCGCCCGGGCCGTCGGCGCTGTCCACGTCGTCGGCCCCGGCCGCACCGTCCGCGTCCGCCGGGCCGATCCGGGTGCTCCTCGCCGACGACCACACGCTCGTACGCCGTGGCGTGCGGCTCATACTGGACGGCGAGCCCGACCTGACGGTGGTGGCCGAGGCCGGCGACGGGGCCGAGGCGGTCGCACGCGCGCGCGAGGGGGACGTCGACCTGGCCGTCCTGGATGTGGCCATGCCCCGGATGACCGGGCTGCAGGCCGCGCGCGAGCTGTCCCGCAGACTCCCGGCGCTGCCCATACTCATCCTGACGATGTACGACAACGAGCAGTACTTCTTCGAGGCCCTCCGGGCCGGGGCCGGGGGATACGTCCTGAAGTCGGTCGCCGACCGGGACCTGGTCGAGGCGTGCCGAGCGGTCGTGCGCGACGAGCCGTTCATCTACCCGGGCGCGGAGCGGGCGCTCGTGCGCTCCTACCTGGACCGGCTGCACCGCGGCGCCGACGTCGACGGCCTGCCCGAGCGGCCCATCACCGAGCGCGAGGAGGAGATCCTCAAGCTCGTGGCCGAGGGGTACACCTCAAGGGAGATCGGCGCACTGCTCTTCATCAGCGCCAAGACGGTCGAACGGCACCGCGCCAACCTCCTGCACAAGCTCGGCATGCGCGACCGGCTGGAGCTCACCCGCTACGCGATCCGCGCGGGTCTCATCGACCCCTGAGCGCGGCCGCGTCCCGCGAGGACGGGGGCGGCGGGCGTCCTCCGGCGAGCGCCTACCCTTGAGCCATGACCAGCAGCAGCGACCGGAGCCTCGCAGTGGACGTCCAAGCCCCCAAGAGCTACGAGATCCGCACCTACGGGTGCCAGATGAACGTCCACGACTCCGAGCGATTGTCCGGGCTGCTCGAAGAGGCCGGCTACGTGCGCGCCCCCGAGGGGTCGGACGGCGACGCGGACGTCGTCGTCTTCAACACCTGCGCCGTGCGCGAGAACGCCGACAACCGGCTCTACGGCAACCTCGGCCGCCTCGCGCCGCGCAAGGCGAGCCGGCCCGGGATGCAGATCGCGGTCGGCGGCTGCCTCGCGCAGAAGGACCGCGAGACCATCGTGAAGAAGGCCCCCTGGGTGGACGTCGTCTTCGGCACGCACAACATCGGCAAGCTGCCGGTCCTGCTGGAACGCGCACGCGTGCAGGAGGAGGCCCAGGTCGAGATCGCCGAGTCGCTGGAGGCGTTCCCGTCCACCCTGCCGACGCGACGCGAGAGCGCCTACGCCGCCTGGGTGTCGATCTCGGTCGGCTGCAACAACACGTGCACCTTCTGCATCGTCCCGGCGCTGCGCGGCAAGGAGAAGGACCGCCGTACCGGCGACATCCTCGCGGAGATCGAGGCGCTGGTGGCCGAGGGGGTCTCCGAGATCACCCTGCTCGGCCAGAACGTCAACGCCTACGGCTCCGACATCGGCGACCGCGAGGCCTTCAGCAAGCTGCTGCGCGCGTGCGGTGCGATCGAGGGCCTGGAGCGCGTCCGCTTCACCTCCCCGCACCCGCGCGACTTCACCGACGACGTCATCGCCGCCATGGCCGAGACGCCCAACGTGATGCCGCAGCTGCACATGCCGATGCAGTCCGGCTCGGACACGGTCCTGAAGGCGATGCGCCGCTCCTACCGTCAGGAGCGCTACCTCGGGATCATCGAGAAGGTGCGCGCCGCCATCCCGCACGCGGCCATCACCACCGACATCATCGTCGGCTTCCCCGGCGAGACCGAGGAGGACTTCGAGCAGACCCTGCACGCGGTCCGCGAGGCCCGCTTCGCTCAGGCGTTCACCTTCCAGTACTCCAAGCGCCCCGGCACCCCGGCCGCGACCATGGAGGACCAGATTCCCAAGGAGGTCGTCCAGGCGCGCTACGAGCGCCTCGTGGCCCTCCAGGAGGAGATCTCCTGGGAGGAGAACAAGAAGCAGGTCGGCCGCACCCTGGAGCTGATGGTGGCCGAGGGCGAGGGCCGCAAGGACGGCGCCACGCACCGCCTGTCCGGCCGCGCCCCCGACAACCGTCTGGTGCACTTCACCAAGCCGGAGCAGCAGGTGCGCCCCGGCGACGTGGTGACGGTCGAGATCACCTACGCCGCCCCGCACCACCTCCTGGCCGAGGGCGCCGTCCTGGACGTGCGCCGCACGCGCGCGGGCGACGCCTGGGAGAAGCGCACCGCCGAGAAGTCGGCCAAGCCGGCCGGTGTCCTGCTCGGCCTGCCCAAGATCGGCGCGCCTGCGCCGCTTCCGGTGGCCACGGGCAGCGGCTGCGGCTGCGACTGACCGCCGCGGGGGCGCCCCGGCGGTGGCCCGAGGGCGACGGCGGCTGACGGCGGCCGGCTCACGGCATGCCACCGGGGGAGCCCAGTGGGGTGCCCCCGGGTACGTCTGCGGGGATACGCTGCCGATCATGCTTGTCGCCGCCTCAGTCTGCCCCTGTCCGCCTCTGCTCGTGCCCGAGGTCGCCTCGGGTGCCGCGCCCGAGCTGGACGCGGCGCGCACCGCCTGCTCCGACGCGCTGGCCGTGCTGGCGGCCGCCCGGCCGGACCGGCTCGTGGTCGTCGGCCCCGCCGAGAAGGCGGGGCGGGGCTCCCACCCGGAGGGGGCGCGGGGCTCGTTCCGCGCGTTCGGAGTGGACGTCGGCGTACGCCTCGGTCGCGTCGGCGAGCACACCCTCGTGAACACCCCCGTGACGCCGCGGACCGCCCGCGAGCAGGGGGCATCGGGGACGTCGGGGACGCCGGAGGGAAACGAGACGCCCCACGCGCGGGACGCGTCGTCCCCTGGGGACCTGCCGCCGTCCCTCGCCGTGGGCGCATGGCTGCTGGAACGGGCCGGATGGGCGGCCGCCCCGGTCGAGGGTCTCGGCGTCGGGGAACCGCTCGCGCCCGAGCGGTGCGTCGAGGTGGGCCGGGAGATCGGCGCGTCGTCCGCACGGGTCGCCCTGCTGGTGATGGGCGACGCGAGCGCGTGCCGCACGCTGAAGGCCCCGGGGTACCTCGACGAGCGCGCCGCGCCCTTCGACGCGGAGGTCGCCCGCGCGCTGGGCACGGTGGACGTGGCGGCGCTCAGGGCGCTGGACCCGGAGCTGGCGTACGAACTGAAGGCCTGCGGCCGGGCGCCCTGGCAGGTGCTCGCGGGCGCCGCCGAGGGCGCCGGGCTGTCCGGCGCGCTGCTCTACGAGGACGCGCCCTACGGCGTCGGCTACGTGGTCGCGGCCTGGTCGTAGCCGACGTCAGCCGCGGGGCCCGACGCGGCGCCGGGCGCGGATCGGCGGACGGCCGCGAGCGTGTCCGCTGCGCGGCCGTCCGCCGATCCACGCCCGGTCAGGAAGCCGGCGGCGGCGGGGTCGGCGGGACGAACGTGTCGCCGCCGCCCGTCGGGGGGCCGTCCTTGTGCGCGATCCGGTCCATGGCGCCCTTGGCCTTGTGGGTGCCGCTGTGGATCCTGTCGCTGTACTTGCCCTTGGTCTTCTCGTCGACGACCCTGGCGGCCTTGTCGATGCCGTGATGCACCTTGTCCCCGTGCTGCTGGGCGAGGTCCGTGACCTTGCCCTTGGCCGGGGCGAGCCTGGCCTTCAAATTGTCCAAGAGACCCATGAGCCACCTTCCCTCGCGGTGCGTTTACGTGCGGGCGCCGTCGTCGGCGGCCTCGCTGTCGGCCGTCTCCTCGGGGGACTGCTGACGGGGGATCCCGACGCCGTCGACGGCTTCGTCGTCGGCGGCCGTGGCAGGCTCCGGGCCGTCCGCGGTCACGCCGGGCGCGGTTCCGGCGGGCTCCGCCGAGTCCTCCGTGACCGTCTCCGCCTCGGCCCGGTCCTGCGTTTCACCGGCCGGCGCCTCGCCGTCGGCGGTGGTCGCCGCCTCCTCCGTCGCCGGCTCCTCCACGGACTTCGACCTCCGGAAAAGTCGCGCCAAAACGCCCATGTCCACTCCATACGGTACTCGTGCGGGCGAAATCCCGCGTCGGCCGGTGCGTCCGTTCGCGCCACCGGGGGGCGTCGCCCTTGCGCAGGGCGACGGGCATCCCGCAACGGGGAACGACCCCGGAACCGGCGCCGTCACGTAACTCGTTCGGGGGCGGCCGCGAGGTTTGCGAGACTGGTGCCGTGAGCAGCGCACCCCCCGCCCCCCGCGTCATCGCCGTCGTCGGCCCCACTGCGGCCGGAAAGTCCGATCTGGGCGTTTTCCTGGCCCGGCGACTCGGCGGCGAGGTCGTCAACGCCGACTCCATGCAGCTCTACCGAGGGATGGACATCGGCACCGCCAAACTGACGCCCGAGGAGCGCGCCGGGGTCCCGCACCACCTGCTGGACGTCTGGGACGTCACCGTCACCGCCTCCGTCGCCGAGTACCAGCGGCTGGCGCGCGAGCGGATCGACGCACTGCTCGCCGAGGGCCGCTGGCCGGTCCTGGTCGGCGGCTCCGGTCTGTACGTCCGCGGCGCGGTCGACAACCTGGAGTTCCCCGGCACCGACCCCGGGGTGCGCGCCAGGCTGGAGGAGGAGCTGACCCTGCGCGGCTCGGGCGCGCTGCACGCCCGGCTGGCCGCCGCCGATCCCGAGGCCGCGCAGGCCATCCTGCCCGGCAACGGCCGCCGCATCGTCCGCGCCCTCGAGGTCATCGAGATCACCGGCAAGCCCTTCACGGCGAATCTGCCCAGCCATGACTCCGTCTACGACACCGTCCAGATCGGGGTCGACGTGGCGCGCCCCGAACTCGACGAGCGCATCGCCCGCCGCGTCGACCGGATGTGGGACGCGGGGCTCGTGGACGAGGTCCGCGCGCTGGAGGCGCGGGGCCTGCGCGAGGGGCGCACGGCCTCCCGCGCGCTCGGCTACCAGCAGATCCTCGCCGCCCTGGCCGGAGAGTGCACCGAGGACGAGGCGCGGGCCGAGACCGTGCGTGCCACCAAGCGCTTCGCGCGCCGTCAGGATTCGTGGTTCAGGCGCGATCCGCGGGTGCACTGGTTGAGTGGGGCTGCGGCTGATCTCACAGAACTTCCTGAACTCGCGCTGGCGTTGGTGGAGCGACCGGTCACAGCCTGATCACGTCATGGCATCGGGACGCCCAGGCCGTCATCCGGGCCTGCGGCGGCGTGCCATCATCGAGCTTCGATCGACCAAGTGGAGTCCGAGTTGGGAGGGCGCGTGGCGATGGAGGCCGGCCCTCGCGACACCGCGCAAGGCATCGAGCACCGCACCGCCGGAAGCGGTGAACCGGAGCCCGAGGAAGGCCGTCTGAGCCCGGACGGGCCGGACGAGGACGACACCGAGGGCGGTGTGACCGACGACGGTCCCGAGCCCGAGGAGATGTTCGCGAGCGGCCCCGAGGTCGAGGTCGAACTGCGCCCGCAGCGCCGGCTGCGGATCTGGCAGCTCGCGCCCATCGTGGCCCTGGCCGCGATCGGCTCCCTGATGTTCGCCTTCCCGCTCGCCTTCGACTTCGGCGACAGCGGGGCCATGATCGCCATGCTCGGGCTGCTGATCTGCTCCTGCGCGGCCGGCTGGGGAATGATGGCCGCCCGCCGCGTCGGTTACACGTGGCCCGGCCTGCCCGCGCGCGGCTCGGGCCGCCGGCCCGACTGGCGGTTCGCCCTCGCCTACGTCGTGATGGTCGCGGCGGTCGTTGCCCTGGCCGTCTGGCGGGTCGCCCGGCTCCGCTGAGCCGCCCACGCGCGCGTGAGAGGCCGCGCTTCAGGGTCCGCGGCCGGGACCGGCGGGACCGCGGGGCGCGGAACGCCGCCCCCGGACCGGTGTCGTGGCCACCCCGTACGATCGGGGGATGAGCACGCGGATCGCCTTCCTCAAGGGGCACGGCACCGAGAACGACTTCGTGATCGTTCCGGACCCCGACAATGCCGTCGACCTCCCCCCGGCCGCCGTCGCGGCCCTGTGCGACCGGCGCGCGGGCATCGGCGGCGACGGTCTGCTGCACGTCGTGCGGTCGGCCGCGCACCCCGAGGCGAAGGACATGGCGGCCCGGGCGGAGTGGTTCATGGACTACCGCAACGGCGACGGTTCGGTCGCCGAGATGTGCGGCAACGGGGTCCGCGTCTTCGCCCGCTACCTCCAGCACGCCGGGCTCGTCGCCGAGGGCGATCTGACGGTCGCCACGCGTGGGGGCGTCAAGCGCGTGCACCTCGCCAAGGACGGGGACGTCACCGTCGGCATGGGCAGGGCCCTCCTCCCCGCCGGAGACGTCACGGTGAGCGTGGGCGGGCGCAGCTGGCCCGCACGCAACGTCAACATGGGCAACCCGCACGCCGTCGCCTTCGTCGACGACCTCGCGCACGCCGGCGACCTGAACGCGCCGCCGCCCGTCGCTCCGGCCTCCGCATACCCGGACGGGGTCAACGTGGAGTTCGTCGTCGACCGCGGCCCGCGGCACGTCGCCCTGCGCGTGCACGAGCGCGGGTCCGGCGAGACCCGCTCGTGCGGCACGGGCGCGTGCGCCGTCGCCGTGGCGGCCGCGCGCAGGGACGGCGCCGACCCGACGGCCACCGGGACGCCGGCCACGTACACCGTCGACGTGCCCGGCGGACGCCTGGTGATCACCGAGCTGCCGGACGGTGAGATCGAGATGACCGGCCCCGCAGTGATCGTCGCCACAGGGGAGATCGAGTCCGAGTGGCTGGAAACAGTCAGTCGCTGAGCTGGGCGCGGCTTGGCATCGGAGGCCGGGGCGGCCCGGCGGCGCACATGATCAACGCCGCGGGGCGGGCCGCGGGTTCGAAAACGCGACCGGCGCCAGGACGGGTGGCTCGAAAAAGTAAACCTGCCGTCCATCGCTCGAATGGGTGATCCGTTTCACGCTCGGCGAGAGGCGGTCGGTCCTGCGTGGTGGGCTCGGTAGCATCAAGCACCGGCCGGACGGGGGACCGTTCACCAGTCCCCTGAGCCGTGTCCGCCCTGGGACACCCCGTCCGCCGGTCCACGCAGCCGGAGGTGCCCATGAGTGCGGAGGCCACGAACCCTGCGACCCCAGGCCCGGTGGCGCCGGCCACACCCCGCAGGCGCAGCCGTCCCCGGATCGATCTGCGCCGCCTGGTCGGGGCCGCGCTGCTCGGCCCCGCCTCCCGCGGCCGCCTCCCGGACGCCATCGGTCACGTCGTCGAGGTCCACCGCGCCCACCACCCCGACGCCGACCTCGAGACCCTGCGCCGCGCCTACGTCCTCGCCGAGTCCTCGCACCGCGGCCAGACGCGCAAGAGCGGCGAGCCCTACATCACGCACCCGCTCGCCGTGACCCTGATCCTCGCCGAACTCGGCGCGGAGACCACGACCCTGACCGCCTCGCTGCTCCACGACACCGTCGAGGACACCGATGTGACGCTCGATCAGGTGGGAGAGCAGTTCGGCGCCGAGGTGCGCTATCTCGTCGACGGCGTCACCAAGCTGGAGAAGGTCGACTACGGCGCGGCCGCCGAGCCCGAGACCTTCCGCAAGATGCTCGTCGCCACCGGCAACGACGTACGCGTGATGTCGATCAAGCTCGCCGACCGTCTGCACAACATGCGCACCCTGGGCGTGATGCGCCCCGAGAAACAGGCGCGCATCGCCAAGGTCACCCGGGACGTCCTGATCCCGCTCGCCGAACGCCTCGGCGTCCAGGCCCTCAAGACCGAACTGGAAGACCTCGTCTTCGCGATCCTGCATCCCGAGGAGTACGAGCGCACCCGCGAGCTGGTCGTCGAGAACGCCTCCCGCGCGGACGACCCGCTGGCGGAGTTCGCCGACGCCATGCGCGCGATCCTGCGCGACGCCGGCATCCAGGCCGAAGTCCTCATCCGCCCACGGCACTTCGTGTCCGTGCACCGCTTCTCCCGCAAGCGCGGCCGGATGCGCGGCTCGGACTTCGGCCGCCTGCTGGTGCTGGTGAACGAGGACGCCGACTGCTACGCCGTCCTGGGCGAACTGCACACCTGCATGACGCCGGTGGTCTCGGAGTTCAAGGACTTCATCGCCGTCCCCAAGTTCAACCTGTACCAGTCGCTGCACACCGCGGTCGCCCGCGAGGACGGCCAGGTCGCCGAAGTCCTCATCCGCACGCACCAGATGCACAAGGTCGCGGAAGCCGGCGTCGTGGCGCTCGGCAACCCCTACCCCGCGCCCCCCGAGGACCAGACCGGGGAGCGCTCCGCCGCCGACGAGGAGCGCGTCGACCCCACCCGGCCCGGCTGGCTCTCCCGCCTCCTGGACTGGCAGGAGGCCGCGCCCGACCCCGACACCTTCTGGTCCGTCCTGCGCGAGGACCTCGCGCAGGACCGCGAGATCACCGTCTTCCGGCCGGACGGCGGCACGCTCGGCCTGCCCGACGGCGCGACCTGCGTCGACGCCGCGTACGCGCAGTACGGCGAGGACGCCCACGCCTGCATCGGCGCCCGCGTGAACGGCCGCCTGGCGACTCTCAGCACCGTTCTGCGCGACGGCGACACCGTCCAGCTCCTCATGGGCCAGGACCCCGCCTCCGAGCCGTCCAGGGAGTGGCTGGACCACGCCCACACCCCGGCCGCCCGGATCGCCATCCAGCGGTGGCTGGCGACCCACCCCGCCCCGGCCGAGCCGCAGGACTCCGCACCCGCCCAGGACCCGGGCGCCGCCAAGGCCGCGGAGGAGACCGCCCGGTCCACGGCCGACCCCTCCGCGGCCGACACGCCCGCCCCGCCCCCCGGAGCCGCCGTCACCGTCGTCGGCCGGCCCGACGCCACCGTCCGGCTCGCCGGATGCTGCACGCCCGTACCGCTCGACGACATCACCGGCTTCCTCGTACGCGGGGGAGTGGTCACCGTGCACCGCGCGGAGTGCGCCGCCGTGGCGCGCATGGCGAGCGCGGGCCGCGAAGAGGCCGACGTGAGCTGGGGCGACACCACCGGTTGCCGGGTCAGCCTCGTCGCGGAATCGTTCGGCCGGCCCCATCTGCTGGCCGACCTCACCGAGGCGATGGCCCTCGAAGGCGCCGAGATCGTCTCCGCGACCGTAGAGCCCCCGAGCCAGCAGCGGGTGCGGCACACGTACACCGTCCAGCTGCCCGACGCCGCCCACCTGCCCGCCCTCCTGCGCGCCATGCGCAACGTGCCCGGCGTCTACGACGTGGACCGCGCGCAGCACCACGCACAGGCCTCGGCGGAAACCGCGTAACCGGCGAAGAACCCACCCCGCGCGTGGGGGCGCGTGCAGCGTCACCGTTCGTCAGGACCGCGTCGCGCGCCCGCTCACGCGCGCGGGAGCCATCCGTTCGGGTGGGCCGGGCGCGCGTCGCCCACGCCACCCGCGCCCGCGCTGGTAGCGGTGGTCCATGCTGCTCACCCCCCGCGTCCGGCTCAAGTCCGCGCTGCTCGCCTCGGCCGTCTCCGTCTGCCTCGTCGCCGCGAGCGCTCCCGCGGACCCGCTCGGAGTCGGCGACCGTCTCTTCCCGTACCTGGGCAACCCCGGGTACGACGTCGCCTCCTACGACCTGTCCTTCACCTACTCCGGCGACAACGCCAAGCCGCTCCAGGCGGTCACCACCATCGACGCCTGGACGACGGCCGCCCTGGACCGGATCAACCTCGACTTCGCCCACGGCAAGGTCGACTCGGTCGAGGTCGACGGCGAGCCCGCTGCCTTCGTCGGCGCGGAAGACGACCTGGTGGTCACCCCGCGCAGCTCGCTGCCGCCGGACAGCTGGGTCCGGATCACCGTGCGGCACACCAGCGACCCGGTGAGCGCCGACGGCCGGGACGGCGGCTGGGTCAGGACCGCGGACGGCCTCGCCATGGCCAACCAGGCGGACGCCGCCCACCTGGTCTTCCCGTGCAACGACCACCCCTCCGACAAGGCGATGTTCACCATCCGCGTCACCGCCCCCAACGACTACACGGCCGTCGCGGGCGGCCTGCCGGCCGGCGTGGAGCGCGTCGGCCCGGCGACCACGTGGACCTACCACACCCAGCACCCCATGGCGACGGAGCTGGCCCAGGTGTCGATCGGCCGCTCCACCGTCGTGCGCCGCGAGGGACCCCACGCCCTCCCCGTGCGGGACGTGGTGCCCACCAAGGACCGCACGGCGCTGGAACCGTGGCTGAAGAAGACCCCCGGACAGATCGCCTGGATGGAGGGCAAGGTCGGCCCCTACCCCTTCGAGACGTACGGCCTGCTCATGGCGGACGCCTCGACCGGGTTCGAGCTGGAGACGCAGACCCTGTCCCTCTTCGAGAAGGACCTCTTCACCGAGCCCGGCTACCCGAAGTGGTACGTCGAGTCGATCATGGTGCACGAGCTGTCCCACCAGTGGTTCGGCGACAGCGTCAGCCCGCGCAGCTGGTCCGACCTGTGGCTCAACGAAGGACACGCCACCTGGTACGAGGCGCTGTACGCGCAGGAGAAGGCGGGCCGCACCCTGGAGGCGCGGATGAAGGCCGCGTACGGCGCGTCCGACCGCTGGCGCGCCGCCGGCGGCCCCCCGGCGCTGCCCAAGGCCCCGCACCCGGGGCAGAAGATCAGCATCTTCCGGCCCAACGTCTACGACGGCGCGGCCCTGGTCCTGTACGCCCTGCGCCAGGAGATCGGCGCCCCCGCCTTCGAGCGCCTGGAACGGGCCTGGGTGCGCAACCACCGCGACTCCACCGCGACCACGGCGGACTTCCAGCGCCTCGCCGAAGGGATCTCCGGGCGCGACCTGAGCGGGTTCTTCAAGGACTGGCTCTACGGCGAGAAGACGCCGGCGATGCCCGGGCACCCGGACTGGAAGCCCGCCGCGCCGGTCGCCAGGGCCGAACCCAAGGCGGAGCCGAAGGGCGCCTCCCACACCGGACCGAGGACCGCCCCGAGGCTGCGGCCGGCGCCCCGGACCCGGTCCTGACAACGGCCGTCCGCCCCGCGGGCGTCGGAATAAGACGATGACGAGACGGGCCGTACCGTGCGACCATCGTGCGGTCGGCGCGGCGCACGTGGTGTACGGGAATCTCCCGGGACACCCGTGCGTTATGAGTCATGAAGGCCGCGGAACCGGCATTCCCAACGACGTAAGGACCCAATGACCTCCTCTTCTTCCCCTTCCCAGGACACCAAGCGCATTGCGCACGCCTATCCCGAAGGTCTCAAGGCCGATGCCCTGATGGAAGAGGACGTCGCCTGGAGCCTCGAGATCGACGGAGACCGGGACGGCGAGCAGTTCGACCGCTCCGAGCGCGCGGCCCTGCGCCGCGTGGCAGGCCTCTCCACCGAGCTCGAGGACGTCACCGAGGTCGAGTACCGGCAGCTCCGCCTGGAGCGAGTCGTGCTCGTCGGCGTCTGGACCACGGGAACCCCCCAGGACGCGGACAACTCCCTCGCGGAGCTGGCCGCCCTCGCGGAGACGGCGGGCGCGCTCGTGCTCGACGGCGTCATCCAGCGCCGCGACAAGCCCGACGCGGCCACCTACATCGGCTCCGGCAAGGCGAACGAGCTCCGGGACATCGTCCTGGAGACCGGCGCCGACACCGTGATCTGCGACGGTGAGCTCAGTCCCGGCCAGCTCATCCACCTCGAGGACGTCGTCAAGGTCAAGGTCATCGACCGTACGGCCCTGATCCTGGACATCTTCGCCCAGCACGCCAAGTCCCGTGAGGGCAAGGCGCAGGTCGCGCTCGCGCAGATGCAGTACATGCTGCCGAGGCTGCGCGGCTGGGGTCAGTCGCTGTCCCGCCAGATGGGCGGCGGCAAGGGCGGCGGTCTCGCCACCCGAGGCCCCGGTGAGACCAAGATCGAGACGGACCGGCGACGGATCCGCGAGAAGATGGCGAAGATGCGCCGGGAGATCGCGGAGATGAAGACCGGCCGCGAGATCAAGCGGCAGGAGCGCAAGCGCCACAAGGTGCCGTCCGTCGCCATCGCGGGCTACACCAACGCCGGCAAGTCGTCCCTGCTCAACCGTCTCACCGGCGCGGGCGTTCTGGTCGAGAACGCGCTGTTCGCGACCCTGGACCCGACCGTGCGCCGGGCGGAGACCCCGAGCGGCCGTCTGTACACGCTGGCCGACACCGTCGGTTTCGTCCGGCACCTGCCGCACCACCTGGTCGAGGCGTTCCGCTCCACCATGGAGGAGGTCGGCGAGTCCGACCTGATCCTCCACGTGGTGGACGGCTCGCACCCGAACCCGGAGGAGCAGCTGGCCGCCGTGCGCGAGGTCGTCCGGGACGTCGGCGCCACGGGCGTGCCCGAGATCGTCGTGATCAACAAGGCGGACGCCGCCGACCCGCTGACGCTCCAGCGGCTCATGCGGATCGAGAAGCGCTCCATCGCGGTCTCGGCCCGCACCGGCCAGGGCATCGACGAACTGCTCGCGCTGATCGACAACGAGCTGCCGCGGCCGTCGGTCGAGATCGAGGCGCTCGTGCCCTACACCCACGGCGGTCTGGTCGCCCGTGCCCACACCGAGGGCGAGGTGATCTCCGAGGAGCACACCGCGGAGGGCACCCTGCTGAAGGTGCGGGTGCACGAGGAACTCGCGGCGGACCTCGCACCGTACGTTCCGGCGCCGGCCGCCTGACGGCCGCGACCGGCCCGCAGCGCCGTACGACGAAGGCCTGTCCTCCCGCTCATTGCGCGGGAGGACAGGCCTTCGTCCTGTCGGCTAGCGGCGACCGGCGAACTTGTCGCTCACCGAGTCATAGACGCCCTTGGCGACGTCGCCGAGCCGCGGCCCGGCGAGCCACCCCGACCGCACCGGGCCGATCGAGGTGTTGGACACCAGGGCCGGCTTGCCGTCCGAGCCGGCCGCGACCCAGCCGCCGCCCGACGAACCGCCGGTCATCGTGCAGCCGATGCGGTACATCGTCGGGTCGGCGGAGCTGAGCGAGAACCGCCCCGGCCTGTCCTGGCACTGGTAGAGCTTCTGACCGTCGTACGGCTTGGCCGCCGGGTACCCGGTCGCGGTGATGGTGCCGGCCTTCGGGACCGCGGGGGCCTCGAAGTCCACCGGCAGCGCCGAACCGACCGTCTCTTCCAGGGACTTGCCGGTGCCGCCGTCCTCCGGCGTCACATGGATCACGGCGTAGTCGTAGGAGGCGCCGTCGCCGCCGGTCTGACCGCCCTGCGCGATCCACTGATCCGACGTCTTCGTCCAGTCGCCCCACCAGACCCCGTAGGGAGCGGCCTGCTCCTTGGTGGCCGTCTGCAACTCCGCGGACGACAGGCCCTGATCGTTGTACGACGGCACGAACGCGATGTTGCGGTACCAGCCGCCGCCCTTGCCGGCGTGCACGCAATGGCCCGCCGTCCACACCAGGTTGGACTTGCCCGGGTGGGCCGGGTCCCGCACGACCGTCGCCGAGCAGACCATCGTGCCCTCGGGCGAGTCGAAGAACACCTTGCCCGCCTCGGGGGCGTTGGCGTGGTACTTCGTCGGCACGGCCTTGGCCTCCACCGCCTGCGGCGCGGGGTCGGTCACGCCCTGGTCACCGGAGAGGTCGCTGTCGTCGACGATGCGGTCCGGGTCCTCCGCCTCGCGCATCCGGTCCGGGTCCCACAGGCCCTTGATGATCGGGTTGACGTAGTCCTTCGCCTCGCGCAGCCAGTCGTCCCGGTCCCAGTTCTTCCAGGCGCCGTTCTTCCACTTGTCGAGATCGATCCCGTGTTCCTTGAGCCGGTCCTTGATGTCGTCCGGGATCGTGATCTTCCCGTCGCCGGTGGCCGACGCGGAGGCTTCGGTGCGTCCGCCGGCCTCGGTGTCGCCCGAGTCGCACGCGGTCGCGGTGAGCGCGAGCACCGAGACGAGGGCCATGGCGCCCAGCACGGGGGAAGTGGTGCGGCGCGCGTTCCTCCTCCGGCGAACGCTGAACGACGGCCGTGTGGATCGCATGGTCTGACTCCCCCTGCTGTGAACGAACTTGGGACACCGGCCGTTCCCCCGCGGCGGAATCCACGGGTGCCTCGTCCCGTGTTCGGACGGGCCGCACGGCCTGGTGCGATGCCACCACACGATATGCGCTCGCTGTGGGGGACTTCCGACGGAACGGCAACTGTTCGGTCACAGCGGGGATCTTGAGGCGACCCGTAACCGCGAAGACGGTCCGCGGTTGGTAGCGGTGGGGGGTCCGCTGTCCGCGCCCGGCCCCTGAACTGCGGGAGGACGGTGGGCCGTGGCCGTGACCGAGTCGGTGCCCGAGGGCATTCTGAGGCGTCAGTCGGCGCGTGAGTCGGCGGCGCGCACCTACGCGCGCGTTCTGCCGATCGTTCCGGTGCGGGCCCGCGGGATGACCATCGAGGGCGCGGACGGCCGCCGTTACCTCGACTGCCTCTCCGGCGCCGGCGCTCTCGCCCTCGGGCACAACCATCCGGTCGTGCTGCAGGCCGTCCGCACCGTGCTCGACTCGGGCGCGCCCCTGCAGGTCCTCGACCTCGCGACTCCCGTCAAGGACGCCTTCGTCACCGAGCTGTTCCGCACCCTGCCGCCCGGTCTGGCCGGCCACGCGCGCGTGCAGTTCTGCGGACCGGCCGGCACGGACGCCGTGGAGGCCGCGCTCAAACTCGTCCGGGCCGCCACCGGACGCACGGGCATGCTGGCGTTCACCGGCGCCTACCACGGCATGACCGCCGGATCACTGGAGGTCTCCTCAGGCGCGGGCGACGTCCGGGCGACGCGGCTGCCCTACCCGAACGACTACCGCTGCCCGTTCGGCGTCGGCGGCGGACACGGCGCCGAACTCGCCGCCCGCTGGACCGAGTCCGTGCTCGACGATCCCAAGTCGGGGGTGCGATCCCCCGCCGGGATGATCCTCGAACCCGTACAAGGGGAGGGCGGCGTCATCCCCGCGCCGGACGCCTGGCTGCGTCGGATGCGGCAGATCACCGCGGACCGCTCCATCCCGCTGATCGCCGACGAGGTCCAGACGGGCGTCGGGCGGACCGGCGCCTTCTGGGCGGTGCAGCACAGCGGGGTCACCCCGGACGTGATGGTCCTGTCCAAGGCGATCGGCGGCGGCCTGCCGCTCGCCGTCGTCGTCTACCGGGAGGACCTCGACGTCTGGCCGCCGGGCACCCACGCGGGCACCTTCCGCGGCAACCAGCTCGCCATGGCCGCCGGCACGGCCACCCTCGCCTTCGTCCGCGAGAACGGCCTCGCGGAACGCGCCGCGGCCGTGGGCGCCCGCCTGCTGGGCAGTCTCCGCAGCCTCGCCGAGGAGTTCCCGTGCATGGGAGACGTCCGGGGGCGCGGGCTGATGATCGGGGTCGAGATGGTGGACCCGGAGGGGGAGCGACCCGGGCACACGGGGAACGCCGAGGCGCACAGGACCGACTGGACCGTAGGGGGCGACAGGGTTGACGGCATTGACGGGGTTGACGGCGTTGACGGGACTCACCTGACCCGTGGCGCCTGCCAACCCCACGAGTGCGAGGAGATCCATGAGGCCGACGGGATCCCTGGGGGCCGCGGTGCGCGTGGCCCCCTCCCCGCCGCCCCGGAGCTGGCCCTCGCCCTCCAGCGGGAGTGCCTGCGGCGCGGCCTGATCGTCGAACTCGGAGGGCGCCATGCCGGCGTCGTACGACTGCTCCCGCCGTTGACCGTCACCGACGAGCAGGCCAGCGCTG
The DNA here is from genome assembly GCF_036226605.1 of Streptomyces sp. NBC_00704. NCBI lineage: Bacteria > Bacillati > Actinomycetota > Actinomycetes > Kitasatosporales > Streptomycetaceae > Streptomyces > Streptomyces sp. NBC_00704. The sequence continues at coordinate 6,095,717 of NZ_CP109000.1, forward strand.
TGCTGGACCGGCTGGCGGACGCGATGGCCGCGGTGGCCGCGGGCGCCGCCCGCGGCACGGGCCGGGCGCGCCGGCCCTCCGAGCAGGTTCCGCCTCAGGGCGGCCGTGCCGAGCGGACGGGATGACACCGCCGGGCAGCACCGCACTCCGCATTCCATGAGGACCGACCGAGGACCGACCGTGACCAGTTCCCCGCAGCCCACCGACGCCGACTCCGCGCCCCCCGCGCGCCCACCCGTGGCCCCGCTCGAGCGGCCGTCCGCCTCCCCCGTCCCCTCTTCCGCGTCCACCGGCCCCGCCCCCTCCGCAGGGTCCTCCGATCCCGTCGCGCGCCCCCTGCCGACGCCGCGCGGGGAGGTGGCGTGTCCGCCCGTCGAACCGCCGAGCCCCGTCACCGACGACCTCCTGGACCATCCCGACCCGCAGACCGCCGCCCAGGCCGCGGGCGTGGAGGGCCTGCTGCGCTGCTGGGTCCGCGAGACCGGCCTGCACGCCCCCGGCGACGGCGTCCTGCGCGTGCCGTTGCCCGCGAGCGGGGCCGCTCTGCTCGTCCCGGTCCGTTACTGGTCCCCGACGGGCTGGCACCGCTTCGGCCTGCCCCGCCTGGCCGGCGCCCCCGAACCGGCCCCGCCCGCTGACGCCGTCACGGTCGCCGCCCTTCTGGCCCGTGAGACGCCCGCGCGCGGCGCGGACGGTGCCGGCGGTGTGCGCGGTGCCGGTGCGGCCGAGGACGCCGGCGGTACGGCCGGGGTGACCGGCGAGAGCGTGGACCTCGTGGCGCGCGTCGCCGATTCCGTCCGCCGTACGGCCGTGTTCATCACCGAGCGCGGCGAGCATCCCGCCGACGGCGCCGATCTGTTCCTGGCCGCCGAGCAGGCGCTGCTGCTGGGGCACCCGCTGCACCCGACCCCCAAGAGCCGGGAAGGACTCTCGGACGACGAGGCGCGGCGGTACTCGCCGGAATCGCGCGGATCCTTCCCGCTCCACTGGCTCGGCGTCGCTCCCTCCGCCCTCGCCACGGACTCCGCCTGGACCGAGGGCGGCCGTCCCGTCCCCGCCGGCCGGCTGACGGCGCGGCTGGCGGGCGCGGGGCTGTCGCTGCCCGACGGTTTCGCCGCCCTGCCCGTGCATCCCTGGCAACTGGGCGAGATGCGCCGGCGCCCCGAGGCCGAGGCGCTGTTCGACGCCGGTCTCCTGCGGGATCTGGGCACGCACGGCCCGCCGTGGCAGCCCACCTCCTCCGTGCGCACCGTGTACCGGCCCGGCGCCCCGGCCATGCTGAAGCTGTCGCTGGCCGTGCGCATCACCAACTCGCGCCGTGAGAACCTCCGCAAGGAACTGCACCGGGGTGTGGAGGTGCACCGACTGCTGCGGTCCGGCCTGGCCGAGCAGTGGCACGCGGCGCACCCCGGCTTCGACATCGTCCGCGATCCGGCCTGGCTGGCCGTCGACGGCCCGGACGGCCGCCCGCTCACCGGGCTCGACGTGATGATCCGCCACAATCCCTTCAGCCCGGCGGACGACGTCCGCTGCCTCGCCGGCCTCGTCGCGCCCCGGCCGCACGCGCGCGATGCGTCCCCCGCGACGCACGCGCGCGATGCGGGCCGCCGCACGTCCGGGACGCCCTGCGACCCCGCGGACGGCGGTCCCGTCCGGCGCTCGCGGCTGGCCGTGATCGTGTCCCGTCTCGCCGGGCGCACCGGCAGACCGCCGGGGGCGGTGGCGGCGGAGTGGTTCCTGCGCTACCTCAAGCACGTCGTCCGGCCCGTGCTCTGGCTCGACGGCGTCGCCGGGATCGCCCTGGAGGCGCACCAGCAGAACACGCTCGTCCTGCTGGACCCGGACGGCTGGCCCAAGGGCGGCCGCTACCGCGACAACCAGGGCTACTACTTCCGCCAGTCGCGCCGCAGCGACCTCGACGCCCGGCTCCCCGGGATCGGCGGGCGCAGCGACACCTTCGTCTCCGACGACGTCACCGACGAGCGCTTCTGCTACTACCTGGGCATCAACAACGTACTGGGACTCATCGGCGCGTTCGGCTCCCAAGGGCTCGCCGACGAACGTCTGCTGCTCGCGGCCTTCCGGCGCTTCCTCGCCGACGCCGACCGCCCCTCCGCCGACGCCGAGGCCCGCCGGGTCCCGGGTGCCCGGCGGGCGGCCGCCCGCAGTTCCCTGCCCGCCCGGCTGCTCGACTCACCCGTCCTGCGCTGCAAGGCCAACCTGCTCACCCGGCTGCACGGGCTCGACGAACTCGTCGGCCCGGTGGACACCCAGTCCGTCTACGTCACCGTCGCCAACCCACTGCTGTCCTGAACCGTCCGAGAGGAGACCGCCGTGCGTGGTGCCGGAACGGACGCCGGACCCGGTGTGCGCCCTGCCGTCGCCGTCGGCGACCGGGGAGAGGTCGTCACGCGCGTGGGCGCGTTCCGGCTCGTCCCCGTGCGGATCGAGCGGGACCTCCCGCTCATCGTCCGGTGGATGAACGACCCGGCCGTCGCGGCGTTCTGGGACCTGGCGGGACCGGCCTCCGTGACCGAGCGGCACCTGCGTCAACAGTGCGCCTCCGGCGGTCACAGCGTTCCGTGCCTGGGCGTGCTGGAGGGGAGGCCCATGAGCTACTGGGAGATCTACCGGGCGGACCTCGACCCACTGGCCCGGCACTACCCGGCCAGGCCCCACGACATCGGGGTCCACCTCCTCATCGGCGGTGCGGCCGACCGCGGGAGGGGGCTCGGCGGGCCGCTGCTCGAAGCCGTCGCCGAACTCGTCCTCGACGGATCGCCCGCGTGCGACCGCGTCGTCGCCGAACCCGACCTGCGCAACGTCCCCTCCGTCGCCGCCTTCCTGAGCGCCGGCTTCCGGTTCTCGGCGGAGCTGGATCTGCCCGCCAAGCGGGCGGCCCTGATGATCCGAGAACGTCACACATCCGATCGTCGATGAAACCCCGTGGGTGGCCATCGGTCCGATCCGGTCACTTTCCCGCCCCGGAGCCGTCACCTTCTGCCACTGCCCGCCCGTCTGCCCCTCCGCCACCAGGAAATCCACGGTCTTGATCCCCTCCCCGCCGCCCGCCTCGGGCATCCGATTGTCAGTGCCGCGCCGTAGGGTGGTCGCGCTATGACGAAGCCCTCACTCCCCGAACTCCTGCACGCCGCCGTCGCCGCCGTCGGCGGCACGGAGCGCACCGGCCAGGTGACCATGGCCGAAGCCGTCGCCGAGGCGATCGACGACGGCTCACACCTGCTGGTCCAGGCCGGCACCGGCACCGGCAAGTCCCTCGGCTACCTCGTGCCCGCGCTCGCCCACGGGGAGCGCGTGGTGGTGGCCACGGCCACGCTGGCCCTCCAGCGCCAGCTCGTCGAGCGGGACCTGCCGCGCACGGTCGAGGCGCTGCACCCGCTGCTGCGCCGGCGGCCGGAGTTCGCCATGCTCAAGGGCCGGTCGAACTACCTGTGCCTGCACCGCCTCCACGAGGGCGTCCCGCAGGACGAGGAGGAAGGCCTCTTCGACCAGTTCGAGGCGGCCGCGCCCACCAGCAAGCTCGGCCAGGACCTGCTGCGCCTGCGGGACTGGTCCGACGAGACCGAGTCGGGGGACCGCGACGACCTCACTCCGGGTGTGTCCGACCGGGCCTGGGCCCAGGTGTCGGTGTCCTCCCGCGAGTGCCTCGGCGCCACGAAATGCGCCTACGGAGCCGAGTGCTTCGCCGAGATGGCCCGCGAGCGCGCCAAGCTGGCCGACGTCGTCGTCACCAACCACGCGCTGCTGGCCATCGACGCCATCGAGGGGGCCCCCGTCCTGCCGCAGCACGAGGTGCTGATCGTCGACGAGGCGCATGAGCTGGTCTCCCGCGTCACCGGCGTCGCCACCGGGGAGCTGACCCCGGGCCAGGTCAACCGGGCCGTGCGCCGGGCCGCCAAACTCGTCAACGAGAAGGCGGCCGACCAGCTGCAGACCGCCGCGGAGGGCTTCGAGCGGCTCATGGAGCTGGCCCTTCCGGGCCGCCTGGAGGAGATCCCGGAGGACCTCGGCTACGCCCTGATGGCGCTGCGTGACGCCGCGCGGACGGTGATCTCCGCGATCGGCGCCACCCGTGACAAGTCCGTCCAGGACGAGGACGCGGTGCGCAAGCAGGCGCTGGCCTCCGTCGAGTCCGTGCACGACGTGGCGGAGCGCATCTGCAACGGCTCCGAGTGGGACGTCGTCTGGTACGAGCGCCACGACCGCTTCGGGGCCTCCCTGCGCGTCGCGCCCATGTCCGTCTCGGGCCTGCTGCGGGAGAAGCTGTTCACGGACCGGTCCGTGACGCTGGCCTCGGCCACGCTGAAGCTGGGCGGGGACTTCAACGGGGTGGGCGCGTCGATGGGTCTCGCGCCGGAGGGCACGGAGGGCGACGACGTCCCCCAGTGGAAGGGCATCGACGTCGGCTCCCCCTTCGACTACCGCAAGCAGGGCATCCTGTACGTGGCCAAACACCTCGCGCGGCCCGCGCGCGACGGCGACCGCGCCGACATGCTCGACGAACTGACCGAGCTGATCCAGGCAGCGGGCGGGCGCACGCTCGGTCTCTTCTCCTCCATGCGTGCGGCGCAGCTCGCCGCCGAGGAACTGCGCACCCGGCTCCCCGAGTTCCCGATCCTGCTCCAGGGCGAGGAGACCCTCGGCGAACTGATCAAGAACTTCTCGGCGGACCCGCAGACCTGCCTGTTCGGCACTCTGTCGCTCTGGCAGGGCGTCGACGTGCCCGGCACGAGCTGTCAGCTGGTCGTCATGGACAAGATCCCGTTCCCGCGCCCGGACGACCCCTTGATGAGCGCCCGCCAGAAGGCCGTGGAGGAAGCCGGAGGCAACGGTTTCATGGCCGTCGCCGCGACCCATGCGGCGCTGCTCATGGCCCAGGGCGCCGGCCGTCTGGTCCGGGCGTCGGGGGACCGAGGGGTGGTGGCAGTCCTGGACCAGCGACTGGCGACGGCACGGTACGGGAGCTATCTGAAGGCCTCCCTGCCCGACTTCTGGTACACCACGGACCGCAACCAGGTCCGCAGGTCCCTCGCCGCGATCGACGCGAAGGCGAAGCAGTCGGAGTCCGACCTCGCGGCGCGGTCCGAGACACCGACGAAGGCGGAGACCGAGGAGGCGGCCGGGACGGAGGAGAACGCCGAGACCCGGACGGAGGCGTAGGCGCAGGGCACCCGCCTCCTCAGGCGGCGGGGCCCATCTGCCTGAGGAGGCGGGCGGCCCCGCTCGGGGGAGGGGCGGGGCGCGTCGGCGCAGCGCAGGGCCCCGGAACCGGCGCAGGGATCCCGGGGCCCAGTCAGAGGGGCCGGGCGGGTGCGTGCCCGCCCGTCGCGAGGCTCAGACGCGGCGCAGTACGGCCACCACCTTGCCGAGGATGGTCGCGTCGTCGCCCGGGATCGGCTCGTAGGCGGAGTTGTGCGGCAGCAGCCACACATGGCCGTCCTCGCGCTTGAAGCGCTTGACGGTGGCCTCTCCGTCGAGCATCGCGGCCACGATGTCGCCGTTCTCGGCGACGGGCTGCCGGCGGACGGTGACCCAGTCGCCGTCACAGATCGCGGCCTCGATCATCGAGTCGCCGACGACCTTGAGGACGAACAGTTCGCCGTCGCCCACGAGCTGCCTCGGGAGCGGGAACACGTCCTCCACCGACTCCTCGGCGAGGATGGGCCCGCCGGCGGCGATCCGGCCCACCAGGGGGACATAGGACGCGGCCGGCTTCCCGGCGGTGTCGGTGGGCTGCACGGAGGCGGCCTGGTCGGAACCGCGCACCTCGTACGCGCGCGGGCGGTGCGGGTCGCGGCGCAGGAAGCCCTTGCGCTCCAGTGCCATCAGCTGGTGGGCGACCGAGGACGTGCTGGACAGGCCGACCGCCTGACCGATCTCCCTCATCGACGGGGGGTACCCGCGCCTCTGTACGGAGTCCCTGATGACCTCGATCACTCGGCGCTGGCGGTCGGTGAGCCCCGAGCTGTCGGCGCGGATGCCCGGAGGCCGGCCGGGCAACGAGCGCTTGTGCGCCTCGGGATTCACGGTTTCGTTCATCGCATGCACCGGCTCGAGTCGGCCCTGGGAGCGGTCCTGGGCAGTGATGGTGGCACTGTCTGCGGTGGTGGTCACGTCGGCCCCTCTCGGTTGTCTCCCTGCTGGACAACGGTAGTGGCTTTCGAAAGGTTGCGCCAAACACACGTTCGAGTGAAAAAACGTGGATAACCGGACTTGATCATGTGTCTGGGTGTATGGCTAACGCGGTCTCCGGCCAGGTGGAGGACCTCATCGTTGTACTCTTCACCGCCGGAGACGATGACCTTGTGAGGCGTGGCCCCAGTCTGCCATCCGGCCTCCCGTGGATCGAGGACCGGTACCGCTACTGCGCGAGAGTCCCACCGCTCCTCCTCGTGGCGCTCACGGTATCGCCGTGAGCGCCGTCGCGATACGCCCGTACGCGCGCGTGCCGGGGTGGATTCCGGGTGCTCGGCGTGACGGCCGGAACGCGTGCGGTGAGCGCGACGGGCGCGACACGCGATACGGCCTGGATGTATGCGCCAAGCCCCACATGTAGTGGTTGGATTGGCGCAGTGGCCCAGAAGTTGTGGTCCCCGGTGTCTTCGGATGCTGATGGATCCCCTATGCTTGGGGCTGCTTCGTGGGGCCCCTGAGGTCCGGCGAGGCCATTGAGTCTGCTGTGAGGAGGGTTGGAGTTCATGCACTGCCCCTTCTGCAGGCACCCCGACAGTCGTGTGGTCGACAGCCGTACGACGGACGACGGCACGTCGATCCGCAGGCGGCGTCAGTGCCCCGACTGCTCCCGGCGCTTCACGACCGTGGAGACGTGCTCGCTGATGGTGGTCAAGCGGTCCGGGGTCACCGAACCGTTCAGCCGCACCAAGGTGATCAACGGTGTACGCAAGGCGTGTCAGGGGCGGCCCGTCACCGAGGACGCCCTCGCCCAGCTCGGCCAGCGGGTCGAGGAGGCGGTCCGGGCCACCGGAAGCGCCGAGCTGACCACCCATGACGTGGGGTTGGCCATACTCGGTCCGCTGCAGGAGCTGGACCTCGTCGCCTATCTGCGGTTCGCCTCCGTCTACCGGGCGTTCGACTCGCTCGAGGACTTCGAGGCGGCGATCACGGAACTCAGGGACCAGACGGGACCCTCCGCCGCGGACGACGACGACCGCCCGGACGAGGCAGGGGATGTCGCGGGGAGCCGGAAGGACGACGGCGGGCGCGGAGGGACCGTGCAGGTCCCCGAGCCGGCCCGGGCCGCCGACTGACCGACGGGCCGCGCCCGGAGCCCCTCCGTGGCGGCAGGGCGGCGGCCGACGAAGACCTGTTGTGGGCGGCAGCGCGTGGGTGCCCACAGCACAAGACAGAACAACGTGTCACGGGAACAACGTGGCATTTCAGGGCGTTTTCGCCCGTAGAGGGAGGCGGCATGACAGAGACGGCGAGCGGTCCGGCACGAGGTTCCCGAGCCAAGGGCGCTAAGAACACCAAGGGCCTGCGCATCGAGCGCATCCACACGACCCCCGGAGTGCATCCTTACGACGAGGTTGCCTGGGCGCGTCGTGACGTCGTCATGACCAACTGGCGCGACGGCTCGGTCAACTTCGAGCAGCGTGGCGTCGAGTTCCCCGACTTCTGGTCGGTGAACGCGGTCAACATCGTCACCAGCAAGTACTTCCGCGGTGCCGTGGGCACCCCGCAGCGCGAGACCGGCCTCAGGCAGCTGATCGACCGCATCGTGAAGACCTACCGGAAGGCCGGCGAGGACAACAGCTACTTCGCCTCGCCCGCCGATGCCGAGATCTTCGAGCACGAGCTGGCCTACGCCCTCCTGCACCAGATCTTCAGCTTCAACAGCCCCGTCTGGTTCAACGTCGGGACCCCGCAGCCCCAGCAGGTCTCGGCCTGCTTCATCCTGGCCGTCGACGACTCCATGGAGTCGATCCTCGACTGGTACAAGGAAGAGGGCATGATCTTCAAGGGCGGCTCCGGCGCCGGCCTGAACCTCTCGCGGATCCGCTCCTCCAAGGAACTCCTCTCCTCCGGCGGCAACGCCTCCGGCCCGGTGTCCTTCATGCGTGGCGCCGACGCCTCCGCCGGCACCATCAAGTCCGGTGGCGCCACGCGTCGTGCGGCCAAGATGGTCGTCCTCGACGTGGACCACCCGGACATCGAGGACTTCATCGCCACCAAGGTGAAGGAGGAGGAGAAGATCCGCGCCCTGCGCGACGCGGGCTTCGACATGGACCTGGGCGGGGACGACATCACGTCCGTCCAGTACCAGAACGCCAACAACAGCGTCCGCGTGAACGACGAGTTCATGACGGCCGTCGAGAACGGCGCCGAGTTCGGCCTGCGCGCCCGCATGACCGGCGAGATCATCGAGAAGGTCGACGCCAAGGCGCTGTTCCGCAAGCTCGCCGAGGCCGCCTGGGCCTGCGCCGACCCCGGCATCCAGTACGACGGTGTGATCAACAACTGGCACACCTGCCCCGAGTCCGGCCGGATCACCGCGTCGAACCCGTGCAGCGAGTACATGCACCTGGACAACACGTCCTGCAACCTCGCCTCGCTGAACCTGATGAAGTTCCTCAAGGACGACGGCAAGGGCACCCAGTCCTTCGAAGCGGACCGCTTCCAGAAGGTCGTCGAGCTCGTCATCACCGCGATGGACATCTCCATCTGCTTCGCCGACTTCCCGACCCAGAAGATCGGCGAGAACACGCGCGCGTTCCGCCAGCTCGGCATCGGCTACGCCAACCTCGGCGCCCTGCTGATGGCCACCGGCCACGCCTACGACAGCGACGGCGGCCGCTCCCTCGCCGGCGCCATCACCTCCCTGATGACCGGCACGGCCTACCGCCGCTCCTCGGAACTGGCCGCGGTCGTCGGCCCGTACGACGGCTACGCCCGCAACGCCGACGCCCACAACCGCGTCATGAAGCAGCACTCCGACGCCAACGCGACGGCCGTGCGCATGGACGACCTGGACACACCGGTCTGGGCCGCCGCCACGGAGGCCTGGCAGGACGTGCTGCGCCTCGGTGAGAAGAACGGTTTCCGTAACGCCCAGGCGTCCGTGCTCGCCCCGACCGGCACCATCGGTCTGGCGATGTCCTGCGACACCACCGGCGTCGAGCCCGACCTCGCCCTGGTCAAGTTCAAGAAGCTGGTCGGCGGCGGCTCCATGCAGATCGTCAACGGCACCGTCCCGCAGGCCCTGCGCCGCCTGGGCTACCAGGAGGAGCAGATCGAGGCGATCGTCGCCCACATCGCCGAGAACGGCAACGTGATCGACGCCCCCGGTCTCGCGCACGAGCACTACGAGGTGTTCGACTGCGCCATGGGCGAGCGCGCCATCTCCCCGATGGGCCACGTCCGCATGATGGCCGCGATCCAGCCCTGGATCTCCGGAGCCATCTCCAAGACGGTCAACATGCCGGAGACGGCGACCGTCGAGGAGGTCGAGGAGATCTACTTCGAGGCCTGGAAGCTGGGCGTCAAGGCGCTCGCGATCTACCGCGACAACTGCAAGGTCGGCCAGCCCCTCTCCGCGAAGACCAAGGACAAGGAGAAGGCCGAGGTCACCGAGAAGGCCGAGGACACGATCCGCGCCGCGGTCGAGAAGGTCATCGAGTACCGCCCGGTCCGCAAGCGGCTGCCCAAGGGCCGTCCCGGCATCACGACCTCGTTCACGGTCGGCGGCGCCGAGGGCTACATGACCGCCAACTCCTACCCGGACGACGGTCTCGGCGAGGTCTTCCTGAAGATGTCCAAGCAGGGTTCGACCCTCGCCGGCATGATGGACGCCTTCTCCATCGCGGTCTCCGTCGGCCTCCAGTACGGCGTTCCGCTGGAGACGTACGTCTCGAAGTTCACCAACATGCGCTTCGAGCCGGCCGGCATGACGGACGACCCGGACGTGCGGATGGCGCAGTCGATCGTCGACTACATCTTCCGCCGCCTGGCGCTCGACTTCCTGCCCTTCGAGACCCGCTCCGCCCTCGGCATCCACTCCGCCGAGGAGCGTCAGCGCCACCTCGAGACCGGCTCCTACGAGCCGCACCTCGAGGAGGAGGACGTGGACGTGGAGGGCCTGGCCCAGTCCGCGCCCCGCCAGACGGATCTGAAGGCCGTCGCCGCGCCCAAGGCGGAGCCCGAGGCTGCCCGTCCGGTGCCCCAGCAGGCCCACACCAGCGCCGAACTGGTGGAGATGCAGCTGGGCATCCAGGCCGACGCCCCGCTGTGCTTCTCCTGCGGCACGAAGATGCAGCGCGCCGGCTCCTGCTACATCTGCGAGGGCTGCGGCTCCACCAGCGGCTGCAGCTAGGCCGTAACGGCCGGATCGGCGTGATCCGGCGAGGGCGGTGGAGCCGGTCTTCGGCTCCACCGCCCTCGGCGTTCCCGCCCGCCCGCGCCTTCGGGCGGGCCCGCGTGCCGACGCCCGTTCGCGCCCGGCGCGATCAGGACCGGTGCACCCGGCCCATGACGCGGGTGAACGTCGCCGGGTCGTCCTCGAAGCCCCGTATCCCGGGGTGGAACGACCAGCTGTCGGACGTCTCGCGCACGAACTCACCGACGGTCGCCGCGGTCGCGCCCAGGACGTCGCCGAACTCGCCCTCGTCCAGGACGGTGTAGCCCTCCCTTATGCGGAAGGCGGGGTTGTGGACCCCGACGAACGTCCGGGGCTGGGGGTTCTGCTGGATGACGACGCCCACGACCACGCGCGCGTACCGCGCGTCCAGACGGTCGAGCTCCAGCGTCATGACCTCGTCCCAGCCGAAGCCCTTGCCGTCCTTGCTGTCCCGGTTGAGATAGATCGTGCCGTCGGGCGAGCGGCTGTCGAAGTGCACCACATAGGCGGGGTCGCCGTGTGGATCGCTCTCCAGGTAGGTCGCCGCCACGACGTCCAGGTCGGTGGGCGCCTGCCCCGCCGGACTGGGATCCCACTTCAGCGCCATCTCGATCTTGCGGATGCCCTTGTTGAGGCCGCTCACCGGACTTCCCCTCCCCGATTCCCCGTTGCCGTCGTCCCCGAACGGGCCGTCCGCCAGGGCCGGTTGTCCATCCTGCCACGCGCGCGTGCACGGCCGTGGCAGAGCACTGTGCACGAGAGTGACCAACGCCACGCCCGCTGGCCTTACCATGGCGCGGTGCTGGTCAAGTGGATTCGCTGCACCGTGGTGGACCGCCGCGGTTTCGAACGGGGACAGCGAAAGTGGGCGGGGCTTCTGGGGGAGCCGGGATTTCGGGGACAGGGCGGGGGCTGGAGCAGGGCACGGCCCTCCGTCGCGCATGTCTTCACGTTCTGGGAGAGCCGCGCCTTCTACGACTCCTTCATGGCCCGCTCCCACGACCGGCTGGCGACGGCCCAGTCGGGCACCTTCAAGGATCCCCAGGTACGGCTGTTCGACTACCGCTTCGACGTGAAGACCGGCTTCGAGCCCCGCTTCACCGACTCCGACCTGGTGCGGGTCGCCCTCTGCCGGGTCCACGAGGAACGCGCCGAGCACTTCACGCTGATGCAGGAGAAGGTGTGGAACCCGGCCATGGCCGGCTCTCCCGGCATGATCCGCGGCCTGTTCGCCGAGGCGCCCGGCCCCGAGTTCCTGGTCCTGTCGATGTGGCGCTCGCAGGCCGAACACGGAAAATACCGGACCGAACGAGTGGAGCGGCTCGCCCTGCGCGCGCAGACGGAGGCCGACGTCTCCTCCATGACCGGCGACATCGTCGAACTGGAGTCGGCCTGGACGGTGTGAGGACACGGCCGTCCGACGTGCGCTGCCCGCGGCCTTCCGGGAGAGTGTTTGTGTGACCTACGCCGTATGGAGTGCCCACGGGTGCTCGATCGGCCGCCGACCGATCTAGGGTTTTGGCATGGCACGACCACGGCGCATCGTCCTTGTCCGGCACGGGGAGTCAACGGGCAATGTTGATGACACCGTCTACGAACGTGAACCCGACCACGCACTGGCCCTGACCGAGCGGGGCCGCAAGCAGGCCGAGGAGACGGGAAAGCACCTGCGGGAGGTCTTCGGCCGCGAGCGGGTCAGTGTGTACGTCTCCCCCTACCGGCGCACGCACGAGACCCTGCAGGCCTTCCACCTCCATCCCGAGCTGATACGGGTCCGCGAGGAGCCCCGGCTGCGTGAGCAGGACTGGGGGAACTGGCAGGACCGCGACGACGTCCAGTTGCAGAAGACCTACCGCGACGCCTACGGGCACTTCTTCTACCGCTTCGCGCAGGGCGAGAGCGGAGCGGACGTCTACGACCGGGTCGGCGGCTTCCTGGAGAGCCTGTTCCGCAGCTTCGAGGCCCCCGACCACCCGCCGAACGTCCTGCTGGTGACCCACGGCCTGGCCATGCGCCTGTTCTGCATGCGCTGGTTCCACTGGACGGTCGCCGAATTCGAATCCCTCGCGAATCCGGGGAACGCGGAGATGCGGATGCTCGTTCTGCAGGACGACGACCGGTACGCCCTCGACCGGCCCTTCGACCGCTGGCGGGAACCGGCGCCCTACGGGATCACCGGGGATAGAGTGGGTGAAAGATGATCGCTGACTCCTCTCCCGCCGGGCGCCTGGAGCGCGCCCTGGCCAGCCTGCGCGGCCTCGCCGTGGGCGACGCACTGGGCTCCCAGTTCTTCGTGCCGGTGAACTATCCGCTGTTGCAGCGCCGCGAGCTGCCGCCCGGCCCCTGGCAGTGGACCGACGACACCGAGATGGCCTGCTCGGTGGTGGCCGTCCTCGCCGCGCACCATCGCATCGACCAGGACGCGCTGGCCCGGTCCTTCGCCGAGCACCACGACTTCGACCGCGGCTACGGCCCCGCCGTCAACCGCCTGCTCAGACTGGTCAGAGAGGGCGACGACTGGCGGGAACTGTCGTCCGCCCTCTTCAACGGGCAGGGATCGTGGGGCAACGGCGCCGCCATGCGGATCGCCCCCCTCGGCGCCTGGTACGCGGACGACCCCGAGCAGGCGACCCACCAGGCGGAGATCTCCTCCTACCCCACGCATCAGCACCGGGAGGCCGTGGTGGGGGCCATGGCCGTAGCCGCGGCCGCCGCGCTGGCGGGCGCTCCGGGCGGATCTCCCTCCGCCGAGGCGCTGCTGGACGGCGTCATCGCCCTGGTTCCCAAAAGCGCCGTTCGCGCGGGACTGGGGCGCGCCCGGGACATGCTCGACTACGCGGACGCGGCCACCGTGGCGGCCGTCCTGGGCTGCGGCAGACGCACGTCGGCCCATGACACCGTGCCGTTCGCGCTGTGGTCGGCCGCACGGGCCCTGACCGACTACGAGACGGCCTTCTGGACGACCGCGCAGGTCGGCGGGGACGTGGACACCACGTGCGCCATCGTCGGCGGGGTGCTCGCCGCGGGCAAGGCCGGGGGGCCGCCCGTCGCGTGGACACGGCAGGTGGAGGACCTGCCGGAGTGGCTGTCCGCCTCCCGGTGAGGCGATGGCCGGGAGACTCGAAGGCCGGGAGACCCGAAGGCCGTGAGTTCACCGGCCGTTCGGAGCGACGGCCTTGGGGCGACGCCTCGTGCGCCGCGCGTGAGGACGGGTACTGCCGATGACGGCGGCCGTTCGCGGGTGACCGGGCGGCTGGGGCGGGCCCCACGGAGCGCGAGAGGCGCACGGGAGGAGCACGGCGCGCCCTGCGCGGACCACTTCACCACATCGGCGTGCGAACTCTGCGTATTCGACGGGAACTCTGTGTGACAGCCGGGCGTTGTTCGGACGATCGCTGTGCGACGAATGCCCGCACAGCGGCCGGGGAGCGGGTCGACCGGAAACGCAGGGGGTGGGATGTGCGATACGGGCTGCCGATGATCGTGTCGTGGACGTCGTGGACGTCGTGGACGTCGTGGACGTCGTGGACGTCGTGGACGCGGCGGGTGCCGGGGGTGTGGACGGGCTGGACGGGCCGACCGGGGAGCGGGGGACGCGTCTCCACCGTGGCCGGTGGCGACACTCCGGGGTCGACCCGTGAAGCCGTGCGGTCAGCCCACCACAGGGGCCGCCGTGCCGGACAGCGCCTCAAGGTCGCTCTTGCGGACCCGGATCACGAACCAGGCGGTCGCCAGAGCGAGGACGGCCATGCCGGCGGCCGGCACGAAGGCCGAGGAGATGCCGTGGGCGAGCACCTCGTGCCCCCAGGGCGCGGGCAGTTGATGCGTCCGGGCGAACTCGGCCTTCTGTTCCGGCGATCCCTCTGCGAGGAACTTCGGCAGTTGCTTCTCGCCCTCGTCCTTGGCTGCCGTGCCGAAGACCGTCGTGAGGATGGACAGACCGAGCGAACCGCCCACCTGCTGCATGGCGTTGAGCAGACCGGAGGCGGCGCCGGCCTCGTGCGGCGCGACCCCCGCCACCGCGGTGACCGTCGCCGTGACGAAGTTCAGTCCCATGCCGAAACCGAAAATCACCATCGGGCCGAGCACGCCGTTCACGTAGGAGCTGTCCGGGGTGATGAAGGCCTGCCAGGTGAGACCGGTCACGACGAGAGCGGTTCCGGCGACCATGAACGGCTTGGGGCCGAGGACCGGCAGGAACCGCTGCGACAGACCCGCGCCGACGGCGATGGCGACCGTGACCGGGAGGAACGCGAGGCCGGCCTTGATGGGGCTGTAGCCCAGCACGTTCTGCACGAAGAGCACGATGTAGAAGAACATGCCGAACATGGCCGCGGCGAGGCTCAGCATGATCACGTACGTGCCGGCGCGGTTGCGGTCGGTGAACATCCTGAGCGGGGTGATCGGCTCCTTGGCGCGCCGCTCGGTGAACACGAAGGCGACCAGCAGGACCGCCGCGGCCGCGAAGGCGCCGAGCGTCAGCTCGTCCCGCCAGCCTTCCTCCGCCGCCCTGATGAAGGCGTAGACCAAGGAGGCCATACCGGTCGTGGAGGTCAGCGCGCCGGCGATGTCGAAGCGCCCGGGGTGGCGTTCGGACTCGTTGATGTACATCGGGGCGAGCGTGGCGATGAGTATCCCGATGGGCACGTTGACGAACAGCACCCAGCGCCAGTCGAGCCACTGGGTGAGCATGCCGCCGGCGAGCAGTCCGATGGCGCCGCCGCCCGCGGACACCGCGGCGAACACGCCGAAGGCCCGGTTGCGCTCGGGGCCTTCGGGGAACGTCGTGGTGATGAGCGCCAGCGACGTGGGCGAGGCGATGGCGCCTCCCATGCCCTGCAGCGCCCGCGCGGCCAGCAACTGCCACGGCTCCTGGGCCAGTCCGCCGAGCAGCGAGGCGAAGGTGAAGAGCAGGATGCCGGCCATGAACACCCGGCGTCGGCCGAGGATGTCGCCGGCGCGGGCGCCGAGCAGCAGCAGGCCGCCGAAAGTGAGCGTGTAGGCGCTGACCACCCAGGTGAGGTCGGTGGTGCTGAACTTCAGCGCTCCTTGAATGTGCGGGAGCGCGATGTTCACAATCGTCGCGTCGAGTACCACCATGAGTTGGCAGGCTGCGATGACGGCGAGCGCGATGCCCGGGTGTCCCGCCCGCCGGGCGGTACCCGGTTTCTGGTCTTTGATCAACTGAGAGGTTGTCACTGTGAGTCCCCCACAAAAGCGTTAGTGAACGATGGCGTTCACTGGCCCGTCAAAGGTAGTGAGTTCCTCGTAGTGAACGCAAGCGTTCACTTATGGCGGTTTCCCCCGGCGAGCCCCCCGCCGTTGCCGCCCTGGGCCTCTCGCCGCTCCCTCCCCGTTCTTTCTGCTCGCTGGAGACACTCAGATGGTTACTTCGCGCTGGACGGCCGCCCCCGCTCAGGCGGCCTCCCCTCGCCGGCGCGGCGCCGTGCTCGAACGTGCGATTCTCGATGCCGCGCTGGAGCAGTTGGGCACGGTCGGCTGGAACGGCCTCACGATGGAGGGCGTCGCAGCCGGCGCCCAGACCGGCAAGGCCGCCGTCTACCGCCGCTGGTCCTCGAAGGAGGACCTCGTCGCCGAGGCCCTGCGGGCGGGGCTGCCGCGTCCGGACGGCGCACCGGACCGGGGGAGCGTGCGGGAGGACCTGCTGGCGCTGTGCCGTGACGCGCGCGACGCCATGTTCTCCCGCCCGGGCCTCGCGCTCCGCTCCGTGATTCACGAATGCGATCCGCATCAGGCGGAGCGCTTCCAGGTCCTGATCTTCGAAGGGGTCGTCGAACCGACGATCAGGCTCCTGCATGACGTCATCAGCAGGGGAATCCGGCGGGGTGAGGTCCGGTCCGACGCAGCGAACAGCTATGTCTTCGACGCCATGCCGGCCATGATGATGTACCGCTCGAAAATAAGCGCCTGCGAATGGGAAGATCGCGAACTCGAGGAGATGGTGGACCGGCTCATGCTCCCCCTGCTCCGGCCGGACGCACCCTGAGCGCGACGCCGACGCCCGTGCCGTGGCCCGTGAGGGACGTGGACCGACCGGGGTGTCGCGAGGGGATCGAGGCGGCGTAACCTAAGGACGCCATGCCGTACGAACCACCCACTCATACCGTCGAGCGCTCCCTTCGCGCCACGACCGGAGCCAAGGTCATCGCCGGCGTCGACGAGGTGGGCCGGGGTGCGTGGGCCGGGCCCGTGACCGTCTGCGCGGCCGTCACCGGACTCCGCCGACCGCCCGTCGGCCTCACCGACTCCAAGCTCCTCACCGTCAAGCGTCGCAACGAGCTGTCCGAGGAGCTGCTGAAGTGGGTGACGTCGTACGCCCTGGGGCACGCCTCGCCCGAGGAGATCGACGAACTCGGCATGACGGCCGCGCTGCGGCTCGCCGCCGGACGTGCCCTGGAAGCGCTCCCGGTCCGCCCGGACGCGGTGATCCTCGACGGCAAGCACGACTACCTCGGCACCCCCTGGCGGGTCCGCACGGTGATCAAGGGTGATCAGTCGTGCGTGGCCGTCGCGGCGGCCTCGGTGATCGCCAAGGTCCGGCGCGACAAAATGATGGCCGAACTGGGTGCCGAGCATGCAGACTTCGGCTTTGCGGACAACGCCGGGTACCCGTCACCCGTGCACAAGGCCGCACTGGAGGAGCGGGGGCCCACCCCGTACCACCGATTGTCGTGGGCGTATCTTGATGCGCTGCCCCAGTGGCGGCACCTCAAGAAGGCCCGCAGCTGGGCGATCGGAAGCGCTCCGGAGGTCGAAGGTCAACTCGGCTTCGACTTCTGACCGTTCCGTTCGCACTGATGTGCCACCCGCTGGCGCGTGCCGCACCAACGTTTGATAGACAACAGCTCATGCCTCTCATTCCCGAGGAGCCTCAGATTCACGAGAGTGCCCAGGGTCCCCGCGCCACTCCGGCCAGCGGCCGCACCGCGCCGACCCCTCGACCCGTACCCGGACCCCGTCCCGCGGCTCCGTCGCGTCCCGGTCGTCCCGGACCCCTCCGGCCCACGCCGCCGGCGCAACGCGCGCCGCGTGACACGGCCGCCAAGCCCGGGCCCACGGCCTCGGCCGCTCCCGCCGCCGCGCCCGCACCGGCGGCGGCTCAGGTCCAGCTGATCCCGGCCTCGGCCGAGGGCGCGCTGGACGCCGCCGAGGAGGCCGTGGACCTCCTCCTGGACTCCGGGCGCGCTCCCGGTGACGTGCTGGTGATCACGACCGGCGAACGTCACCCGTGGGCCGCCCACGAGCTGTCCTTCGGCGAGGCGCCCTACTGGGCGCAGCACGACGCCGGGGACGACGTCTTCTACGCCGATGCCGCCGCGGTGGCCCGAGCGGGCGTGCGCCCGGTCGTCGTCGTCGCCGTCAACGGCGGACCCGACACCGTGGCAGCCACCGTCCTGCCGCTGGCCCTGGCGCGCGCCTCGGCGCTGCTGATCGTCTGCGGCGACCCGCAGCAGATCAAAGGGGTGCTGGGCGCGGGCGTCTGAGCCCCTCCCGGCAGGCCACGAGGTACAGAGCTCCTGAAGAGGCGTCGCAGATGCGCGGCGCCTCTTCGGCGCGTCCCTCCGGTCGACCTTGACTGCCCCCTGTGACTGTCGACGAGGGCTGTTGCCCGCGGGCTTGCTGAGCCGATGTCCCGCCTTCGCATCGACAGGGTGAACGTCGACGCCACCGTCCACGACTGGCAGTACGTCCACGATCTCGTCATCCCCACGCACCACCGATCGCTCGACGAGGTGCGCGAACGGTGCCGGCGCCATGTTTTCGAGGTCGCCCGTCTCGGCGAGACCCTGATCGGATGTACGACGGTCCGTCCGCCCACCGGCGAGACGCCCGTGGCGACCGTCATCGCCCGAGTCCTCCCCGGCCACCGTGGCCGGCAATTCGGTGCGGAACTCTATGAGCGTGGTCTCGCCGGGCGAGGCAGCTCGACGCCGCGGTCATCGAGACGGTGGTACCGGCATCCAACACGGACGGCCTCCGCTTCGCGCGGAAGCGCGGCAGCGCGGCTTCGTGGAGATCGACGAGTATCTGTTGCCGGGCGAGACGATTCCCGGGATCGATCTCCGCCTGAGGGACGAGGACGAGGTCCCGCATGGAATCAGGCGTCCGGTTTCGGGGCGTGCGCTTCGGGCTGGGCGCCCGTCCCGTGCGCGGACCGCTCGCCCGACGTGCCATGCGCTCAACGGTCCCAAGCGCCGAACGTGCCACGCGTCTAACCCTCCGAGGCCCCAACCGTCCGACGTGCCCGGTCGGTTGGGGTGAGGCGACGGCCGAGTCCTCGGTTGCCGGGCGCTCGTCGGTCAGCCGGTCACCGGGCGGCCGCGCGACGCATCACCTCGGAGGCGGAGCCGCCGGTCCGCGGGAGCGGCGGCGGAGCCTCGGACAGGGCGAAGGGCTCCGGAACCGAATCCGCGTTGGGCCGCCGTCCGCCGCGTCCCTCGCCGAGGACCTGCCAGCCGTCCCGGGTCAGCGTGATGTACGCCCCGCAGCGCAGACCGTGCAGCGTGCAGGCGTCCCGAAGGCCCCACATCCACGCCCCGTCCTCCTCCGTCCAGCGCGCGTCGCCGTCACGGCAGTAGAGCAGCACGGCCGTACGCACCGGGGTACGCAGGCGAAGGTCGTGAGGTATGACCCGGCGTAGCTGGGCGAGCAGGGCGTTGCGGAACACCCAGCCGTCACTCGAGGCCTGGCGTCGGGTGAACGAAGCGCTGGCCCGCACCCGCTCCTCCGGGTCGAGGACCGCCACGATCGCCGTGGTCGGCCGCGGCCGATGTCGCGAGTGCAGTCCGCTGACGACTTCCCGCGGGTTGCGCAGCAGGGGTATCCCGGCCGCGGCCCACTCGGCAGGCTCGAGCAAGCGGCTGGCGGAGGTGGCGGACGTGGACGTCGACAACGATGCCGCCGAGGACGGAGCGAATCCGAAGGTCACGATCCTCCCTTCGGCTACGGCCCACACTGCGGGCGGGTCGGATTCGGGGGAGCGCACGCCGCAGCAGAGCCCAACCGGACTACGGGCCGAGCCGTGCGGGGAGCGGACTTCAATTCTTCCTGCCGAACTTGGATGCGGCAACGAGCAATTGGGGCCACCGACCGGTATATGGCGGTGAGAGGCTTATATCCCTACCCAGTGTTTCGCCGGAGGATGCGCGAGTCGACGTTCAAGGCTTGTAGGTGCGTCCAGGACGGAAGATCCGACGCCGGCTCTCCCGCAGGGGCCGGGGACGCGGGCCCTTCCGTCACCCGGCGATGGGCTGCCGCGGCGGCCGCTCGAGCGTGATCCGGCGGTGGATCGCCGGCCGTCGGTCGTCGGCTGTCGATCACCGGCCGTAGGTCGTCCGCGGCTATGGCGGCTGCCGACCGCCGCACGCAGTCCGCCTATGGGCGGGTCCGGGTGCTGGGCGCCAGCCGCCAGCCGCCGGGCGCCGGATGCGGATGTCCGGGCGCCCGGGCCACGGGTCGGCCTGTGGATCTGACGGTCGGCGTCTCGCCGTCAGCCCTGCATGGCCAGAACCAGCGGCAACACCCCTTGCGCGCCTGCCCGTCGCAGCATCCGGGCGGTGACCGCGAGGGTCCAGCCCGTCTCCGTGTAGTCGTCCACGAGGAGGACCGGGCCCGGGGTCTCGGCGAGTGCGGCGGCGAGCGCGGGGGGCACTTGCAGCATGCCGTCGAGGGCCTTGAGGCGCTGGGCGCTGTTGCTGCGGGAGATCGGCGAGGCGTCGGCGGTGTATTCCACCTCGCCGAGCAGGGGCAGCCGGCCGACTTCCGCGATCCGCGCGCCCAGCGAGTGGACCAGTCGCGGTCGGGTGCGGGAGGCGACGGTGACCACGCCGACCGGGCGCGGTGAGGCGTCCGCCGCTCCGGAGGCCCAACCGCCGGGCCCCTTCGCCCAGTCCGCCAGCACCTCCACCACGGCTCTGGCCACGTCGTCCGGAACCTGCGCGTCCGGGGCCTGCGGGGTCAGCATCGGGCGCAGCCGGTTGCCCCAGCCGATGTCCGACAGACGCCCCAGGGCCCTCCCGGGCGCCGCCTGCTCGCTCGCCGGGATGCGCCCCTTGAGGTCCATGCCGATCGCCGCCAGTCCGGTGGGCCACATCCGGCGGGGCTCCACCTCGACGCCCGCACGGCCCAGGTCCGTCCGTGCGGCGTCCAGCGCGGCGGAGGACGTGTCGGCTGTGTATCGGGCTCCCGCGCAGTTGTCGCATCGGCCGCACGGCTTGGCGCCTTCGTCGTCCAGCTGGCGCTGGAGGAACTCCATCCGGCACTCCGTCGTCGACGCGTACTGCCGCATCGCCTCCTGCTCGGCCTTGCGCTGCCGCGCGACCCACGCGTACCGCTCGGTGTCGTACTGCCACGGCAGGCCGGTGGACAGCCAGCCGCCCTTGACCCGCTTCACCGCCCCGTCGACGTCGAGAACCTTGAGCATGGTCTCCAGACGGGAACGGCGCAGTTCCACCAAGGGTTCCAGGGCGGGCAGGGACACGGGGCGCTGCGCCTGCGCGAGAACGTCAAGAGTGCGTCGCACCAGCTCCTCGGACGGGAAGGCGAGCGACGCGAAGTACTCCCAGATCGCCTCGTCCTCCCGTCCCGGCAGCAGCAGCACCTCCGCGTGCTCGACACCACGTCCGGCACGGCCGACCTGCTGGTAGTACGCGATGGGGGAGGAGGGGGAGCCGAGGTGTACGACGAACCCCAGGTCGGGTTTGTCGAAACCCATGCCGAGGGCGGAGGTCGCGACCAGCGCCTTCACCTTGTTGGCCAGCAGATCCTCCTCCGCCTGCTGCCGGTCGGCGTTCTCGGTGCGGCCCGTGTACGAGGCGACGACATGACCGCGCTGCCGGAGGAAGGCGGTGACCTCCTCCGCCGCGGCCACCGTGAGCGTGTAGACGATCCCGGAGCCGGGGAGTTCGTCGAGATGGTCGGCGAGCCAGGCCATCCGGTGCGCCGCGTCGGGCAGCCGCAGCACGTTGAGGCTGAGGCTCTCGCGATCCAGCGGTCCGCGCAGCACCAGGGCGTCCGAGGCGCCCCCGGTGCCGAGCTGCTCGGCGACGTCCGCGGTCACGCGCGCATTGGCGGTCGCGGTCGTCGCGAGGACCGGCACGCCCTGCGGAAGATCGGTGAGCATCGTCCGCAGCCGGCGGTAGTCCGGCCGGAAGTCGTGGCCCCAGTCGGAGATGCAGTGCGCCTCGTCGACCACGAGCAGCCCGGTGGCGGCGGACAGCGCGGGCAGCACCTGGTCGCGGAAGTCCGGGTTGTTGAGGCGCTCCGGACTGACCAGCAGGACATCGACCTCGCCCGCCGCGATCTCGCGCTGCACGGTCTCCCACTCCTCCGTGTTCGAGGAGTTGATGGTCCGCGCACGGATGCCGGCCCGGGCCGCGGCGTCGACCTGGTTGCGCATCAGGGCGAGCAGGGGGGAGACGATCACGGTGGGCCCGGAGCCACGGGCGCGGAGCAGGGAGGTCGCCACGAAGTAGACCGCGGACTTTCCCCATCCCGTCCGCTGGACCACCAGGGCCCGACGCCGGTCTGCGACCAGCGCCTCGATCGCCCGCCACTGGTCCTCCCGCAGCCGGGCCGCGCCCGAGGCGTCGCCGACGAGACGGGCGAGGACGGCGTCGGCGTCAGCCCGGAGATCCGTGTTGCTCGTGTGCTCCATGCCTCCATACAACAGGACGGCGCTGACAATCCGGTCACGGCCGTTGTGGGAGCTGGGCTCCGAGGGGTTCGGGTCGCGACGGCCCGGCTTGCCTGACATGTCCGTGATCGGAGTTATCCACAGGTCGAGCGGGATTTCGTCATCCGCGAGATCGTCTGCGCATGACGAATCACAGCGAATCCACGGGCTCATCCGACAACGGCGACATCGCCCGGCGCGACGGCTGGGAAGCCCAGGAACTTCAGCAGGGACGGTGGGCGGAGACCGGCGGCCACACCGCCCACACCGCCGCCCACACGAGTCACCCGATGTATGACGGTGAGGCCGAGTACGGCACCGCCCAGGCCGTCCACCGGGTCACTCTGCGGTCCCCGGACGAACTCGCCGACGCGCTGCCCTACCTGCTCGGATACCGGCCCGAGGACAGCATCGTGCTGGTGGCCCTGCACGACCGCGGCGGGCGAGGACGCTTCGGCGGCCGGGCCAGGCTCGGCATCCCGGCCAGCCCGGACGACTGGGGCGCCGTCGCACAGCAACTGGCAGAGGGCCTGGTCAGGGGCAGCGAGCGCAGGGGCAACCGTCCCGCGCAGATGGTGGCCTACCTGTGCCAGGATCCGGCGCGGGGCGAGACCGGCCGCCAGGTCATGGAACGCCTGCAGCCGCTCGCAGAGCAGCTGCGTCTCGCGTGCGGCCGTCTCGACATCCCGGTGATCGAAGCGCTCTGCATCGCGGACGGCCGCTTCTGGTCGTACTGCTGCGCCGGCGAGGGCTGCTGTCCGGTCGAAGGCGTCCCGATGGGCCTGCCGGGAACCTCGGTGCTGGCCGCCGCCGCGACCTACGCGGGGATCCAGGTCCGAGGCACCCTGCGCGAGCTGCGGGCCAGGCTGCAGCCGCTGGAGACCGGCGCGGCGCTGGAGCAGGAAGTCGCGCTGGACACCGCCGCCATGGAGCTGGTCCCGAGGATCCTCGACGACGAGAGCCGTGCTGCGGTGGCCGCAGAGACGCTCCGGCTCGCCGCACAGGCCATGCGGCGGCTCGCCGAGGCGCCCGTGGTGTCAGGCGTGCTCCTCGCCGACCACCGGGACGACGAGCTGATCGGATGCGATGAGGCCGCCGCTCTGATCCTCGGCCTTCAGGACCGTATGACGCGCGACCGGGCGGCCGAGTGGATGGAGGGCGACGAGGCGGCTCCCGCGCTGCGTCTGTGGCGAGCACTGGCACGACGTTGTGTCGGACCGTACGCGGAACACGCGGCGGCGCCGCTGACCCTTGCGGGGTGGGTCGCCTGGTCCGGCGGTGACGAACTCGAGGCGAGGGAGGCGTTCGCCATGGCCCTGGGCGTGGACCCCGGCTATCTCTTCGCCCGCCTGCTGCACCAGGCCTGCAACGAAGGCCTCGACCCCGAGTCGGTACGACGCTGCCTACGCGCCGAACGCGACGGGCGAGTCGCACGCGACGGACGAGTTGCCGGCGACGGACGGGTTGCAGCCGACGGACGCAACGGAGAGGACGGAAACGAAGGAGGCGAAGGAGGGGAAGGCGGCGAAGGAGGTGACGGACGCGGAAGCTGTGCGGCATCGGACTGGGAACGCGGGACCGACGGCCACCCCGCGCCCGTAAATACCGATGAAACCGCCGAACCCGGTGAGGCAACCGAACCCGACGGAGCCGGAGTGACCCTCGTACCCGACGGGCTCCACGACCCGGACGACCCGGACGACGGGGACGACGCCGACGAGACCGACGACGCGGTCCGTCCTCCCGTCGCCGAAGGCACCGCGGACGCCGAGGGCTCGGACCCGCACGACTCACCGGTCAGGGCCCCAGGGTCTCTGCCGCCTGCCGTCCACCCGACCCTCCGCAGGCGTCGCCGCCCCCGTCCCACCGCTGTGGGGACCGGGCCCGCTCCGGCTGGGGAAGGAGGCAGGGAAGGGCAGGGCCCGGGAACGCACGCGCCCCGTCACCGTTCGACGCCGACGAACGCCGTGCGTCTCAGTCCCCCGAGCCGTGCGGGATCACGCACGCGCCCCGGAGCGGCACTCCCCGCTCGACGTCACGGCGAGGGCGGGGAAGGCGTGCGGTTCCGGGCGGGCGAAACCCCGGGCAACCCCTGACGCTCCGTCGCTACACGCGCGCCGACGGAATCCCAAGCCCCCGGCCAACTGCGCCCGCCCCGACCGACTCCCCCCAGCCGATTCCTCCCTGTCCATCCCCTCCCCGTCCATCCCCTTCGTCCCGGCCCTGCCGCATCCAGTCCCGCCGTCCGGCCCCGCCACGTCCAGCCCCGCCACGTCCGGTCGTCCTTGTCCGGCCGGAGTGCTGTGGAGGCGGCCGCCATTCGGTGGGGGCTTCCGGCCGGGGGCGTGACCCGGGGGAGTCCCGCCCCGTTCACCTGAGTGGCGGATTGCCTTCGGACACGCCACCGCAGCTCACCCGCCCTGCCGGAGCCTCCCATCAGGCCTCGATCCAGCCCGAGGCGTACAGAGAGCAGAAGAAGTCACCGCATGCACCAGCCGACTCCGCCCTCCGCCGCCGACGCTCGTCTCGGCATCGACGCACTCTCCGGTCTCGATGAGAGCTCCGGCGCCGTCCGCCGGGCGCCCCATGACACGGATGCCGACCGGCTGTCTCCCGGTCGGCAACGTCCCGACCGGCGACCTCCTGACCGAGAACCTCCGGAGCACCGCACCGCGCCCTACCGGCTTCAGTCGCCCGGCACGGTCGGCCGTCCGCCGGCGGCCACCGCCGGAGGCAGTGCGCCGTCGCAGGGCTCACCCGGTGCACCGCGCATCGCGGGCCTGCCGCCCACCCACACCGCGATGATCTGTGTCGCCCTGCCCGGTCTCGCCATCTCGACGGAACAGGGGCAACTGACGGGACACGGGCTGGAGGGCTTCTACCGGGCGGGTCGGCGGGTCCTGTCCCGGTGCCAGCTGCGGGTGGCGGGACGAGAACCTCTGGTGGTGCAGGCCCGGATGACACTGGCCGACTCCGCGCGCTTCGTCGGCACCCTGCGGGTCACCCCGCACGGCGGCCCGGATCCGGACGTGGTCGTCGAGCGGGTCCGGTCCGCCGACGGCACGGAGCGGATCACCCTGCGCAGTACGGCCGCACGCCCGCTGCGCCTCCCGGTCGAAGTGACCCTGGGGACCGATCTGGCCGACCTGGGGGCGATCGCCGCAGGGGCCGCCGGCCCCGAACTGCCCGCCAGCGTCTACGACTCGGGGTTGCGCTGGTCCTGTGCCGCCGGGACCTCGAGCGTCAGCGCCGCGCCCGCGCCCTCCGACGCGATCGCCTCCGCGGGACTGCTGCGCTGGGAGTTCGACGTGCCCCCGGGAGGCAGCGTCCACGTGGAGTTGAGGGTCCGGCTGGAGGGCACCGGCCCGGTGCGCGCCGTCGGCCGTGCGGCGACGAGCCTCCTGGCGCCGGCGCAGGCCACGGGCGACGACCCCCGTGTCAGAGCGCTGCTGACGCGGAGCGTCCAGGATCTGCAGGCCCTGCTGGTGCGCGATCCCGAGCGTCCGGCGGACGCCCACCTGGCGGCCGGCGCCCCCTGGCGCTGCGGGCTGGCTCCGGCCGAAGCGCTCGCCGCGGCCCGGATGACACTGCCACTGGGCACCCGTCTCGCCGCGGGAACGCTGCGCACGCTCGCCCGCACCCAGGTCACGGCCCCGGGACCGAGGTGCGGCCTGATCCCCGGACCGCGACGGGACGCGGGCGTCCACCTGCCGCCCGCCTGTACGGGGACGGAGGCCACGCTGCTCTTCCCGGCGCTTCTCGCGGAGGCCCGCCGGTGGGGTCTGCCCGACAGTGACACGGAGGAATTGCTGCCGGCGGCCGAACGCTGTCTGACCTGGCTGCGCACCTCGGTCGGCGACGGCCCCTACCTGCGGGACCCGCATCCCAACGGTCCCGTCCGCTGCGAGACCCAGGCGCACGCCCACCGTGCCGCGCTCCTGGGCGCGGACCTGCTCGACGCCTGTGGGGGAGCGGGCGACGGCGGGCTGCGGGAATGGGCCAGGACAGCGCGCGCGGTGTTCCGCCGGGACTTCTGGATCGACGACGGGGCGGGCGGCCGGCCCGCGGCCGCCCTCGGCCCCGACGGGCGGCCGTTGCCGCACCTCTGCGCGACGACCGTCCACATCCTCGACACCGGGCTGCTCGGCGGCGGCGCCCACGCCCCGGGGCTATTGGACAAGGTGCAGACTGAACAACTGGCCCGGTTGCTCGGAAGCCCCGCCATGGACTCCGGCTGGGGCCTTCGCGGGCTGGGGGCGAAGGAGGCGGGTCACAATCCCTTCGGTCACCGGAGCGGCGCGGTCCGGGTCCACGAGACGGCGATCGCCGTCGCGGGACTGGCCGCCACGGGCTACGAAAAAGAGAGCGTGGCCCTGCTGCGCGGCGTACTGGCGGCGTCCGACGCCTTCGGCCATCGCCTGCCCGAGATGTACGCGGGGGAGCAGCGCGCCGCCGGAAGCGCGCCCCTCCCGCATCCGGCCGCCTGCCGCCCGGCGGCCACCGCGGCGGCGGCCGGGGTCCTGCTTCTGACCACTCTCGTCGGCGTCCGCCCCGACGCCCCCGCCGGAACGGTCACCCTGCGCCCGCTGCCCAGCGCGCCGCTGGGCGAGGTCGGGCTGACGGGGCTGCGGGTCGCGGGCGCGCCCTTCGCCGTACGGGTCAGTCGGCTCGGACTCGCCATGGTGGAGGAGGCTGCCGAAAACCTGCAACTGGGAGTGTGACCCCGTATGACCTCGGAAGACGTCGACCAGGGCGGGTCGCGGTCGGGTCGATACGGCCGGGCGGGACCGCGGCGGACCAGCCGTCGATGCGACCGGCGAAAGGAGTGTTTATCGTCAGGGAGACGACTATGATCACCGCATGCCCTACGACCCGTCAGCCTTTCCGCCCTTCGCCGTCACCGTGGACCTGGTCGTGCTGACCGTGCGCCGTCACGCCCTGTGCGCGCTGGCGGTGCGCAGGGGCGAGGCGCCGTACAAGGGACGGTGGGCGCTGCCCGGCGGCTTCGTGCGGGCCGACGAGGACCTGACGCAGGCGGCAGCGCGAGAACTGGCCGAGGAGACCGGTCTGCACGCCCACGATCCCTCCGTCCCCGCCCAGGACAACGGCGCCCACCTGGAGCAGCTCGCCACCTACGGCGATCCCGGACGCGACCCCCGGATGCGTGTCGTCAGCGTCGCGCATCTCGCACTGGCCCCGGACCTCCCGGCTCCGCGAGCGGGCGGTGACGCCAGCAACGCGCGCTGGGCGCCCGTCGAGGAACTGCTCCAGCAGGCGGGCTACGGCCGCGACGACGAGACGGCCGCACCGCTCGCCTTCGATCACGCGCGGATCCTCGCGGACGGGGTGGAGCGAGCGAGATCCAAGATCGAGTACTCGTCCCTCGCGACCGCGTTCTGTCCCACGGAGTTCACGGTCGGCGAGCTGCGCCGGGTCTACGAGGCGGTGTGGGGTGTGGCGCTCGACCCGCGCAACTTCCACCGCAAGGTGACCGGTACGCCGGGCTTCCTGGTGCCCACCGGCGGCACCACCACCCGGCAGGGCGGTCGCCCCGCCCAGCTCTTCCGGGCCGGCGGCGCGACCTTGCTCAACCCGCCCATGCTGCGCCCCGAGGTCTGAGGGACGCGCACGCTGCGTCCGTGGGCCGTCCGCCGGGTGGGAGCGCTCACGAACCCGACCGTGCGGCGAACGGAAAAAACGGACATAGCGCGCTATCTTGCTTCGGGTGATCCAGGCCTTCGGACTGACCAGCAACTCCCGCAAGGCGCTTCCGCCCGCCGTCGACGACGTCTCCTTCGAGGCGCGCGCGGGCCGCGTCACCGTGCTGCTCGGAGCGCCGGGCGCGGGCAAGACCACCGTGCTGAGACTGCTGCTCGAACTCCAACAGGGCCGCGGCCTCGCCTACTTCAGAGGCCGTCCCCTGCACCGCATCGCGCACCCTTCGCGCGAGGTCGGCGTCCTCCTCGGTGACGTGCCGGGGCATCCGGCCCGCACGGTCCGCGGTCATCTGCGCATGCTGTGCGCGGCCGCCGGCGTACCCGTCCGGCGGGCCGACGAGGTGCTGGAGGTCGTCGGCCTGGTCAGCCTGCGCGACGAACGCCTCGGCACCCTCTCCCGTGGCGTCGACCGGCGGCTCGGTCTGGCCTGTGCCCTCCTCGCGGATCCGCACACGCTCGTCCTCGACAACCCGGCCGACGGGCTGTCCGAGCGGGAAGGCCGGTGGCTGTTCGGCATGCTGCGCGCACACGCCTCCCAGGGCGGCACGGTCCTCACCACCACGGCTGATCCCAAGGAGGCGGCCCGCACCGCCGACCACGTCGTCACGCTCCACCGGGGCCGGCTCGTCGCCGATCAGGAGGCCGTCGACTTCGCCCGCACCCGGCTGCGCCCTCGTGTGGCGGTGCGCACTCCCCATGCCGTCCGCCTGGCCGCCCTGCTCACCCAGGAGGCCCGGGTGGGCCGGCGTTCGGTCGAGGTCGTTCAGGAGGACGACAACCGCCTCTCCGTGTACGGCAGCACGTGCGCCCTCGTCGGCGAGACGGCGTTCCGGCACGGCGTTCTCGTCCACCAACTGGCCGACGAAACAGGGGACATGGGGCCGGGGGCCGCCGGGACGGACCCGGCGCCCTCGCACTCCGCGCGCGCAGAAGCGGGGGCGCACCGCTCGGGTGCCGCGCAGCCGAGCCCGCCGTCCGCCGCGCGAACCGCCGCGGGCTTCCTCGCGAAGGGCTCGGACGGCCCGGAGTCGTCAGAAAGCGCCGGCGTGTCGGCGAGCACGCGGAGTTCCGCCGCCGTCGAGGCGCCGGCGGCCCAGGGTGAACCGCGGCGGCCGTCCACCGCCGCCCACCGCCTCGCCGAGGCGCCTTCTGCTGACCTCCCTCAGCTTCAGGGACGAGGCCCCCGGCCCGGTGCCGCGGCGGCGAACAGGGATGCCGAGCCCGCATCCCCGAACCCGACGACCGTGAACGCCGCCCCCGTGAACACGCCGACGGCGAACGCGTCCTCCGCGAGCACCCGGCCCGCGAGCGCCGCCCCCGTGAACCCGCCGACCGTGAACGCGTCCTCCGCGAGTACCCGGCCCGCGAAGGCCGCCCCCGTGAACCCGCCGACCGTGAACGGGTCCTCCACGAAGACGCCGACCGCGAGCAGGTCGTCCTCGAACACGCCGACCCCGAACGGGTCCACCGTGCACACGCCGGGCGTGGACGCGTCCACCTCAGCCGCGGCCCTCGCCGTGGAGGCACGCCGGTCTACCGCGCCTCCCGTCCTGCCGTCCGCACGGCGTACGCCCCGAGTCTCAGGCTCCCGCACCCCCGACGCGCTGCCCGACCTGCCACCCCCCATCTCCGTACGTTCCGCTCCCAGCCCTCTGCGTCCCCTGCGCTACGAACTCCGTCGCGCCGCCGGGATCAGCACCGGCTTCGTCACCGGTGGCGTCGTCCTGCTCGTCTCCGCCGTCGTCACCCTGTTCCTGGCCCACGCCGGACACACTCCGCAGGCGCGGCTGCTGGCCGCCTGGCCCGTGGAACTGCCGCTGCCGCCGGTGGCGCTCGGCGCAGGGCTGCTCGGCGCGCTGTCCTTCGGCGACGAGTTCCGCCACCCCGCCCTGGCCGCGGACCGCGGCACCGTCCCCCGCCGGCTCGGGGTGCTCACCGCCAAACTCGTCGTCGCCGCCCTCACCGCCGCGACGCTCGCCTTTCTCACAGTGGGCTGCGATGCCGAAGTGCTCTATCTCGTCTACGGACGGGAGCTCGCCCGAGTTCCCGCGGACTGGATGGCGCTGAGTGCGAGTTGGCTCGCCCTCGTGGTCGGCTGCGCGTGGGCCGGTGTGCTGGCGGCCGGTGTCTTCCGCTCCACGACGGCCGGGCTGTCGGCGGTGCTGGCCGTGCCGGTGGTCGTCGTGCCCGTCGTACAGGGGCTCGTGGGCAGCACGTCCGTGCGGACGGCGGCCGGTATGTCCATGCGGTTGCGGGAGACGCTCCTCATGCAGTGGCCCTTCGGGGGAGAGCGGTATCTGGCGGCCGCGGCACGAGTGATCGCTCAACCCGTCGGCGGGGCGATGACCTTGTCCCTCACCGCCCTGGTGTGCGCGTATGTGGTCACCACGCTGCGCAGCAGGGTCCGATGACGACCGTCCCCGGCCGATCCCGTCCTGGCATGTGCGCAACTCCCCGCAGAAAGCCCGTTTCTTTCCGATAAGGCGTCAATTGCGACGGGGTGAGCGATCACCCTTTCGTGTGCTTTTCACCAAAGACCTCAAGGCAGTTGGAGGCAGCGCCGACAAAGGATCCGTGAGTACCCTTGCGCACACCATGATGACCGCCGCCCGCTCCGCCGACTCCGGTCTGGCCGGCCCGGGCGGGCTCGACCGCTACCCCTACGCCGAGGCCCCCGCCGTCGACCGCGTCGGAGCTCCCGTCTGGGAGTCCGCCGACCCCGAGTTGGGCCGCATGGGGCGTCGCGCCACGGGCAGCCGAGGCCGCGGGCTGCACGGCCAACTCGTCCAGCAGCTCGGACAGATGATCGTCTCGGGCGACCTGGGCGCCGACCGCCCGCTGGTTCCCGAGGAGATCGGGCAGCGGTTCGAGGTGTCCCGGACCGTCGTCCGGGAGTCGCTGCGCGTCCTCGAAGCCAAGGGCCTGGTCAGTGCCCGACCGAACGTCGGCACGCGTGTGCGTCCCGTGAGCGACTGGAATCTCCTTGATCCCGACATCATCGAGTGGCGCGCCTTCGGTCCCCAGCGCGACGACCAGCGTCGCGAGCTGAGCGAGCTGCGCTGGACGATCGAGCCGCTGGCTGCGCGCCTCGCCGCCGGCCACGGGCGGGCCGACGTCCAGCAGCGCCTGTCCGACATGGTCGAGATCATGGTCCACGCCGTGGGGCAGGGGGACGCGCTGACGTACTCCCGGGCGGATTCCGAGTTCCACTCCCTGCTCATCCAGGTCGCGAGCAACCGCATGCTGGAGCACCTCTCGGGGATCGTGTCCTCCGCCCTGCAGGTCTCCGGCGGTCCGGTCGCGGGGTGCGAGCGCCCCAATGACGCCTCGCTCTCCCATCACGGCAGGATCGTCGACGCGCTGGCCGCGGGCGACGGCGCCGCGGCGGAGGCGGCCATGCGGCAGCTGCTCACCGTGCACCCCGAGGTGGAGCGCGTCGTGCCGGCGCCGCGCGAGCACTGACCGCCTCCGCGGGCGGACCGGTCCGCGGACGTCCCGTCCGGGCCCCCACCCGCCGCGCGACGCGCCAGCCCTCTCATCGGACCCCGCAGGACCCGCCACGGGGCCTGCGGGGTCCGACGGTCGAGTGGGGGAGATTCGGCCAGGGACGTGACGGGGGCGCAAGGGGGATTCGGCCGCGGAGGCTCGGGTAGACACCACGAGTGACCGCCTCTGCCCGTGTCTGACCGTTTTTAGCTACTTACGGGGTGTGACTCGGGCCACGAAGATTGGGCGTAACGCTTGTGGAAACAACGCGATGACCTAAGAGGTGACTGCCGCGGAGGGAATACGGACGCCGTTCAAGGCGCTGTGAATCCTCCCGGTCCCCGCCCGCGCCGTCGACCCGTCCCCAGGTCGGTGGTCGGCTCCTGTTCCTCTGCGAACGGGGCCGGAAGCCGTTTTCCAACGTTCCGAGAGGTTGTTCGTGTCGGCCAGCACATCCCGTACGCTCCCGCCGGAGATCGCCGAGTCCGTCTCTGTCATGGCGCTCATTGAGCGGGGAAAGGCTGAGGGGCAGATCGCCGGCGACGATGTGCGTCGGGCCTTCGAAGCTGACCAGATTCCGGCCACTCAGTGGAAGAACGTACTGCGCAGCCTCAACCAGATCCTCGAGGAAGAGGGTGTGACGCTGATGGTCAGTGCCGCGGAGCCCAAGCGCACCCGAAAGAGCGTCGCAGCGAAGAGTCCGGCCAAGCGCACCGCCACCAAGACGGTCGCGGCGAAGACGGTGACCACGCGGAAGGCCACCGCCACCACCGAGGCCGCTCCCGCTGCCCCCGCTGTGGACGACGCCGCAGAGGAAGCCGCCCCCGCCAAGAAGGCGGCTGCCAAGAAGACGACGGCCGTCAAGAAGACGGCGGCCAAGAAGACCGTCG
This sequence comes from Streptomyces sp. NBC_00704, assembly GCF_036226605.1. NCBI lineage: Bacteria > Bacillati > Actinomycetota > Actinomycetes > Kitasatosporales > Streptomycetaceae > Streptomyces > Streptomyces sp. NBC_00704. The sequence continues at coordinate 6,127,880 of NZ_CP109000.1, forward strand.
CCACGAAGAAGACGGCGGCCAAGAAGACCACCGCCAAGAAGGACGACGCCGAGCTGGTCGAGGAAGAGGTCCTCGAGGACGCTCCCAAGGCCGAGGGCGAGCCCGAGGGCACCGAGAGCGCCGGCTTCGTCCTGTCCGACGAGGACGAGGACGACGCGCCCGCGCAGCAGGTCGCGGCCGCGGGCGCCACCGCCGACCCGGTCAAGGACTACCTCAAGCAGATCGGCAAGGTCCCGCTGCTCAACGCCGAGCAGGAGGTCGAGCTCGCCAAGCGCATCGAGGCCGGTCTGTTCGCCGAGGACAAGCTGGCCAACGCCGACAAGCTCGCGCCGAAGCTCAAGCGCGAGCTGGAGATCATCGCCGAGGACGGCCGCCGCGCCAAGAACCACCTCCTGGAGGCCAACCTCCGCCTGGTGGTCTCCCTGGCCAAGCGCTACACCGGCCGCGGCATGCTCTTCCTGGACCTCATCCAGGAGGGCAACCTCGGTCTCATCCGCGCGGTCGAGAAGTTCGACTACACCAAGGGCTACAAGTTCTCCACGTACGCCACCTGGTGGATCCGCCAGGCCATCACCCGCGCGATGGCCGACCAGGCCCGCACCATCCGTATTCCGGTGCACATGGTCGAGGTCATCAACAAGCTCGCGCGCGTGCAGCGCCAGATGCTCCAGGACCTGGGCCGCGAGCCCACCCCGGAGGAGCTGGCCAAGGAACTCGACATGACCCCGGAGAAGGTCATCGAGGTCCAGAAGTACGGCCGCGAGCCCATCTCGCTGCACACCCCCCTGGGCGAGGACGGCGACAGCGAGTTCGGCGACCTCATCGAGGACTCCGAGGCCGTCGTGCCGGCCGACGCGGTCAGCTTCACGCTCCTCCAGGAGCAGCTGCACTCGGTGCTCGACACCCTGTCCGAGCGCGAGGCGGGCGTCGTCTCCATGCGATTCGGTCTCACCGACGGCCAGCCGAAGACCCTCGACGAGATCGGCAAGGTCTACGGCGTGACGCGCGAGCGCATCCGCCAGATCGAGTCCAAGACCATGTCGAAGCTGCGCCACCCGTCCCGTTCGCAGGTACTGCGCGACTACCTCGACTAAACGGTCGCAGCAACAGCGCGCCGAAGGCCCGGACCCCTGGAAACCGCCCTGGGGACCGGGCCTTCGGCATGCACGCGCGGGTGCGGCTCCGGGCGCCCTGAATCACTGTGGGTGTTCATCGATCACTTCGAGTGAGGAGCGCGCATGCGTCGTTGTCTGGTCCGGGCGCTGTCCCGGCCGTTGATCCTGGCGGCCGCCGCGATGGCCATACCGCTGGCCTCCGCCGCCCCGGCGGCCTCCGACGGCATCGTCCTGGGGGGTGTCCCCATCGACGTCGCCCAGGCCCCGTGGGTGGTCGCCCTGTCCAGCCGTGACCGGTTCGGAGGTACGCGCTCGGGCCAGTTCTGCGGAGGCGTCGCTGTCGGCCGGTCCACCGTGCTCACGGCGGCCCACTGCATGGGCGAGGACGTCCTGGGGGTGCCACCGGGGCAGCTGTCCGACCTGAGGGTCGTCGCGGGCCGTACGGATCTGCACTCGACCGCGGGGCAGGAGATCGCGGTGCGCAGTGTCTGGGTGAACCCGGGCTACGACAGCTCCAGCAACGCCGGAGACTTCGCCGTGCTCAGCCTCGCCGAGCCGCTCGCGACGACCGTGGTCGCCCCCATGGCCGCCGCGGGAGACCCGGCCTACACGCCGGGCTCGGACGCCGTCGTCTACGGCTGGGGGGACACCACGGGATTCGGGGCCTACGCCCACAGCCTGCGGGCGGCGGGGGTGCACGTCCTGGCCGACACGCTCTGCGAGCGGGCGTACCCCGGGTCCGCCGAGGGCGCCTACGACGCGCGGAGCATGGTGTGCGCGGGGGAGGCGCGGGGTGGTCAAGACGCGTGTCAGGGCGACAGCGGCGGGCCGCTGGTCGCACAGGGCCGACTCATCGGACTCGTCTCCTGGGGCAGCGGCTGCGGGCGGCCCGGCAGCCCAGGCGTCTACACGCGCGTCTCGGACGCCCTGCGGACGCTGCACTGGGACACCGGGACCCGAAGCCCCCACGAAGCCCCTGAGGGCGCCTGAGCGGGGCTCCTGCGGCGGCCCAGCGTGAGACCGGGCCCGCCGCCTTCACATGCGCGGGCGGCCGCCCCCGGAATCGGGGACGGCCGCCCGTACGCCGGCCTGTGCCGGTCTGGCTCGTCGTGGACGCGTCGGATCAGCGCTCTTCTTCGGAGGACACGGGAACGGTCGTCAGCCGCTCCGTCTCGTCCTGTATCTCAGCGGCGATCTTCTTGAGTTCCGGCTCGAACTTGCGGCCGTGGTGGGCGCAGAAGAGCAGTTCTCCGCCGCTGAGCAGGACGACGCGCACGTACGCCTGGGCGCCGCAGCGGTCGCAGCGGTCAGCGGCCGTCAGCGGGCTCGCGGGGGTCAGAACAGTAGTCACGTCGCCTCTTCTCTAGCTCGACGAGCTGTCGTACCAGGGTCAACATCCAACCAGCCCCAAAACGTTCCCGCTCGTGGCTTTTCCTCGAAAAAACTTTTCCGAGGCGGCCGTCTGCTGCCGGTTTGGCGGCGAATGTGCCGTATCGCGTGGTCTGTGGTGCTTACGGTTTCGCGCTGTCGGTCATGGTCCGGTCCCTCCGGCTGGTTTGCCGGTTTGTTCATGAGGACGTGCCCGGAGCCTAAATGGTTCATGCCCCGAAGGGAACGTGACATGTACTTCACTCCATCGAGGGATCGAACATGCATACGAGGCTGGACTAGTGTGAGTCCAGACGCGAGGGTGGCGTGCCAACGGCTCTACCAGGCCTCGGTACCCTCGTGGCGGCAACCCGAGCCGCGCCCTTACCCAGAAGGGCCCCAACTGAAATTCAGCGAGGAGCGAACCGCGTGACCGCCGAAATGTCCGTGCCGTCCACAGCGCTGCTGGCAGGAGCAGACCGGGACGGTTCCAATTACACCGCGCGGCACCTGCTCGTCCTCGAAGGCCTCGAGGCCGTGCGGAAGCGCCCGGGAATGTACATCGGCTCGACCGACAGCCGTGGCCTGATGCACTGCCTGTGGGAGATCATCGACAACTCGGTCGACGAGGCCCTGGGCGGATACTGCGACCACATCGAGGTGATCCTCCACGACGACGCCTCGGTGGAGGTCCGCGACAACGGCCGGGGCATCCCCGTCGACGTCGAGCCCAAGACCGGCCTGTCCGGCGTCGAGGTCGTCATGACCAAGCTGCACGCCGGCGGCAAGTTCGGCGGCGGCTCGTACGCCGCCTCCGGCGGCCTGCACGGCGTCGGCGCCTCCGTGGTCAACGCCCTGTCCGCCCGGCTCGACGTCGAGGTGGACCGCAGCGGCCACACCCACGCGATCAGCTTCCGGCGCGGCGTCCCGGGCGCCTTCGCCGGGGACGGCCCCGACGCCAAGTTCGAGACCGGCGGCCTGCGCAAGGTCAAGCGGATCGCCAAGAACCGCTCCGGCACACGCGTGCGGTACTGGGCCGACCGGCAGATCTTCCTCAAGGACGCCAAGCTCTCCCTGGACAACCTCCATCAGCGGGCCCGCCAGACGGCCTTCCTGGTGCCCGGCCTGACCATCGTCGTACGCGACGAGTACGGGCTCGGCGACGGTGGCAGCAAGGGCGAGGAGTCCTTCCGCTTCGACGGCGGCATCAGCGAGTTCTGCGAGTACCTGGCCGCCGACAAGCCCGTCTGCGACGTCCTGCGCTTCACCGGCCAGGGCACCTTCAAGGAGACGGTCCCGGTCCTGGACGACCACGGACAGATGACCCCGACCGAGGTCACCCGCGAACTCGGCGTCGACGTGGCGCTGCGCTGGGGAACCGGTTACGACACGAACCTGCGGTCCTTCGTCAACATCATCGCCACGCCCAAGGGCGGCACCCATGTCGCCGGCTTCGAGCAGGCGGTCGCCAAGACGATGAACGAGGTGCTGCGCGCCAAGAAGCTGCTGCGCGTCGCCGAGGACGACATCGTCAAGGACGACGCCCTGGAGGGGCTGACCGCGGTCGTCACCGTGCGTCTCGCCGAGCCCCAGTTCGAGGGGCAGACCAAGGAGGTCCTCGGCACCTCGGCGGCCCGGCGCATCGTGAACACGGTGATCTCCAGAGAGCTCAAGGCGTTCCTCACGTCCACCAAACGCGACGCGGCCGCCCAGGCCCGGGTCGTGATGGAGAAGGCGGTGTCCGCGGCGCGCACGCGCATCGCGGCCCGGCAGCACAAGGACGCGCAGCGCCGCAAGACCGCCCTGGAGTCCTCGTCCCTGCCGGCGAAGCTGGCCGACTGCCGAAGCGACGACGTGGAGCGCAGCGAGCTGTTCATCGTCGAGGGGGACTCGGCGCTCGGCACGGCGAAGCTGGCCCGCAACTCCGAGTTCCAGGCACTGCTGCCGATCCGGGGCAAGATCCTCAACGTCCAGAAGTCGTCCGTGACCGACATGCTGAAGAACGCCGAGTGCGGCGCGATCATCCAGGTCATAGGAGCGGGCTCCGGGCGGACGTTCGACATCGACGCGGCCCGCTACGGCAAGATCATCATGATGACCGACGCCGACGTGGACGGCTCCCACATCAGGACGCTCCTGCTGACGCTGTTCCACCGCTACATGCGGCCCATGGTCGAGTCCGGCCGGGTGTTCGCCGCGGTGCCGCCGCTGCACCGCATCGAACTGGTCCAGCCCAAGAAGGGGCAGGACAAGTACGTGTACACGTACTCGGACAGGGAGCTGCGCGACAAGCTCATGGAGTTCCAGACCAAGGGCGTCAGGTACAAGGACTCCATCCAGCGTTACAAGGGTCTCGGCGAGATGGACGCCGATCAGCTGGCCGAGACCACGATGGACCCGCGTCACCGCACCCTGCGCCGCATCAACCTCTCCGACCTGGAGTCGGCGGAGCAGGTGTTCGACCTGCTCATGGGCAATGATGTGGCGCCGCGCAAGGAGTTCATCTCCAGCTCCGCGGCGACGCTGGACCGGTCTCGCATCGACGCGTGACGGCGGCCCGGCCGAGCCTGGACCGGCCGCGCCTCGACCCCGACGCGCCTCGACCCCGACGTGCCCGGACCCCCGACCGCGTCGGGGGTCCGCCGGCGTTCGGGGCCGGGCGCGGTCGGCTGTGCGAGCCCGGTCAGAAGGCGGTCGAAGGCTGCGATCGGCCCTGCTGACCGGGGCGGACCGGCCGTAGGGCCGGCAACCGGAGGTGCTCGCAGACTTGCCGCGGGACCGACGTCCGCCCGCCGCGTCGGCTCTCGCGGCCGCGGCAGTCGACGCGTGTCCGGCTGAGTGCGGTCGGCTGCCAGCGGGGGTCTCCACCCCCGGGTGGAGACCCCCGCTGACGGAGATCCACCCACGATCCACCCGGGCTCCGATCTGCGCCCGGACGGATTTCCGTAGCGTGGAAGGCGTCGGCGGCACTCGCTGCCGGCTCTCCCTTTCCGCTCACGGAGGCTGTGATGTCCGGGCTCGTCGACGCACTGGTGATCGTGGCCGTGATCGCTGTCGTGATCGTGCGGCAGTTTCGCGCGAGCCGCGTCGACACGGACCGCAGATGGTGGCTCCTGCCCTGCGTCCTGGCTGTCCTGGCCTTGCGCGAACCCCACCTCCTCGACGTCCGTCACCCCGCCACGGCGGCCCTGGTGCTCGGCGCCGAAGTGATCGTCGGCCTGGCCGTGGGCGCCGCCTGGGCCTGGACCACCCGTGTCTGGGTGGAGCCGGACGGCGCCGTCTGGAGCAGGAGTACCAGGGCGAGCGCCGCCGTGTGGGCCGTCGGCATCGGGCTGCGGCTGGGGCTCTTCGGACTCGGCAGGCTGCTGGGCGTCCACCAGGACAGCTCCGCGCTGATGCTGGCCCTCGCGGCCACCTTGCTGGTCCGCTCGGGCATCCTGATCTGGCGTACGCGGCCTCTGGCCCAGGTTCCCGTACCGGCCGCGGCATACGGCGTCGCCGTGTCCCGGCCCGCGTGGAAGGAGAGCGTGTGACGGAGAACGGGTGGACTCGCTGGCCTTCCCGGGAGGCGCTGAGCCCCAAGGACGTGTCGCGTCCCAGGCGGCTGCTCGCCTGGGCGGTGAGGGTGCTGGTGCTGACCGTCCTGATGTGGGCGGCCTTCCACGACAGCCGTGTGCACGGGTGGACCATGGTGGCCGGCGCGGGCGGAGTCCTCGTGGCCGGCGGGCTGGCGTGGGCGCTGTTTCGGACCACGCTCGACCACCGGCTGTGGCCCTCCCTCGGCCTCGTCGTGATGCTGCTCGGGCTGGCGGCCGGTGCCGAGGCCGCGGGATTGCGCTCACCGGCAGTCGTCCTGTGCTGCGGCTGCGCCATCACGGCTCTGGAGCGGCTCCCCTTGACGGCCGCCGTGCCGGTGGCCTCGGTCGCGTTCGCGGTCTTCGCCGTGGTCGACGACGGCAACGGCCTGACCTCGGCGTCCGTCATCGGGGGAATGGCCCTCGCCGGCTACGCCCTGCGACTGGACGCAGAGGCCCGGGGCAACGCACAGCGGTTGCTCGCCCAGGAGCGGGCGGCGCGCGCCGCCGAAGCCGAGTCCGCCGCTCTCGCCGAACGGGCCCGGATCGCCCGGGAGATCCACGACGTCCTGGCGCACAGCCTCTCGGCGCAGCTCGTACATCTCGAGGCGGCGCGGCTGCTGATCGAGCGGGGAGCGGACCGCGAGCAGATCCTGGCCCGCGTGGTCGCGGCCCGGGGGATGGCTCGCGACGGCCTGGACGAGACCAGACAGTCGCTCTCCGCGCTGCGGGGCGAAATGACGCCGCTGGAGGACTTCCTGAGCGATCTCGTCCGCTCGTCCGACGACGCCGAGGTCACCGTGGAGGGCACACGCCGGCCGCTGCCGGCCGAGGCGTCACAGGCCGTGCGCCGGGTCGCCCAGGAAGCCCTCACCAACGTCCGCAAGCACGCACCGGGCGCGAAGGTCCGCGTCAGCCTGGAGTACGGCCTGTGCGAAGTCACCCTGGACGTGCGGGACACAGGGGGGTCGCCGGGCGAACTCGCGGAGGTCGGGGGCGGGTACGGTCTGCTGGGGATGCGGGAGCGCGCCGAACTGCTGGGCGGTTCGCTCGCCGCGGGACCGGGCGAGGAAGGGTTCGTGGTGACGCTGAAGGTGCCGGTATGACCGAGGAGTCGGAGACGAAGCCCGCCAGGGTGGTGGTCGCGGACGATCAGACGGTCGTCCGGGAAGGCATCGTGATGCTGCTCGGACTGCTGCCGGGAGTCGAGGTCGTGGGGGCCGCCGGCGACGGGGAGGAGGCGGTGCGACTCGTCGCCGAACTCGCCCCCGACGTGGTGCTGATGGACCTGCGCATGCCCCGCTGTGACGGAGTGGAGGCGACCCGTCGCATCCGCGCGTACCACCCGGGGACACAGGTCGTGGTGCTCACGACCTTCGGGGACGACGAGTCCCTGTTCCCCGCGCTGAAAGCAGGGGCACGGGGCTACCTCACGAAGGACGCCGGAGGGGACGAGATCGTCCGGGCCGTGCACAGCGTGCTGTCCGGGGACGCCGGGCTGTCGCCGAGCGTCCAGCGGAGGCTGCTGGAACGGCTGTCGGCCCCGGAACCGGAACAGGTGGCGGAACCACCGGTCCCGCCCGACGGGCTGACCACCCGGGAGGCGGAGGTGCTGGTGCTGATCGCCGACGGTCTCAGCAACCAGGAGATCGCGCGCAGGCTGAGCGTGTCCACCGCCACCGTGAAGACCCACATCAACAACATGTTCACCAAGACGGGGCTCAAGGGCCGTGCGCAGGCCGTGCGTTACGCGTATCGAAAGGGGTTGGTACGACCACCCACAGGGTGAATGGCCCATTGGTCACCTGATGGGGTGAAGCGTTCCGGGAAGAAGAGTCGGGGATGTTCCCGTTCTGTCCATCCTTGGGCATGCAGTCAAGCAACGGTCGTGCCCGTGCCGGCGAGGGCGGTCCCGAGACCGGCGGTTCCACGTCGCACGCGCGTGAACACCACGAGGACCCGAGCCGGGCATTCGTCGATGCGCCGGGAGAGCCGCACTACGAGGACCCGTGGTACGACGCTCTCGCCTCCGGCTGGGGCGAGTCGGCCGCTGCCGGCCCGCACGCCGGCGAGGTGCCGGCGGCCCGCCGTGCGCGGGAGACGGGTGCCGCGGCGGCGGCGCAGGTCTATCTCGAGGTTCAGCGCAGTGCGGCCTTCCAGGAGGTCCGCCGACGGTACCGGCGCTTCGTGGTGCCCGCCGTCCTCGGGTTCTTCGTCTGGTACGTGGCCTACGTCGTGGCCGCGACGACGGCCCCGGAGTTCATGGCGCGGCCCGTGACGGGGGCGGTGAACATCGGGTTGCTCGCCGGTCTCGGACAGTTCCTCAGCACGTTCCTGCTCACCTGGGCCTACGCCCGCCACGCGCGGCTGCGCCGGGACCGGGCGGCGCTCGAACTGCGCTGGGACACCCAGGAGCTGACACGCGGAGCGAGAGGCGGCGCATCATGACCGGCAACCATCAGACACCGGCGTTGCTGCTGTTCAGCGTGTTCGTCGCGGTGACACTGGGGATCACCACCTGGGTGAGTCGCAACCGGCACGGTTCGGCCGAGGAGTTCTACGCGGGCGGGCGGTTGTTCTCCCCGATGGAGAATGGTTTTGCCATCGCGGGTGACTACATGTCGGCCGCGTCCTTCCTGGGCGTCACCGGGCTCATCGCGTTGTTCGGCTACGACGGGCTGCTGTACGTGGTGGGCTTCCTCGTCGCCTGGCTGGTGGTGTTGTTCCTCGTCGCCGAACTGGTGCGCAACTGCGGTCGGTTCACCCTCGCCGACGTGGTGGCCGCGCGCATGAGCGAGCGGCCGGTGCGCATCGCGGCGGGGACCTCGTCGGTCACCGTGTCCGTGCTCTACCTGGTGGCGCAGATGGTGGGCGCGGGCAGTCTGGTCGCACTGCTGCTGGGCGACACGGGCGAGGCGGCGCGGTCCTGGGCCGTCATCGGGGTCGGTGCGCTCATGGTCGTCTACGTGTCGCTGGGCGGGATGCGGGCCACCACCTGGATCCAGATCGTGAAGGCCGTGCTGCTGCTGGGCGGCACCGTCGTCCTCACCGTGCTCGTCCTGGTGCGCTTCCACGGTGACTTCGACCAGTTGCTGCGCACGGCGGCCGACCGCAGCGGGCACGGGGCCGCGTTCCTGGCGCCCGGCCTGAAGTACGGCGGGGACTGGACCGCGCGGTTCGACTTCATGAGTCTGGGGCTCGCGCTGGTGCTGGGCACGGCGGGGCTGCCGCACATCCTGTCCCGCTTCTACACGGTGCCGACCGCGCAGGCCGCCCGGCGCTCCGCCGTCTGGGCGATCGGGCTGATCGGCGGCTTCTATCTGATGACGATCGTGCTCGGCTTCGGTGCGGCGGCCATCGTCGGCCCGCAGGCCGTGCGCGGGTCGAACGCCTCCGGGAACACGGCCGTGCCCCTGCTGGCGCTCGACCTCGGGGGCGGCGCGGACTCCACGGGAGGCACGGTGCTGTTCGCGGTCGTGACGGCCGTCGCCTTCGCCACGATCCTCGCCGTCGTCGCCGGCATCACGCTCGCCTCGTCGGCGTCGGTGGCGCACGACCTCTACGCCTCGCTGCGCCGGCGGAACGCGCAGCCTCGCAGCGAGGTCACGGTGGCGCGGGTCGCCGCCGTCGGCGTCGGCGTGGTCGCGATCGGACTCGGCCTGCTGGCTCGCGATCTCAACGTCGCCTTCCTGGTCGGGCTGGCCTTCGCCGTCGCCGCGTCCGCGAACCTGCCGGTGCTGCTGTACTCGCTGTTCTGGCGGAGCTTCACCACGCGGGGAGCCGTGTGGGCGGTGTACGGCGGCCTGGTCCCGGCGCTGGCACTCGTCGTGCTGTCGCCGGTGGTGTCGGGCAGCCCCGAGTCGCTCTTCCCGGACGTGGACTTCCAGTACTTCCCGCTGCAGAACCCCGGTCTGGTGTCGATCCCGCTGGGATTCGTGGCGGGCTGGCTCGGCACCGTGACCTCGGCCGAGATCGCGGACGAGGCCAAGCACGCGGAGACCGAGGTGCGGTCCCTGACCGGGGCGGGGGCCGCGTGACGGCCGCCGCCCGGACCGCCGACGGTGGAGGAGCCCGGGTGTGCGAAGGCCCCGCTACGGCGCCACCCACGCGTAGCGGTGCTCCGGGCGGCCCGTGTCGCCGTACTTGAGCGAGAGGTGCAGCCGTCCGGCCTGTTCCAGCTGGCGGAGGTAGCGCTGGGCGGTGGAGCGGCTGAGGCCGGTCTCGGCGGCGACCTCGTGGGCCGACAGCGGGCGGCTCGCGCGGTGCAGGACGGTGCAGATCAGGTCGGCGGTCGGTTCGGAGTGGCCGCTCGGCAGACCGGGCGAGGACGGTCCCGGGCCGGTGCGCAGGGCGCCGAAGATGCGGTCGACCTGCTCCTGCCCGGCGACGCCGTGGCCGCCCACCCGGTCCACCGTGCGGCGCAGGGCGGCGTAGGAGTCCAGGCGGCTGCGCAGCGCTGCGAACGTGAACGGTTTGACCAGGTAGTGCAGGGCGCCCAGGCGCATCGCGGTCTGCACGGTCGTCACGTCGCCGGCCGCGGTGATCATGATGACGTCGGTGCCGTGCCCCTGTTCCCGCATGCGGTGGACGAGGTCGAGGCCGGTTCCGTCGGGCAGGTAGTGGTCGAGCAGGACGAGGTCGATGTTCCCGCGTTGCACGCAGGCGAGCCCCTGGGCGGCACTGTGTGCGCGGGCGGCGACCCGGAATCCGGGAACCTTCCCCACGTATTTGGCGTTGATCTCGGCGACACGGAAGTCGTCGTCCACCACCAGGACGTCAATCATCGGGCCTCTCTCCTGAGGGCCAGGCGGGCGTCGCGCCCGTGTTTCGGCTTCGCTGTTGTAGCGCGAGCAAAACGAGCACAACAGGGCTTTGCAAGCAAAAGAAGCGCATGCGCTCACAAGGCTGATGCTGTCTCGCCGGTCACCCCTACCGTCCCCGGCCATGAGCGCACACACCAGCCCCGCCATCGAGCTGCGGGGCGCGAGCAAGGTCTTCAGGACCCCGTCGGGGGCTCCGCACACCGCTGTGCGGGAACTCGACCTCACCGTCGGGCACGGCGAGTTCGTGGCCGTCGTCGGACCGACCGGTTGCGGGAAGTCCACTACGCTGACCCTGGTCAGCGGGCTGGAGGAGCCCACCCAGGGTGAGGTTTTGGTCGCCGGGCAGCCCGTGCGTGGCGTCGGCGACAAGGTCGGCTTCGTCTTCCAGCAGGACGCGACGTTTCCCTGGCGCACGGTCCTGTCGAACGTCATGGCCGGCCCCCGCTTCCGCGGTGTGCCGAAGGCGGAGGCGAAGAGCAGGGCCCGTGAGTGGCTCGGCCGGGTCGGACTCACCGCCTTCGAGGACCGCTATCCGCACCAGCTCTCCGGTGGCCAGCGCAAACGGGTGGCCCTCGCCGCGACCTTCGTCAACGATCCCGAGATCCTGCTCATGGACGAGCCGTTCTCCGCGCTCGACGTGCAGACCCGGGCTCTGATGTCGGACGAACTGCTCGAGCTGTGGGAGGGCACGGGCGCGTCCGTCGTGTTCGTCACCCACGACCTGGAGGAGTCCATCGCGCTAGCCGACAAGGTCGTCGTGATGACCGCCGGTCCCGCGACCGTCAAGCAGGTCTTCGACATCGACCTGCCGCGGCCGCGCAAGGTCGAGTCGGTGCGTCTGGAGCCGCGGTTCATCGAGATCTACCGCGAGATCTGGGAGTCCCTCGGTGAAGAGGTCCGCATCACCCGTGAAAGAGGTGCCGCCCATGTCGCCTGACCTTCTCAGCACACCGGTGGCCGACGCCGTCCCCGCACCGGATCGCGCCCATTCACGCGCGCGTGCCGCACGCAGACGCAAGATCGTCGTCACGGTGTTCCGCGTCCTGCTCCTGGTGGCCGTGCTCGCCCTGTGGGAAGGACTGTCCCGCGCCGAGGTCATCGATCCGTTCAACTTCTCGATGCCGAGCAAGATCTGGGACCAGATCTCCACCTGGCTCAGGCACGGGACCGCACTGGGCTCACTCGGCGAGCAGATCTGGTACACGCTCTACGAGGCGCTGCTCGGCTGGATCATCGGTGTGGTCGCCGGTGTCGTGTGCGGTATCGCGCTTGGGCGCATCACCTTTCTCGCCGACATCCTTGGTCCATACATCAAGGTGCTCAACTCCATACCCAGGATCGTGCTGGCCCCGATCTTCGTGATCTGGTTCGGACTCGGCCCGGCCTCCAAGGTCGCCTCGGCCGTCGTCCTGGTGTTCTTCCCGGTCTTCTTCAACGCCTTCCAGGGCGCTCGCGAGGTCGACCGCAACCTGGTCGCCAACGCCCGCATCCTGGGCGCGAGCGACCGCAGGGTGACCCTCCAGGTAGTCATCCCGTCCGCCACCTCCTGGATCTTCACCAGCCTGCACGTGAGCTTCGGCTTCGCGCTCATCGGCGCGATCGTCGGCGAGTACATCGGCGCGACCAAGGGCATCGGGCTCCTCGTCGCCCAGTCCCAGGGCACCTTCAACGCGGCGGGCGTGTACGCGGCGATGGTCATCCTCGCCGTCGTCGCCCTCGTCGCCGAGGGGCTGCTGACGTTCGCCGAAAGCCGCATCTTCCGCTGGAAGCCCTCGGGCTCGGACGGCTGACCGCCGCCCCACCACCTCCGACCTCGCCGGTCGACCCGGAACTCCTCCGCCCTACCGCGACGCTCCGACCGCCCGAGATCACCCAGATCACTCCGATCGGCCGAGATCACCCAGCTCGGCCGAGATCACCTCGACCGGCATCGAGCACCCCGGACCCCGAGACGCCCCCACATGCCCTGCTTTCCGCGCCGGTCGTCCCCCGCACCGCCGCCCCTTCCCGCGAACCTCGCAGCCTTCCGCAGCGCCTTCTCACAAGGACGTGAACCCCGCCATGCGCACACCCACCAGATACGCGGCCGTTGCCGCCGCCGGTCTCCTCGCCCTCTCCTCGCTCACCGCCTGCGCCAACGACGCCGCCACGGCGTCCTCCGGCGCCGACAGCAAGGGCGACGGCAAGGGCATCAAGGTCAAGATCATGGTCGGTGGCCTGGACAAGGTCATCTACCTGCCCGCCATGCTCACCCAGCGCCTGGGCTTCTTCGACGCCGAGGGACTCGACGTCGAGCTGCTGAGCGAACCGGCCGGTGTGCAGGCCGAGACCGCGCTCGTCTCCGGCCAGGTGCAGGGCGCCGTAGGCTTCTACGACCACACCCTCGACCTTCAGGTGAAGGGCAAGGAGGTGGAGTCCGTCGTCCAGTTCTCGCAGGCGCCCGGCGAGGTGGAGATCGTGTCGACGAAGGCCGAGGACGACATCGCCTCGCCCAAGGACTTCAAGGGCAAGAAGCTCGGCGTCACGGGCCTCGGCTCGTCCACCGACTTCCTCACCAAGTACCTCGCCGTCAAGAACGGCGTCAAGGTCAGCGAGTTCACCCCGGTCGCCGTGGGCGCCGGGCCGACCTTCATCGCGGCGCTGCAACAAGGCGCCATCGACGGAGGCATGACGACCGACCCGACCGTGGCGACGATCCTGGACAAGAAGGCCGGGAAGATCCTCCTCGACATGCGGACGCCGCAGGGATCCCAGGAGGCGCTCGGCGGCCCCTACCCGTCGTCAAGCCTGTACATGCAGACGAGCTGGGTCAACAGCCACAAGGACACCGTCCAGAGGTTGGCCAATGCATTCGTCAAGACGCTCAAGTGGATGTCCACCCACAGCGCGAGCGACATCGCCGACAAGATGCCGGCCGACTACTCGCAGGGCAACAAGATGCTGTACTCGGTGGCCATCAAGAACACGCTGCCCATGTTCACCACGGACGGCGTGATGCCCAAGAACGGCCCGGAGACGGTGGAGAAGGTCCTCAAGGCGTTCAACCCGAACATCCAGAACGCCGAGGTCGACCTCGACAAGACGTACACGGCCGAGTTCGTCCAGAAGGCGACGGGCTGACGGATCGAGCGCCCTCAGGCGCGGGTCGCCCACACGTAACGGTGTTCCGGGCGGCCCGCGTCGCCGTACTTCAGGGTGAGACGGGCCCTCCCCGTACGCTCCAGAAGCTTCAGATAGCGCTGGGCCGTCTGCCGGCTCACCCCCGTCCGGTCGGCGATCTCCTGGGCCGACAGCGGTCCCTCGGCGCTCATCAGCGCCTGCCGTACGAGTTCGGCGGTGGTGGGGGAGTGCCCCTTGGGCAGACCCGGCTCCGACGGGGCCGACAGCGCGCCGAAGATCCGGTCGACGTCGGCCTGCTCGGCCTCGCCGCCGCCGTCCAGGGTGCGGCGCAGATCCGCGTAGGCCTCCAGCTTGGCCCGCAGACCCGCGAAGGCGAACGGCTTCACCAGATACTGCAGAGCGCCCTGGCGCATGGCGGCCTGCACCGTCCCGACGTCCCGCGCGGCGGTCACCATGATCACGTCGGTCTGGTGACCGCGCCGGCGCATCTCCTGGACGACCTCCAGACCCGTCTCGTCGGGCAGGTAGTGGTCCAGCAGGACGAGGTCCACACGGGGCAGTGTCGCCAGCCGGTGCAGCGCCTCGGCCGCGCTGTGGGCCTCGCCCGCCACCCGGAAGCCGGGCACCTTCTCCACGTAGGCGGCGTTGACCCGGGCGACCCGGGTGTCGTCGTCCACCACCAGGACCTCGATCACCGCGACCCCTCCTCGACGGCGCCCGCGCCCGCCACCGGGGCGGTCAGGGCGGGCTGCGGGCCGGGCCGCGGCCCCGGCGGGCCGGCCGGGACGCCGGGCTCCGTCAACGTCTCCGGCAGGACGACGGTGAACTCGGCGCCCCCGCCGGTCGCCTCGCCCACCGCCGCGCTGCCGCCCTGCCGCTCGGCGAGCCTGCGCACCAGGGAGAGCCCGATGCCGCGCTTGCCGTGGGCGGGCGGCTTCTTCGTGGACCAGCCCTCCGTGAAGACCAGTTCGCGCTGCTCGACAGGGATGCCGGGGCCGGTGTCCCGCACCCGCAGTACGGCGGTACGGCCCTCGGCGCGCAGTTCGACCTCCACGCGCGCGTGAGGCGTGCCCGCGACGGCGTCGAGCGCGTTGTCCACGAGGTTGCCGACGACGGTGACGAGTCCGCGCGGATCGACCAGCCGGTCGGGCAGCCGGGTCCGGTCGGAGACCCACAGGGCGACGCCCCGTTCGGCCGCGACGGTCGCCTTGCCGACGAGCAGCGCGGCGAGCAGGGGATCCCCGATCTTCTCGGTCACCTGCTCCGCCGTCGCCCGGTGATCGCCCACCACCTCGCCGACGAACTCCACGGCGTCGTCGTACATCTCCAGTTCCAGCAGGCCCAGCAGCGTGTGCATCCGGTTGGCGTGTTCGTGGTCCTGGGCCCGCAGCGCGTCGATGAGACCGTGCGTCGAGTCGAGTTCACGGCCGAGCTGCTCCAGCTCGGTGCGGTCGCGCAGGGTGGCCACGGCGCCCCCGTCGTCGGTGGGCATGCGGTTGACGACCAGGACGCGCTGGCCGCGCACGGCGATCAGATCGGTGCCGTCCACCCGGCCGGCCAGCACGTCGGCGGTGCGTCCCTCGCCGAGTGCCGCGTCGGGGAGCGCGCCCACCGCCTCGTCGCCGATGCCCAGCAGGCGCTGCGCCTCGTCGTTGAGCAGGCGGACGCGGCCGGCCCGGTCCAGGGCGACGACGCCCTCCCGGATGCCGTGCAGCATCGCCTCGCGCTCGGCGAGCAGCGCGGAGATGTCGGAGAAGGCCAGGTCGCGGGTCTGCCGCTGGACCCGCCGGGAGATGAGCCAGGCCGCCAGCGCACCCACCGCCAGCGCGCCCCCGGCGTAGGCGAACAGACCGGGGATCGCGTGGATGAGCCGGGCGCGCACGCTGTCGTACTCGATGCCGACCGAGACCGCGCCGATGATCTTGCCCTGGCCGTCGCGCAGCGGGACCTTGCCGCGGGCCGAGCGGCCCAGGGTCCCGCTGTCGATCTCCATGACGTCCCGCCCGCGCAAGGCGTCGCCGGGGTCGGTCGAGACATGGCCGCCGACCTCGGCGGGTTCCCGGTGCGACCAGCGGATGCCGTGCAGGTCCATCACCACGACATACTCGGCGCCGCTGGCCTTGCGGATCCGCTCGGCCTCCTGCTGCACCGGCCCGCCGACCGTCGGCCGTGAGTGCTGGAGGTCCTCGGCGATCTGCGGCACCGCGGCGGTGGTCTGCGCGATGGCCAGCGCACGGCGCATCGCCTGGTCGTCGAGCTGGTCGCCGAGGGGGGCGAGGAACAGTCCGGTGGCGAGGACCACGACCCCCGCGGCGATCGCCAGCTGCATGAGCAGAAGCTGCGAGAACATGCGCCGCGGCATCCCGAGGCGCAGGCGGCGGGCGGGGGGAGTGGGGCTCATACCCAAGACGGTACGTGGACGGGACCGCACAACCGTAGGGGTGAGTGATGCGGATCTCTTGACCGGCTCAAGAGGAAACGATTCGGCCGCGTCCATGCTGACTGCGTCATGTTCGCCAGGCTCGCCATGATCGCGCGGAAGCCTCGCAGAGTGCGGAGGCCGTCGAAAACGCGCGGTCGCTGCGTTCGGAGCGGCCCTGCCCCAGGGCGCGCGCCCAGCCGCATCGATTAGCCGACCGATGCGGCACCCGTCAGTTCCCGCACCGCCACGACGTCCATCCGCGCGGGCGCACCGAGGACCGACGCACCGCAGCTCTCCGGCCGGGGCGGCGACGCGGCGGTCTGGTCCACCACGACCTCCCAGCGGCGCCCGTCGGTGTGCGCGACGGTCACCTCCCATCGCGGCGCGCCACCGGCGGTCCGCACGACGCTCAGGGCCTGCGCCGCGACCTCACCGGTCGCCTCGCGCACCGCCAGCTCCGCCGCCTGACCGGGCCGCTCCCACGCGGAGCTGCCCCGGCACCCCCGCAGGACGATCCGGCCGTCCTGGACACCGTGCAGGACCTCCCCGACGGTGTGGGCGTCGACGCGGCCGTACGCGTATCCGTGCGGCAGAACCAGCACGGTGGGGGAGAAGCGGTGGCCGCCCAGATGGGTGACCTCCCATGCGTCCCGCATCCCCGAGGCGGCCAGTTGCGCGGCCAGCGGACGGCCGAGGAGCGCGCAGCAGCGGTCGCGCTTGCCGTTGGTGCAGACGAGCGCGAGCGGGTCGCCCGTGTGGGGCCTGCCGCGCAGCGCGTCGTCGAAGGTGCGGTGCTCGCCCCGGCCGAGCGCGGCGAAGTCGAGGTCCAGCAACCGGCGCGGATCGTGGGTCGTGGCGCCGTGCAGCCACACCCGCCCGGGAACGGTGTGGGCGGCGTACACCTGCCGCAGCGCCGGAGCGCCGAAGTCCGCGTGGGGGCCGGGACGCCGGATGAGCGCGATGCGCACCCCCGTGCCCTGCGCGGCCGCCTCCAGGGCGCGGCCCAGGGAGGGGTCCAGGTGGCTCGAGACCAGCGCTCTGGCGCCCCAGGGGCCGGGCTGCTCGAGGAGCAGCCAGGTGGTTGCCGTGGCCGCGGTTCCGGAGAGGGGCTCGTCGAGGTCCCGCGAGACGGTCGCGCACGTACTCACAGAGGTGAGCCTAACCTGACTCGGCTCCGAACGACTTCCGGCCCGGTTCGGCAGTCGTCCTGAGGCGAGTCCGGGGCGACCTTTCCGCATGGGGGCCGACGCCTGGCGGCCGAGGTCCGCGGTTCGACACCCGGGGCCGACGCCCTTGGGTCCGACGTCCTTGGGTCCGGGGGCCGTCGGCCGGAGCGGCGGATCACGGCCGAGCGCCCGCCGAGAACCCGCAAGCCAGCGTGCCTCGCGGCCGACCGGGCTCCGCGTCCGTCCGGCATCCGGCCGGACGCGTGAAGGTGTGCGGGAGGACACCCGGGCAGGCCGGCCTTGCGCGACGCGTCCTGCGCGCCCCGGATGCTCGGAGTGTCCGGATGTCCGGCCGTGCTGCGGCGGCCCGCCAGGGGGTGTCCGGCGACGCCCCCCCGGCGGCCCGATCTCAGCCGGGCAGGGGCTGGGGCGGTTTCGGCCCGACGTAGTGTCCGCTCGGGCGCATCCGCAGGGGGCGTTCGCCGTACTCCTCCAGGGCGTGCGCGATCCAGCCCGCCGTCCGGGCGACGGCGAAGATCGTCTCCGCGGCCGAGGCCTCCATCCCGCTCGACGCGGTGAGGACGGCGAGGGCCAGGTCCACGTTGGCGTGCAGCGGTGTGTGCCGGGCGGTGGTGGCCACGACGTCCCGGGCCGCGGCGAGGGCGGGCGCGGCCTCCGGAATCTCCTCCAGGAGGGCGAACAG